>CAVPEW010000086.1:0-4699 GCA_963703565.1 uncultured Microthrixaceae bacterium | reverse complement strand
CGTGGCTGCCGCTGCGGCAACGGCAATTCCTCCCAGGTGCCTCGGGACCAGGGTGGGGGGCCCCGAGCCAAGCTCATTCGCGACACGGCGTTCGAGCTCGCCGGGCGGGATGTAGCCTGCCAGGCTTCTCCATTCGGGCCGCTCAAGGGCGCCACCCACCGACTGCTGCAGCATCTCCTCGAGATGCCCACCGATTTGCGGCAAGTTGCGGAGGAGATCCGCGGCAGCGTGGGCCGCAACTCGGTCCATGCGTCGCTGCGCTTCCCCTGCCTCCCTGGCCGAGACGTCGTCCCGCTGTCGACCCCGACTCTCGCTCGCCTCGGCGACGAAAAGGCCCGCCCACGCCGATGCGACGAGGGCGTAGTAGTCCTCCTCGACCAAGACGTAGGTTGGTAGCCCACCAGGCGCATACACGCCATGGACACCCCGATCGACGCTACCGTCGTGAAGCGACCCGTCACACGCTACAAAGGCACTCAGAGGAATCCCTGCGTCGGCTGCCGGCCAGCGAGGTTCCCAGCCTCGAATGACCAGAGACGTCAGCGTTATGCCGCGTTCGAGCGCAGCGGCGTCATCCGAGGATCGGGTTCGCCTCGTGAGGTGCAATGCGGCCGATGGCGCTGCCCCGCCTTTCGGCGCCAGTCGAACGTCCAGCTCTCTCCACAGGACTGAGCCAGGCTCGCGCTCCGGGTGCCCACTGAATGTCCCGCTCCAGTGCAAGTGGATGACACGGTCTGGTCGGGCGCCTCGGCGCGCTGCGCCGCGATTGAGCTGCGTGCGCAACTGCGGGCCGTGGACGTCCAGGTCGAGCTCGAGGTCGGCTTCGACCACGAAGGAGTCATCCGACGCATCGAACGTGCGGATCAGGTCGTAGGTACCGAGTTGAACCAATTCGCCGTTCAGGCGAAACCGTCCCGCCGGCGACGCCGCGCCTTCTTGGGCAGCCTGGGCCAGCAGGAGGATGGACTGCAGGACCGAGCTCTTGCCGCTTGAGTTGGCGCCCACGATGACCGTGAGTGGCGCTAGATCAAGGTCGGCAGCCTCAATCGACTTGAAGCGGCGAAGTCCCCAAGCCTTGATGGGTGCGGACACTACACCAGGCGTTGTCGGCATCCTGCTCCCCTACGCACAGATGGTCACAGTGCACTGACGCTGGCCGAGCGCAGCAACAAAACCTCGGGACTCGCTTCGCTGACTCGGGACGAGCGAAGTCATCGTGTAGAAGTCAACCACCATCGCACCGCCGCCGAGCGCCTCCGCGAACGCGGAGTCGACGAGGTCGCGGTCGAAGGGATCGTCCGCGAGAGGCGCGGGCGTCCACTCAACTTGGGAACGAGACGGGGGTGTCGCGTCCGCGAGGGCGAGCTGGATGTCGTTGTCCAGCCGCCCGAACGCCGCAATGTGGTCCGGCGTCCAGGACCCCTGGCGCTCGTGGCGCTCCTGCCGAAGCCGCAGGTAGGTCCACGGTCCGAGTGATGCGCCACGCCTGCGAGCGTCGAGGATCGCGACTGCGGCCCCGTAGCCTCGTGTTCCCGTCCAAGCCTCACGGAACAGGCGTGGATCGACGACCGCCCGCTCGGTGTCCCAAGCCTCGATCTCGGCGACGCAGTCTCCAGAGATCTCCCATAGCTCGTCGAGCTCCTGATCCCGCACGGCCACTCGCGAGTCGTGCGGTCCGTGCAGGGGCATTCCGCGCCGCGCCTCGAGTTCCAAGGCAAAGTGCCGCGAATCGGCGGCTTGCTGAATGAGCTCCACCGGGACGGGCAGTCTGCCGACGTACGGGCCTAGCTGCCGAAGCCAGACGGGCATCACCAGGTCGGTCTGGACTACAACCGCGAAGCTTGCACCAACCTCGTCAGCTGCGAACGCGAGGCTCGCGTCGGTCGCGACCTCCGGCTCCGTCGAGGTCAGCGCCGCCCGCGCGATTCCATGCTCCGCATCGGTGGACAGCAAGAGCAAGATCCTGCGTGCCCCTGACTCTCCGGCTGCGTACCAGAGCTCGCCAGCGGACGGAGAGGCAGGCGCAGCCATCGCCTCGCGAGCCCTGAATTCTCCGACGACATCCTGCAACCAGGCAGGACCGCGGAACTCGGTTCCGTCTCGGTCCGTCATTCTGTACTCGCCAGTCGCAATGCCAACTCGCCGATGACAGCGTCTCGCACTGCATCTGAGCTGCCTTCGAGCTCAGCACCGACGAGCTCGTAGAATCTCAGCTCTGCGGTTGATGACAGTTGGGCGGCTCACGTGCAGGGTCGCCGCTATCTCTTGGTCGGCAATGCCCTGCAGTTTTTGGATCAGGATCAACTTCTGCTCGCTACTCAGCCGGCCCAGGAGTCGGTCTGTAGCCTCTCGGACTTCCAGCGCATCCTCAGGTCCCAGTTCGCTTGATGAGAGGCCGATCGCCCCCTCAATGTCGTCAAGGACGCTTGGGAACCACCCTGTCAAGACGAGCCGAAGAATCGTATCTAGATCTGTCTTGTCAAACGGGCACGGAAGCTCCGTGGCGACTCGGTTGAGAAGGGTCCTGAGCGCCTCAGTGCGATAGACCATCGGTGCGCGCTGACCCGACGCGGGGCGTTCAGTTGGCACGGAGGTCGCCGCAAGAGCGGCCCGCCGAAGCTCCAGATTCGTCGGCGATCGGTCGTCGTACGCTCGACCTGCGAGTGCGAACCGAGGGTGGGGCGCCCCGCCGAGCGTCGTGAATTCGGCCCCCTCGAGTTCATGCAGGCTGCGCTCGAGAAGCGCGTCGATCACCGTCTTCGATCGCCGCCGAATGAGCGCCCTCCGCACCTGCCGGCGGATCAGCGCCCGGAAGTGCTCCCTGTCGCCGGCATGGAGGGCATAGTCGAGCTGCCCCTCGGCGAGCAGGGGGCCGGCGACTGTGTCGTGTACGAGATCCTCCAGGGCCTCGGGTGACCATAGCGGGCCTCCTGCCCCGTAGGTCTCGGGGGCGTACCGCCGGGAGACCTCTCGAGCTGCTTGCTCGATTTCGGCGAGCAGCAGCGGGCCGATAACGTCCTGTGCGTACTCGTGCTGGAGTTCGTCGAGCTCGGCCATCAGGCGTTGAGCGAATCGAAGAGGACATCCGGATCACCGGGCTCGACGCACGAGAAGTCCGCGTTGAGAATTGCCTTTGACGGAAGCTCGATCGACGACCATGCGATCCAGCCGGCCTTGTCGATCTGGCACCGTGCGGCGTGGCCGCGATCGTGGGGATCGTGAGGCGACCCGAACGAGTCGGAGCTCGATCGGCCGTGGGCGCGGGCGGGACCGTACCCGGGCCACTCGTACTTGAGGATGTAGCGACGCCGGGGTTTGGGGTCAGGGCGGCCACGCCGGAGCCATCGTGTCTCGACGACATTCCAGGACCCGCGGCTCTGCGGCGCCATCTGGGCCTTGAAACTGTCGAAGCTGGCCTCCACCGGCGCCTCCGTCTCCCTCTACGTCTCCGCGATCGTACGCCCCAGCGAGTCGCCTTCGCGGTTCGACGGCGCGACGGATCTGCGAGGTCGTGAGCGAGGTGCCATTCTTCGAGCCATGCCTGCCGCTTCTTCATGAACAACACCCTCACCGTCGAGAAGCTGTTCAGCGGTCGTCTGCTTCGCGTGCCCGACTACCAGCGCGGATACGCGTGGGACAAGAAGAACTGGACGGACTTCCTCGAGGACCTCGACCTCCTGCCGCGGGGCAAGCACCACTACACGGGAACAGTCGTCCTTGATCGCGTGACAAAGCCGCCCGAGGGCGAGGCCCCGGAGCCGAGCGTGTGGGATCAGTCGGGCTTCGGTTACGAGGTCTTCAATATCGTCGACGGCCAGCAGCGGATGACCACGGTCGTCCTGCTACTCGACGCCATCCGCCGAGAACTCGCTCGCGATCCGGCCCACCGGGCGCTTGCCCAGGGCACCACCGCTGCCTACGTTCGCGTCCCGTCCGCAGCCGGGGAATGGCTCCACAAGCTTGAGCTCAACGCCGACACCAACAAGTTCTGGGTCAATTCGGTGCTGGCCGATACCCCGGGGCCCGAGCCTGCCTTGAACGCGTCGCAGAAACGCCTCGCCGCCGCAAAGGCGCACTTCGCCGCCTACCTCAGGCAGCAGCGCGAGGCGCGCGGTGAGGCCTACGCCGAGTGGCTGCTGGGGCTGCGCACGAAGATCACGAGCAATCTCGTGTTCGTTCCGTACGAGGTGTCGACGAGCGCCGAGGTCGGAGTGATGTTCGAGGTCATGAACGACCGCGGCAAGCAGCTCACCGAGCTGGAGAAGGCGAAGAACTACCTGCTCTATCTGTCGTCGAAGCTGGATTTGCCGCCGCACTCGCTCGCTGACACCGTCAACACGACATGGGCGGAGGTCTTCGGGCGGCTCATGGCGGCGGGCCTCTCCGAGTCGCGCTTCGAGGACCAGCTGCTTAGGGCCCACTGGCTGATGGCGTACGACCCCGATAGGCGGTCGTGGGACGGGACGGCATCTGTCAAGAAGTTGCTCGGTCTGCGCGGGTACGACGGCCGACACTCCGTACTCCTAGGGGACGCACTCGCCTACGTACGCTCCCTTGGCAGCGCTTCGCTCGCCTACAGCGAGATCCTGAGCCCGTTCGGGAGCTACGGGTCACCCCTCACGACCAGCGAGCCGGAGCGGCTGAGGATCGAACGGGCGAGCCGCAGGTTGCTCCGTGTCGGGGCGATCGCGACCTTCCT
>CAVPEW010000085.1:0-14548 GCA_963703565.1 uncultured Microthrixaceae bacterium | reverse complement strand
ACACCGTGGCGGCGACGATCCCGCCGAGGAGGATCCCGCCGAAACCGGGTGCCGGGCTCACCTGCAGGTCGGTGCGCCCCAACGCGACCCGCCGGGTGGGGGCGATCCGGCGCGAGTGGTAGACCTCCAACTCGGCCAGGAGCACACGCTCACGCTAACCCGCTCCCCAACCGACGCCGCCGGGGCCCAGACCGGGTGCGGGATCCTCACACCAGCGGCCGGAGCTGGTCTCGCAGCGCCCCCGCCATCTGCGCCACCGCGTCGAAGTCGGTCGGGTCATGACCGGTCATCTCCACCAGCTCGCCCACCGCATCACGCAGGGTCCGCCACGTACCGGGCTCGATTCCGTAGGGCGGGCGTTGCGGGTCCAAGCGACCGTGGGTCTGCACGAGGCGCTCCCTGGCGTCGTTGTCCTCGGGCTCTCGCCCCAGCCGGTTCAGCGCCAGGAACAGCTCGGAGAGCAGCTCCGCGCCGGGATCGGTGGCTTCCGCGGGACGGTCCGGGTCGAGAACAGCGTCGACGATGGCGTCCACGTGCAGCTCGTCGACGGCGTGCACGACCAGCTCGTCGCCGTCGAGGGCGTGGGGCACCAGCTCGTCTGCGAGAACCTCGACGAGGCGTTCGACATCGGCGGGCGACCAGTCCGACAGGTCGTATCCCAGACGGTCCATCCCGTCGTCGAGCTCGAGCCCGGCCTCGTCGTCGACCTGGTCCATGAGGCGGTCGATCCAGGCTCCGTCGGCCGCCGCCACGAGGACCTCGTCGCCCTCCCAGCGGTGCGGCATCTCGACCAGCTCGAGCCGCTCCACCAGCACGGCGCGTCGGCGTGCCGGCCAATCCGACAGGTCGATCGCGACGATCTCGGAGTCCTCGTCGTCGCCGGGGTCCGAGGTGGGTTCGACCGGTTCACCGCTGAGTTGCAGGTCGAGCCTGTCGTCCCCGTCGTCTGCGCCCCGGGTGGCGAGCACTCCCATCGAGGCGCATCCTGGCACGCCTGGCCCGCAGCAGGGGACCGCTAGGGTCCCCATCCATGATCGAGAAGCAGCGCCCCGACCGGAACCTGGCACTCGAGCTGGTCCGCGTCACCGAGGCAGCCGCCCTCGCCGCCGGCCGATGGATGGGTCGCGGCGACAAGATCGGCGCCGACGGTGCCGCTGTGGACGCCATGCGGGTCGTGCTCGAGTCGGTGCCCATGGACGGCATCGTCGTGATCGGTGAGGGCGAGAAGGACGAAGCTCCCATGCTGTTCAACGGCGAGCGCATCGGCGACGGAGCGCCCATGCCCACCGACATCGCGGTGGACCCGATCGACGGCACCACGCTCACCGCCCTCGGGCGCTCGGGGGCCATCTCGGTCATCGCCGTGTCCGAGCGGGGCACGATGTTCGACCCCGGACCCTGCGTGTACATGGAGAAGCTCGCGGTGGGCCCCGAGGCCGTCGGGGTGATCGACATCGCCCGACCGCTCGCCGACAACATCGCCGCGGTCGCCCGAGCCAAGAGCGAGTCGGTACGCGACGTGACCGTCGTGATCCTGGACCGTCCCCGCCACGAGCAGATCATTGCCGAAGCCCGCCGAACCGGCGCCCGGGTGAGGCTCATCCCCGACGGGGACGTGGCCGGGGCGATCTCGACGGGTTGGGCCGACTCGGGCGCCGACCTGCTCGTCGGCATCGGGGGTACGCCCGAAGGCGTCATCGCCGCCGCAGCCCTCAAGTCGATGGGGGGCGAGATCCAGGGTCGGCTGTGGCCCCGCGACGAGGGCGAGCGCAGAGCCGCTCTCGACGCCGGGTACGACCTCGATCGCGTGCTGAGCACCGACGTCCTCGTCGCCGGGGACAACTGCTTCTTCGCCGCCACCGGCATCACCGACGGTGAGCTGCTCAAGGGAGTGCACTACGACGCCCGCGGGGCGACCACCCAGTCTCTGGTCATGCGCTCCAAGTCGGGCACGGTCCGCCAGGTCAACGCGCGGCACCGGCTGTCGAAGCTGCGTGACTTCTCCGTCATCGACTTCGAATAGCAGCTCACCCGGACCGCCGGGCGCGTTGCGCGCTTCGCCCGCTGGTGCCCCAGGTCCTACCCGAGCGCCCCTTGCGAAGTCAGGGCGAGCCCCGCCAGGACCGCTGCTGGCAGCCGAACGCCGCCTCGGCCCGCCGCTGCGCGACCGCCCGCTGCTCGGCGTCGGAGAAGTCGGGCCACGGACCGCGGTCTCGGTCGTCGAGCCGGCACCGCACGTCGGAGACGAGCACGCCCGACACGAGCGCCGGAGTGAACCGGCCCGAATCGGCGGCGTCGACGACGTCGGGCTCGGCGACTCGCACTGCCACGCCCGCCTGCACGGCGACGGCCGCCACGAGCACCGCCAGGTACCGGGGGGACTGTCGCCTCGCCGCACCCGCCAGCAGTGCCCCGCATGCCAGCGCCGGCAACAGGTGAACCGGCTTTAGCGGCAGTCGTGCGAACAGCGCCTCGCTGGCGAGCAGCCCGAGAACTGCGAACCGGACCGCGACCGACTCGCGCCAGCGGCCCGTCGCCTCGACCCAGCGCGGCGCCCCGGCAGCGACCACGACAGCCCCCGCCACGCCGATCACCGCCAGGTTCTTGATACCCCAGCGGCCCAGCTGGCCGATCGGCCCGACCGGTTCGAGACCCGACTCGAAGATCGACACCCCGCCGGCGTCGAGCCAGGGAGGCACGAAGCAGACCGCTGCCACCGCGCCCGCCAGCCCGGCCGTGCGAGCGGACGCCGCCCAGCTCGGACGGCAGGGCGCCGAGCGCGAGCCGGTCCTCTCGGCGACCAGCCAGGCGGCGACGAGCAGGATGCTCGAAGCCCGGGCCCCCACGGCCAGCCCGAACCACGCGCCCGCAACCCAGCGCCGGCGGCGCTGGGCCGCATCGACACCCGCGAGCGTGGCGCCCAGCGCCCAGGTGAAGTCGCCGAGCGAGGTGGCGGCGACCCAGAACCACGGGTTGGCTCCCAGCACGGCCGTGGCGAGCGCCGGGTGAGGCGAGCGGTCCCGCGCCAGGATCCGCCCCAGGCACGCCAGCGCGAGCACCGCGAAGCCCAGGGAGAACACATTGACCAGCACCGACCCGCCGAGGCGGTCGGCGAGAGCCGACACCAGCTCGGTGGGGGTCGAACCGGGCCGGCGTGAGAGCTCGTAGTGCCCGTCGAGCCAGGAGTTGCCGGCCCGCAACACGTTCGCCACGTCGATGTCGTTGCCGTAGCCGAGCAGCGTGAAGGGCCCGTAGGCGCACCCGAAGGCAGCCGCCACCATCGTCGGGCGGCGGTCCAGCACCTCGAGCAGCCGCCCGGCCCGCCCCGGTCGCCGGCCCGGACCGGCTTCGCCACCCTCGTCTCGGGTCGCGGCGGGCGACTGGCTCACCACGCCCGCGACCAGGTGCGCCAGCGCGACGGGCCCGGGGGGCTCGCCGCCGCCCCCTCCACCAACGACCAGCCGGCTCCGGCCAGCACCGAGCCGGCCGGCCCCTCGGCGGGAGCGAGGACCGTGCCAGCGAGGCACCCGCGGCGGCGGCCGAGGTCCTCGACCGCGACCAGCAGCCGGCGACCGATCCCCCGGCCACGGTGGGCGCCGGCCACGACCAGATCGGCCAGCACGAGCCCGTCACCGCTGGTCCAGCCCCAAGCCATGGCCACGACCTCGGACCCCGAGTGCGCCGTCAGCGCGAACGGGCGGCCCCCGGGCCCGTCGAGCTCGGCCACCGCGGCCGCTTCGGGGCCGGGGCGGGCCGATTCGGTGACGGTGAGCTCGACACCGCCGCGGCCGCTGGTGGCGGGGGCCCCGCCCAGGCCCGCGTCGGCCAGGGGCTGCCAGGTCTGGTGGCGACCCTGGACCATCAGGTGGACCCTGCTCACCTCGGTGGTCGCGGCGAACCCTTCGAGCGCATCCAGCACGGCGGGCACCCGCCGTGGCTCCAGCGCCGCGGCCACCGTCACGTGCGGGACCCAGGGGTCGTGGTGCTGCGCACGCTCGAGCGGCCCCCGCCGCAGGGCGGTCCGCAGCGCGCCGAGCGCCTCGAGGTCCCCGCCGACCCGCAGGTAGACCACGCCACCGTCGCCGGCGAAGGTCGCCGCCGGGCCGAGCTCGAACCGCTGGGGCGAGCTGGCCGCAGCCGCCCGGCGGAGCACCTCCACCGCTGCGGGCACGTCCCGGTCGGTCACGTTCACCGGCGAGACCAGAGTGAGGTGGGGGCCCATGCGAGATCTGGCCGGGTCGCGCAGCGCCCGGCGGAGTCCGTCGACCTCGGTGGACAGAGGCTGGGGCAGCAGCGCCACCACGCCGAGTCGAGCGCGCGGCATCGGCTGGCGAGGCTACCGAGCGGGCCGGGAGGCGGTCCGCCACAGGCCGCCCAAGGGTCTGCCTGGCTCGCTCAGGCGCCGACGGCGGCGCCCGCCACGTCGAGTCGGAGCTCGGCTCGTCGCAGCGCAGCGAGTGCCGCGGCGTCGCCGGAGCCACCGAGGGCCGCTGTGCGGGCCGCCCGGGCCCTCTCCACGTCGATCCCGGAGGCGAGCTCGGCCACGTCGGAGAGCACGGTGACGCGGTCGTTGCTGACCTCGACGAAGCCGCCGTGCACGGCCATCACCTCGTCGGGACCCTCCTGGGAGAGCACGGTGACCCTGCCGATCTCGAGTGCTCCGACGAAGGGGGCGTGGCCGGTCAGGAAGGTGATGTCACCGCCCCCGACGGTGCGGGCCGTCACGGCCCGGGCCTCCCCGGCCCACAGGATCCGCTCGGGTGACACGACCTCGACGTGGAGGGCCACCAGCGCTACTCCCCCGCCGACTTGCGAAGCTGCTCGGCCTTGGCGCGGGCTGACTCGGCGCCGCCCACGTTCAAGAACGCCTGCTCCGGGAGGTCGTCGAGATCTCCGTTGACCAACTGCTCGAAGCTGTCGACGGTCTCGGACACAGGGGTGAACACACCGGGCAGGCCGGTGAAGGTCTCGGCCACGAACATCGGCTGGGACAGGAAGCGCTGGATCTTGCGGGCCCGGGCGACGGTGACCTTGTCCTCCTCGGACAGCTCGTCGAGGCCCAGGATGGCGATGATGTCCTGCAGCTCCTTGTAGCGCTGCAGGATCTCCTGCACCTGTCGGGCCACGCCGTAGTGGCGGTCGCCCACCACGTCGGGTTGCAGGATGGTCGACGTCGACGAGAGCGGGTCGACGGCGGGGTAGATGCCGAGCGCAGCGATGTCACGAGAGAGCTCGGTGGTGGCATCGAGGTGGGTGAACGTGGTGAACGGAGCCGGATCGGTGTAGTCGTCGGCGGGGACGTACACGGCCTGCAGCGAGGTGATCGAACGTCCGCGGGTCGAGGTGATGCGCTCCTGGAGCTCGCCCATCTCGTCTGCGAGGGTGGGCTGGTAGCCCACCGCCGAGGGCATCCGACCCAACAGCGTGGACACCTCGGATCCGGCCTGGACGAAGCGGAAGATGTTGTCCACGAAGAGCAGCACGTCCTGGTTCTTCACGTCGCGGAAGTACTCGGCGATGGTCAGCGCCGACAGCGCCACCCGCAGGCGCACGCCGGGGGGCTCGTCCATCTGGCCGAAGACCAGCGCCGCCTTCTCGAGGACGCCGGACTCCTCCATCTCCAAGAACAGGTCGGTGCCCTCACGGGTGCGCTCGCCCACGCCGGCGAACACCGACACCCCGCCGAACTGCTCGGCGACCCGGCGGATCATCTCCTGGATGAGGACGGTCTTGCCGACGCCCGCCCCACCGAAGAGGCCGATCTTGCCGCCCTGGAGGTACGGCGTGAGCAGGTCGATGACCTTGATGCCGGTCTCGAAGACGATCTTCTTCGGTTCGAGCGTGTCGAAGTCGGGCGCGTGGCGGTGGATCTCCCAGGTGGTGTCGATCTTCGAGGCGTCCAGTTCGGGCACGTCGAGTGGCTGGCCGATCACGTTGAGGACATGGCCGAGCACTCCCTCGCCCACCGGCATCGACAACCCCACGCCGAGGTTGCGCACCGGCGCGCCTCGCACCAGCCCGTCGGTCGGCTTCAGGCAGATGGCCCGCACCCGGCTGTCGCCGATCTGCTGGGCGACCTCGGCGCGCACCTCATCGGGGACACCGTCGAAGACGATGTCGAAGGACAGCGCCGTGTTGATCGCAGGGACAGCATCGACGGGGAACTCGACGTCGATCACCGGGCCGGCGATGGCTACGACGCGGCCGTCCTTCAGCGTGGGCTGGTCACCGGGGGTGGGCGGGTTCTCGGTCACGGTCACGGCAGGTGGCTCCTCAGCTCTACCAGTCGGCTTCTAGGCGAGGCGGTCGGACAGCAGGTCTTGCGGGCTCAGCGCCGCATCGGGCAACAGGTCGCCGTCACCGGCCTGGGCGGCCCGCATCGCCTCGGCGCCACCGACGATCTCCATGATCTCGGTGGTGATGGCGTCCTGGCGGGCACGGTTCATGACACGGCTGAGCCTGGTGATCAGGTCGTCGGCGTTGTCCGAGGCCGCCTTCATGGCCCGTTGCTGGGCGGCGAAGAACGACGCCGACCCGTCGAGCAGCGCCGAGAACAGCCGGGCCTCGGCGTAGCGGGGCAGGAGCCGTGAGAGGATGTCTCCCGGGTTGGGCTCGAACTCGTAAGCGGCCGAGGGGCCGGACGGGGCATCGGCGAGCGCGTCGACCTCGAGGGGCACGAAGCGGCCCAGCACGACCTTTTGCGACGCGGCGGACAGGAACTGGGTGTAGACGAGCTCGACGGCGTCGTAGGTGCCGTCCTCGAACGCGGGAACCACGGCCGAGGCGATGCGGCGGGCGTCTTCGTAGGTGGGCTCGTCGGAGAAGCCGCTGAAGGCCTCGTCGATGTCGTAGCCACGGAAGCGGAAGTAGGCCTGCGCCTTGCGCCCCACCGTCACCACCCGGGCATCGCGGCCCTCGGCGCGCACCCGGAGCACCTCGCGCTCGGCGGCGCGGATGACGTTGGAGTTGTAGCCGCCGCACAGACCTCGGTCGCCGGCGACCGCCACCACCGCCACCGTCTCCTCGCGCTCGCGGCGGGCCAGCAACGGGGATCCCGAGCCGGCGCCGGCCGCAGCCAGGTTGCGGATCACCTCGGTGATCTGCTCGGCGTAGGGGCGCGCCGCGGTGACCCGGTGCTGGGCCTTGAGGATCCGACTGGCCGCGATGAGCTCCATCGCCTTGGTGATCTTCTTGGTCGACTGCACCGAGCGGATCCGCCGGCGCAGCACGCGCTCCTGGCCGCCGGCCATCAGCCGACCCTCGTCACGCGCCGGGGCCCTCGGCCCAGCGAGACGATCGTGACGGCCTGGGTCACGAGGCGGCCGCCTCCGGCGAGAACGCCTCCACGAAGGCGGCGATGGCCGATTCGAACCCATCGACGTCGGCGATGTCGCCCGTCGAGCGGATGCCGTCGAGCAGCGCAGCGTGGCGGGACCTGAACCAGTCGACCAGCTCGGCCTCGAACCGTCGCACGTCGGGCACCGCGACCGTGTCGAGGTAGCCCTTCGTGGCGGCGTAGAGCACGACCACCTGCTCCTCTACGGGCATCGGGCTGTTCAGGTTCTGCTTGAGCAGCTCGACCAACCGGTACCCGCGATCAAGCGAGGCCTGGGACACCTTGTCCAGCTCGGAGCCGAAGGCGGCGAAGGACTCGAGCTCGCGGAACTGCGAGAGGTCGCCCTTGAGCGTGCCCACGGCCTTCTTCATCGCCTTGATCTGCGCGGCGCCACCCACCCGGGACACCGACAGGCCGGTGTCGAAGGCGGGACGCACGCCCGACTTGAACAGGTCGTCCTGCAGGTAGATCTGGCCGTCGGTGATCGAGATCACGTTGGTGGGGATGTACGCGGAGATGTCGCCTGCCTTGGTCTCGATCACCGGCAGTGCCGTGAGGCTCCCAGCGCCCCGGGCGTCGGAGAGCTTGGCGGCGCGCTCGAGCAGGCGGCTGTGGAGGTAGAAGACGTCTCCGGGATAGGCCTCACGCCCCGGCGGCCGGCGCAGCAGCAGCGAGATCTGCCGGTAGGCCTCGGCCTGCTTGGACAGGTCGTCGTAGACCACCAGCGCATGCTCGGCGTGCTCCATCCAGTGCTGGCCCATGGCACAGCCCGAGTAGGGAGCCAGGTACTTGAACGGCGCGGGGTCGGAACCACCGGCCACCACCACCACCGTGTAGTCCATCGCACCGTGCTCCTCGAGGGTCGACACGGTGTTGGCCACCGTGGACTCCTTCTGGCCGATGGCGACGTAGATGCACTTCACGCCCAGCCCGCGCTGGTTGAGGATGGTGTCGATGGCGATCGTGGTCTTGCCGGTCTTGCGGTCGCCGATGATCAGCTCACGCTGACCCCGCCCGATCGGGGTCATCGAGTCGATGGCCTTGATGCCCGTCTGGAGCGGCTCGTGCACCGGCTGGCGACCGATGATCCCCGGCGCCTGGATCTCCATGCGGCGGGGCTCGACCCCGCTGAGGGGGCCCTTGCCGTCGATCGGGTTGCCCAGCGTGTCCACCACCCGCCCGAGCAGGCCGTCACCCACGGGCACCGACAAGATGTTGCCGGTGGCCTTGACCGTCTCACCCTCGCGCGCCGCGTCGGCGTCGCCGAGTATGACCGCGCCGATCGAGCTCTCGTCGAGGTTCATCGCCAGCCCCAGGGTGCCGCCCTCGAACTCGAGGAGCTCGTTCACGGCCGCACCCGGCAGCCCGGCCACGGTGGCGATGCCGTCTCCGACCTCGACGACCCGCCCGACCTGGGCCATCTCCATCTCGGGGTGGAAGCCCTCGAGGTTGGCCCGCAGGGCCGCCGCGATGTCGTCGGTGTTGATGGTGAGCTCTGCCATGTCGGTTCGTGCCTTCTCCCGTGCCTCGAAAACGCTTCCGTGCCTCAGAACGCCTGCTTGAGCTGATCTAGACGGGTGCGCACCGTCCCGTCGATGACCGTGTCGCCGATCTGGGCGACCGCACCGCCGAGCACCGTGGGGTCGACGACGACCTTGACCTCGACCTGCTTGCCGGTGGCTTGACCGAGCGCCGAGGCCAGGCGTGCCTTCTGGTCATCGGTGAGGGCGATGGCGGTCCGCACCTCGGCCACCTGCCGGCCGGCCTCGGCGGCGCTGCGGGCGACCAACTCGTCCACGATGGCGGTCAGCTCGCCCGCCCGGCCTGCGCCGACCACCATCGACACGAGGCTGACCGTGATCGAGTGGGCCCGCCCGCCGAGCAGGTCCTCGACGATCTGCTGACGCCGCGACACCGGCAGCGCCGGGTCGGTGAGGCTCGAGCGCAGCTCGTCGCTGCCCGCGAGGATCCGCGAGAAGCGGAACAGCTCGTCCTCCACGGTGCCGATGCTGCCTTCGGCGCGCGCCACCCCGAACAGGGCGTCGGCGTAGGCGGTCGTGCGGTCGTCGGCCATCAGGTGCCTCGATTCGTCTCGCTGGCGTCGGACGGGGCGCTCAGGAGCGCTGCCCCGCCACCTGGTTGATGTAGTCCTCGATGAGCTGCACCTGGGTGGGCTCGTCGAGGCTCCGGCCGACGACGACCTCGGCAGCGCCGACCGCTAGGCGGGCCACCTCGCCCCGGAGGTCAGCGATGGCCTGCGCCTTGGCCGAGTCGATGTCGTCCGCGGCGCGGCTGCGCAGCTCGGCCAGCTCGGCCTGCAGACGGCCCTCCTGCTCGCGCTTCATCGCCTCTCCGACCGAGCGGGCCTCCTCGATGATGCGGGCGGACTCGGCCTTGGCGTCGGCGAGCTGGGCGCGGTACTCGGCGAGCACGGTGTCGGCCTCGGCGCGCTGGGTCTCCGCGGCGGTCAGGTCGTCGCGGATCCGCTCGGTGCGGGCGTCCATCGACTTCTTGATCGCCGGGTAGCCCATCTTGGCGACGAAGTACGCCACGACGAAGAAGCCGATGGCGCCCCAGATGATCTCGTTGACCTCCGGCAGGAGCGGGTTGGGCGCCTCCTGGCAGTCGTCGATCTTGTTGCCATCTTCGAGGAGCTTGATGCACTCCTCCTCGGCGTGCTCGATGTCGGCGCCGCCGTCCTGCTCCTCGGCCGCGCCGGCTGGCGGCGCCACCAGCAACAGCCCGACCAGCGCGAGGAGCAGCGCGGCCAGCAGGGGTCGCGTTCGTCCCATGGTCGCTCCGATCAGCCCTGGCCGAGGAAGAACACGACGAAGCCGATGAGGGCGAGTGCCTCGACGAAGGCGATGCCCAGGAACATGGTGGTGCGCACCATGCCGGCCGCCTCGGGCTGCCGGGCCATCGCCTGGACCGACTGGCCCACGAGGTAGCCGATGCCGATGCCGGGGCCGATGGCGCCGAGGCCATAGGTCAGCGCGGCCAGGCCGGTGTTGTCGATGCCGCTGGCGGCGGCCTGCTGGGCCAACACGAACAGGCTCATGGTGGACGGTGCCTTTCTGGTTGCTGGATGCGTGTGGGAGAGGGTCGGGACTGCCGAGCTCAGTGCTCGTGGCTGATCGCGGCGCCGATGTAGACGCCGGCGAGCAGGGTGAACACGTATGCCTGCAGGACGCTGACGAGCAGCTCGAACGCGGTGAACATCACCACACCGGCGGCGGGCAGCGGCAGGAACACTGCGTAGAACTTGGCCGTGAACAGCTCTGCCGACAGGACCGAGAAGGTCACGAGCAGGATGTGGCCGGCGAGCAGGTTCGCGAAGAGCCGCACCATGTGCGAGAAGGGCTGCACCAGGAACTTGGAGATGAACTCGATGGGCACGACCAGCACCAGCAGGGCGATCGGCACGCCCGGAGGTACCAGAGCGTGCTTGAAGTAGCCGAGCTTGTGCTCCCGCAGGCCGGCGCCGTGGTAGATGACGTAGGCCAGCAGGGCCAGGAACATCGGGCCGGCGATGCGGGCGTTGGCGGGCATCTGGACGACGGGCACGATCTCGAACAGGTTCGTGAAGAGCACGAAGAAGAAGAACGACAGCAACAGCGGCGTGTACTTGAGCCCCTGGGGGCCGATGGTCTCGAGCACGATGCCGTCCTCGACGAACTCGACTGCCGACTCGGCGACGTTCTGCATGCCGGTGGGCACAAGCTCGCGCTTGTCGCCCAGCTTGAAGACCAGGATGGTCAAGGCGGCGGCGAAGAGGTAGACGAGGACGACCTTGTTGATGCCCCAGGTGTCGTCGCCGACGAACTCGGGCCAGTTCACGATGTGGCTGAGGGGCGGGAACTCGAGCGCGAACGTCACCGCGGCGACATCTCCTTCGGGGCGGGCTTGAGGGCGGGGAAGGCGAGGCTTGCCGACACGTAGCGCAGCTCCCACGCGAGCAGCCCAAGGTGGCTCACGACCAGAGCCAGACCGAGGGGCACGGGCTCGACCCAGCCGGCGTCACGCACGGCGAGCACGGCCAGCGATACGAGAGCCAGTCGGACCAGGAAGCCGAACAGCGCCACGGCCATGACCAGGGCCTCGGAGTGGCGGGCGGCGGTGGCGAGCAGCCACGCAGCGGCGAGCAGGTTGGCGACGACGAGCACCACGGCGTACAGGACAGAGGCAGCGCCGGCCCAACCCCAGCCGACCGCTCCCATCGCGACCAGAACGGGTGCCGCGGGCACTGCCCGGCGGGCGATGTCGCGAGCCAGCGCGGGCTCGGGAGCGTCCCGGTCGGTCACGGGCACCGGACTCGCCGGCGCTCGATCGACCTCGTGCACGCTCACCCTGGCGCGCCCCGCGACGGTCCGGCCGGATCTCGCCGGGCCCAGGGGGCACCGGACTCGATGGCGCGCATGTCGCGGTCGTAGACCAACCAGAGCTTGACCCCGACCCCTCCGGCGCCGATTGCCGCGGCGACCAGCGTGAACAGGGGGCTGGTGCCCAGCCAGCCGTCGACGAGCCAACCGAACAGCGTCATGACGGCGAGGGCGCAGGTGAGCTCGAACGCCCGGCCGAGGCTGTCGCTGAAGCCTCGATGCACATCTCGCTTCGCTCGGCGGTCGAAGGCGCTCATCCGACGGCATCCCCAAGGATCGTCCGGTCGCTTGTGAATTCTTGCGCAATCTACGGCGGCCTCTCCAGCCCGGCAAATCAAGCTGCGGAGGCCCCGGAGATCGACGTTAGCCGCGCCGCGACCATGACTTCTCGTGGTCGCGACCTGGGGACAACCGGCTCAGGCCCCAGGTTCGGTCTCTCGTCGTGACCGCCAACCGGGACCGAACAGGGTGTAGAGCATCAAGGCCGCGGCCAGGACGGCGGCCGGCACGTACAGATCACCCTCGCCTGTGTAGGTGGGGTACAGCACGATGGCCGACAGCAGGGCCGTCCATGCCCACAAGATCAGCACCGACCGCCGCTGGCCGTGGCCCAGACGCATCAGGCGGTGGTGGAGGTGGTCCTTGTCGGCTGTGGTCACCCCGCCGCCGCGGCGGGCGCGGCGGGCGATGGCGAAGGCCGTGTCGAGGATCGGCACGCCCAGGATCACCAGCGGGATGGCCATCGGAGCGAAGAAGAAGAAGGTCTGACCCGAGAACGGCGCGTCGGTGTTCCCACCGATGGAGATCGTCGACGCAGCCATCACCAGTCCGAGGGTGAGCGCGCCCGCGTCGCCCATGAAGATCTTGGCCGGGTGGAAGTTGTGGGGCAGGAACCCCACGCAGGCCCCGACGCTGGCCAGAGCGATGATGCGACCGGGGTTGTCGACCCCGATGATCCCGGCTTCCACGAGCTGGTCGGCATAGAGCACCAGGGCGCCCGAGGCGATCGCCACGATCCCCGCGGCCAGGCCGTCGAGGCCGTCGATGAGGTTCACGGCCTGGGTCATGCCC
Source organism: uncultured Microthrixaceae bacterium (assembly GCA_963703565.1). Classification (GTDB taxonomy): domain Bacteria; phylum Actinomycetota; class Acidimicrobiia; order Acidimicrobiales; family VFJN01; genus CAVPEW01. The sequence continues at coordinate 1,762 of CAVPEW010000085.1, read as the reverse complement.
ACCACCCAGACCACGGTCAGCAGGGCCGACAGGTCGGGGCTCAGCGCGACCAGGCCCGCGAAGGGGATGCGGAAGAACAAGATGCTGACCCCGGCCAGGGACAGCACCGAACCCGCCAGGACGGTCCCGGCGGTCTTCGCGGGCGCAGACACCTCGCGCAGGTCGTCGAGTTGACCGACGCCGAACACCACGAGCGCGCCGAGCACCACGCCGATCGGGGCCGTGGAACCCTCGAACGCCGAGCCGAAGGTGTCGGTTCGCCATGCCGCCGCCATCCCCGCCAGCCATCCGGACAGGATCGCCGCCCCGCCGAGCACGGGCGTGGGAACCGTGTGGACGCGCCTGGGATCGGGCTGCACCACCGCGTCGATGCGCAACGCCAGGCGACGGAACAGCGGGGTCGTGCCCGCCGTCACCGCGGCTGCGACGCAGACGACGATCGCGTAGTCCACGCCGGGGAGCTACAGGTCGGGGTAGGGGACGTGCTTGGAGCACAGCGCTGCGATCTCGTCGCGCACAGCGGCCAACGCTGCGGGGTCCTCGCGGCGCTCGAGCACCGTGACGATCGCCGCGGCGATCACCTCCATCTCCACCACGCCCATTCCCTGGGTGGTGACCGCAGGGGTGCCGATGCGCAGGCCCGACGAGATGTAGGGAGGGCGCGGGTCGTCGGGCACCGTGTTCTCGTTGAGGCTGATCCCGGCTCGGTCGAGCGCCAGCCTCGCCTTGCGGCCCGACAGGTCGGGGTCCGACGAACGCAGGTCCACCAGCATGAGGTGGTTGTCGGTGCCGCCCGAGACCAGCCGCAACCCGTGCCCGGCGAGCGCAGCGCCCAGGGCGGCCGCATTGGCCACGACTCGGCGAGCGTAGAGGGAGAAGTCGGGGGTCGACGCCTCCCGGAAGGCGACCGCCTTGGCGGCGGTGATGTGATCGAGCGGACCGCCCTGCAGGCCCGGGAAGACGGCCTTGTCGATGCGCTCGGCCAGCTCGGCGGTGCACAGGATCGTGCCCGAGCGTGGCCCGCGCAGCGTCTTGTGGGTGGTCAGCGTCATCACGTCGGCGCCGTGGTCCAAGGGGTTGGGGTGCACGCCCCCGGCGATGAGACCGGCGATGTGCGCCGCGTCGAACATGAACAGGGCGCCCACCTCGTCGGCGATGTCCCGGAACGGCCGAGGGTCGATGACCCTGGGGTAGGCGGTCGCGCCGGCGACGATCAGGCGCGGCCGGTGGCGACGGGCGGCATCTCGCACCTGGTCCAAGTCGATGCGCTCGTCGCTCGCGGTGACCCCGTAGGACACGAAGCGGTAGAGCTTGCCGCTGGCGTTGACCGGCGACCCGTGGGTGAGGTGGCCACCCTGATCGAGCCTGAGGCCCAGGACGGTGTCGCCCGGGTCGAGCAGCCCCAGGTACACCGCCATGTTGGCGTTGGCCCCGGAGTGGGGCTGCACGTTGGCGTGCTCGGCGCCGAAGAGCGACTTGGCCCGCTCGCGGGCCAGATCCTCCACCTGGTCGATCACCTCGTTGCCGCCGTAGTACCGCTTGGAGGGGTAGCCCTCGCTGTACTTGTTGGTGAGCACCGAGCCCGACGCCCGCAGCACCGCGGGCGAGGTGAAGTTCTCGCTGGCGATGAGCTGCAGGGTGGTGCGCTGGCGCTCGATCTCGCGGTCGATGAGATCGAACAGCTCGCGGTCGTCGTCGGCTGGCCAACCCATGGTCACTCCCGGTCTGCTTCGAGATCCGCGATCTGCTAGCAATACGTGGC
>CAVPEW010000084.1:0-4967 GCA_963703565.1 uncultured Microthrixaceae bacterium | reverse complement strand
GGAGAATCATCGGCCGCTGAAGTACGTGTTCGGTGCCCTGCCGTTCTGGGACACCTCGGCGCGCATCATGCCCAGCTTCATCGCCGATCGCCTCGACGCCGCCGACGCCAAGGTGGGTGTGGTGTTCATGAACACGCCCAACGGCGAGGGGGCCAAGGACGCCTTCGCCGAGGCCGCCGACAAGGTCGGCCTCGACGTGGTGGTCACCCAGCCGGTCGAGGCCTTCCCCAGCACCTGCAACAACGAGGTGTCCAAGCTCGACGACGCCGGGGCCGAGGTCGTGTTCATGATCACCGCCTCGTTGCCGGCGATCTGCATGCTGCGAGCGGCCGACTCCGCCGGCTACGAGACGACCTGGACGACCCCCGCGTACGGCTGGAACCTCGACCTGGTCTCCAAGGGCACCGACGGGTTGACCGACGGCGTGATCGCCTTCGGCTACGGGGCGACCTTCGACACGCAGGCAGGGGCCGACTACCTCGCCGCCACCGAGCGCTTCAAGACGGGCACCTCGACCAAGGACAGCAACGAGCTACTGCTGCACGGGATGTGGAAGCTCTTCTTCGCCGGGCTCGACTCGGCCGGCGAGAACCTGACCCGCGACGGCTTCGTGTCAGCCATGGAGACCGACGTCTCGGGCATCGAGACCGGCTACCTGGCACCCCCGACGTACGAGAAGGGCAACCACGCCGGTCCGACCGTGGTGAACCTGTGGAAGGGCGAGAACAAGACCTGGGTCATGGAGGACCCCGAGTGGCACGACGAGTTCTAGGCGACGCGGCGAGGCCGGCCCGTGGCTGACGTCCTGGCCAACGGGCTCACCATCGGGTCGGTCTACGCCCTCGTCGCGCTGGGCTTCGTGCTGGTCTTCAAGAACTCGGGCGTCATGAACTTCAGCCATGCCGAGACGGGCATGATCGGCGCCTTCGTGTTCTACGTGGCCTGGGTGGAGCAGGGCTGGCCCTACGCCGTCGCAGCCGTGCTTGGCGTCGCCGCCTCCGCGCTCGTGGGGCTCGTCACCGGGATGCTGCTCGCCGACGGCAAGCGTGACGCTCTCACGATGCTGCTCGGCACCCTGGGGGTGGCGGGCATCCTCACCTTCATCGCCCTCGACACCTGGGGGCCGAGCCCGCTCTTCATCCCCGCCTTCGGCGGAGGGGTCGACGTGGAACCAGCGGGCATGCGCTTCACCGGAGCGCAGCTCCTGCTCATCGGCGTAACGGCGGCGGTCGGTCTGGGCCTGTTCGCCTTCTACCGCTGGACCCGCCTCGGCCTGGTGTTCCGGGCGATGGCCATCGACCCCTACGCCGCCGAGGCTCGGAGGCGTCGATGTGCGCAACCTGGTCTGGCTCACTTGGGCCGGGGCCGGGGCGCTGTCGGGCCTGGCCGCCATCCTGGTCGCCCCCCTGGCGAACTTCCAGGTGTTCTTCATGACCTTCCTGTTCCTGCGGGCGGTCACCGCCGCCCTGCTCGCAGGGCTCAACAACCTCGGGGGCTGCGTCGTGGCAGGCCTCGCGCTGGGCGTGGGTGAGGCGGCGCTGGTACGGCAGTCCAGCGAGCCGGGCCTGCCCGAGGTCGTCCTGGTGGTGGCCATCGTCGTGTTGTTGATCCTGCGGCCCGCGTCGATGGGGCGCCGCACCGCATGAGCTCGCTGGCAGCGCCCCCCGTGCCCGACGTCGCCCCACCGGGAGGCGCCGGCCGACCGGCCCGAGGCCGTCGCTGGGCTGCCTGGCCCGTGGAGCCGGCCACGCTGGTGCGCATCGCCGCCTTCGCCGGCTTCGTCGCCCTCGCCTCGGCGCGGTGGTCCGACGAGACGAACACCTACCTGGTGACGGCGTGCACCACGGTCCTGGTGGCCGCCGGCCTGCACGTGCTGATCCACTGGTCCGGTCAGGTCTCGCTGGGTCAGGTGGCCTTCATCGGCGTCGGAGGCTTCGTCGCCGCCAAGGCCAACGCTGACTGGGGCATGCCGACGTGGTCGACGTTGCTGGTGGCCGCGCTGGCGGGGTGCGCCGCCAGCCTCGTGCTCGGCCTCCCGGCCTTGCGCATCCGCGGGTTCCCTCTCGCCATCACGACCCTGGCCGCCGCCTATGCCGCCGACCGCTGGCTGTTCCACCAGGAGTGGCTGGCCGGGTCGGGTATCGGCATCGCCTACACGGACCTCGACCTGGTCGGGTTCGACACCACCGATCCCGGTGCGTTCCTGGTGCCCATCGCGGTGCTGACGGGTCTGGTCGTGGTCGCTGTGTCCTGGCTGGGGCGCTCGGCGCTGGGCCACTCGATGCGCATGGTCGCCGCCGACGAGGAGGTGGCGGCCTCCTACGGGATCCACGTCGGCGTGCACAAGCTGCTGGCCTTCGTCGTCGCCGGCTCAACGGCCGCGCTCGCCGGGGCGGTCTCCACGATGGGCCTCGGCCGAGCCAGCGTGGAGATGTTCCCGGTGCAGCAGTCCATCGTGTACGTCTCGGCGGTGCTCCTGGGCGGGAGAGGGTCGGTGCGCGGGAGCGTGGTAGCCGCCGCGTCTCTGATCGTTCTTCCCGAGCTGTTCGATGCCGGTCGTTACTCGACCCTGGTCGGCTCGGTCGGGCTGGTGTTGGCGGTGCGCTTCCTGCCGGGGGGGATCAACAGCCTCGCCGCCCACCGCCGGGGCCCGAGGCGTGGGTGGGCGGCCCGTCGCGCCGGGAGCGCCGATGCCGCTGCTTGAGCTCACGGGCGTCTCGGTGCGCTTCGGTGCCGTCCAGGCAGTCGACTCGGTGGACCTCGCCGTCGACGAGGGAGCCTTCGTGGGCCTGATCGGGCCCAACGGCGCCGGCAAGACGAGCCTGTTCAACGCGGTGACCGGGTTCGCCCGCTGCGCGGCGGGGTCGATCCACCTCGACGGCGAGCGGATCGAGCGGCTCACGCCCACGCGGCGCGCCCGTCGTGGGCTGGTGCGCACCTTCCAGAACGTGGGGCTGAACAAGTGGGCCACGGTGCGAGAGAACCTCCGCACGGCGGGCCGTGCCGGCCCGCTGCACCACGAGCTGGCCCCCAAGCGGGACCGTGGCATCCACGATGCCGCCGAGACGGCCGAGCGCGTCGGAGTGTGGGGGCACCGAGACGAGCGGGTCGCCGACCTGCCCGTCGGGATCGCCAAGAACGTCGAGCTGGCCTGTGCCCTCGTCCGGAGGCCCCGTCTGCTCCTGCTCGACGAGCCGTCGTCGGGCCTGAGTCCCGAGGAGACCGACCGCCTCGGTGACCTGCTCGTCGAGGTGCACGCCAGCGACGGCCTCGCCGTTCTCATGATCGAGCACGACATGACCCTCGTCGCGCGGGCCGTGTCCCACGTCTACGTGCTGAACTTCGGCTCGCTCATGGCGCAAGGCACGCCTGCCGCCGTCGCCCGCGACCCAGCGGTCGTCGACGCCTACCTGGGTCACGACGGCGCCCACCTGGAGGCTGCTCCGTGAGCCTGCTCGAGGTGTCGGTCCGGCGCTCCGGCTACGGGCGGGTCGCCGTGCTGCACGACGTGGAGGTGAGCGTCGACGCCGGTGAGATGGTGGTCGTGCTGGGCCACAACGGAGTGGGCAAGACCACGCTGCTGCGCACCATCAGCGGCGTCTCGGTCGAAGCGCGCGCAGAGGTCCGCCTCGACGGGGAGCGCCTCCACCGCCTCCGCGGCAGCGCCCGAGCCCGGCGCGGCATAGCCCACGTCCCGGAAGGTCGCCATGTCTTCGGCGGTCTGACGGTGCACGAGAACCTGCTCATGGGGGCTGTCGGGGTGGGCGTACCCGAGCGTGAGGCTCGCCGGAGGTTGCCGGGCATCGAGGAGCGGTTCCCGGTGCTCTCCGACCGTTCGTCGGCGCGGGCCGCCTCGCTGTCGGGGGGTGAGCAGCAGATGCTCGCGATCGGTCGGGCCCTGATGTCCCAGCCGGCGGTGCTGCTCGTCGACGAGGCCTCTCTGGGCCTGTCGCCGGTGATGGTGGTGTCGGTCTTCGAGGCACTCGCATCGATCCGCGACGCGGGCACCGCTGTGCTGGTCGTCGAGCAGAACACCCGGGTCAGCCTGCGCGCCGCCGACCGCGGATACGTCCTGGAGCGGGGAACGGTTGCCCTCCAGGGCCTGGCCTCCGAGCTGGCCGAAGACCCGCGGGTGGCCTATGCCTATCTGGGCGGCGGCGCCGATCGGGCCGCCGAGGGCGGGGCGGCGGCGGAGACGGGCGAGCCCGGAGGAGTTCCGTTGCTCGGCACGGCGGTGGCGAGCGCCGCCGTTACGGGCGATCGTGGGAACGACCCGGTGGTCCCCATCGGCGGAGACGGCACCACACGAGACAACAGGAGCGAACGAGATGGGTGAGATCCTCGGAGTGGGCGTGACCCACTACCCGCCGCTGACATGGCCCGACGAGCACATGGCCGGCATCCTGCAGATCACCCTGGCCGATCCCGACCTTCCCGAGCGCTGGCGCGACGGCTCGGCGTGGCCCGAGGAGATGCGCGCCGAGTACTCCGACGACAACGGGACCGCCGCGGCCGGTCGCCACCGTGCCGCGCTCGTCGAAGGCTTTCGAGCCGCCCGACATGCCATCGACGAGTTCCGCCCCGACGTGTTGATCGTGTGGGGCGACGATCAGTACGAGAACTTCCGCGAGGAGCTCGTCCCCGCGTTCTGCGTGCTCGCCTACGACGACGTCGAGCTCACCCCGTGGGCCAGCCCGCTTCTCGGGATGGGCAACGCGTGGGGCGAGGGGCCCGATACCGCCTTCACCCTCAGGGGAGCCCGCCAGATCGGCCGTGACCTCACCGGCGGGCTCATCGAGGCCGGCTTCGACATGGCGTACTCGTACAAGCCGGCTCGTCCCGAGGTGTTCCCCCACGCCTTCGTCAACACGCTCCTGTTCCTCGACTACGACCGTGAGGGCTTCGACTACCCCATCCTGCCGGTGGCCGTGAACTGCTACGGGAGCTACGTCATAGCAATACGTCGC
>CAVPEW010000083.1:0-23725 GCA_963703565.1 uncultured Microthrixaceae bacterium | reverse complement strand
CGGATGTCGAGCACGTGGGCGGTCACGTTCGGGTCGGAGGAGGCATTGGCCGGTGGCCACCCTGCGGTCGACCAGCTTGTCCGCGGACCTGCTTGAGCAGGTAGCCCGACGCGCCCGCCGACGACTCGCACGTGTAGACGGCTTCGTCGTCGCCGAAGCTGGTCAGCATCACGCAGGCGATCTCGGGATGGCGCGACCGGATCTCCCTGCACCTCGATCCCGTCACCGTTGGGGGCCATCCAGAACGGCGACGTGTGGCGTGGTGGCAGGGATCCGCCCGAGGGCCCTCGGCGGCGGTTCCCGCCTCCCCCACCACGACGAGATCCCCTGTGGACTTCGAGCAGCTCATGCAGGCCGCGCCGCATGATCTCGCTGGCCACCGTGTAGCCACCCGCCCATGCTCGTGCTGGCCGGGACCTCCAGCGGTTCGCCTCGTGCGGCCGCACCGGAATGGCGCGGCTGCTCACGGGCACTGCGCGAACGAGCCGAGGGCGCTACCCGTGCCCGAGTGTGTCGCTGGGGACCTCGTCGGTCCCGCACCACGAGTGCACGGGACTCTCACCCATCCACCTTGTCACGACCGTGGTGCCCGGCGACGACGGTGAGGGCCCTGGTCTGGCAGCGCCGGATACCCGCGTCCTGCCCACAGGCACACCGCCTCGTTGGCGCGACCGTCCACCGGGGTGGCGCTGACCCGTACGAGGACACGTCCCGCCCACCCATTGACCATGTCGCGGCGGTGCGGGGGATGACGTGCACCTGCATTCCTCGTAGCTCGATGTTCCGGTCACCAGGGACGACTGTACGCTGATACGGGGCGGACGATGTCGGCGCCCGACGCACGAAACTGAGCGGATCCCGGTCCGAATTGCGTATCTTGCTAATGTTCACGGATGACCAACTCGTCCTCTCCCGACTCGGACGGTATTCGGCCGGCCTGGTCCGTGCGGAGGGTGCTGTTCGGTGCGGTTCCGGTGACTACACGACGACGAGTGGCGGGGCGACGTCGTCGCTGGCGTGACGGTGGCAGTGGCGGCGCTGCCCCTGTGCTGGCCTTCGGCATCACCACGGGGCTCGGTGCAGCCGTTTACGGCCGGTGCGGCCATGGCGACCGCCGGGCAATCAAGCTCAAACTGGGTGAAATAAGCGGACTGGATAGGTGAGTGTCCGATATCATGAACCCGGCACCCCCCCGCCACGAGACTCATGATCAAAGCCTGTTTGATTGTGGCGCTGTAAAGAGCGGTAATCATGACACCGATATCCGGACGAACGCCCATTTTATGAATGATCGTGGCTATTCCCATACCCAAGGCCTGAGCCCCCAGAAGGTTTATTTGTTCAGGGTAAAGCCAGCGTGTGTTATATTCGGCGGCAAGCTGTCTGCGGACGAGGATTCGCGTTAAAAGCCTCTGTATTGGGGCTTGGAAACATTCAGGTTTTCCTTTCCGGGAGATGATTTCATTCGTCGAGACAATTCAACGCCCGAAATGGAAAAAAATTTCCATGCCAATTGGGTTATCAGCAAATGGGTGATTTTTGAGGAATAAATACTTAGTCAGTGGCCCGGTCGCAGCACCTATTTTCTTTGCCAGAAGCCTATAGGGCCTCACCCTCAACGGATGGTTTGACCCGTTAAGGGGAGGGGAGAGCCCGGGAGTAACCACAGCTTCATGATCTGTATAAAAATGTGTGTACATTTCAGTCCTTACTTTCTGCGTAGCTAGTGAGCTGAGCACGACACCCGCGACAACGCCAAAGGCAATGCTCGGATTGGTTTTTCTTTCACAAAATCTTCGATTTTATGAATTTCTGCACGGCTTGATGCTCGACACTTTCAACACTTTCGCGGAAGGATTTCTCCGCCTTCGCTTTTCACATTTCCTTAAAAGCGAAGGCGGAGAAATCCTTCGCGAAAGTGTTGAAAATATCAAGGCATCAAGCCGTGCAGAAATTCATAAAATCGAAGATTTTGTGAAAGAAAAACCAATGCAAGGCGTTGCCTTCGGCGTTGTCGCGGGTGTCGTGCTCAGCTGGCTGATCGGCCTACGCAGAAAGTAAGGACTGAAATGTACACACATTTTTATACAGATCATGAAGCTGTGGTTACTCCGGGCTATTCCCCTCCCCTTAACGGGTCAAACCATCCGTTGAGGGTGAGGCCCTATAGGCTTCTGGCAAAAGAAGAATGGTGCTGCGACCGGGCCACTGACTAAGTATTTATTCCTCAAAAATCACCCATTTGCTGATAAATTTCAATTGGCATGGAATTTTTTTCCATTTCGGGCGTTGAATTGTCTCGACGAATGAAATCATCTCCCGGAAAGGAAAACCTGAATGTTTCCAAGCCCCAATACAGAGGCTTTTGAGCGCGAAATCCTCGTCGCAGAGAGCGGCTTCCGCGAATATGACGCACGCTGGCTTTACCCTGAACAAATAAACCTTCTGGGGGCTCAGGCCTTGGGTATGGGAATAGCCACGATCATTCATAAAATGGGCGTTCGTCCGGATATCGTCGTCGGTCATGATTACCGCTCTTACAGCGCCACAATCAAACAGGCTTTGATCATCGGTCTCATGGCGGGGGGGTGCCGGGTTCATGATATCGGACTCGCCTTATCCCCGGTCGCTTATTTCGCCCAGTTTGAGCTTGATTGCCCGGCGGTCGCCATGGTCACAGCCAGCCATAATGAAAACGTCGGCACCGAGCCCCGTGGTGATGCCGAAGGCCAGCGCCAGGGGCAGCGCCACCACTGCCACCGTCACGCCAGCGACGACGTCGCCCCGCCAGCTCCTACCGATGCCCGTGTAGTCACCCCGGCCCGGGAGCAACCGCCGAACGGCGCCCCTCGCCGCGGACCAGGCCGGCCGAACCCAGCGTGCCCCTCCCGAGTCGGGAGAGGACGAGTTGGTCATCCGTGAACATTAGCAATTGACAAGATACGCAAGAATGTCGGACCAGGGATCCACTCGGTTCGTGCGTCGGGCGCCGACATCGTCCGCCCCCGTCTGGCGCTTACAGTCGTCCCTGGTGACCGGAACATCGAGCTACGAGATGCGGGTGCGCGTCATCCCCCGCTCGCGGCGCGACATGGTCGATGGGGAGCGGGCGGGACGTGTCCTCGTACGGGTCACGGCCGCCCCGGTGGACGGTCGCGCCAACGAGGCGGTGTGCCGTGTGTTGGCGGCGCATCTGGCGCTGCCAGCGCGGGCCCTCACCGTCGTCGCCGGGCACCACGGTCGTGACAAGGTGATCCAGGTGGGCGTGTCCCGTGCACTCGTGGTCGGAGCCGACAAGGTCCCCAGCGACACACTCGGGCACGGGTAGCGCCCTCAGCTCGTCGCGCAGTGCCCGTGAGCCGCGCCATTCCGGTGCGGCCGCACGAGGCGAACGCGCGCCGGAGGTCCCGGCGGGCACCAAGATGGGCAGGTGGCTACGCGCGTGTTCCTCCTGGATGACCACGAGATCGTGCGGCGCGGCCTGCGTGAGCTGCTCGAGTCCACAGGGGATCTCGTCGTGGTGGGGGAGGCGGGAACCGCCACCGAGGCCTTCGGGCGGATCCCTGCCACCACGCCACACGTCGCCGTTCTCGACGTGCGCCTGCCAGACGGTGACGGGATCGAGGTGTGCAGGGAGATCCGGTCGCGCCATCCCGAGATCGCCTGCGTGATGCTGACCAGCTTCGGCGACGACGAAGCCGTCTACGCGTCGATCATGGCGGGCGCGTCGGGCTACCTGCTCAAGCAGGTCCGCGGGACCGAGCTCGTCGACGGGATTCGCAGGGTGGCCACCGGCCAATCCCTCCTCGACCCGAACGTGACCGCCCGCGTCCTCGAGCGCATCCGCAGCGCGGAGCCGCCCGACGAGCTCGGCCGCCTGACCGACTCCGAGCGCCAGATCCTCGAGCTGATCGGCGAGGGCCTCACCAACCGTCAGATCGGCGAGCGCATGTACCTGGCGGAGAAGACCGTCAAGAACTACGTGTCGAGGCTCTTCGACAAGCTGGGCCTGCGTCGCCGCACCGAGGCCGCGGCCTACGCGGCCCGCCTCGCCGAGCGACGTGCTCGGGAGCGCCCGCAGCACTGAGACGTGGGGAGCGGCCGGTGAACGCCGCCCGGGATCGCCCACCCAGGTCGGGACCCTCGACGGGCCCGCCAGGACCTTGGTCCCTGTCGGTCGCCTGGTCCGTTCGTCGATGCTGGCGGTGACGGGTCGCGACCCTCACGTCATCCCCGACGCAGGAAGGATGCGCCATGGCGCTCACCCCCCACCCGGCCGAGCCGGGCACCTCCCGCGACAGCCTGTTCACGATCTCCATCGTGCTCGCGGCGATGGCGTTGCTGTTGGCCGTGTTCGCCTTCGGCTTGGCCGGCCGAGCCATCGACGACACCGACGAGGACGGTGCGGCCGCCGAGGCGGCGGGCGAGACCGTCGCCGTGAGCGAGAAGGAGTTCTCCATCACCGCGGCCTCGGTGGGCCGGGGAGGCGCGCTGGACGTCACCAACGACGGCAACGTCGTGCACAACCTGGCCGTCGAGGGCACCGACGTGGCCAGCGAGGACCTGGCCGCGGGCGCCTCCGAGCACCTCACCCTCGACGGCGTCGACCCGGGCGAGTACACGATGTACTGCACGATCCCCGGTCACCGCGATGCGGGCATGGAGGCCACCCTCACGGTGACCGAGGGCGCCGCATCGGGCAGCGCCGGCGCAGCGGGCGGGAGCGAGGGATCCGGGGCCGGCCACGGCGATGGCGCCATGGACTATGCGGCCATGGAAGCAGCCATGGTCGACAGCATGAGCCGCTTCCCGGCCGAGACCGCTGGCATGGGCAACCCCTTGCTCGAGCCGAGCGAGGTCGAGCCCGACGGCACCAAGGTGTTCGACCTGGTGGCCAAGATCGCCGACTGGGAGCGATCCCCCGGCGACGTCGTGCAGGCCTGGACCTACAACGGGGTGGTGCCCGCACCTTCGATCCGTCTCTCGGTGGGGGATCGGGTCAAGTTCCGGCTCCGCAACGAGCTCCCCATCGGCACCGACCTGCACCTGCACGGCCTCAACGTCGACAACCGCTTCGACGGCGTCGCCCCGATCACCCAGGACGTGATCCCCACCGGGGGGAGCTTCACCTACGAGTACACCGCCGACGAGGTCGCAGTGGCGATGTACCACCCCCACTTCCACTCCCAGATCGGGCTTCCCAACGGGATGTTCGGCACGATCTTCGTCGGGCAGGTGCCGATCCCCCGGGGTCGCACCGTGGGCGGAGAGGTCATCCCCGCGGATCTCAGCGTCGCCCAGGAGTTCCCCATGGTGCTGAACGACTCGGGGGTGATCGGATACTCGCTGAACGGTAAGAGCTTCCCGGCGACGGCGCCGATCACCGCCAAGGCGGGCGACTGGGTGCTGTTCCACTACTTCAACGAAGGAACCCAGATCCACCCGATGCACCTTCACCAGTTCGACCAGATCGTGCTGGCCAAGGACGGCTATCCCCTGGACGCCCCCTATGTCTCCGACGTGGTCAACGTCGCTCCCGGGGAGCGCTTCTCGGTACTGGTCAAGATGGACAAGCCAGGCACCTGGGTCTGGCACTGCCACATCCTTCCCCACGTCGAGGACGACCAGGGCATGTTCGGCATGGTCACCGCAGTGGTCGTGACCTAGCCGGGACGCAGCTGGTTCGCGAACGTCGCGACGTCGCTTCACGAACCGACGTCACGACGTTCGAACAGCGGGACCGCCAGCGCCACCGCCGCCATGCCGGTGACCAGCGTCACCAGCACCGACCACGGCAGGGGCCCGTCGGAGGGACCGTTGGCCAGGGTCTGTTCGAAGGGTGAGAGGTCCTGCCAGGTGCGCAAGTCGGTGACGATCTCCCCGAGCACGTAGAGCACGTAGCCGGCGACGCCGACGGTCCCCGCGACGCCCCACGCCAGGCTGCGCCGGCCTGTGGCAGCCCCCACTGCCAGGGCCCCCAGGCCGTGCTCCAGCCCGGTGGCCACCATGGCCAGCGAGCCCGTGACCAAGCCCGATGCGCCGACGCCCATCGACGCCACTGCGGACGTGGCTGCGGTAGCGGCCAGCAGCGCGACGCCGAGCGCAGCGATGCCGACCACGAGCCCGACCGCCTCGGTCAGCAGTACCCGGGCACGGGTGAGTGGTGCCGACAGCACCACGTCGAGGGTCCGGGTCTGCTCGGTGCCGGCCAGTAGCCGGGCGCCCCAGCCAACGCCGTAGACGATGAACATCGCTGGCAGAACGATGCTGAACAGCTCGGCGTCTAGGTAGCCGGCACCGGTGCCGATGCGGTCGATGCGGAACAGCTCTCGCACAGCGTCCGGGGAGTCGGCCAGGAACCGGTCCAGCTCGGGCATGTCCCGCACGCTCGGCCATAGCGCGCCCATCGAAGCCACTGTGGCGAAGACTCCGACGGACCATCCCACCAGAGCGCGCCGCTGGGACCACACCACCTGTCTCAGGAGGGGCCAGCTCACCCCGTCGAGGTCCCGTACTCGGCGAAGAGGTCCTCGAGGTCCTCCCGGTCAGTGGAGACCTTGTCGATCCCGAAGGGGGCCAGTGTTCGAACAGTGCCGCCATCGAGCCGTCCACGACCAGCGACAGCTCCCGGCCACCGCCGGACGTGCAGGACACGCCCCGTAGGCCCTCGAGCACTCCGGGCGGTGGCTCGCGCACCAGGGTCATTCGAACGTGACGGCGTGCCTCGGCTCGCAGCGCCTCCACCTTGTCGGTGCGCACGATGCGCCCCCGGCTCAGCACCGCCACCCCCCGGTCGGCTGACGCGGCCACCTCGTCGAGGATGTGCGATGACAGCAGCACGGTACGCCCAGCCTGTCTGGCCTCGCGGACGACATCGACGAACTCTCGCTGCATCGGCGGGTCCAGGCCGCTGGTCGGCTCGTCGGCCACGATCACGGCGGGATCGCCCATGAACGCCTGCGCCAGAGCGACCTTCTGGCGATTCCCGTGCGACAGGGTGCCGATCTGCCTGGCCAGGTCGAGCCCGAGGCGTTCGGCCAGGTCTTGGCCCGACCCCGGCGCCAGGCCGCGCAGAGCGGCGAGAAAGCCCAGGTAGGCGCCAGCGGTCATGGTCTCGTCGGCGACGAACTCGCCGGGGAGGTAGCCCACGTGCCGGTGCACCTCGACCCGCCGGGACCAGCAGTCCAAGCCGCAGATCCTGGCCGAGCCGGAGTCCGGTCGAAGCTGCCCGAGCAGGATGCGGATGGTGGTGGTCTTGCCGGCCCCGTTGGAACCCAGGTACCCGAGCACCGAGCCGGGCTCTACGCGCAGCGACACCGACTGCAACGCCTGCCTGCCCCCGAATCGCTTCGCGACCGAGTCGATCTCGATGGTGGCCGAGCCCACGGTTCCCCTCCGATCCAGGACCGCATGCTGCCCGACCCGGCCCGCCCAGGCCAGGTTGCCGAGGCGGGCGTGATCGCGCCAGGGGTGGTCGGTCCACAGCCAGACCCGGCCCGCGAACCACCGAGACCCAGCCCTGCGTCCGGGTCGGCCGAGCCCATCTCGCGGCCGACCATCGGTGGTATCCGGGGAGAAACCTTGTGCGGGTTCGTATACTTCGTCCGGTTCGGGCACCCGTCGAGCCTTGTGACCTCCGTCTCAGCCCCATAGGGTGCGCTCGTTCCCGATGCGATCGGCGGGAAGCCCGGGGGGGCCATGCTTTGATCGAGACCCAGGCCGTCGTCAGCGGCATCTTCACCGGCGGCGGGTACGCCCTCGTCGCGGTTGCCATCACCTTGATGTTCCGCTCGACCGGGGTCCTCTCGTTCGCCCACGCCGCTTTCGCCGCGGTCAGTGCCTACCTGTACGTGGACTTCGTCGACCGGGGCTGGGCCCACCCTCTGGCCGCAGCGGTGGCCGTGCTGGGCGCGACCGCCTACGGCCTGGTGGTCGAGCGGGTCGCCATCCGCCCCGTGCGCTACGCCGACGCCGCCACCCGCCTGATCGCCACGCTGGGCGTGCTCACACTCACGACCGGACTGCTGCTGTGGCACTACGGCTTCTCGCCGGTGTCGGCCGAACTGCTGCTACCCGACGGCTCGGTGACCATCCTCGACGTCGCCGTCTCCTACCAGAAGATGGCGGTGCTGGTCGTGGCGGCGGTGGCCGCGGTGCTGCTCGGGTGGTTCCTCGAGCGCACCCGCTTCGGGACCGCGGTCCGTGCCGTGGCCCAAGACGCCGAGGCCGCTCGGCTCCACGGTGTGTCCCTGGCCAACGTCGCGCGCTTCAACTGGGCCCTGGGCGCTGCACTCTCGGCCGTCGTGGGCGTCCTGATAGCGCCGCTCGCGTCGGTCAACGTGGGAACCTTCACCCTCCTGCTGGCCAAGGCCCTCACCGGCACCCTCGTCGGCGGCATGGCCTCGCTGCCGCTGAGCTTCGCCGGGGGCTTGCTGGTCGGCGTGGTCGAGTCCTTCGCGGTGATCCGCTTCGAGCAGCCCGGCGCCCCGGAGGTCGGCGTGCTGCTGCTCGTCGTGGCCGTCTTGGTGTTGCGCCGCAAGTGGCCAGCGGTGCCGGAAGCACCGACCGACGCCCGGCCGGCGCGGCGCATCCCACCGCTGGTGCGCACCGCCGGTGAGGGGATCCAGCGGCTCCTGCTGCCACTGATGGCGGTCGGCGCAGTGATGGCGGTGACGGTTCCCGCCCGCTCCACCTACTGGGCCTTCGTGGGCGGGCGCTCGTTGTTCTTCGTGATCGAGGCGCTCAGCCTCGTGATCCTTGTGGGTTGGGGCGGCCAGGTCAGCCTCATGCAGGGCGCGTACGTGGGCATCGGCGCCTTCGGGACCGCGTACCTCGTCGGCGAGCACGACATGTCGCTGCTGCCGGCATTGCTGCTCAGTGCGCTGGCCGGGGCTGCGCTGGGCGCGCTCGCCGGATTGCCGGCCCTACGCCTGTCGGGCCTGCAGTTCGCTGTGGCGTCGCTAGCGTTCTCCGCTGCGGCAGCCGGATGGCTGTTCGAGCGGCCCGAGTTCCCCACCTCGATGTCGCGCGGTGACCTGCTCGGGATCGACTTGCAGAGCGACATCGCGGTCTACTTCGTCATGCTGGCGATCACAGCCGTGCTGTTCCTGGTCGCATGGAACATCCGCCGCTCGGCGCAGGGCAGCCTGCTCATAGCGGCCAGGGACGCCTCGAGCACCGCCGCGCACTTCGGGGTGAACTCATCGCGCGTGCGCATGGGCGCGTTCCTGGTCGCCTCCTTCATCTCGGCTCTCGGCGGAGGGCTGTACGTCGTGCTCACCACCGGCGTCTCCGCAGGCGACTTCACGTCGCTGCTGTCGCTGTCGCTGCTGGTCTACACGGTGGTGGGCGGCACCCAGTCCCTGCTCGGACCCGTGCTCGCAGGCGTCGCGTTCGGCGTGCTGCCCCAGGTGCTCCAGTCCGACGCCGGTACCTCGGCCAACGCGGTGCCCGACATCATCGCGGGTGTGATCGTGGTCGTCCTGCTAGCCACCCGGCCCCAGGGGCTGGCGTCGGCGTTCCCCCTCGATCGGATCAAGCGCGCCGCTTCGAGCGAGGCGGGGGCCTCGGAGGACCCCGCCGAGGTCTACTCGCGAACACGGGCTCGCCTCGCCCGACGCCGCCCGCCCACCGTGGGCAGACTTGCCGCCCTGTCCCGCCGTCGGGCGCCGCTCAACGTCCCGACCACTTCACGGAGGTGACCATGGCCGACGACCTCGGCTCCCACCCGTTGCGCAGCGCGCAGCCCCCCCAACGTGCCGTCAGCCTCGACCTGGCCGCGGCCGGGATCTGCATACTCGTCGGGGTGGTGCTGCTCGTAGCCGGTTACTTCGGTATCTCCGACACCCTCAACGTCGGCGAGCAGTTGCCGTACATCGCTTCGAGCACGGTCCCCGGCCTGGCCCTGGTCCTGGGTGGCGCCGTCCTCGTGCACAGGCACGAGGTCGTCAAGACACGCGAGCAGGCCGCCGCGCTGGCTGCTCGCCTCGACGGCATCATCGACTGGCTGGCCAGCGGCGGCCAGAGCGGGCCGGTGAACAACGGGGCCACCATGACCGACGAACCCGCCACCGACCGCCCCCTGCGGGCACAGTGACGGCGCCCCCGTGACCGGCGAGAACCTCCTGGAGGTCAAGGAGGTCACGGTCCGCTTCGGCGGCCTGGTGGCCAACGACGGCATCGACCTCTCGGTGCCGTCGGGCTCGGTCAGCGCTGTCATCGGGCCCAACGGGGCGGGCAAGACGACGTTGTTCAACGTCATCACCGGCGCCCAGCGCCCGACCGCGGGGCGCGTGATCTTCGCCGGCGACGACATCACCACGGCCTCCCCGGCGAAGCGGGCCGGCCTGGGGATGGCCCGCACGTTCCAGAACCTGGCGCTGGTCGCCGCGCTCACCGCCCTCGAGAACGTGGCGGTCGGCACCGGTCGGTTCCGGCGCACGGGGATGCCCAGTGCGATCCTTCGCACCCCGCGGGCCCGGAGCGAGGACCGCAGGGTGGCCGAGGTCGCATACGGCGCCCTGGACTTCGTCGGGCTCGCAGCCGTCGCCGACCGCCCCGCGGCAGAGCTCCCCTACGGCGACCGGCGCCGCCTCGAGCTTCGCCCGGGCGCTGGCGCTGCAGCCGCGGATCCTCCTTCTGGACGAGCCCTCGGCCGGCATGGGTCCCTCCGAGACGGACGAGTTGATCGCCTCGATCAGGCGCGCCGCCGACGAGCTCGACATCGCGGTGCTGGTCGTCGAGCACGACATGACCTTCGTGCGGGCCATGGCGGAGCGCACGACCGTGCTCGAGTTCGGCCACGTCATCGCCAGCGGCCCCACGGCCGAGGTGCTCACCGACGAGCGGGTCGTCGCCGCATACCTGGGCAGCGCCGCCTGATGCTCGACGTCGACGGCCTCGCCGTCTCGTTCGGTGAGATTCCGGCGGTGCGCGGGCTCGATCTGCACGCCGAGGCCGGCCAGGCCCTGGCAGTGCTGGGGCGCAACGGCGCCGGCAAGACCACCACCCTGCGGGCGCTGGCGGGTGCCCTGCCGGTCTCCGGTGGCAGGGTCACCTTCGACGGCCAGGACGTCACCGGCGTGCCGGCCGAGCAGCGGGTGCACCGGGGACTGGTCCTTGTGCCCGAGGGGCGCCGGTTGTTCCCCGGGCTGAGCGTGGGCCAGAACCTGGCCATGGGCGCCTACCACCGCCGGCTGCGGCCAGCGGCGATCGCCGCGGAGATCGAGAGGGTCACCGAGCACCTTCCGGTCGTGCGGGACCGCCTCTCCCAAAGCGCGGGCAGCCTGTCGGGCGGCGAGCAGCAGCTCGTCGCCGTGGCCCGGGCGTTGATGGCCGCACCGCGCCTGTTGATGGCCGACGAGCCTTCCCTTGGGCTCGCGCCCATCATCGTCGACCGCATCTACGAACTGTTCCGCTCACTGCGCTCCGAGGGCCTGGCTCTCATCGTGGTGGAGCAGTACGTGAACGTCGCCCTCGACCTGGCCGACCGGGCCGTGGTCGTGGACAAGGGTCGGGTCGTGCTCGCGGGCAGCGCGTCCGAGTTGGCTGGTTCGCCCGAGTTGATCGACGCCTATCTCTCCGGGTCCCAGGAGGTCCTGACATGATCCGACGGCCGTTGATGGTGCTGCTCGTGGCGGCGCTGGGCGTAGCCGCGTGCGGTTCCAACGCCGACGACGACGGAGCCGCGGCTCCCCTCGACGGCGGGCAGACCACGGCCGCGCCGGCGGCCCGCTCCGACCCCGGCGTCAGCGACACCGAGATCCTCATAGGGGCATCTCTGACCCTGTCGGGCCCAACCGGCTTCCTCGGCGAGGAGATCACCGGAGCGATCAACTCGTACTTCGGGATGGTCAACGATGCGGGCGGGGTCAACGGGCGCAAGATCAAGCTGATCACCTACGACGACGCCAACGACCCCAGCCAGTTCCTTGCCAACGTGCGCAAGCTCGTGGAGCAGGACAAGGTCGTGAGCCTCGTCAGTGGGCTGTCCGACGTGGCCCTCGACTACCTCGACCAGAAGGGGATCCCGACCCTCCACTTCGGCGTGTCGCCCGCGGCGTTCGCCTCGAAGTACCCGACGGTCTACCCGATCGTGGGCAATGCCCTGCTCTGGACCCAGGAGGTCATCGCCGGCCTGGACGACGCCGGCGTGATCAAGAAGGGCATGAAGGTCGGCATGATCTACGACAACGGGCTCATCGACATCAGCCCGTACCTCGACGAGCTGGTCGAGTCGTGGGAGAACGTCGGGGCCAAGGTCGTCTCAAAGGATCCGATGGGCCTGACCACCGGGAGCTGCGAGAGCCTGGTGCTCAAGTACAAGGACCTCGGCGTGCAGTACTGGGACTTCCAGAGCGCAGCCTGGTTCCTGTGCGTGCAGGCCGCCCAGGCGCAGGGCTGGAAGCCCGAGCTCGGCTGGGGTGGCTGGCCCGCCAGCGTTCCTACGATCGCCAGCGTCGCCGGCCCGTCGGTCGAGGGTGTCTGGGGAGGTTCCAACGGCGACCAGCCCGACGGCGCCCCGCGCAAGAAGACCGCCGCCCACGAGGAGTTCCTCGCGGCGCTCGAGAAGTACGCGCCCGACATGGTCGACCCGGCCCACCTCGACTCGCCGGCCCTGCTCGGCTACTGGGGAGGCGCCAAGCTGATGGTCGACGCCCTGAAGGCCCAGGGTGACGTCATCACCAAGGACGGCATCAACGAGTGGCTCCAGGGTGTGGAGAACTACGAGATCGGGATCACGCCGCCGGTCATCTCGATGAAGCCCGACTGCAAGACCGGCTCCGAGGTGGTCTGGATCGGCCAGTGGACCTACGACGAGGCCACCAAGACGGCCAGTCGCAAGCCACGTGGCGGCTACTTCACCAGCCCGCAGAAGGACAAGTTCGGCGGGAAGTGCTTCCTGACCAAGCTTTCCGACGAGATCGTGGCCAAGTGAGCCGTTCGGGTTGAAGCGCCCCAGCGGGCGTGACGCGCAGGAGCCGGCCCTTCGGGGCCGGCTCCTGCGCGTCCAAGTGCTAGAAAGGCGGGCCGGAGCTGCACAGGTCCGCCCCGGAGCTGGGTTCTGCCGGGTCGGGCTCCGATCTGCTGACGGGGGTGGACGTGGCGCAGAGCGAACCCACATCGACCAGCGCGACGGCCACCGTCATAACGCTCGACGGTGAGCTGACCCTCGAGACCGGCCCGGGCATCCTCGCCTCGGTGCTCGACGGGCTGGCGGCACGGCCGGCGGCCGAGGTGGTCCTCGACCTCAGTGGCGTGACCTTCTGCGACTCGACCGGGATCGGCTGCATGTTGAGCATCCGCACAGCGCTGTACCGGCGCGGTGCACGGATGGTGCTCGGGCCGACGTCGGAGGCGGTGGCCAAGACGCTCGCCCTGGCCGGCGTGGCCGACCGCTTCGCCTGAACCGATCGAGCACCGGGTCAGCTCACCTGGCGACCCGTGCCACCGTCGACGCGCACGATGGCACCGGTGACCCACGCCGACGCGTCGCTGGCCAACCACAATGCCGCGCCCGCGAAGTCGTCGGGGACCCCGAGCCGGCCCGTCGGGCTGGCGGCGGCGGCCGCTTGGCGCATCGCCTCGGGCCAGGCGGTGGCGATGTCGGTGTCGACCGCACCCGGGAGGATCGCGTTGGATCGCACCGACGGTCCGAAGGCGCCTGCCAAGCCGACCGTCAGGGCGTTGAGACCGGCCTTCGCGCAGGCGTAGACGAGCTCGCCCGGGCCGGGGCGTAGCGACGCGATGGTGCCCACGTTGATGATCGATCCTCCGTCGGCGGCCGCCATGCGAGGACCGACCAGAGTCGAGAGCCGGAACGGGCCCTTCAGGTTCACCGCGGTGACCTTGTCCCAGTAGTCCTCGCCGATCGACGCCAGCGAGTCGTACAGCGGTGAGACCCCGGCGTTGTTGACCAGCACGTCGCAGCGTCCGAAGTGCTCGTAGGTGGTGGCCACGAGGGCTTCGCAATCGTCCCAGCGCGCCACGTGGCAGCCGACGCCCAGCGCCGAGCGCCCGGTCTCGGCGGCTATGGCGGCCGCGGCCTCGATGCACGCCGGCGCCTTGCGGCTTGCCACGACGACGTCGGCCCCGGCGCGCGAGAAGGTGGTCGCGATGGCCCGGCCGATCCCACGGCTGCCGCCGGTCACCAGCGCCACCCGCCCGGTGAGGTCGAACAGGTCGGTCGGCGCGCCGGGGGAGGTGCTCGTGCTCATCGTTGCGCTCCCTCGGCGGTGTCTGCGGCGTCGACGTGGTCTGCGATCAGGCGGGCGAGCTCCACGGGCTGGTCGCCCTGGATGCTGTGGCCGGACTCGGCGAAGTACTCGACGCGGGCGTCGGGGCGCCGCCGGCGCAGCTCCTGCTCGTCCTCGTCGGACACCACCGACTGGTCTCGCAGCCCACGGGCCAGGGTGAGCGGCACCGGGCTGCGGTCCAGGGCGCCCCACAGCGCGCCGAAGTCGGGGTGCTGCGGGCGGCTCGCCGCGGAGGGCTCGTCGGGTCGGGCGAAGCGCTGGTGGCGCCACACCCACGAACCGTCCTCGCGCTGGAGCGCGTTGTGCAGGATCCCGCGCCGAAGCGAGGATTCGGTGCGGGTCGGGTTGAACGCCATGGTGCGCTCCAGCAGATCCTCGAGGTCGGCGAAGCTCGCCGGTCCGGCGACGAAGTCGGTGATGGCCGAAGCCCGCTGGCCGGTCACGCCGGGCGTGATGTCCACCAGCAGCAGGGAACGCACGAGGTCGGGGCGGGCGTCTGCCAGCGCCAGCGCCGTCATCCCCCCCAGTGACATCCCCACCACGTGCGCAGGGGTCGCGGCCAGGGCCTCCAGCGCCGTGGCGACGTCGGCGACGTTGTCGGCCAGCCCCAATGCACCGTGGCGGCCGTCGTCGGAGTGGCCGTGGCCCGGCAGGTCCAGCGCCACCAGCGGGCGGGCCAGCGCGAGGGCGACGGTGTCCCACGTGTGGGCGTTCTGCGCCCCGCCGTGCAGCAGTACCAGCGGGGGAGGGTCGCCGTCGGCCCACACCAGAGCGGACAGGGATCGCCCGTCACCCAATCGGACCGTGGCCCGCGCCACCTTCGGTGGCCCCGCCCAGTCGATGCCGTACTCGGCGGCGTTGTCGGCGAAGTAGGCGAACTCGTCGTAGGCGATGCGCTCGGACACCTGACCTCCCCCTGGCCGGACCTGCCGAACCGTAGCGGTCCGGCGGTCGACCCCGGCATGCCAACATTGGCCGGGTGAAGTACGTGGTGTGCGTGCCCGATGGCTGTGCCGACGAACCCGTCGCAGAGCTGGGTGGTGCGACTCCGCTGCAGGCCGCGGTCATGCCCACCCTGAGCTCGCTGGCGGAGCGGGGCACGGTCGGGCGGGCCGAGGTGATCCCCGACGGGATGCCACCCGGCAGCGACGTGGGCAACATGTCGATCCTGGGCTACGACCCCGCGCTCTTCCACACCGGACGAGCCCCGATCGAGGCCGCCGCGCTCGGTGTGCGGCTGGCCCCCGACGAGGTGGCGTTCCGCTGCAACCTGGTCACCGTCGGTGCGCGAGGCACGATGGACGACTTCGCCGGTGGCCACCCCGACTCGGCCGCCGCCGCCGAGGCGATCGCGAAGCTCGACGCCGAGCTCGGCGCCGGCGCCGGCTCGGGGGTCTCGTTCCGCTCCGGGGTCCAGTACCGGCACCTGCTCATCGCTCCCCGGGACTGGGCCGATGCGCACTGCGTCCCCCCCCACGACCTGAGCGATCAGGTCCTGTCGTGGCCCACCGGACCCGCCGCGCCCCGGCTTCGCGCCCTGATGGAGGCGAGCAGGGATGTGCTCGCCGGGTCCGGCCTGGCCGCCAACCAGATCTGGTTGTGGGGCCAGGGCGGCGCTCCCAGCATGCCGTCGTTCGCCGCGCGCACCGGGACCAGCGCGGGCCTGGTGACCGCGGTCGACCTGGTCCGGGGCCTCGGCGTGCTGACCGGCATCGACGTCGTCGAGGTCGAGGGCGCCACGGGCTGGTACGACACCGCTTACGAAGCCAAGCGCGACGCGGCCCTAGAGGCCCTCGCCGGGGGGGTCGACCTCTTCGTGATCCACGTCGAGGCAACCGACGAGGCGGGCCACGCCGGAGATGTACGAGAGAAGGTGCGGGCGCTGGAGAACTGGGACCGGCGGATCCTGTCGGGCCTGGTCGAGGGCCTCGACGCTCTCGGGCCCTGGCGCCTGCTGCTTCTGCCCGATCACGCCACACCCGTGCAGCGCAAGACCCACACCTCCGAGCCCGTGCCGTACCTGCTCGTGGACTCGGTCGAGCGGGGTCCCGGTGGGCGCTACGACGAGGGGTTTGCGGCCGCGTCCCACCCCGTGCCGGGACACCGCCTGATGGCTCGTTTGGTCGGCCGCGAACCCTGACGCGGTAGCCTTGTGACCTCTCGCCGGGGCGCCCGCCGACCGGTCCGGTCGCGGGGCTTCGGCTCTGCCGGGGTCGGTCGTGGCCCGGCGCGACGAGGGCCCACTGGTGGCGCCCGCCCCCGCCCTCCCCCGAACGCCTCCCAACGCATCGAGGTCGAACGCGAATGAGCGTGGATTCCATGGAGCTCGAGCGCTCCACCCTGGAGAAGAAGGATCGCGACGAGCTGGTCACGATCGCGACGGCCCTCGGGCGCAAGCCCGGCTCGCGGGCGAAGAAGTCCGACATCGTCGGGCTGATCCTCGAGCTGACCGGCGTCGTCCCCTCGTCGAGCACGGCCTCGGTTCCCGGGAGCGGCGACGTGCCGGTGGGCCCGGCGGAGCCCGATGTCGTCGAGGCGATCGAGGAGGCTGCCCCAGCGCCGGCTGTGCCCGTCCCCGACCCTGGCGACGTCGCCCCTCGTGACCTTCCGGCCAGCACCGGCGCCGTGCCTGGGGCCGCTGCGCCGGATGCCACTGCTCCGGATGCCACTGCGCCGGCACCCCGCTCGGCGAGCACGTCCGCGGCGGTCGGATCCGCTCGGCCAGACTCGGACGTGAGCGGATCCGACCGCGACGCGAACGACAACAGGGTCGACGCGGACGCGAACAGGGTCGACCGAGACGCCCATGCCCCGTCGGGCGAGGGTGACGGCGTCGAGGACGGCGAGCCGGGCAACCGTCGCCGCCGTCGTCGCGGGCGCAATCGGGACCGGGCCGCCGACCCCGGCGGGGGTGCGGAGGAGGCCGGTGGCGAGCCGGTGGCGGTGGCCGGCCTGCTGGACCTGCGCGAGGAGGGATACGGGTTCCTGCGCCTCGGCGGCTACCTGCCGTCCCGCGACGACGTGTACGTCTCGGTCAAGCAGGTCCGTCAGTTCGGCCTGCGCCGGGGCGACCACGTCGTGGGGATGAGCCGTCCGGCGCTGCGCACCGAGAAGAACCCGGCGCTGCTGCGGATCGAGTCGGTCAACGACTGCTCGGCCGAGGAGCTGCGCTCTCGTCCCCGCTTCGAGGACCTGACCCCGCTGTTCCCCGACGAGCGGCTCACCCTCGAGCACGGCAACGACCCGTCGAACCTCACGGCTCGAATCGTCGACCTGCTCAGCCCGATCGGCAAGGGCCAGCGCGGTTTGATCGTCTCGCCCCCCAAGGCCGGCAAGACCACGATCATGAAGCAGATCGCGCGTTCGATCGAGCTGAACCATCCCGAGGTTCGCCTGATGGTCCTGCTCGTCGACGAGCGCCCCGAGGAGGTCACCGACATGGCCAGGTGGCTGCGCAACGACACCTCCAGTGTCGTCGCGTCCACCTTCGACCGACCTGCCGAGGAGCACACCGCGGTCGCGGAACTGGCCATCGAACGGGCCAAGCGCCTGGTCGAGGCAGGACAGGACGTCGTGGTGATCCTCGACGGGATCACCCGTCTGGCCCGCGCCTACAACCTCGCAGCGCCGCCCACGGGGCGCATCATGTCGGGAGGGATCGACAGCGGGGCCCTCTATCCCCCCAAGCGGTTCTTCGGAGCTGCCCGCAACGTGGAGGAGGGTGGCAGCCTGACGATCCTGGCCACCGCCCTCGTCGAGACGGGAAGCCGCATGGACGAGGTGATCTTCGAGGAGTTCAAGGGCACCGGGAACATGGAGCTGCGCCTCGACCGCCGTGCCGCGGAGCGCCGCGTCTACCCGGCCATCGACGTCGACGCCAGCTCCACGCGTCACGAAGAGCTGCTCTTCGACAAGGGCCAGATAACGCTGGTCTGGAAGCTGCGACGGGTGCTGTCGGCGCTGGCCGAGGAGGGCCGGCCAGGCGCAGGGCTCGAACTGCTCCTCGACCGCATGCGCAGCTTCCGAACCAACGACGAGTTCCTCGCCGAGATCAACAAGGCGACCAACGCCTGACCGAGCCGCCCTCCCGGTAGCGCCCGGCAGTCGTGGCCGGTATCGTGCCTGGGCCCCGAACCGAACCGCTTCCAGCCGGAGCCCCCATGCGCGCCGACATCCATCCCGAGTACGTCACCGCCACCGTGCACTGCTCGTGCGGCAACTCGTTCACGACCCGCTCGACCCGGCCCGACCTTCGAGTCGAGCTGTGCAGCGAGTGCCACCCCTTCTACACCGGCAAGCAGAAGCTGGTCGACACCGGTGGTCGAATCGACCGCTTCGAGCGCCGCTACGGAACCCGCCGCAAGGGCTGAGCTGATCCGGGACGCGCCGGGCGAGACGAACCCGGCCGGAGGCCCCTCGGCGCTCGCCGCTGCCAGGTTGCGGGTCCTGGTGAGCTCGCGCTGGGGCCTGTCCGACGTCGTCGAGCAGCGAGCTGGCGCCCTGGCCGCGATGTCGGCCCCGGGGGCGGCATGGGTGCTGCTCGCATCGACGCCAGGAGCGACGCCGGGGGGTGCCGGCCTCGATCCGGTCGCCATGGTCGGCGCCGCCGTCTTCTGGCTCGACGGCCTCGGGGCCGATCACTG
Organism: uncultured Microthrixaceae bacterium; assembly: GCA_963703565.1. Classification (GTDB taxonomy): domain Bacteria; phylum Actinomycetota; class Acidimicrobiia; order Acidimicrobiales; family VFJN01; genus CAVPEW01. Next base: position 4,827 of record CAVPEW010000083.1, on the reverse strand, counting down.
CCACCTCGTCGTCGAAGTTGGCGCCGCCGGCACGGTCGCGCGGCGCGTCGCCCAGCTGGCACCACCACGCCCACTTGTGTGGTCGATCCCATCGGGTTCGAACGAGGTGGTCGCCGCCTCGAGTGCCCCGCGTCCGAGCGCACCTGCACCTGTTCGGGCGCCGGAGGCCTCGAGCGCCTCCTCGCCGAGGCCGGCCTCGAGGTGGTCGTGGAGGACGGCGTGGTCCGCGGCGAGCTGGCCGGCCTGGAGGTGGCCCGTGTCGTGCACGAGCGGTCCGGTAGCGCGGTTCGTCTCGATGTGCCGGAGCTCGAGGTCGGCGTGGGCGCGGCCGACCGGGAGCTGACGGCGATGCTGCACGGGGCCCTGGAACCCGCGGTGCGCCTGGCCCGGGTGGTGGACATCGTTGCGCGCTGGCGCCGCGACGGCGCGCCACGACATCCGCTCAACTCGTTGGTCCCCGAGCGCTGGCTGCGCTCTGCGCTGGTCGCCGGGCCGGAGCGGATGGGGCTGTCGGCGTTGGTGCCCGTGTCGCTGGCTGTGCCTCGCGCCGACCTGCGCCGGCCTGGCTGCGCGGCAGCGCTGGGCACGACGGCTCAAGGCGGGTCGGTCGTGGTGGTGGCATCGGTCGGGGTCGACCCCGACCTCGTCCTGGCTGCGGCCGACACCCGGGCCGGCATCGCCCCCGACGCCGAGCTGTGGCTCGTGGTGCCCGAGCGCGACCAGCACCCGATGACACGCGCCCTGGCGGCACGCCTGGAGCGTCCGGCGAGGATCGTCACGCCTCCCGCCGACTGGCGTCGTCGCTCGGGCCCGTAGCCTTCCAGGGTGCTGGACCGCCTCGCCGACCTGGAGCGCGAGCACGCCGAGCTCGAGGCGCGCCTGGCCGACCCGGTCGTGCTCGCCGACCAGGGCCGCTACCAGGAGCTGGCCCGGCGCTTCAGCGAGCTGGAGGCCGTCGTCGACACCGGGCGCCGCCTCAGGGCGGCCACCGAGGACCTTGCCGCGGCACGAGAGCTGCTGCGTGACGCCGAGGGCGGCGACCGCCAGCTGCTGCGCGACGAGGTCGCCACCGCCGAGACGGCGATCGGTGAGCTGTCGACCCGCCTCGCGGCGCAGCTGGTGCCCCGCGACCCCGACGACGACAAGGACGTCATCGTCGAGATCCGAGGGGCCGAGGGGGGCGAGGAGGCGAATCTCTTCGCCCGCGACCTGTTCGCGATGTACCAGGGGTACGCGGCGCGCCGGGGCTGGAGGATCGACGTGCTCAGCTCCGACGCCTCCGACATGGGCGGCTTCAACGAGGTCGTCTTCGCCGTGAGGGGCACCGACGTGTGGTCGCGCCTGCGCCACGAGGGTGGGCCCCATCGGGTCCAGCGGGTACCGGTGACCGAGAGCCAAGGGCGCGTCCACACGTCATCGGCGACGGTGACGGTGCTGCCCGAGGCCGAGGAGGTCGACGTCGCCGTGGACCCCAACGACTTGCAGATCGACGTGTACCGCTCCTCGGGACCGGGCGGCCAGAGCGTGAACACCACCGACTCGGCGGTGCGCATCACCCACCGACCATCGGGCATCGTGGTCGCCATGCAGGACGAGAAGAGCCAGCTGCAGAACCGCGCCAAGGCGATGGTCGTCCTGCGCTCGCGACTGCTCGCCGCCGAGCGGCAGCGCCAGGCGGCAGCCGCGTCCGCGGTCCGCAAGGGCCAGGTCGGTGGCGGCGGGCGCGCCGAGAAGATCCGCACGTACAACTTCAAGGAGAACCGGGTCACCGACCACCGGATCGGGCTCACCCTGTATCGACTCGACAAGGTCCTCGGCGGCGACCTCGACGAGATCCTCGACGCCCTCCTCGCCGACGAGCAGGCGCGCCGGTTGGCGGGGGGATGAGCACCCCGACGCTGGCTCGCCTGCGCGCCGAGGCGGTGGCGGAGCTGTGCGAAGCCGGGATCGACGATCCCGCCGGGGAGGCCCGCTGGATGCTCGAGCAGGCCACCGGGCTCTCCGCCGTGGAACTGGTGACGTTCGGACAGGACCCCGTGACCCGACGAGCGGTGGTCGCGCTGGACTCGATGCTGGCCCGCCGTCGTCGCGGCGAGCCCTTGCAGTACGTCCTGGGGCGATGGGGGTTCCTGGGCCTGGATCTGATGGTCGACGCCCGGGTCCTGATCCCACGCCCCGAGACCGAGGTGGTGGCCGAGGTCGCCCTGGCCGAGCTGGGGACGCTCCGGGGGGAGGGCGGTCCCGCCGGAGGCCGGCTCGTGGTGGACCTGGGCACCGGGTCGGGCGCGCTCGCCCTGGCGCTCGCCGCCGCTACGTGGCCTGCTGCCCGCATCTGGGCCACCGACCGCTCCGAGGAGGCGCTGGCGGTGGCCCGGGCGAACGTGGCGGGGCTGGGTCGCCGGGGCAGCGCGGTGCGCCTGGCCCACGGCGACTGGTACGGGGCGTTGCCGACCGAGCTCGCCGGTCGGGTGGACCTGATCGTGTCGAACCCACCCTACGTGGCTTCGGGAGACGAGCTGCCCGACGAGGTGGCCCGCTTCGAGCCCCTCGAAGCCCTACTGGCCGGACCGAGCGGGCTCGAGGCGGTCGGCGCCGTGCTGGCCGGCGCGAAGCGGTGGCTGGCACCCGGCGCGGCGATCGTGGTCGAGATCGGCGACAGCCAGGGGGGGGCGGGGCGCTCGCTGGCCGCGGGGGCCGGCCTGGTCGACGTCGAGGTCCGCCCTGACCTGACCGGTCGAGACCGGGTGCTGGTGGCCCGCAGGCCACCGGGGGTGCGACCGTGACCCTTCGGGTCATCGCCGCCAGCGGAAGCGACTCCGGCGCCGCGGCGGACGCGGCGAGCGAAGTGCTGGGCTCGGGGGGGACCGTGGTCCTGCCGACCGACACGGTGTACGGGCTGGCTGCCTCGGTGGCGGTGCCGGGAGCCACCGCGGGGGTCTTCGCTCTCAAGGGCCGTGGACGTGACGTGCCCCTGGCGGTCCTGTGCGCCGACCTGGCCCAGGCCACCGAGCTCGCCGACGACCTCGACAGCCGGCTCTCGGCGTTGGCCGGAGCGTTCTGGCCCGGGCCGCTCACCGTGGTGGCACCTCGCCGGGAGGGCGTGGTAGCCGAGCTGGGCGAACCGCGCGCCACCGTCGGCGTGCGATGTCCCGACCACGCGCTGGTCGTGGCCCTGGCGCGGCGCGTCGGGCCGATCGCCACCACCAGCGCCAACCGTCACGGCGCGCCGACTGGAACCGGGGCCCTCGACGCCGCTGAGAGCCTGCTCGGCAGCGTCGACCTTGTCGTCGATGCCGGGCCGTGTCGCTCCAGCGCGTCGACGGTGGTCGAGCTGGTCCGCGGGGGCTGGGCCCTGCGGCGGGAGGGCCCGGTGGGGGCCACCGCGCTGACCGAGGTGCTCGGCCCCGCGCGGCGGTGACGCCCGGGCGAGACCCCGGCCAGGATCTCCCTTGGCCGTAGACTCGCCCGATCCAGTTCCTGGTCCACCGCCCCGACCGCTTGCACCGCGCCCATGCACCGGCATGCGGTGGGCCCGCGCACCGGGCCGAACCGGCTGCAGGGCGGCGATGAGGGTCGCCATCGGAGCCGACCATGCCGGGCTCGTCCTGAAGATCCATCTCGTGGCCGAGCTCGACCGGCTCGGCCACGACGTCGACGATCTGGGCACCCACAGCGACGAGGCGGTGGACTACCCCCCGATCTGCGCCGCCGTCGGCCGGGCGGTGGTCTCGGGCAGTGCCGAGCGCGGGATCGTGCTCGGCGGTTCTGGACAGGGCGAGGCGATCGCGGCCAACAAGGTGAGAGGTGTGCGCGCCGCGCTGTGCAACGACCTCTACACGGCCCGGCTGAGCCGGGCCCACAACGATGCCAACGTGCTGGCCATCGGCGCGAGGATCGTGGCCGACGGCCTGGCCAGCGAGATCCTCGAGCTGTGGCTGTCCACCCCCTTCGACGGTGGCCGTCACCAGCGCCGCGTCGAGCAGATCGCGGATCTCGAAGCAGACCGGGAGTGACCATGGGTTGGCCAGCCGACGACGACCGCGAGCTGTTCGATCTCATCGACCGCGAGATCGAGCGCCAGCGCACCACCCTGCAGCTCATCGCCAGCGAGAACTTCACCTCGCCCGCGGTGCTGCGGGCGTCGGGCTCGGTGCTCACCAACAAGTACAGCGAGGGCTACCCCTCCAAGCGGTACTACGGCGGCAACGAGGTGATCGACCAGGTGGAGGATCTGGCCCGCGAGCGGGCCAAGTCGCTCTTCGGCGCCGAGCACGCCAACGTGCAGCCCCACTCCGGGGCCAACGCCAACATGGCGGTGTACCTGGGGCTGCTCGACCCGGGCGACACCGTCCTGGGCCTCAGGCTCGATCAGGGTGGCCACCTCACCCACGGGTCGCCGGTCAACGCCAGCGGCAAGCTCTACCGCTTCGTGTCCTACGGGGTCACCGCGAGCGACGAGCGCATCGACTTGGACCAGGTGCGAGATGCCGCCCGTCGCCACCGGCCGCGCCTGATCGTCGCCGGCGCGACCGCCTACCCCAGGGTCATCGACCCTCGGCCGTTCCGGGACATCGCCGACGAGGTGGGCGCCCTGTTCATGTTCGACGCGGCGCACATCGCCGGTCTCATCGCCGGGGGCGTGCACCCCAACCCCTTGGACCACGGCGCCGACGTGATGACGCTGACCACCCACAAGACGCTGCGCGGGCCACGCTCGGGCACGATCCTGTGCACCGCCGAGCTGGCCGAGCGCATCGACAAGGCCGTCTTCCCGGGCCTGCAGGGCGGTCCGCTCGATCACATCACCGCCGCCAAGGCGGTCGCCTT
>CAVPEW010000082.1:0-90811 GCA_963703565.1 uncultured Microthrixaceae bacterium | reverse complement strand
TCGCCGCACGGTGAGCCCGGTTCGGCGACCGGCGTCGTGGGAGCGGCTCGCACCCTTCCCGTACCCGTGTGCGGCGAAGCGATAGAACGGGCAGTCAAGACCAGCGCCGAGCTGTCCCTGCACGACTTCGCGCTGGGGCCCTGAGCACAGGCCCTACCGATAGCCTCCTGCGGGTGGCCGAGTACCAGACGCCCGAGTTCCACCCAGCGTTCGAGGAGTACTGCGAGGCCATCTTCGAGCTGCGTGAGGACGATGTCGCGGTCATCCAGGCTCGCATCGCCGAGCGGCTCATGGTCTCGCGGCCCGCGGTGTCGGAGATGGTGCGCCGGCTCGAGGGGGAAGGCCTGGTGGCGCTGTCGGGGACGCGGATCGCGCTGACCGGGACCGGTCAGCGCCTCGGCGAGCGAGTCGTGCGCCGGCACCGCCTGGCCGAGCGGTTCCTCACCGACATGCTCGGGCTGTCGTGGGCCGACGCCCACAAGGAGGCCGGCAAGTGGGAGCACGTCATCTCCGCGCCGGTCGAGGCGGCGATGGTCGCCGCGCTCGGCGACCCGACCACGTGCCCTCACGGCAACCCGATCCCCGGCGCCGACTACCGGGCTCCGGAGGCGACCCCGCTGGCCGACCTCGAGGTGGGCCGAGCCTTCACGGTCAACCGCATCCCCGAGGAGCTCGAGTTCACGCCCGGCCTGCTCGAGTTCCTCGAGGGGTCCTCACTGGTCCCGGGGCGCAGCGGGACGGTGACGGCCTCGTCGCCCGACGGCACGACCACCGTGGAGATCGCCGGTCGTGCCGTCGGCATCGGTTCGTTCGCCAGCCGGCGGATCCTGGTCACCACCTGACGCGGACCCACCGGCCCCGCCCTCTCAGTCGACGCTGAACGTGGTGACCATGCCCTTGGCGAAGTGCGACTCGACGGTGCCGTCCTCCTCGGTCTCGACCAGGGCGCAGAACAGCACGTAGTCGCCGGCGGCGAGCTCGAAGGCTCCCGAGCACGACTCCCCGGCGGGGTACTTCTCGATCTCGCCGATGAGGTCGTCGCCCAGGGCGTCCTCGTCGGGGGCTCCGTCGACGAGGCGGATGTCGTCGGGTCGGCCCCGAGCCACGACCAGCTCGTGGGGTTCGTCTCCCTCGTTGGTCGTCTCGAATGCGATCGTGCCCGCTGGAGCGTTGGGCACCTCGGGCGCGACGGAGAACTCGTCGAGGGTGACGGCGACGGTGGTGTCGGCACTGTGCGGGTCGCCCACGGTCTCGCACGCCGCCTCGGTGGTCGAACCCGACGCGGCCGCGCTGGCTTCGCAGTCCTGCGACGCGGAGCCTCCCGACGCGGAGCCTCCCGACGCGGAGCCTCCCGACGCGGAGCCTCCCGACGCGGAGCCACCGGAGGCGGGCGTGTCGCTGCAGGCGGAGTCACGGACGTCGCCGCCGTCGTCGTCACCGCAGGCGGCCAGCCCAAGGACGCCCACGCACAGCACACACAGCGCGCCCAAGCAGGCACGGCGCCGGCCACCCGGCGCGGAGCCGGTGGGGCGAAGGTCGAGGGGGTCAGGCCGTCGTTCGAACAGGGACACGCTGGGACCTCCGGGATGGGTCGGCAGACACGAGGGACAACGGTGAAGGTGAGGTGGAGGGGCCGCCGGGCGCCGGGCCCCCCGGCGGAGGCTCGGTCGGGTGGGCCGCCACCGGCACCGCCAGCCACCAGCCCCACAGGGCAAGCAGGACGAGACCGGCCAGCCACACCCCCTGGTGAACCCGGTCGGCGCCGGTCGAACCGCGGAAGTCCGGGAGGACGGTGCGCCAGGTCCGGTACACGGGATCGGACGTGGCCTCGAAGTCGACGATGAGCGCCCGGCGGCCCGCGAGCACCTCGACCACGACCCACGCCCACAGGAGTGCTCCGACCGCACCCAGCGCGGCCACCACGCGGCGCGCCAGGGGCACGACCCGGTCGACCCACCAGCACACGGCCAGCACGATGCAGGGCACCACGACGACCACCTGGCGCCCGGGCCACCACCAGCCGTGCATGGTCAGGGCCACCCAGGTGGCCGTGGCCCAGCCGGCTGCGAGCGGAAGCGCCAGCCAGGCCGCGGCCAGTGGGCGCCTCCTGGCCATCGCCGCCAGCGCGGGCACGGCGCACAGGTACGCCGGCGACCAGGCCGCCAGCCCGAACCCACGGTCGACGAGCAGGCCCCAGAGCCGTCCCGAGCGAGCGAACCGGTCGGGGTCGTGGCCGCTGACGGTCCACTCCCCTGCGACGAAGTGGTCACCGGCCGCGTACACGGTCCAACCCCCGTAGACGAGCCGGTGGATCACGAGGTACGCGAGCCCGGCGGCGGCCAGCACGCCAGCGGCGACCAACGCCCGGCCGGGGCGTCGGCGGAAGGTTCGCACAAGGCCCAGCACCGCCAGCGCAGCCGCCACGGGCACGTACTTCACGCCCAGCCAGGGCAGGGCCACGATCGCAGCTGCCAGCACCGCCCACCCGCGGCGCCCGAGCGGGCCCAACCCCGCTCCGATGGCGACGGTGACGGCCAGGCCGGCCGGGAAGCTCGGGATAGATCTGGGTGCCGTAGCTGGTGAGCGGAGCGGTCAGCGAGAAGGCGCCCACCACGAGCGCGACTGTCGCTGGACGAAGCGACAGCCGCCGCCAGCCCACCCAGCCCATGGCGGCGGCCAGCAGGCCCGCCACCAGGGCCATCGCGAGCTTGGCTCCAGCCCAGCCGCCCAGGGCGACCGGCACGGCGAGGAACACCGGCAGCAGCGGATCGTGCGGGCTGCGCAGCGTCCCGTCGTCGTCGAGTGCCTCGGTCTGCACGGGCAGCGGCGCCTCGTGGAAGGAACGCCAGCGCCGGGCCGCTAGCTCGTCCTGGATGTCGAGGTCGCGGTCCTCGGCCAGCGAGATGGCGCTGAGCAGGTACTGGGGTTCGTCCGCGGTGGTGCGCGCGCCGTAGGTGGCCCGGGCGTCGAGGGCGATCAACGCCCACCCCGAGGCCAGGACGGCGACGGCCACGATCGGCCACCACGTCGGCGCCCGGCGAGGCGCGGCGTCGTCCCTCGGTCGCGGCACGGCCGGGGACAGTAGCGGAGCCCTCTCAACAATGTGAAGTTGACCTAACGGATGACGGACGCCACGATTGCCGGATGGACCCCGCCGAGTCGCCCCCGGTGCTGGCCTTCCTGCCTGCTCACGACGAGGCGGCCAGCGTCGCCGACGTGGTCCGCCGGTTCCCCCCCCGCATCGGTGCCCACCCCGTCCAGGTCCTGGTGATCGACGACGGATCCGGTGACCACACCGCGGCGTGCGCCCTCGCCGCCGGAGCCGAGGTGCACTCGTTCGCATCGAACCGAGGTCTGGGGGCCGCGGTGCGCGCCGGGCTCATGGAGGGCACCCGGCGCGGGGCGGTCGCAGTGGCCTTCCTAGACGCCGACGGCGAGTACGCCCCCGAGGAGCTGGGCGCCGTCGTAGCCCCGATCCTGGCCGGCAGGGCCGACTACGTGGTCGGCAGCCGCTTCGCCGGCGCGTCCCGATCCATGCGGGCCCACCGCGTCGTGGGCAACCGGATGCTGACGATGCTGGTGCGCCTCCTGGTCCGTCGCCACGGCTGGCGAGGTGTCACCGACGGACAGTCCGGCTATCGGGCCCTGTCGCCGGCCGCGACCGCGGCCGCGGACATCGCGCACGACTTCAACTACGCCCAGGTCCTGACCGTCGACCTCGCCGCCAAGGGCTTCCGCTACGCGGAGGTCCCCATCACCTACGCGTTCCGACGCCACGGCCGATCCTTCGTGCGCCCGGTGCCGTACCTGCGAGCGGTGCTGCCCACTCTGGCGCGCCAGAGGCTTCAGGGCGCGGGCAACGACACCGGGCTCGTCCCCGGCGCCACCACCGGAACCGATCCCGGGGCTCAGTCGGCCACGACGTAGGAGCGAAATCCCTCTCGGGCCGAACGCCAGGCGGCGGCATCGAGGCGGCCGTCGGGGCCGGTCGAGCCCACCAGCGCATCGGCCATCGCGGCCATGTGGTGGGTGTTGTCCGCCACGAACAGGCCCTGGCGGCCGAAGCTCACCAGCCCGTCCCGACCAGCCAACCACCGCTCGACGGCGGCGAGGTCGCGCTCGTGGCCCGGCCGGTAGACGGGATAGACGCGCGGCAGGCGGCGCACCTCGACCCCCGCCGGCTCGGGCACCGACAACCCCGCCCTCCTCCAGTCGTCGATCAGCCGCGTCGCGAGCACGTCTGGGTCCGCTCCCCACACCGCGTCGCCCACCGTCGCGGGCACCTCGGCGCAAAGAACCGTGGTCCCCGCGGGATCCTCGGGCGAGTCTCGGTAGTTGCGCGGCTCGGAGATCCGAGCCGCGAGCTGGTCGGCGCCGGGCAGGTAGTGCGCGTCGAAGCTCGTCCAGCGCCCCGAGTCGAGCACCAGGTAGACCAGCACGAGGCCCCGGTGCTCGAGGCGTCCGGCGGCCGCCACCACCGCATCGGGGACACCCTCGATCATCGTGGTCAGCGCCCCGATCGGGGCGCTGGACCACACCTGCGCTGCGTCGATGGAGGTGCCGGCGCTGGTGCGCACACGCAGGGTCGACTCACCGATCCCCCCGATGCGGGCCGCGCCCTCCCCCAGGCGCAGGTCGACCCCCGCAGCGACGGCGTCGGCCGCGAGAGCCTCCGCTATCTGGCCGAACCCGCGGCGGGGGTACCAGAAGCCGACCCCCCGGCCCAGGGGCGCTCGGACCAGACGGGCGGCCACCTCGGCGGGCCCCTTCGCCGAGATGCGACGTCGGGCCACCTCGCCCGTGAGCTCGTCGCCCCCGACGCCCCACAGCTTGCGGGCGTAGGGCCCGTAGAAGGTGGCCGCCACCGTGGGACCGAGCCCCGCTCTCACGACCTCCGCGTAGGTGTCTGCCCTGGCTCGACGCAGGGGTCCGGTCAACGCGTCGAAGGCCATCGCCGCCGCCAGCGGTGCGGGCAGTCCACGCAACAGGTTCGTGGTGCGCAACGGGAACGCCAGCCAGCGGCCACCCAGCAGGATCCGGCCGTTTCGGGGCCGGCGCTGGAGGTCGTCGCCGAGCAGCGCGCGCAGCTCGGCCAGCGACGTCGGATCGGTGTCGTCGTGCAACCGGTGGCTGCCGTGGTCGACACGAATCCCGGCAACCTCGAAGGAGCCGGCCATGCCGCCCACCACGCGAGCGCGCTCCAACACCGTCACCTGGTGACCGGCACGGGCTGCGCGCCCTGCGGCGACCAGACCCGCTGGTCCGGCCCCGACGACGACGATCACCCGGCGGCGAGGGACTCCGGCGCACCCTCGTCTGCGAGCAGGTCCGGCAGCGGAGCCTCGTGGACGACGGTGAGGCGCTTGGTGGCGCGGGTCAACGCCACGTACAGCGCGCGTGCACCCTGGACGTAGTCGGACAGGATGCGGGCCGGTTCGACGACCACGGCGGCGTCGAGCTCGAGGCCCTTGACCAGGCTCACAGGGACCAGGGTCACCTGGTGGTCCAACCCGTGCCGCAGGGCGCGACCGGCCTCGAGGCCGGCGGCGTCGAGCGCGGCGCCGATCCGGCCGACCATGGCATCGGGACACACCACTGCGACGCTGCCCGGGTCGACGGCACGGCGCTCGTCGGCTGTGACGGCCGCGACGACCTCGCCCAACGTGCCCGGCGCGGCCGGAACGATCCGGGGCGGCTCGCCCTGCTCGCGCACCGAGCGCGGCGGACGCAGCTCCGGTGCCGCCCAACGAAGCACCCGAGCCGCCAGCTCCATCGACGGGGCCGGGATGCGGTACCCGATGGTGAGCTCGGCGCGCCGCGGCGGGCGCCGTCGGGGCAGCTCGGCGAGGATCTCGTCCCAGGAGCCGTGAGCCCAGGCGCCCGTCGACTGCGCGATGTCTCCCACGACGGTCATCGAACCGTTCAGCGACCTACGTGCGAGCATCCGCAGCTGCATCGGCGACAGGTCCTGGGCCTCGTCGACGACGATGTGGCCATAGGTCCTGACCTCGTCCTCGCGTGTTGCGCCCGGGCGGCGGCGCCGGGGACGCCCACCCAGCAGGGAACGGGCCTCATCGAGGAGGGGCACGTCGTCGACGCTCCACACGACCTCGTCGACGGACGCGGCCCGCGGACGGCGCAGGGCCTTGCGCTCGGTGTCGGACAGTCGAGACCCGCCGGCGAGGTCGATCAGGGCTCCCGATCCGAACAGGTCGTGGAGCAGCTCGGCCGGGGTCAGCACCGGCCACATCGCCTCGAGCGTTGCGCGCACCGTGGGGTCGCCGCCGAGGCGCTCGGCCACCTCGGCGGGCTCGACCGGCACCCGCGAGCTGGCGGCCAGAGCGGCCATCACGCCGGCCTCTACGTGGCGTCGGCCCGCGTTGTGGGTGCGGAAGCGCCTGGCGGCGTCGGCGACCACCGCCGCCGAGTCGGCCACGGACAGTCGCAGCGTCTGCACGCCGTAACCGACGTGGAGATCCCGGCGCAGGGGCCTCTGGCGGTCTCGCACCGCCTTGGCCAGGACCTTGGCCATCCGCAGGTCGCCCTTCACCCGGGCGGTCTCGCTGTCGTCGCGACCCTCCACCCGGACCCGGTCACGGCCGCCGGCGCCGTCGAGCAGGTCGGCCAGCACCACCAGCTCCACCCCGGCCTCGCCGAGGCTGGGCAGGACCTGCTCGATGTAGCCCAGGAACAACCGGTTGGGGCCGACCACGAGCACACCCTGACCCTCGAGAGGGAACCGGTGCGTGTAGAGCAGGTAGGCGGCCCGGTGCAACGCCACCACGGTCTTGCCGGTGCCCGGTCCGCCCTGCACGACGAGGATGCCGGGCAGATCGGCACGGATGACCTCGTCCTGCTCGGCCTGGATCGTGGCCACGACGTCGCCCAAGCGGCCCGTGCGGTGCTCCTCGAGGGCGGCGATGAGCGTCGACCGGCCCCGGACCTGCTCGGAGCCGTCGAGCACGGCCACCCCTTCGCCGAGCAGGCCGGCCTCGCCGAACAGCTCGTCCTCGATCCCGAGCAGCTGGCGACCGCGGGTAGCGAAGTGGCGGCGACGCACCAGACCCATCGGTGCACGTCCCGTCGCCCTGTAGAACGGCTCGGCGACGGGCGCGCGCCAGTCGACCACCACGGGTTCGCGCTTGTCGTCGGACACCGCGAGGCGCCCGATGTGGAACGACTCCCCGCCCGCCTCGCGAGCGCGGTCGATGCGCCCGAACACCAGGCTGGCGTCGCCGAGGCGGAGCTGGGAGAGCCGCTGGGCGATGTTCTCCTCGATCATCTCCCGCTCCCAGCGGGCCTGCTCGGTTCCCCCGCTGCCCACCTCGACCATCGAGCGCAGCCGTATGGCCTCGCTCCGGGAACGCTCGAGGCACTCGTAGGCGTGGTCCACGTAGGCCTGCTCGGCACTCAGGTCGGGATGCGCGGCCATCGCCCTCCTAGACCGGGCCGGCTGGAACGCCCGTCCGGTGGACGGGCAAGCCTACCGGGTGGCGCCAACCCGGCGCCGGTCACCAGCACCCGTGGGCGCGCCCCTCAGGGCTCTTCGCCGATCTCGCGCAACGCGTCTCGCAACGCGACGCGCAGCCGACGGGCCACAGCGGGACCCAGGTGCAACACCAGGCCGGCACCGGGGCTGCCCACCTCCTCGACGGTGAGCACGACCCGGGGCTCGGCGTCGTCGTAGTCGTCGCTGACCGCCACAGCCCACGACAGGCGCGCCAGGTCGTCGTCGCCGGGCGGTTGCTCGTCGGGTCGGAACGGGTGGTCGTCGATCGAGCGCCGCACGCTGGGAGTCTCCCACCCCTCACCGGTAGGTTGGCTCCCCGTGCCGCTCGCCGACGCCCCCTTCCTGCGTGCATGTCGGGGCCTTCCCGTCGAACGCACGCCCGTGTGGTTCATGCGCCAGGCCGGCCGGTCCCTGCCCGAATACCGGGCCGTACGCGGCGAGGGCTCGATCCTCGACGCCATCCGCCGACCGGAGCTGGCCACCGAGATCACCCTGCAACCGGTTCGCCGTTACGGCGTCGACGCCGCCATCCTCTACAGCGACATAGTCGTACCGGTGGCGGCGGTCGGCTTCGGCGTCGACGTGGTGCCCGGGGTCGGCCCGGTGGTCGCCGACCCGTTCCGATGCGCCGGCGACCTCGACCGCCTCCGGCCGCTCGACGCACCCGCCGACGTCCCCTACGTGCTCGACACGATCCGCCACCTCGTGGCCGAGCTCGGCGACGTGCCTCTGATCGGTTTCGCCGGGGCGCCGTTCACGGTCGCCAGCTACCTCATCGAGGGCCGACCCTCGCGCACCTACGGAGCCACCAAGGCGCTCATGCTCGGCGACGAGGGTCTCTGGAACGCCCTCTTGGACCGCCTCGCCGACCTGGCCGTGGCGTCACTGCGGGCCCAGGTCGCGGCCGGGGCAAGCGCCGTGCAGGTCTTCGACTCCTGGGTGGGGACGCTCGCCCCCGCCACCTACGAGCGCTACGTCCTGCCTGCCAGTCGCAAGGTCTTCGACGGCGTCGCCGACCTCGGCGTCCCACGGATCCACTTCGGGGTCGGCACCGGCGAGCTGCTCGAGCTGATGGGATCAGCCGGCGCGGACGTGGTCGGGGTCGACTGGCGGGTCCCGCTCGACGAGGCGAGGCGCCGCGTCGGGCCGGGCAAGGCGCTGCAGGGCAACCTCGACCCAGCGGTGTGCCTCGCTCCGTGGGCGGCGGTGGCCGAGGCGACCCGCGCCGTGCTCCGCTCCAACGGGGGCGAGCCGGGCCACGTGTTCAACCTCGGCCACGGGGTGCTCCCCGAGACCGACCCCGACGTGCTGGCCAGGGTGGTCGAGCTGGTCCACGAGGACACCGCCGGCATCCACCCCGGTGATCGGTGACCCCGACAGGGCGCACGGGCGTGGTGGTCATGGCCTACGGCACACCGGCCACGCCCGGCGACATCGAGGCCTTCTACACCCACATCCGCCGAGGCCGGCCCCCCACCCGCGAAGCGCTCGCCGAGCTGACCGCCCGCTACGCAGCGCTGGGGGGCACCTCCCCCCTGGCAGAGCGCACCGAGGCCCAGCGGGACCGCATCGCCGCAGCCCTCGAGGCCATCGCCCCGGGACGCTTCCAGGTCCGACTCGGCAACAAGCACGCTCCGCCCTTCATCGAGGATGCGGCCGCCGCCCTCGCCGCCGCCGGCATCGAGCGGACCATCGGACTGGTGTTGGCCCCTCACCACTCGCGCCGCTCGGTGGGCGAGTACCAGAGCCGGCTGGCCGCCGCCTGCGGCGCCGCCGGCGCTCGACACCTAGGGATCGACGCCTGGTACGACGAACCGGCCTACCTGGACTTCCTGGCCGCCGCGGTGCGCGACGGGCTTGCCGGGCTGCCTCCGGGCGCCAAGGTGCTCTTCAGCGCCCACTCGCTGCCCGAGCAGGCGCTGGTCGACGACCCCTACCCCGACCAGCTCCGGGCCTCGGCCGCGGCCGTGGCCGAACGCGTCGGACTGGACCGCTGGGCCGGCTGGTCGCTGTGTTGGCAGTCGGCAGGCATGACCGCCGACCGGTGGCAGGGACCGGACGTGGGCGCGGTGCTGGCCGACCTGGCCCGCACCGGCCGCGCGACCGGCGTGCTCGTGTGCCCGCAGGGCTTCGTCGCCGACCACCTCGAGGTGCGCTACGACCTCGACGTGGTCGCGGCCGGTCTCGCTGCGGACCTCGGCCTGGCCTTCGCCCGGACGAGGGTGCTCAACGACGATCCCGAAGTGCTCGGGGCGCTCGCCGCCCGTGTGGCGCGCCTCGACCGGACCGGCTGGGACAGCGCGCAGGGCACGGGCTCGTGACCAGCGGCAGGTTCGACCTGGTGGTCGTGGGAGGCGGGATGACGGGCCTCAGCGCCGCCTGGGAGGCCCTCGGGCGCGGCGCCACGGTGGCAGTGGTCGAGCCCGACGAACCCGGGGGAAAGGTCCGAGCCAGCACGTTCGACGGGGGCGTGCTCGACGAGGCCGCCGATGCCTTCCTGGCCCGGGTTCCCGAGGGCGTCGAGCTCTGCCGCGAGCTGGGCCTTCAAGGAACGCTGGTCTCGCCCGCGCAGCGCCGGGCCCACGTCTTCAGCCAGGGCGCGCTGCGCATGTTGCCCGCCGGGCAGCTGCTGGGCGTGCCGACCGACCTCGACGAGCTTGCCGCCAGCGGGATCGTGTCCCCGGCAGGGGTCGAGATCGCCCGTGCCGACCACCGCACCGCCCTGGTCGCCCCTGAGGGCGACGTGCCCATCGGAGCATTGGTCCGCGCCCGGCTCGGCGACGAGGTGCACGAACGGCTGGTGGACCCGCTGGTGGGCAGCATCAACGCCGGTGACACCGACCGGCTCTCGCTGGCGGCCACGGCACCGCAGCTCGACATGGCCGCCCGGTCGGGTGCACCCGGCCTGATGGCCGCCTGCGCGCGCCTGCGCACCCCGGCCGGCGGTGGCGGCGCTGCGCCCGACGGGCGCCCGGAGGGCGACGAGGCCCCCGTCTTCTTCGCTCCCAGGGGCGGCATGGGGTCCCTCGCGGCCACGCTGGCCAACGCAGTCGCCGACGGAGGCGGGTGCTTCGTGCACGGCGCCGCCCGGGCGCTCGAGCGCGACAGCGGCGGGCGCAACTGGCGCGTCGAGGTCGCATCTAACGCCGGTCGTAGCGCCCTCGACGCCGACGGGGTCGTGCTGGCCGCGCCAGCACCGGCGAGCGCCTCCCTGCTCGATGGCCACTGCCCTGTCGCGTCCGGCGTGCTCGGCGGGCTGCACTACGTGTCCGTGGTGATGGTGTCGTTGGCGCTCGCCCGCCACCACGTCGAGCGCGACCTCGACGCCAGTGGCCTGCTGGTGCCCCGAGTAGAGGGTCGCCTGGTCACGGCGTGCTCGTGGGTGTCGTCGAAGTGGGCGCACCTGCAGCCCGACCCCGAGACGGTGTGGCTGCGGGCCTCTGCCGGCCGGGACGGCGACGACCGGGCCACCTCGCTCGACGACGAAGCGCTGGTGGACGCTGTGCTGGCGGACCTGGCCGGGCTCATGGAGGTTCGGGGCGTCCCCCGGGCGGTGCGGGTGAGCCGCTGGCCGTCCTCGTTCCCTCAGTACCGCCCGGGTCACCTCGACCGCGTCGCCACCGTCGAGACGGCCGTCGAACCGCTGGGGCGCCTGGCAGTGGCCGGCGCCGGCATGAGGGGCCTGGGGGTACCGGCATGCATCGCCCAGGGGCGCGCCGCTGCCAGACGCTGCCTGACCTGACGGGCGGCTGCGGGCGCCAGCGCCCGCAGCCCGTAGGCTCCCTCGGCGCGGTCGAGGCGGCCGCGGTGGGGCGGGCCGAGCGAACGGGGAGCCGGCGATGAAGCTGACCGAGGTCGCGGCCGCGGTGCGCGACAACGCCGCGGGGATGGTGGCGATCGGGCGAACGGGAGCGGTCCGCCCCATGGCGCCCGGCCGTGTCGTGGACCTGGTCCGACGGGCACGGGGTTGGGGCGTGAGCGTGGCCACCGGGGTCATCGTCTCGGCGGTGCGCGACCCGGGTGGGACGGCCCTCGTGGACGCGGACGGGACCCGCTTGGACTGGGCGACGCTGGACGAGCGCACCAACGCCATGGCCCGGGGCCTGGCCGACAGGGGTGGCGTGGAGGCGGGCGACGCCGTCGGCGTGCTGTGCCGCAACCACCGCGGCTTCGTGGAGGCCACCCTGGCCGCCGCCAAGCTCGGAGCCCACACGATCCTGCTCAACACCGGCTTCTCCGCGCCCCAACTGCGCGACGTGGCTGCACGCGAGGGCGTGGTGACCCTGTTGCACGACGCGGAGCTCGCCCGGATCGCCGCCGAGTCGGGAGCGGCAGGCAGAAGGAGGTTCCGGGCCGGGGCGGCAGGCGGGGCCGGGGCCGGAGCTGGTGACCCACCCGCCCTCGACGACCTCGTGGGCGACCACGATGGGTCGCCGCTCCCACCGCCCCCGTCGGCGAGCACGCCGGTGATCCTGACCTCGGGCACCACGGGCACGCCAAAGGGGGCACGACGCCACGTGGCGTTGTCGCTGGGCACCAACGGCCCGCTGGCGCTGGTGTCGCGCATCCCGTTGAAGGCTCGGCGCCCCTCGGTGATCGCAGCCCCCATGTTCCACGCCTGGGGGTTCGGCCACTTCGGAGCGAGCCTGGCGCTGGGGGCACCCATGGTCCTCGCTCCGCGATTCGAACCCGAGTCCGTGCTGGCTTCGATCGAAGCGAACCGCGCCGACACGTTGGTCGTGGTCCCGGTGATGGTCCAGCGCCTCGCTGCGCTACCCGACGAGATCCGCCAGCGCTACGACCTGTCGAGCCTCCGGGTGGTGGCCTGCTCGGGCTCGGCGCTGCCCCGGGGCCTCGCCCACCGCTTCATGGACGGCTTCGGCGACGTCCTCTACAGCCTCTACGGCTCCACCGAGGTGGCCTGGGCTGCCATCGCCGGGCCCGAGCACTTGCGCCTCGACCCCGACAGCGCGGGCCCGATGGTGGCCGAGGTCCGCATCCTCGACGAGGACGGCCGTCCCGTGCCCGAAGGCAGGCCGGGGCGCATCTTCGTTCGCAACCCGATGCTGTTCGAGGGCTACACGGGGGGCGGCGGCAAGGAGATCGTCGACGGGTACATCGAGCTCGGGCGACGTGGGCCATGTCGATGCCCACGGCTGGCTCACCGTCGACGGGCGCGACGACGACATGATCGTGTCGGGCGGCGAGAACGTGTTCCCCCAGGAGGTGGAGGGGGTGATCATGCAACGGCCCGGGGTGGCCGACGCCGCCTGCGTGGGAGTGGCCGACGAGGAGTTCGGTCAGCGCCTGGTGGCATTCGTCGTGCGCGCACCCGGACCCGCAGCCGCCGGAGTCGACGAGCCTGCGGTCGCGGCGTGGGTGCGCGAGCACCTGGCCCGGTTCAAGGTCCCCCGGGAGGTCCGCTTCGTCGACGAGCTGCCCAGGACCACCACCGGCAAGGTGCTGCGGCGCGTCCTGGCCGAGGCCGCCCAGGGCCCCGTGGCGGGTTGACGGCCCGGCGCCGCTGGCGGTCAGGGCCTGCCGGCCCGAGGCCCGGCAGGCAGTCAGCCGAGCGTATGCGCTCCCCGAGCGGTTCGGGCCGCGCCTGGCTGGCATCATCGACGGCGTGGCCGGACACCCCGATCGCCGACCCCGGATCAGTGCGGGCCTGCTCGCCGTGGCGGTCCTGACCCTGGGCGTGCTCGTGACCAGTCTGGGCGCTGCCTGGGCCGGCGAGGGCGATACCTCAGCCGCCTCGGCGGTGGCAGCCGAGGCGGGCCGCTGGGCTGTCGTGCGGGCGCTGGAACCCCTGGACCCGCCTCCCGCGGCCGTCGCCGGGGCGGCGCTCGCCATGCCGTCCCTACCTCGACCCGAACCCTCCCCCACCGACGAGCGCCCGGCGGTTGCCGTGGCCCGCGTCGGGCGGATCGAGCTGCCGACCCTGGGCGTCGCGGACGACATGTTCGAAGGCGTGACCCTCACCGCCATCGACCAGGGACCCAGCCACTGGCCCGGCACGGCCATGCCCGGCAAGCTCGGCAACGTGGTGGTGGCGGGTCACCGAACCACCCACACCCGACCCTTCGAGGACCTCGACCGGCTGCGCCCCGGAGACCCCCTGGTGCTGAGCGGGCCCGACGGGGCGGCCCACACTTATCGCCTGGATCGCCTCGAGATCGTCGACGACTCCGCATTGCACATCGTCGACCAGGGCTGGGCCCGTACGGCCACGTTGTTCGCCTGCCACCCGAAGGGGTCCGCCCGCCAGCGCATCGTGGCCCACTTCAGCCTGGTCGAACCCGACGGTTCGTGAGCCCCCCCGGGCGGGAGCGGGGCCGTACCGCCGCACTGACGATCGGCTCCGGGCTGGCGCTGGCCGGCTCGCTCCCCCCGTGGGGGTGGTGGCCGCTGGCGGCGCTCGGGCTGGTCGGCCTCGACCGCCTGGTGGCCGAGCTGCCGGCGAGGTCCCGCGCGCTGCGCGGCGGAGCCGTGGCGCTGGTCACCTACCTGCCGTCGCTGTGGTGGATCCGGGACCTGACCCTGCCGGGGTGGCCCATCGCCTGCGTGGTCTACGCGGCCATGCTCGCTCTCGGCATCGCCGCGAGCCCACCAGGGCGCGGCCGGTGGCTGGCGCTACCGGGGGCTTGGACCCTGGCCGAGGCGGTCCGGTGGTCCTGGCCCTTCGGCGGCGTCCCCCTGGCCAACCTGGCGCTGGGCCAGGTCGCGGGACCGCTGGCCCCGGTGGCGGCGGTGGGTGGATCGCTGGGCCTCGTGCTGGTGACGGTCGCTGTCGGCAGCGCGGCGGCGGCGATGGTGGCACGGACCTGGACGTGGGCGGCGGGGCTGGCCGCCGGCGTCGCCGTGGTCCTGCTGGTCGCAGGCCTGGCCCCGGGGGGCCACGAGATCGACCGGATCCGGGTCGCGCTGGTCCAGGGCGGGGGGCCGCAGGGCACCAGGGCCGCCGACACCGACGAGCGCGTCGTGTTCGAACGCCACCTCGACGCGAGCGCGTCGGTGGCCATCCCGGTCGACCTGGTGGTGTGGCCCGAGGACGTGGTCGACGTGGAGGGACCTGTGACCGGCACGCGAGAGGGAGCCGAGCTGGCCGCCCTGGCCCGGCGGCTGGGCGCCCCACTGGTGGTCGGGGTGGTCGAGGGCGACGGCGACCGCTTCCACAACGCGGCCGTGGTCTTCGGGCCCGACGGCACCGCGGGGGACCGCTACGACAAGGTGCACCTCGTGCCCTTCGGCGAGTACGTGCCGCTGCGCTGGATGCTCGACCCGGTCGCCGGCGGTGCGCTCCCCGACCGTGATGCCTACGTCGGGCAGGGTCCCGCTCGCCTCGACACGGGCATCGGGCGGCTCTCCGTCGTCATCTCCTGGGAGGTGTTCTTCGGCGACCGGGCCCGCGAGGGCGTCGCCGACGGCGGCCGCTTGGTGATCAACCCGACCAACGGGTCCTCCTACACCGGCACCATCGTGCAGACCCAGCAGGTCGCCGCATCGCGGCTGCGGGCGGTCGAGACGGGCCGCTGGGTTCTCCAGGTCGCCCCGACCGGCTTGAGCGCGGTCGTCGATCCCACCGGCGAGGTCGTGGAACGCACAGGTGTCAGCGAACGGGCTGTGCTGTCGGCCCAGGTCGGCCTGCGCTCCGGGTTGACCTGGTACACCCGCTGGGGCAACGGTCCGGCGCTGGCCGCCGCGGCCGTGCTGCTCAGCGCAGGATGGCTCGTCCAGCGGCGAGCTCGACCGCGCGGTTCAAGGTGACCGCATCGAGCAGGGCGCGGTCGTGGGTGACGAGCACGACCGTGCCCTCGTAGCCGGCCAGTAGCACCTCGAGCTGCTCGATCGCCTCCACATCGAGGTGGTTGGTGGGTTCGTCGAGCACGAGGCAGTTGACCCCGTTGGCGCTCAGCTCACCGAGCAGGGCCCTGGTCCGCTCACCCGGTGAGAGCTCCTCGCCTGCGCGATCCACGTGGTCGGCGCCCAGCCCGAGCTTGGCCAGCGCCGTCCGGGCCGCCGATAGGTCCAGTCCCGTCGCCGCCATGAAGCCGGCGAGCAGGGACGTCGACCCCGCGTAGCGTGCCCGCCGCTGGTCGAGCAGCCCGATCCGCACACCCGGTCCGAGGCGCCGGCGCCCCTCGACCAGGGGCACGTCGCCCAGCAGAGCCCGCAGCAGGGTCGACTTTCCCGAACCGTTCGGGCCGAGCACGCCCACCCGGTCGCGCCATCCGAGCCTCGAGATCGACCGGGCCGAGGCGGAAGCCTCCGACATCGACCACCGCTCCCTCGAGCGAGGCCACCACGTCGCCGGCGCGCTCCGCCGGTCGAACCGAGCAGCTCGAGCCTCCAGGGCTCCCAGGGCTTCTCGACGGCCTCGAGACGGTCTATGCGGCGCTCGGTGGCCTTGATCTTGCCCGCGAGCTGCTCGGAACGCTGCGCCCGGCGGTGGGCGACGAACTTGTCGCCGTCGATGCGGCGCCGCTGCACCCTCGCCCCGGACTCCGACCATGACCGCTGCGTCCGCTGGCGCTCGGTGAGTCTCTCGCGCTCGGCCTCGAAGCGCTGGTAGCCCTGCGCCTGCTGGCGCCGCGCCAGGGCCCGCGCCGCCACGAAGTCGCTCCAGCCCCCGGCATGCTCGACGGCGTCATGGCGCGGCAGGCGCAGCTCCACGATCCGCTCGGCCACGCGGTCGAGGAAGGCGCGGTCGTGGCTGACCGTCACCAGCGCGGCCGGGGTAGCGGCAAGGGTGGACTCCAGCAGTTCGAGCCCCTCGAAGTCGAGGTCGTTGGTGGGCTCGTCGAGCAGGAGCACGTCGTAGCGGCTGAGGAGCAGGGCGGCCAGAGCGGCGCGCGACGCCTGGCCTCCCGAGAGGTCCCCGACGGCCACGTCGATCCGGTCCGCCGGCAGCTCGACGCGCTCGAGGATCGCCGCGGCGCGCGACTCGAGGTCGTCGCCTCCCAGCGCCAGGAAGCGGTCGAGCGCCGCGGCGTGCGCCTCGATGGCCTCGGGCGCCGCCGAGAGGGCCTCGGTGGCAGCGTCGAGGCTCAGCAGCCGCGGCGGCCACCCCGGTTCGCCGGGCCAGGTAGGCGGCCAGGGTCTCGTCGGTCCCGGCGTCGGGCTCCTGGGGCATCCACCCCACGGTCAGCGCGGCTGGGCTGCGCTCCACGACGCCGCCGTCGGGCTCCTCGACCCCGGCCAGGATGCGTAGCAGGGTCGACTTGCCGATCCCGTTGGGACCCACGACGCCGTAGCGGGCGCGGGGCGGGACCGACAGGGTGACCGCGTCCAGCACGACCTGGCCGCCGTGGTGGCGCGTCACTTCCCGGGCGACCAGCACGGACCCGAAGCTAGGACCGCCACAGCGACCGGCCCAGCAGATTCGCAGGGCTACCGTTGCGCGATGGGTGTCGCGGGGACCGCCACGCTGGGCAGGGTCGCCGCGCTGTGGCGGTACCCGGTGAAGTCGTTCGGCGGCGAGGCGGTCCAACGGCTCGACCTGGCACCGGGCGGCGCGGTCGGCGATCGCGTGCTGGCGCTGGTCGACCCGGAGGCTCGAAAGGTGCTGACGGCCAAGCGCTGGCCGGCTCTGCTCGAGGCCTCGGCACGCACCGAAGGTGGCGAGGTGATCGTGACCCTGCCCGATGGCTCGGAGCCTCGAGGCGTCGGATCCCGCCGTGCACGACCGCCTGTCGGACTGGCTGGGGCGCCCGGTGCAGCTCTCGGCCCCGCCGCTCGACGAGGTGCTCCCCTTCGAGATGCATGCCGGGCTCTCCGACGCGGACACCGAGGTGATCGACTGGTCCGGCCCGGCAGGGTCCTGGGTCGACCTGGCCGACGTCCACTGGCTGACCACCGCCAGCCTCGAGGCAGCCGGAAGCTCTGTACGCAGCGCAGGAGCCAGGGCAGGGGGCAGGGTTCGCGGCAGGATCGGGTCTCGACGCTCGGCGGTTCCGACCCACGGCTCTCATCGAGGTCGGCGCCACCGGCTGGGTGGAGGATGCCTGGGCCGAGGTGAGGATCGGCGCAGCCGTGAGCGAGGTGCTCATGGCCACCCCCCGATGCACCCTGCCGCCGAGGGCCCAGCCCGGGCTGGCGGCACGACCGGCTCTGGCGAAGGCTCTGCGGGACGGCCACGCCAACAACTTGGGCGTGTATGCCCGGATCGTCACCCCGGCGGTGGTCGAGCTGGGCGACCAGGTCCGGGCCACGGCTGCAGCCGTGACGGCTTGACCGGGCCCGACCACCCCGACGAGGCTTTGCCGCCATGCCGGCAGACGAACCCCTCCGGATCGCTCTGCTCGCCTACCGGGGCAAGCCGCACGTCGGTGGCCAGGGGGTGTACGTCCGGCACCTGTCCAGGGCGCTCGCCGACCTTGGCCACCACGTCGAGGTGCTCGGGGGTCAGCCCTACCCCGAGCTCGACGAGCGGGTCCCGCTGGTCGAGATGCCCAGCCTGGACATCTACAACGAGCACTACCCGATGCGCATGCCCGCGCTGTGGGAGCTCAAGCACTGGACCGACGCAGTAGAGGTCGGCGCGTTCATCGCCGGCACCTTCCCGGAGCCCTTGGCGTTCAGCCTGCGGGCCTGGGATCACCTGCGCGCACGTCCGGGCCAGTTCGACATCGTCCACGACAACCAGAGCCTCGGCTACGGGCTGTTGGCGATGGAGCAGCGCTCGAAGCTCCCGGTGATCGCCACGATCCACCACCCCATCACCGTCGACCGGCGTCTCGAGATGGAGCACGCCCAGAGCCGCTACCGACGCTTCACCCTGCGCCGCTGGTACGGCTTCACCAACATGCAGACCCGGGTCGCCAAGCGCCTGGCCCGGGTGGTCACGGTGTCGGAGAACTCGTTCAACGACATCGCCCGAGACCACGGGGTGCCCGCCGAGCGCATGGCGATCGTGCCCGTCGGGGTCGACGTGGAGATCTTCCGGCCCCTGCCCGAGGTGCCCGTGGTGCGGGGCCGGCTGGTGACCACTGCGTCGGCAGACGTGACGATGAAGGGCCTGAAGTTCCTGCTCGAAGCGGTGGCCAAGCTGCGCACCGAGCGAGACGACGTGCACCTCGTGGTCATCGGCCGGCGCAAGCCCGGTGGCGCCAGCGACCAGGCGATCTCGCGCCTCGGCCTCGAGCGCCACGTCGAGTTCGTGACCGGCGTGCCCGAACGGCGCATCGTCGAGCTCTACGCACAGGCGGAGCTGGCCGTGGTGCCCTCGCTCTACGAGGGCTTCTCCCTGCCCGCGATCGAAGCCATGTCGTGCGGCACCCCGCTGGTGGCCACGACCGGGGGAGCGGTGCCCGAGGTGGTGGGAGCCGACGGCGACACCGCCCTGCTGGTACAACCCGGCGACAGCGAGGCGCTGGCCACCAAGCTGCGCGAAGCGCTCTTGCGGGACGATCTGCGTTCCACCGTGGGCGCCCGCGGCCGTCAGCGCATCGTCGACCGGTGGTCGTGGCGTCACACGGCGACCAAGACCGTCGAGCAGTACCGCATCCGCCTGGAGCAGCCGGTGGGCGCCCGGTGCTGACGGTGCGCTACGACACGTTGGGCGTCGTGGCCGGCGACCTGGTGCTGGACCTGGGCTGTGGGTTCGGCCGCCACGCCTTCGAGGCAGCGCGGCGCGGCGCGCACGTGGTCGCCCTGGACTACTCGGCCGCGGAGCTCAAGGACGTGGCGGGCACCTTCGCGGCGATGCGCGACGCCGGCGAGGTCCTCCAGGGTCCCGACGGCACCGACCTGCTCACCGGCACGGCCAACGGCGACGCTTGCGCCCTCCCCTTCCCCGACGGCACCTTCGACCGGGTCATCGCCTCGGAGGTCCTCGAGCACGTGCCCGACGACCAGGCGGCGTTGCGCGAGCTGTGCCGGGTGCTGCGCCCCGGCGGGACGCTGGCCGCAACGGTGCCCTCGTGGCTGCCCGAGCAGGTGTGCTGGGCGTTGACCAACGAGTACCACGCGCCCTACGTGGAGGGCGGTCACGTGCGGATCTACAGCGAGCCGCGCCTGCGGCGCCGAATGCGCGCCGCGGGGCTCGAGCCCCGCCACGCCCACCACGCCCACGCCCTGCACACCCCGTACTGGTGGCTCAAGTGCGCGGTGGGTCCTACCGACGACGAGCATCCGGCGGTGCGCGCCTACCGACAGCTGCTGGTGTGGGACATCGAGGGCTCCGAGCCGGTGTCGACGCTGACGAGGACGGCGGAGCGGATCCTCAACCCCGTGCTGGGCAAGAGCCTGGTCGTGTACGCCCGCCGGCCCGCCGGACCGCGAGCAGGGGACTGCTGAGGTGCCCTTCAGCGTTCCGGGCGTCGTGGAGGCCGCCGAGCTGCAACATACGGTCGATGCGATCGCCGAGTGGCAGCTGCCATCGGGGATGATCCCCTGGTTCCCAGGTGGGCACGCCGACGCGTGGAACCACACCGAAGCGGCGATGGCGCTCACCCTGGGCGGGCGCCACCGGGAGGCCGAAGCGGCCTTCGAGTGGCTCGTGGCCCGTCAGCGCCCCGACGGGGCGTGGCACCAGTACTACCTCGACGACGGCGTCGAGCAGGACAAGCTCGACGCCAACGTGTGCGCCTACGTGGCGGCCGGGGTCTGGCACCGCTACCTGGTCACCGCCGACGAGGGCTTCATCGAGCAGATGTGGCCCGTGGTGGAGGCAGCCATCGACTTCGTGCTCGACCTGCAGACCCCCCGGGGGGAGATCCTCTGGGCCCGTCACGCCGACGGCACGCCCTGGAGCTTCGCATTGGTCACCGGCTCCTCGTCGGTTTGCCACAGCCTTCGCTGCGCCATCGCCATCGCGGAGCACCTCGGGCACGAACGCCCCGACTGGGAGCTCTCCGCGGCCCGCCTGGCATCGGCGCTGCTGCGCCACCCCGAGGCATTCGCCCCCAAGCACCGCTGGGCCATGGACTGGTACTACCCCGTGCTGGGCGGGGTGGCGCTGGGTGAGGCGGGTCGCGAGCGCCTCGCCGAGCGCTTCGACACCTTCGTCATGCCCGACCGGGGCGTGCGCTGCGTGTCGGACCGTCCCTGGGTGACCGTGGCGGAGACCTGCGAGTGCGCCATGGCCCACCTCGCGGTAGGTGAGTCCGGCACCGCCGAGACCCTGTTCTCGTGGACCAGTCGGTTCCGTCACCACGACGGGCGCTACTGGACCGGGACGGTGTTCCCCGACGAGTCGCGCTTCCCGCGCGGGGAGCGCTCCACCTACACAGCGGCGGCGGTGGTGCTCTGCGCCGACGCGCTGTCGCAGACCTCGCCGGCGTGCGGGCTGTTCACCGACCACTCGCTGCTGCCGGCGCTCATAGAGCTCTGAGCCGCCGCAGCACCCGCAACGACCCCACCGCGCTCACCTCCTCGAAGCGACCCGACGACAGCGCCGGCCGGTAGATCGCCTCGTAGGGCGGGCGTCCCCCGTCGGCGGGGTCGGGGAACACGTCATGGATGCACAGCAACCCGTCCGGGACGACGTGCGGGGTCCACAGGTCGTAGTCGAGGGCGGCGGGCTCGTGGCCGTGACCCCCGTCGATGAACAGCAGGGCCAGCGGTGTGGCCCACACCCGGGCGACCGAGGGCGAGTCGCCCACCAGGGCCACGACCGTGCCCTCTAGGCCGGCGTCGTGAACCGTGCGGCGGAACCAGGGCAAGGTGTCGATGCGACCCACCGCCGGGTCGACCAGGTCGGGTTCGTGCCACTCCCAGCCCGGCTGGTTCTCCTCCGAACCACGATGGTGGTCCAGGGCGAACAGCACACGGCCCCGCTCGCGGGCGGCTGCCCCGAGGTAGATCGAGGACTTTCCGCAGTAGCTGCCGACCTCCAGCAGCGGTCCGTCGACGTCGAGGCCAGCCGCGGCATCGTGCAGCGCCAAACCCTCGTCGGGCGGCATGAACCCACGGGCGGACTCGGCCGCTCGGCGAAGGTCAGGATCCATGGTCATCGCCGGTCGCCCCGTGCGCTCACACCGGGTCGAGATCGTGGCGATGCTCGTGGAACATCACCGAGTCCAAGAAGGCGAACTTGGCCGTCCACAGCAGCCCGTACCCGGCGAGGCTCGCAGCCGAGACGTAGACGGCCCGGTCCGTGTAGTGGTCGACGGCGTAGACGAGCACGGTCGACAGGATCAGGCCCGCGACGCTGAACAGCCAGAAGGGCAGCACCTCCCGCCGCCAGTCCGCCCGGGAGTCGTGGCCCCAGGCCCAGCGCTTGTTGAGCACGAAGGCCGGGACCGACGCGATCGACGCCGCCACGGCGTTGGCCACGAAGCCGCGCACGTCCGCGGCGAGGTAGAGCCCGACGAGCACCGCCTGGTGGACCCCGACGCCGACGACCGAGACCCCCGCGTAACGCAGGAGCTGCGTGCCTCGACCGCCCGAGGCGCGGTCGAGGACGGAGGCAGGCGTGATCGGCATGCAGCGGCCGAGCCTATGGGCTCGGGCCAGCCGGACCCAGCCACCGTGCCGAGCCGGGGAGCGACCCGGCGCGACCCGGTGGCACCGGCGGCCCGTGCGAGCATGTCCGATGCCTCACCGACAGCGCCGGGCCTGCCCTGGTGCACGCGCCGGGCTCGCCCTGCTGGCCGCAGCCACGCTGGCGACGGCCTGCTCCGACGACGGCGGCTCGGCCCCCCGCGAGGCGGTGGGGTCGACCACCACCACCACGATCGGCGCCACCTCGACGGTCCCCGCCCCGCCCGTCGACCTCGCCGAGGTGGACCTGGCGCTAGCCGCAGTGGCGCCCGTCGACCTCCCCACCGCCCTGGCGGTGCGGCCGGGTTCGCCCGATCTCTACGTGGCGGAGCAGGCAGGCAGGGTCCGCCGCATCGACGTGACGCCCCCGCCACGGGGGTCGACCCGTTCGACGCGCTACGAGCTGGTCCGCACCCCGGTGCTCGACCTGGGCGACGAGATGGTCGACGACGGTGAACGGGGCCTGCTCGGCCTGGCCTTCTCGGGCGACGGGCGCACGCTCTACGTCCACTACAGCGCGCGGCCCGACGGCGGCACCCTGCTCGTCGCCTACGGCATGGGCGACGACGATCGCGTCGAGCTCGACAGCCGCCGCGAGCTGCTGGCGCTCGACCAGCCGGCGCCGAACCACAACGGCGGCCAGCTCGCGGTGGGACCCGACGGCTACCTCTACATGGGGCTGGGCGACGGCGGCGGAGCCGGAGACCCGCATGGCAACGCCCAGGACCCCGACAGCCTGCTGGGCAAGATCCTACGCATCGACCCCGAGGCCCCGGGACCAGGAGGCGCCCCCTACAGCTCCCCCGCCGGCAACCCCTTCGCCGTCGGGGGCGGGCGCCCGGAGATCTGGCTCTACGGGGTCCGCAACCCGTGGCGGTTCTCCTTCGACCGTGCCACCGGAGACCTGTGGGTCGCCGACGTGGGGCAGGATCGCTGGGAGGAGATAGACCTGTTGCCTGCTGCCGCCGGGTTCGACGCCGGCCGAGGAGCCAACCTGGGCTGGGACCGCCTCGAGGGCACCCACCGCTTCGAGGGCTCCCCGCCCGAGGGGGCGGTACCCCCGGTGTTTGAGTACTCCCACAACGAGGGTTGCTCGGTCACCGGCGGCTACGTGTACCGGGGCGCGGAGATCCCTGCGCTGGTCGGCGCGTACGTGTTCGGCGACTACTGCGCCCCTGGGCTGCGGGGCATCGTCGTGCGCGACGGCACCACCGTCGCGCAGGGCCGGTGGGAGCTGGGCCTCGAGGGGGTCAGCTCCCTCGGCGAGGGTCCCGATGGGGAGCTCTACGTGCTGTCCGCCGGATCCGGGGTCGCCCGCATCGTCGCGCGTTGAGCCGGGGCCGCCTCAGTCCGCCCGGCGGAACTCTCCGACCGCCACCGTCACGAGCGCCGCGCCGAGCACGGCCACCGCAGCCACGGCCAGACCCGGGGGCACCGTGTGGCCGAACCAGGTCACGTCGGCGCCCAGGCGCGCCTGGAGACCGTCGGGCACGTCGTCGACGAAGGCGAACACGGTCGACCTCATCGCCGCGACCGCGTACGTGAGCGGGTTCAGCCGCGCCACCGCCTGGAGCCAGCCGGGCAGGTTGCCGAGCGGGTACAGGGCGCCCGACATGAAGAACAGCGGCATCACCACCAGGTTCATGATCCCCATGAACGCCTGCATCTCGCGGATGCGAGCCGCCAGCACGAGCCCGAAGCCGCTGACGGCGAAGGCCACCAAGAGGACCTCGCCGATCAGCAGCGCCAGCATCGCAGGGTGGTAGGGCACGCCGGCCACTCCGGCCAACGACAGGATGATGAGGCCCTGGAACGAGGCCACCAACGAGCCACCGAGGGCCTTGCCGACCACGATGGCACTGCGAGGAACCGGGGCGACGAGCATCTCGCGAAGGAACCCGAACTCCCGGTCCCACACGATCGACATGGCCGAGAACATGGCGGTGAACAGCACCGACATGGCCAGCGCCCCCGGGAAGAGGAACGTCTGGTAGTCGATCTCGCTGCCGGCCAGCCCGGGCCCGCCCCGGTCGCTCAGGCCCGAGCCGAGCACCACCAGGAACAGCACCGGTTGCGCGGCCGAGGCGACGATCCGGATCTTGTCTCCCTTGAAGCGCAGCAGCTCGCGCTGGCACACGACCTTGACCGCCCGGACGAAGACCCCCGCACCGGAGCGGAGCGGCGCGCCGGCCGAGGCGAACGTCGAGGGGAGAGGCGCGGCGAGCTCGCCGGCGTGGGCGCTCATCGTCGGCCCATGGCGAAGGGCCTGGCCGGGCCGGCCGCCTCGCTGTCGCGGATGGTGCGACCGGTGTGGGCCATGAACACGTCGTCGAGGCTGGGGCGCGACACGCTCACCGACCGGATCGGCACCCCCAGCTCGGCGAAGAGGCGGGGCACGAAGGTCTCCCCGCCGTGAACCGAGAACGTGAGCCGGGAGGTGCGTGCGTGGGGGACGACGCCGAAGTGCTCCGCGAGGCGGTGGCGGGCCGTGTCGTCGTCGGCGGTCTCGATCTCGACGCGGTCGGCGCCGACGCCCGCCTTGAGGGCGTCAGGGGTGTCGAGGGCCACGATGCGGCCTCCGTCGATGATGGCGATCCGGTCGCAGTGCTCGGCCTCCTCGAGGTAGTGCGTGGTGAGGAAGATCGTCAGCCCGGTGCCCCCGGACAGCGCGGTCAGGTAGTCCCAGATCGAAGCCCGGGTCTGGGGGTCGAGACCGACGGTGGGCTCGTCGAGGAAGAGGACCTCGGGCGCGTGCATGAGGCCCCGGGCGATCTCGAGGCGCCGGCGCATGCCGCCCGAGAAGGTCCGTACCAGGCTGGCGCGGCGGTCGGCGAGGTCGACCAGGTCGAGGACCTCGGCGATGCGTGAGGGCACCAGTTCCGGCGGCACGCCGTACAGCTCGGCGTGGAACCGCAGGTTCTGCTCCGCTGTGAGGTACACGTCGAGGGTCGGGTCCTGGAAGACGAGGCCGATCCGGCGGCGCACCTCGTCGCGCTCGGTGGCGACGTCGAACCCGGCCACCTCGGCAGTTCCCGCGCTCGCCTCGGCGAGGGTGCACAGGATGTTGATCGTGGTCGATTTCCCGGCGCCGTTCGGCCCGAGGAACCCGAAGGTCTCCCCTGGGGCGACGTCGAGGTCGATCCCGCCCACCGCCTCCACGTCACCGAACCTCTTTCGTAGGCCCCGGACGCGGATGGCGGGCGTCCCGGCGGCACCGTCGGCTGCTTGGCCTTCCACTGGCATCTCCCTGCCCGGCCCAGGCGGGCCCACAGCCGCCGGCCGGCGCCCCGGTGCGCTGGGCTGGCGGGCTCGTTTCGTTGGATTGGCCAACGTTAGGCTCGCCGCTCGTGGATGCCGCTGCGCCCCCCGCCATCGGGCCGTGGGTGCGCGTGGTGGCCAGCGCTGCCCGGCGGGCCATGGTTCGCCGGGTGACCGAGGAGGGTTGGGTCGACTGCTACGGCATCCGCGCCCCCTACGTGGAGGCGCTGCACTCGCTGGCCGAGCACGAGCCGCTGTCCCAACGCGAGCTGAGCGAGACCCTCGGAGTCGACCCCAGCGACATGGTCGAGGTGGTGGGGAGCCTCGAACGGGCCGGGCTGGTGGTTCGCCGCACCGATCCCGACGACCGCCGCCGGCACCTGCTGCGTGTCAGCGACAGCGGGGCCGAACTGGTCGAGCGCCTCGGTGAGCTCATCGTCGAGGTCGAGGACGAGGTCCTCGCCCCGCTGAGCGAGGCCGAGCGGCGGACGATGGGCAACCTGCTGCGCCGAGTGGCCGAGCACCACGGCGCCAGCGCCCACCACCGCTAGGCGCCCGGTCCGCTTAGGCGCCCGGTCCGCAAGGGGGATCGCGACCCGTCTACTCAGCCGGTCGCCCCGCGGCGCAGCACGGGCCCCACCCACCCTTCGAGCTCGTCGCGGGCGACCTCGACGAAGGGATCGAAGCGGGCGACCACTGCATCGGCCTGCTGGGCGAGCAGCCCTCCGAGCACCACCGTGGCGCCGGGCGTCGTCAGACCGACCAGCGACGGGGCGAGCTCGGTGAGCACCCCGGCACCGATGTTGGCGACGACGACGTCGAAGCTCTCCTCGAGCTGGTCCGGTGCCCGGTCCTCGATGCGCAACCGGTCGGCGACCCGGTTGGCGACAGCGGTGGCTCGGGTGGCGGCGAGGGCCTCCGGGTCGTGGTCGAGCCCTGTGGCGCTCGAGGCACCCAGGACCAGGGCGGTCACGGCGAGCACGCCGCTGCCGCAACCCACGTCGAGCACCCGGGCGTCTCGCAGGTCGAGCGCAGCGAGGCGTGCCACGGCGAGCTGGGTCGAGGGGTGCGAGCCGCTGCCGAAGGACCGCCCTGGTTCCAGGTCGACCACCACCTCTCCAGGCGCGGCCCGGTGCGCGATCCAGCTCGGGCGCAGGACCACCGGACCCGCCCGGACGGCTCGGGCGTGCGCCCTCCACGCGTCAGCCGCGGCGTCCGCGTCCACCTCGAAGCGCTCGAGCACCCAGCGGTCGGCGAGCAGGGTCCCCGGATCGACGCCGGGATCGGCGACGAGGGCCATCCGCCCGTCCGCGAGAGGTTCCTCCTGCACCGCCGAGGGCATCAGGGCCCACAGGGCGTCGGATGCGAGCTCGGCCTCCTCGAGGCTGACCTCCACACGGACCAGGGGCGCCGACCGCACGCCGAGACGTTAGGTTCGCCGGCTGGGCGTTCGGGGCCGTCGGGGCCGGCGGTAGCCTGCGCCCGTGGAGGGCCGTTCGCCAGCCGCGCCGGGCGGCGCCGGCGCCCACCGTGTGACGTTCCTGTGCACCGGCAACGCAACGCGCTCGGTGCTGGCCGGCGCCGCGGTGGCAGCCCTGGTGCCCGACGTGCGTGTCGAGACGGCCGGAACGCTCGTGGTGGAGGGCCAGCCGATGAGCTGGCGCACCCGCGAGGCGTTCGCCTCGGTCGGGCTGGCCGTGCCCACCCACCGGAGTCGCCAGGCCGAACCCGCCGCCCTGTGCGGGGCGTCGTTGGTGGTCGCCATGGCTCCCGAGCACGTCGAGTGGGTTCGGCGCAGCGCGCCGGGAGCCGCGCCGCGAACCGCCACCCTGCGGCGCCTCTGCCGAGACCTGCGACCCGGTGGGGGGGTGGTCGACCTCGACGAGCGGTTGCGCTCGCTGCGCCTCGAGTCGGTCGAGCTCGAGACATGGGAGGAGATCGCCGATCCGGGGGGCGGCGAGTTGACCGGCTACCTCGAGTGCGCCGACGAGGTGCTCGAGCTCGCCACCCGGCTCGCAGTCGCCCTGGGGGCCGAGCGGTGACTCCTCTGCCACTGCGGTTCGTGACCTCGGCAGACCGGGTCGAGGCCCTGCCTCCCACCCTGGCCGAGGTAGCGGTCATCGGCCGATCCAACGTCGGCAAGTCCTCTCTGCTCAACGCCGTGGCCCAGCGCAAGGCTCTTGCGAAGGTGTCCAAGACGCCGGGGCGAACCCAGTTGCTCAACTGCTTCTCGCTGGGCGAGGCGGGGGACGGCCCGACCCGATCGGTGGTCGACTGCCCCGGCTACGGCTACGCGAAGGTGTCTGCGGGCACCCGGTCGGCCTGGGGGCCGATGGTGGAGCGATACCTGCGGGAGCGGGACCGCCTGTCGATGGTCGCCGTCTTGGTGGACGGCGTCGTGGGCCCCACTGCCCTCGACGGGTCGATGTTGGCGTGGCTGCGGGCGGAGTCGCTGCCACACGCCGTGATCGCCACCAAGTCCGACAAGGTCCGGGCCGCGGCTCGGCCCCGCAGGCGACGGGACCTCGCCGCGGGATGCGAGCTCGCCGCGGACGACGTGATGTGGGTCAGCGCGGTGTCGGGAGCCGGGGTCGACGACCTGCGCAAGGCCGTGAGGCTGTGGCTGGGCTGCTGACCCCCGCCTAGGGCGCTCCCGCCCGTGTGGCCGGCCGGGCTGCGCTCAGTTGGCGTGCTCGCTGCGCAGGACCGCGAGCGCCTCGTCGGCGTGGCGGTCCATGCTGGTCTCGCTGCGGATGACCGCGCGGATCTTGCGGTCTGTGCCGATCACGAAGGTCATCCGCCGGTTGAACAGCGGACCCGGGCGCTTGACGCCGAAGATGGAGGCGATGGCCCGGTCGGGATCGGACAGCAGGGTCATGCCGAGGCCGTGGAGGCTGTCGAAGCGGGCCTGGCGCTCCACTGAGTCCGCCGACACGCCCACGGCACGCGCACCTACCTCGGCCAGCTCGCCGGACAGATCTCGGAAGTGGCACGACTCGGCGGTGCAGCCCCGGGTCATGGCCCGCGGGTAGAAGAACAGGACCACCGGCCCCGCGGCGACCAACTCCGACAACGTCACGCGCAGGCCCGTCTGGTCCTGGGCCTCGAACTCGGGTACTTCGTCACCGGTTTGCATGGTCGCTCCTGGCTGGTCGGTTCCTCCGCCGGCGCTCGCCGGGCGGTCCCTCGGGCTGGGCTGCTCGAGACCGGGTTGCGCGGGGTCGGGCCGGTCCTCGGTCCGCCGGGTCGGGTGGACCCGCGTCGAGCGTGGCCACCACCGCCAGCAGCTCGGCGCGCAGGCGGGCGGCCTCCGCGGGGTCGAGACCCACGCACGCGGCCAGCGCCCGGGGCACACCGGCGGCTCGGGCACGAGCCGCCCGGCCGGCGTCGGTCACTGCGACCAGCACCCGGCGCTCGTCGTGCTCGTCTCGGCGGCGGCGGACGAGCCCGGCTGACTCGAGGCGCTTGAGCAGAGGGGTGAGCGTCGCCGAGTCGAGGTGGAGGCGAGCCCCGAGCCTCGCCGACCGTGTGCTCCCGCTCGGCGTCCTCCCACAACGCGAGCATCGTGAGGTACTGCGGGTAGGTCAGGCCCACGTCGGCCAGCAGGGGACGGTAGGCCCGCATGACGGCGTGCGAAGCGGTGTAGAGGGCGAAGCAGATCTGGTCGTCGAGCCGGAGCCCGTCCCCGTCCGGGCCGGGATCGATCGGCGGATCGCCACTGGGTGCGCCGTCGAGGTTCGAGTCCTCGTGGGTCTTCGAGCTCCTGCCCCGATCTGCACGGACCACGATTAGATCGTACACTCTGCAATCGACCCGCGCACTCGGGCGATGCCCGGCTCGCGCGGCCCATCCCGTCGTGGCCGGCACCAGCTCGCCGTAGCCGAGCACGCTGCCACGGCCACGGCCACGGCCACCGTCGCCGGCGGACTGTCCACCGGTACCTGCGGGTCGGGCTGCACCACGCTCGGCGAGGGCACCGAAGGGACCGCCCCGGGTCGCTCCGAGGGCGCCGGCGGCCCGGGAGGGCTCACCATCTGCAGTACTACAGTTGTTGCTGTGCAGCAGGCTGATGGTGAGCCTCGAGGAGGCGGTCAGGCAGCTGCTCGTAACCTCCCGGGCCCTCGTCGCTGTGGCCGCCCGTTCGCTGCTCGACATCGGCGACGTCACGCTGCCGCAGTTCCGTGCCCTCGTGGTGATGTCGGTCCGTACGGAGACGAAGGTCTCGGATCTCGCCTCGGCACTGGACAGCCACCCGACCACGGCGACCCGGCTCGTCGATCGCTTGGTACGCAAGCGCCTGGTCCGCCGCACCGAGATGGCGGAGGACCGGCGCGTCACCCTCCTGCATCTGACAGCTGGTGGTCATCGCCTCGTGCGTCGGGTGACCGACCGGCGCGTCCGCCAGCTGGCCGCGATCGTGGCGAGGATGCCGCGCGACGATTGGCTCAAGGTGATCGAAGGGCTCACCGTGTTCGCCGCCGCAGCCGGCGAGCCGAGCGACATCGACCTGTTCGCCTGGGACGCCCCGGTGGGATGAAGGCGGACCGGATCCCGACCTGGCTGCCGGGCTGGCCCCACCGCCATCGTGAGGGCCTCTTCGCTGTCGGGCGACGATCCCAGCAGGTGCTGCTCATCGCCGGAGCGACTGGCGCGTTGGTCGGGTTGCTGGTCGCCGGATTCGAGCGTCTCACTGCCGAGGTGCTCTTCGCTGCCGTCGCCGACCAGCCGCTGTGGATGCAGGCGGTTGCCCCTGCCCTGGGTTTGCTCGTCGCCGCCGCCTGCCTGCGTGCCGGGGGCCGGCATCTGTCCCCATCGACATCGGATGAGTACATCCGTGCCTTCCACGACACGAGCGGCGGCATCGACCTTCGCGCCGTGCCGTACCGGCTGGCCGCTTCCATCGCCACCCTCGGCTCCGGCAACCCCCTCGGCTACGAGGGCCCGGCGCTCTACGCCGGAGCTGGGATCGGCGCTGCGCTGCAGCGCCGACTCCGCCGCTACTTCACAGCTGAGGACGCCAAGGTGCTCCTCGTCGCCGGCGCCGCCGCCGGTGTCGCCGCCATCTTCAAGGCCCCTGTCACCGGGCTCGTGTTCGCGCTCGAGGTCCCCTACCAGGAGGACCTGGCCCGGCGGATGCTCCTGCCGGCCGCCATCAGCGCCGCGGCGAGCTACGTCACCTTCGCCGCTCTGGTCGGCACCGAGCCGATCCTGCCCGTCGCCGGCCAGCCGCCGTTCAACCTCGTCGACCTGGGTGGCGCCGCCGTCGTCGGCCTCGCGTCCGGGCTCTTCGCACGGGTGTTCATAGTCCTCGTCCAGGCCGCGAAGCGCCAGGCCGACCGGGGGCGCCCGGCGCTGCGCGCTGTGGCCGCCGGCTCGGTGATCGCGACGACGGTCGTGCTCGCGGAGGTGCTGGGCGACGCGTCGCTCGGCCTCGGGCCTGGCTACCACGCGTTGGAGTGGGCCCTGGACCCCGATCACAGCCTCTGGGCGATCCTTGCCCTCGGCACGCTACGAGTCGCCGGCACGGTCGCGGCGATCGGCGGGGCGGGCTCCGGCGGGCTGTTCATCCCCCTCGTCATCCAAGGCGCCCTCGTCGGACGCGCGGTCGGCGGAGCCTTCGAGGTCGACACGACCACTCTCTTCCCGGTTGTGGGCATGGCCGCCTTCCTCGGCGCGGGCTACCGCGTGCCGCTAGCTGCGGTCGTGTTCGTCGCCGAGTTCACCGGCCGGCCCGGCTTCGTCGTACCCGGCCTCATCGCGGCAGTCGTCGCCCAACTCGTGATGGGCCGCGCCTCCATCTCGCCCTACCAGGCCGCCGGGCGTCTCGGACACCTCGAACAGCGCCTGCGACTGCCGCTCGGCGCAGTGGTCAACCGCGAGATCCACACCGCCTCACCCGACGCGACCGTCGAGGAGATCTTCTGGCAACATCTCGTCGGCACCCACCAACTGGCCGTCGCCGTCGTCGACGGCAACCGATACCTCGGCATGGCGAGCGCCGAAGACGTCGGACGCGTCGACCGCGGCGAGTGGGCCAGCGCCCGGGCCAGCGACATCATGCGCACCGACGTTCCCGTCGCCGACACCAACTGGCTGCTCGGCGACGCCATCCACGCCATCGAGGAATCCGCCACCGACCGCATCGCAGTGTGCGACCACGGGACGTTCCTCGGGATCGTCACCGCCGCCGACCTCGTCGCGCTCGACGAGGTCCTCGACCGGACCAGCCGCCGCCGCAGAGACTCTCCATGGGCACCACCAGCCCACGGGAACCCGTAGGGATCTCGACCCACCCACCGGCGCGGTTGGCAGCTTCGGGGCGCGACGTCTGAGCCTCAAGGTCACCGTGCGGCCCTGCGCCACTCGATCGGACATGGGCGATCGATCGAGGGACGTTCGGAGTATGACTGGTAGGATTCCGACCATGAAGGTCACCGAGAAGGGTCAGGTCACCATCCCCAAGGATCTCCGAGACGCCCTCGGGATCGGCGCCGGGACCGAGGTCGAGTTCGAACGCCGCAAGGACACCATCGTGGTGCGCAAGAGCAGCCGCCTTCCCTCCCGCGGGCGCCGGCTCGGGGAACGACTGAAGGGCCGAGGGGACGTGGCGATGACGACCGACGAGATCATGGCCCTCACCCGCGGGAGCTGAGATGACCCACGGAACCTTGGTCGACAGCAACGTGTTGCTCGACGTCCTGACTGAGGACCCGGTGTGGGAGGACTGGTCCACCGACGCCCTGGCAGACGCCGCCGATGCCGGTCCTCTCTACATCAACCCGATCGTGTACTCGGAGGTGTCAATCCGCTTCACAACGGTCGAAGCCCTTGAGGACGCGCTTCCGTCGCAGGACTACCGGCGCGAGCCGATCCCATGGGCGGCGGCGTTCCTCGCCGGCAAGGTCTTCCTCGACTACCGACGGAGCAAGGGAACGAAGTCGACGGCACTGCCGGACTTCTTCATCGGCGCCCATGCAGCGACCGCCGGCCTCGATCTCCTGACGCGCGACATCGGCCGGTACCGGACCTACTTCCCGACCGTGTCGCTCATCGCTCCGGAGACCTGACGAACGTCTGCGCTATTGCCTGCCCCAAGCGCCCAGATCGACGGCGAGCCCGAGAACTGGGCCACCCCCGCGATCGAGGAGACCCGGCTGTACCCGACCAGCGGCACGGCTCGAACGGCTGCCATCGAACTGGTAGTCGCGCGACAGACGTCTGTCGTGAGGCGGCCCGTCAGTCCGGTTCGTACGTCCAGTCGGGGCGCTTGCGCCAGAACGAGTCGTCGTAGGTGGCGGAGCCGTCGGCGAGGTCGAGCAGCTTGGGCATGGGGCGTCGTGCCGTCCGGGGACAGCCGTGCTGCTCGATGTGCTCGGCGAACTCTTCGGGGAAGGCGCGCAGAACGCTGCTGACGACGCGCTGCTCCTCCACCGCGAGGAAGCAACGGTTGCCGTCAGTGACCCGTTCGAGCCAGTGAGCGATGATGCCGAGGTCGCGGTCGTCGCCGGAGCCGGTCTCGATGCGCTCGAGGCGCTCGGTGATCTCGCCCGAGCCCATCTTGCACGGCGGGCACTGACCACAGGACTCGACGTACAAGAAGCGCGAGAATCGGTAGGCGGCGTCGACCATGCACGCGGTGTCGTCATGCACGATGAACCCGGCGGCACCCATGCCGCTGCCGATAGCCGCGAACCCTTCGTAGCTGACCGGCGTGTCGAGCTGCGCCGAGGTGACGACCGGGTTGGCGACACCCGAGAACACGGCCTTCACCGTGCGTCTCGGCGCGACGCCGCTGCCGACGGCGTCGATCACCGCGCCGAGCGGGGTGCCGAGCTCGACCTCGCCGACGTCGGGGGCAACGACGTCGCCGACCACCGTCGCGACGATCGCGCCCGGCGATTCGGCGGTGCCGGTCGAGCGGAACCAGTCGGCGCCGCGGGCGAAGATGTGCGGCACGTTGGCCAGCGTCTCGACGTTGTTGACCAGCGTCGGGTTGGGTTCGTTGCTGCGCCGGTGCGTCTCGTGGGGACCGGCCTCCCATCCCTCCTGGGGTGAGGAGGCGAACAGGCCGTGCTCGTAGGGAGGGGACCAGCGCGGGAGCGGCGGCTTGCCCTCGATGACCTCGAGCATGGCCTTCTCCTCGCCGAAGAGGTACTCGTCGGGTCCGGCGACGATGTTGACCGTGCAGTCGGCGCAGATGCCGGCGGCCTGCAGCTCCTGCACGGCGCGGGTCACTGCCGCGATCTCGCGTTCGAAGCTGGCCTTGAGGCAGATGAACGCTTCCTCGGCGCCGATCGCGAACGCGGCGACGATCATGCCTTCGACGACTTGGTAGGGGTTCGCGCGCAGCAGCGCCCGGTCCTTGAAGGTGCCGGGCTCGCCCTCGGCGGCGTTGCACACGAGGTAGCGGCTGGTTCCCGTCTGGTCGGCGATGCCGGCCCACTTCCGCCCGGTCGGGAAGCCGCCGCCTCCTCGGCCGCGGAGCCCAGCGGCAGCAACGGTGTCGATGGTCGCCCTCGGTCCCAGGCGCTGCGCGGTGGCCACGCCGACGCCGCCCACGCCGGTGGCGAGGTACTCGTCGAGCGTGGTGATGGGTGTCGTGGGCAGCAGGTAGGTGGTCATGTCGGCTCCTCGGTCGGTCGAGCGGCGACGGCCCACCGGTCGGCGGCCGCGTGAGCCGACAGTGGGCGTGGCCCGCCATCGGCTCGTCGGTCGCTCAGGTCCGGACCCACCAGTGTCGCCGCGCCGTGCGCCGTGCGCCGCGCGCCGTGCGCCGCGCGGCGTCGCCGTCACTGACCACGACGGCCGCTCCGGCGTCGACGGCCCGGTGAGCGTCGCTCCTCGCTTTCCACTCGGCGTCCTCGAAGCCCAGCATGGCCGCGGGGAACAGCTCCATCTCCTCGTCCTCGATGCGGGCGGCGATCGGTGAGGGAGCAGAGCAGGTCGTCGAGGGTGTCGTTGAAGCACCAGGGGCAGGGGGCGCCTGCGATGGAGATCTCGGTCGTGGCTGTCTCGTCGGCGCAGGTCATGACGTGAGCTCGCGTGTGAACAGACCGCCCTCGCTTCCCGGATGGGTTTCGGCAGGCATGGTTCCCGTTCCGGTCAGCGCCGGAGGAAGGTGACCCGCCAGCCACCGTCGTCGAGCTGGTAGCGCAGCGGTGCGGGGTCGTGGTCGTTCACCAGGCGTAGCGTCTCGCCTGTCGTGAGTTCGTCGATCCGGTCGAAGATCGTCTCGTGCCGGACCTTGGTGGCCATGGGCCGCACATCGAGCGTCTGCATCTGTGACCTACTGCCTCCGCCGGGTTCCTCGTCGCCGCCATCGTGCTCGCGGCCGCCGCTGGCATCGCCGACGTCGATCCTGCCGACCGATCCCGCCTGGTCGCCGCCGAGGTCACCGCGCTGGTCGCATGGCTCGGCCTCGCAGTGGTAGGCCACGCCCACAAGATCGTTCCGTTCATCTGCTACGCCGCGCTGCGGGCCCGCGGCGTCACCACTGGCCCGGCCGGCCGGCCGCTGCTGTTCGGCGACCTGTTCCACCACGGCGTCGCCCGCGCCACCCTCGCCACCGCCACCGTCGGGTTCGCGGCAGCCCTGATCGGCATCCTCGCCGCCTCCCCCGCGGCGCTCGCCGGCGGCGGGGCCCTCATATCGTGCACCGGGGCGCTCGCCACCGCCAACCTTGCCGGGGGTCCCCGCCGCGCAGCACGCGCCCACCGAACCGCCACGCCGGCAGCGCCGACACGGACCGACCTCAGCCCATCCGAGAGGACCACATGAGCGACCAACGACCGACCGAGCCGCTGCGGGCCGAGCACCGCGACCTGCTGCCCCACCTGCTCGCCCTCGACACTGCCGCCAACGACACCGCAGGATGGGACCGCGACACCGCTGTCGCCGCCCTCGCCGACATCGTCCGGTTCCTGCGCGGGCACCTCGTGCCCCACGCCGCCGCCGAGGAAGCCGTGCTGTATCCCGCGGTCGAGGAAGCGATGGGTGCGCCCGGCGCGACCGCGACCATGCGCGCCGACCACGTCGAGATCGTCACCCGCATCGACCGGCTCGGGGAGTCGGCCGTCGCGGTCGAGCAGCTGTGGCCGGACGCGGACCTCGCCCGAGACGTCGCCCACCAGCTCATCGGCCTCTCGGCGATCCTCCAGCTCCACTTCAGCAAGGAAGAGGGCGTGCTGCTTCCCGTGCTCGACGCCAGCCTCGACGCCGGCGCCGCTGCCGCGCTGTTCACCCGCATGGGGGAGGTGGCACACCATTGATCACTCCGCCGACCAACGACTGGCAAGCCGAGGCGCGCCGCGAGCAGGTTCTCGCTGCTCTCGGCAACGTGTGGGATCCCGAGCCCGCGCTCGACATGACCCTCACCACCCCCGGCTGCCCGGTCTCCGGACAGCTGCCGGTCGAGGCGGAAGCCATGGTGCGCGCCGCGGTGCCCGACGCGGACGTGCGCGTGCTCGTCGTGTGGGACCCGCCGTGGACACCCGAGCGGCTCTCGCCCATCGCACTCGAGCAGCTCGGCTTCGCTCCGCGCCGGTGAGCGGCACTGCCAGTCACCTCGACCCGCAACCAGGTCGAGGTGGTGGAGGACCTGGCCCGGCGACAGCATCGAGCTCGCCGCCCGGTCGGCGCGCGGCTCCTGGTGCAACAGGTGCACGACCACCAGGGCAACCACGGGCAGGGCACCGTCCCCCTCCTCGCGATCGACGCCTGGGGAGACGCTCACTACCTGCAGTACGAGAACCGGAAGACCGAGCTATTCGACGCCGTGTGGAACGTCGTCAACTGGATCGACATCGCCCGTCGTCTCGCCGAAGCCAGTGGCACGGCGACGGCCTGATCGTCACGCCGCGTCGTAGACGACACCGCCGCCCACCCGTCGCGCGCCGGGCGTGATCGGGTGGGCCGCGATCCGGCCGTCGTGGAAGACGTGCGCGACGTCGACCCCTTCGACGAGCACCAGGTGGTCGGCGAGTAGCCGACGGTGGCACCTCCACCACACCGATTCCGAGCACATCACCGCCGACGGTGACACGCCGGCGACGTCGAGCAGCTCGGCGACGGCGCTGGCGAACTCCGAGGACGACATGTGGTCGGCGTAGGCACGGAACTGCAGGTTGCGCAACGCGACGTTCGGCGACTCGGCGCGCACGCGTCGGCGACCACCCAGGCCCTGCATCCACCGGTAGTCGACGCCGCCAGCAGCCAGCCACGCCACCATCGCCTCCCGCCCGAAGTGCGGACGCCGGCGGCTACCAGGAAAGCGCCGCACGTCGACCACGGTCTCGATGCCGGCAGCTTCCAGCAAGCCCACGAACGCGTCCGCCGACGCCGTGCCATGCCCGACCGTCCAGATCCTCGTTCCGCTTGCCGTCACCGCATATTTCTACGATCTACTAGAGCAATGGACCGTAAGGGACCTCGATGGCAGACATCGCCCGCATCGGAGCACGCCATGAACCCCACCACGCTCCAGGAACAGGCGAAGGCGCTCGGCAACCCGACGCGCCACGCCATCTTCCGCCACGTCGCCCGGGCCGGCCGCGCTGTCAGCATCGCCGAGCTCAACGACCAGTTCCCCTTCAATCACAACGCCATCCGCCAACACCTGGCCAAGCTTGTCGCCACCGGCATCGTGGTCGCCGGTGACGTCGTCGCCGACGTCACCGCCGCCATGGCCCGCCAAGGCTTCGGTCCTGAAGTCCGGGCCTCGCGAGGCGGCGCCGAGATCGTCCTGCACAACTGCCCGTTCGCCACCAGCGCCCTCGCTGACCGCGACACGATCTGCGCCCTGCACCTCGGCATTGCCGAAGGACTCACCGACACAGACCCCGCGACCGTCACCGAGCTCGTCGCCTACGACCACCCGCAAGGCCGGCTGCAAGCTCCGCATCCGACTCGCCCCCGACGACCACGAAGACCCGAGCGGGACACTCACCCTGCGTGGCAAGGCCGGCGCCCGATGACCGACCCCGACGAGGTGGGCGAGGCCCCCTGCTTCG
This sequence comes from uncultured Microthrixaceae bacterium, assembly GCA_963703565.1. Taxonomy (GTDB): domain Bacteria; phylum Actinomycetota; class Acidimicrobiia; order Acidimicrobiales; family VFJN01; genus CAVPEW01. Next base: position 53,551 of record CAVPEW010000082.1, on the reverse strand, counting down.
CCCACCTCCTCGACGAGCCGCCGCAGTTCACAGCCGAAGCGCTCGCCGAACTCACCGCCTACTCGGCTTCTAGCACCTTCCTGTAGACGTTCGTATCGCGGAGCTCGAAGCCGACTCGCAGGTAGAGGCGGTTCGCAGCCTCCCGGCTCGGGCGGCTGGTCAGGTCCACCGTCGTGCAGCCCAGCGTTCGGGCACGTTCGACCATCGCCCTCACCAGAGCCTCGCCGGCCCCCCGCCCGCGAGCGGCCGCGTCCACCACGACGTCTTCGATCCAGGCGCGTCGGCCGGTCGGGATGGGCACCACGACCAGGGTTGCCAGTCCCAGGATCTGCCCTCCCGGCCCGTCGCGCGCGACGTACTGGTCGACCACCGGCGAGCTGACCAGCTGCGCCACACGAGCCGCGCCCGGTGGCGGGGTCGAGCGTGACAGCTGTGGTACCAGCCGAGCGAAGGCTTCGACCAGCTCGTCGTCAGCATCCTCCGCGAGGCCGACGGTGACGGGCGAGCGCCCATGGAGTGCGGCCACCTCAGGGAATCCCCTCTCCCACCCGGGGCGCGAGGCCGACAGCCGAGCCGGTCCGGGTCTCGGGCGGGCACTCGGTCGGAGTCCCAGTCGGCATCTGCAGCCCCACCGGGGGTGACGCTATCGGTCCCCGCCGATGCCGGCGCTCAGCGATGCCGCGACAGCCACCAGCCGCCGGCACCCACCACGACCGCCGCCGCCAGCCCGCCCCCGATGAACCACGGCGCAGCGGAGTGGTCGCCGGTGTCGCGCTGCTCGGCCTGGTTCACGGTCCCGGGAAGGTCGAGGGTCGTCGAGGGGGCTCCGGCGGTCGCCGGCACCATCGACGGTGCGGTGGGTTCCGGGCCCGCGTCGGGGGCGGTCGCCGAGGAATCCACGACCTCGACCCGGGGTGCCGGCCTGACATCCTCGGCCTCGCTGTCGTCTGCCTCGATCGAGGCCAACTCACCCGCGGCAGTCGACTGGAGCGTGGGGAACAGCACGGTGCCGGGCTCGGTCGGCATCCGCCCCACCATCGGGAAGGAGGCGGCGCCGTCCTTGCCGGGGCGGAACGACAGCTCCACGGTGGTGGTCGAGCCGGCCGCGACGCGGGCCGGATCCCTCTCGACGTGGGCGCCCGCCGGCGAGGCGACAGTCGCCAGAGCGACCAGGAGGCCCCCCGTCGCCGACGCCAGGGGCCCAGAGCGCACGAGAGCGAGGTCCGGGCGACGAGTTCGGGTCGGGGGGCGGAGTGGCACACGGCGATGGTCGCCACTCGGCCCGGCGCGGTTCCCCGGTACCGTGGCCGGGTGAACCGTCTGCGCTTCACTCGGCGACCCGAGCTCCGCCGGCCCGTGCTGGTGTGCGCGTTCGAGGGCTGGAACGACGCGGGCGAAGCGGCCTCGGCGGCGGCTCGCTACCTGAGCGAGCGCTGGTCGCTCGAACGCGTCGCCGAGCTCGACGCCGAGGACTTCTTCGACTTCACCGCCACCCGGCCCGAGGTGCGCATCGATCCCGACGGTGAACGACGGATCCGCTGGCCTGTGACCGAGCTGTGGGCGGGTTCGACCGGCGCCGCCCCGGCCCGCGACGTGGCCGTGCTCACCGGGCCCGAGCCGGCGTTGCGCTGGCGCGCCTACACCGACGAGGTCGTCGCGCTCGCAGCCTCGATCGGCACCCCTCTGGTCGTCCTGTTGGGTGCTCTGCTAGCCGAGGTGCCCCACAGCCGGCCCGTGCCGGTGAACGGCTCGGCGTCGGACCCCGACATCGGGGCTGAGCTCGGGTTGCGCCGATCCGCCTACGAGGGTCCGACCGGCATGGTCGGCGTGCTCGACGCCGCGCTGACCGAGGCCGGCGTGCCGACCGTCAGCCTGTGGGCAGCCGTGCCGTCCTACGTGCCGGCCGCTTCGTCACCCGTGGCGGCGCTGGCTCTGGTCGAACGGGTGGCGGCGCTGCTCGACGCGCCGGTCGCGACCGTCGACCTGCAGATCGCGGCCGCCGCCTACGAGCGCCAGGTCGGCGAGCTCGTCGAAGCCGACGAGGAGACCAGCACCTATGTCGCCGAGCTCGAACGGCGCCACGACGCCGACGAGTCCTACGACGACGACTCGGACTCGCCCGACGACGGCCCTCTCGACGGCGTTGCGCTCGTCGAGGAGGTCGAGCGCTACCTGCGCAGCAGATCCGACGGAACCTGACCCGGGTCCTGCCCTCAGCCCCGCTCGTGGACCCACGGAGGATCGCGCGGGGCGTCGAACAGCACTCCCACGTCCTCTCCGCGGATGGCCGCGAAGGCGTGGGCTCCCCACTGGCCCAACCCGGCGGTGGGCTCGGGCAGCTCGTCGGGCCGGAACCAGCCGACGTCGGAGGTCTCCAGCGGGTGCGCTACGAGGGTGCCGCCGGTGGCCTCGCAGAGGAACACGATCGAGTACAGCGGGATGCGCGTGAAGCCGAGACGAAGGCCGTCGAGCACCGCGATCAGCCTCGTGGGACGGCAGTCGATGCCGGTCTCCTCCTTGACCTCCTTGACGACCACCTCGCTCGGCGAGTAGCCGACGTCGGCCCATCCCGTCGGGTAGAGCCAGATCCCTGAATCGGCCCGCTGGATCAGCAGGATCCGGCCCTCGGCGTCGTGCACGACCGCGCCGACCGCGACCTTTGGGGTGACATAGCCGGGCACGCCGCGCCCCACGCCGCGCATCCACTCGTCGACCCACTCCTCGGCGCTGAGCTCGTCCTGGGCCCGGTTGGCGGCGGCGCGGATGTCGGCCGCGACGTGCAGGACCTCCTCGAAGCGCTCCCGTTCGTAGAGGCTCTCGGTGAATCCCAGCCCTGTTCGAGCAATGGCCGACAGGGCCTCGGCCCAGCGGATGAGGTCCTGGCTGGAGAGTCCGGCGGGCGGGTCGTCCACGGGTTGCGAACCTAGCGGGCCGTTCGGCGCCAGAGCCGCGACCTCAACCCGGCTCGGCCAGCTCGTGCTGCAAGGCCCGCTCCACCTCCACCAGCAGCGCCGGGTCGAGCACCTTGGCACCGCCGCGCCGGACGTAGAAGACGTCGACCACCTGGTGCCCGAGCGTCTGCACCTTGGCGAACGTCACGTCCAGGTCGAGCTCCGCCAGGGCCCTGGTCATGCGGTACAGCACCCCGACCACGTCTCGGGCGTGGACCTCGACCACTGTCGCCTCGGGGGTCACGTCGTTGTCGATGCGGATCTCGGGGCGCACCGCCAGCACGGGAGCCGTGGGCGCAGATGCGTACACCCGGGCCCGGTCGGCGAGGCGGGCCCGCAGCGCGACGCGACCGTCGAGAACCCTGGCCAGCTCGTCGAGCACCGGGGGCCAGTCCACCGAGGCCGCCCGGGCCGGCGCCACCCGGAAGACCTCCACGGCCCTGCCCTCGACCGTCGCCACCTGCGCGCCGAGCACGTCGAGCCCGTGCAACGCCAGGGTGCCTGCCACCCGGCTGAACAGGCCGGCGCGGTCCGCGGTGATCACGGTGAGCAGGTCGTCGGAGGCTTCGATCACCTCTCTGCCGTCACGCACGAGTCGCAGCTGGGCCTCGGTGGGGAAGTCCTCGGCCATCTCGTCGGGCGAGCCGCCGCGCAGCACGTGGCCGGTACGGGCCACCAGCTCGCGCACCAGGGCGGCCTTCCACGAGCCCCACGCCGAAGGACCCGTCGCCAGGCTGTCGGCCTCGGTCAGAGCCGCCAGCAGCTCGAGGGTGCCCAGGTCTCCCACCGCCGCGGCCACGCCCATGGTGGTCGAGGCGTCGTCGAGATCGCGGCGGGTCGCGACGTCGGCCAGCAGGAGGTGGTGCCGGACCATTGCCTGCAAGGTGGCCACGTCACCCGGTGCGAACCCCATGCGGGCGCCGATCGTGGCCACAAGTTCGACTCCCACCTCGGTGTGATCGCCCGGGTAGCCCTTGCCGATGTCGTGGAGGAGCGCGCCCACCACGAGCAGATCGGGTCGAGCGACCGAACCCGCCAGAGCCGCCGCGTTGGCGGCCGCCTCGACCAGGTGCCGGTCGACCGTGAAGCGGTGGTACGCGTTCCGCTGCGGGCGCGAGCGCACAGGGGCCCACTCGGGCAGCATCGCAACCCAGAGCCCCAACTGGTCGAGGGCCTCGATGACCCCCACCGCGGCGTGGCCGGACAGCAGCAGCCGCACCAACGCCGCCCGTGAAGCCTCGTCCCAAGGATCGGGCATCACAGCGGGGTCGGCCGAGAGCTCCTCAAGGGAGGCCCGGTGCACGCAGGTGCCGGCGGCGGCCGCAGCGGCGGCGGCACGCAGAGCAAGCGACGGATCGCGCCGGTCGGCGGCCCCGCTGAGGTGCACCTCCTCGTCGCGCAGCACCAGCCCGTCGCCCGTCGGCTTGTCCCGCCGGGCCAGCCGACCGATCGGGCCTACCAGACTGGCGTCTATCCGCCGCCAGGCATCGTCGCTGCGCCAGGCGATGGTTCGGGCGGCCGCGGCGACCCTGGCCATCAGGGCGTCGGCGTCGGAGTCGCCCAGGGCGGCGGCGACGGCATCCTGGTCCTGGAGCAGCAGTCGGTCGCCAGCGCGGCCCGCCCGACGGCCAACCTCGACCCGAGCGCCGAGGAGCACGTCGTAGGCCTCGTCGAGAGCGGCGTCGTCGCCGTCCCACAGCAGGCTGCGGGCTGCCCCGGCCCAGCGCAGCGCGTGGACGTCGCGCAGCCCGCCACGGCCCTCCTTGAGATCCGGCTCGAGCAGGAAGGCGACCTCGCCGGCCTGCTCGTGGCGCTGCGCGACCCGGCTCGACAGCTCCCCCAGCCAGCGCTTGGCCCGCTTGCCCCACTGCGCCAGCGCCTTGGCTCGCAGCTCGTCGGCCAGGCCCTCGTCGCCGGCCACCGTGCGCACGCTCAACAGGGAGGTGGCGGTGTCGAGGTCGTCGGCGGCAAGGTTCAGCGCCTCGCGCAAGGTGCGCACCGCGTGACCGAGCTTGAGTCCCTCGTCCCACACCGGATACCAGAGCCCGTCCGCGACCGCGGCGACGTCAGCGCGCCCGTCGTGCAGGAGGAGAACGTCGATGTCGGACTGCGGGCAGAGGCCTCGCGGCCGTAGCCACCCACCGCGACGAGCACCACGCCCTCGGCGCCGCGCTCGGTCCCGTCGACGGCGTCGGCGAAGAGCTGCGCGAGCCAGTCGTCGACCAGCCACGTGTACGCGGCGCACCACGCCCGCCCACCGAGGGTCCCGTCCTCTACCAGAGCGGAGCGGGCGGACGAGAAGCTCACCGCGTCCACGGTTCCTCGCAGCGCGCTGCGACCGAGACCGGCGGCACTAGAGGGCGTCGGAGCCCATCTCCCCGGTACGGATCCGCATGATGCGATCCACGTCGGAGATCCAGATCTTGCCGTCACCGATCTTGCCCGTGCGCGCCGAGTCGGCGATCAGGGCGAGGATCCGCTCGACGTCGGCCTCGGCCGCGAGGACCTCGACACGCACCTTGGGGACGAAGTCGATGGTGTACTCCGCGCCCCGGTAGACCTCGGTGTGACCGGACTGGCGGCCGAACCCCTGGACCTCCGAGACGGTCATGCCGGCGATGCCCGCCGCCTTCAGCGCCGCCTTCACTTCGTCGAGCTTGAACGGCTTGACGATTGCGGTGATCAGCTTCTCCACGGTCGGTCCCTCCGGGTCCTGGGTTGAGGAGTGGCGCGCCATCTCGGGTCGGCTGGACGACAGCCTGACGTCAGGTTGTTTCGCGGCCGGAGCCGTGATGTTTCGACTCCATGAACTGGGCCATCAGGCACCCGAGCGCAGTAGGGCGCGAGCAGCCTGCTGCAGCGGATCCCAAACCGACGAGAACGGCGGGGCGTACCCGAGATCTGCGTCGAGCAGGTCGACCACGCCGAGCCCTGCCTGCAGGGCCACGGCCACCACGTCGATCCGCTTGGCCACCGGTCCGGAGCCGTTCGCCTCCCCCACGATCTGGGCCCCCAGGAGCCGGCCGCTGCCCTCCTCCGCGAGCAGCTTGACCCACATCCGGCCCGGCTCGGGCAGGTACCCGGCACGGGCGGTTGCCTCGACGGTGGCCACGTCGGCCCGCAGCCCGGCTTCGGCGACCTCGCGCTCGCTCAGGCCGGTGCGAGCCACCTCCAAGCCGCAGACCGCGGTGACCGCGGTGCCGACCACGCCCGGGAAGGTGGCGTACCCGCCGCCGATGTTGATGCCCGCCACCCGGCCCGACTTGTTGGCCACCGTGCCCAGGGCGATGTGGACGTCGCGACCCGAGACCAGGTGGCGGACCTGGGCGCAGTCACCAGCGGAGTAGACCGCCTCGGCCGAGGTCGCCTGGCGACGGTCCACCGCGATGGCCCCGGACGGACCCAGGTCGATGCCCGCCTCCTGGGCCACCTCGACGTTGGGTCGCACCCCGATGCCCAGCACGACCAGGTCGGCGGGCAGCGTGCCCCCCTCGGTGAGGACCGCGCCCCCCTCGATGCCACGGACCTCGGTCGCCAGGCGCACGTCGATCCCCAGCCCGCGCAGCGGACCGAGCAGCCGGTCGGACATGTCCGGATCGAGGGTGCCCATGATGTGCTCGCCGGCGTCGACGAGGCTCACCGCGAGGCCGCGCCGGACGAACGCCTCGGCGATCTCGAGGCCCACGTAGCCGCCGCCGACGACGACCACCCGACGGCACCCGCTGACGCGGACCCGCTCGAGGAGGTGGCGCGCATCGTCGAGCGTCTGCACCCCGACGACGTCCTCGCCGTCGAAGCCGGGCAGCGGTGGCCTGACCGGGCGCGACCCCGTCGCCACGTGGAGGCTGTCGTAGCCCATCGACAGCGTCCGTCCCCTCCGGTGGTCTCGCACCTCGAGCTGGCCTGCGGCCACGTCGATGCCGGTGACCTCGTGGCCGGTGCGCACATCGATGCGGTGACGTTCGCGCAGCTCCGCCGGCGAACGAACCACGAGGTCGTCGAGAGATCCCACCTCACCGCCGACCAGGTAGGGGATGCCGCACGCCGAGTAGCTGGTCCACGAACCGCGCTCGAGCGCAACGATCTCGAGGTAGGGCTGGCGGTGCCGCGCCTGCACCGCGGCGGACATCCCCGCAGCATCGGCCCCGATCACCACCAGGCGGTCGGCCATGGCGGCCGAGGCTACCGGGACGGGGCCCCGGGCCCGCTCCGCGGCGTTGCGCCGAGTGGGTCACCGTCCCAGCGGTCCACGACGGCGATCTGCGCGACCGGACGCCGGCGCAGCCTGGTCACCGTGCGCTCGGGGTGCCCGAGCGCCAACAGGCCGGCCACGGCCACGCCATCGGGGATCCCGAGCAGGTCACGAACGGCCGGTTCCTGGCGCACTATCACGGTGGTCAGCACGCCACCGAGGCCCTCCGCGCGAGCGGCCAGCAACAGGTTGTGCGCGAAGGGGTACACGGACGCGCCGCCGACGATGCTCTGGCGGTCGAGGCCGTTGTCGACCACGGCCAGCTGGTCGAGCTGGGCGCACAGCACCAGGAGCACAGGCACCGCCGGGAGAGACTCGCCGAACTCGTCGGGCACCGGGTTGGACCGTGCCAGCCCGAGGTCGACAGCAGGCCCGCTCCAGCGTCCCGCGTCGAGCGGCGCGAACGGCACCGTGCCCGTGTACAGGTGGGCGACGTACTCACGCCAGCCGAGCTGGTACAGCTCCGACAGCCGGGCTCGCAGTCGGTGGTCACGCACCACGACGAGGCGCCACGGCTGCCGGTTGCCTCCGCTGGGAGCGAACCGTGCCGAGTCGATCAACCGTGTCAGCACTTCGTCGGGCACGGCTTCGGTGGTGAAGCGCCGGGTGGCCGCCGTGGTGCGCATCGCCTCGTGCAGGTCCATCGATGCGACCCTACGACGGCCGCCCGCCGCGCCGCCGCGACAGCACCAGGTAGGCCTTGGCGGCGCCCCAGTCGCGTGCGAGCACTGCCAGCCCGTCGTCCAGGTCTGCGAAGGAGGCCGGACCGAGGTCGTACACGTCATCGGGTGCCAGGCGCTCGGCAACCTCGTCGCGCACCACGGGGGGGACTCCAGCGCTGCGCAGCGCGGCTGTCGCGGGGGACATGGATCGCCTCAGGACCTCCAGGGGGACGCTGCGCTGCTCGTCCACGTCGAGGCCGAGCAGGACGCGCAGCTCGGTCACCGCCAACCGCAGCGCCTCGCGCCCCGCGTCGTCGGCTGCAACATCGGGTCGAGGCGCACCCGAACCGCCGGCCCACTGCTCCCAACGATTCCGGACCATCTGCGCCACCCACGGCCCGAAGTGCTCGTCGACGCCGTCGACCAGGCGCGCGCCGAGCTCCGCGAAGCGCGCCAGGTCATCGGCGGCGCCCCCGGGAACCTCCTCGGGAGGCTGGGTCACCTCGCTGGTGCTCGGCCCGTTCCAGGCAGGGCCGGGCTCGGCGGGCTGGTGCGCAGACCGGCGCCGGCGTCGACGCCCGCGGCGACGTCGAAGCCACCGCTGCGCAGCCCGTCGAGGTCGAGGGTGGCCCACCGGTAGCCGACGGAGCGCACGGCGTCTGCGACGGCGGCAGCGCGCGCCGCCACCTCGACGAGCGAGGCCGGGGGCACTTCGACGCGGGCCAGCTCCCCGTGGTGACGGACGCGCAGCTCCCGCAGGCCCAGCGCTGCCAGCGCCGCCTCGGCGCGCTCCACCTGGCGCAGGCGGCCCAGGCTGACCTCGGTGCCGTACGGCAGGCGGGACGCCAGACAAGGTGAGGCCGGCTTGTCCGCCACGGGAAGGTTCAGCCGGGCTGCTAGCCGGCGCACGTCGGACTTGGTCAAGCCGGCCTCGGCCAGGGGGAACACGGCACCGCGGGCGGCCGCCGCCTGCTGTCCCGGCCTGTGACGGCCGAGGTCGTCCACGTTGACGCCCAGCGCGACCACCGCGTCACGGGCCCGGGCCAACGGTTCGAGAGCGTCCATCAGCGCCGTCTTGCACCAGAAGCAGCGGTCGGTGTCGTTGCGTCGGTAGGCGGGGTCGTCGAGCTCGTGGGTGGTCACCTCGCACCAGTTCAGCCCCTCCCGCTCGGCCAGGACCCGGGCTGCGGCCCGCTCGCCAGCCGCCAGCGACGGGGAGACGGCGGTGACCGCCAGCGCGGCTCGGGGCCCGAGCACGTCGTGGGCGACACGCGCCAGCAACGCCGAGTCGACGCCGCCCGAGTAGGCGACCACGACGCGGCCGTGGCCGCCCAGCACCCGGCTCAGGGTGCCGAGCGCGGCGTCGGGCTCAGGAGGCGGGGAGCCCGACGACATCGAGCACCTCGGCCAACGGCGCGACCATCCCGGTGTAGAAGGCCCCGAACTCCGCATAGCGCGCCGACGCCTCGTCGAAGCGCATCGTGTACACGACCTCCTTGAGGTCGTCGGGGTGCACGGCGAACAGGGTCACCCCCCACTCGAAGTCGTCGACGCCGGTGGAGCCCGTCACGACCTGGAGCACCCGCCCGGCGAACGCCCGCCCACTGGCGCCGTGCGCGTACATCAGCTCCTTGCGCCGGTCGTAGGGCAGCGTGAACCAGTTGTCCTGTGCCTCGCGGCGCTTCGACATCGGATAGAAGCAGAAGGCCGACTTGCCCGGCGGGGGAAGCCGCGGGTGCAGGCGGGCCTCCCGCATGGCTTCGGGAACCCCCTGTGAGTACTCGGACAGCTCGGTGAGCGACACGTAGCTGTCGACCACGGCCAGCCCCGCCTCCGCCAGGGCCGTCTGCAGGCGGCGGAGGCGCCACAGGTCTGCGCCCAGCGCCATGAGGCCCACGTCGGCCTTGTGGCCCAGCATCGCCACCGCCACGACCTGCACCCCGTCGGCCTCGGCCGCCTCCACCGCCGCGGCGACGGCTCGGGCATCGCCGAGCGGGGTGACGCTGCAGAACAGGTGGAGCACGCCCCACCCCGCGCTCGGTTCCAGTGGTTCGGGCATCCTGGGACCGTACCGCCCGGCGCCGGCGTGGCCCGACCTCAGCGGGCCTCGACGATGACGGCTGCGTTGTAGTCGGGAACGTGCGAGCCCGGCTCTCGGTGCTCGGGGCCCCCTGGGATCAACACGTTGCCCTCGGGCCAGTGGACCTGGAGGCTCCCGGCCGGGAGGGGCGCCAGGTGGACATGACCGTCGAAGGAGCCCACCGCCGACCGCAGACGCACCGCGTCGCCCTGGCCCAACCCGAGACGCTCGGCGTCCGGTGCGCCCATGAACACGGCGTCGCGCCCCGCCCCCGTCATGGGGTCGTTTTCGGCGTACACCATGGAGTTGAACTGCTTGCCCCGCCTGGTGGCCACGGTGAAGGTGCCCGGTGGCGGCGCGGGAGCGGCGGTGACCACGCTGAAGCGGCCACGGCCGTCGACGGTCGGGAAGACGCCGCCAGCGCAGAGATGCCGTCCCCCCCACTGGACCTGGTCGCCGGTGGTGGCGAGGTCCTCGATCCCCGCGTAGGACGGCACGACCGAGGCGATCTCGGCCCGTAGGTCCCGGTTCGAGGGCCACGAGAAGCATCGTCGTAGGTCGGGCCTGACCCGGTTGGCCACGTCCGCGTAAACACGCCACTCGCTTCGGGCCTCGCCGACGCGACGCGCCAGCTCGGGGCTGAACACGATGCGGCGTTCGGTGGTGGTCTCGGTCCCTCCGCCCTCCTGCTCGTAACGGGTGGCCATGGGCAGCAGGATCACGTCTTCGCCCTCGACGAACATCTGGGTGCTCAGCACGACGTCGGCGTGGACCCGCAGGGGAACCCGACCGAGGGCCTCGCGCACCCGCTCGGGATCGGGAAGCACGTCGAGGAAGTTGCCCCCCGATGTCCACAACACGTCGAGATCACCGCGAGCGGCGGCGTCGACCATCTCGGGCGCGGTTAGCCCCTCGTGAGCGGGGACCTCGAACCCCCACCGCGCGCCGAGCGCGGCGGCGTGGGTGTCGTCGACCGGGTCGCCGCCGGGCAGGGCCGTGGCGTAGGCGCCCATCTCCGCGCCCCCCTGCACGCCCGAGTGGCCCCGGATGGGCATCAGACCCGCGCCCTCGCGTCCGACGTTGCCCCGGGCGAGGGCCAGGTTGACGATGGCGCGCACCGCGTCGACGGCCCCGCGGTGCTGGGTGATGCCCATCGACCACACCAGGATCGACGAGCGCGCCGTGCCGTACTCGTCCACGAAGGCCTCGACCTGGCTCTCCTCGAGCCCCGCCGCCGCCGACAGGTCTTCGAGCGGGGTCGCCGCCAGAGAGGCAGCCAGCTCGTCGAAGCCGGTCGTCGATCGGGCCACGAAGTCGGCGTCGAGCAGTCCGCGCTCGCAGATCAACTTGAGCGCCGCGTTGGCGAAGGCGACGTCACCTCCGGGGCGCACCGGGATGTGCAGGTCGCAGAAGCGGGTGCCGAACAGGGCCGACTCGAGGCTGGACGGCACCCAGTAGCGGTCGAGGCCCGGCTCCAGGTAGGGATTCACGACCACGACGCGCGTGCCGCGCTTGCGGGCCAGGTAGAGGTGCTTCATCAGCACCGGTTGATTGGTCGCCGGGTTCGAACCCCACAGCACGACCAGGTCCGAGTCGGCCAGGTCACTCAGCGAGCACGTAGAGGCCGCCACCCCGATCGTGTCCTTCAGCCCCAGCGTCGACGGGGCGTGGCACACCCGGGCCGCGGAGTCGATGTTGGCGACGCCCATGGCCCGAGCCGCCTTGGCCGCCACGTAGTAGGTCTCGTTCGTGATGCCCCGGCTGGTCAGGTAGAGCGCTACGCGGCCCGGGTCGGTGGCGCGAACCGCACCGGCCACGGCTCCCAGGGCCTCGGCCCAGTCGATCCGGCGGAATCCCGCCTCGCCCCTACGCCGCCGCATCGGATGGCCCAGGCGTCCCAGGGCACGCAGCCCGGCCCCGCTGCGGTCCGCGAGCGGGGCGACGTCGCCGAGCAGCACCGGGTCGAAGGCGTCGGCGGTGTTGAGCTCGAGCAGGTTGAGCCGGGTCATGCACAGGTGCACCCCGTCCATGGTCCAGTCGTGCAGGCCGGCCACGCCCAGGGCGCACCCGTCACAGGCGCCCTTGGTCAGCACGTCGTAGGCGTAGCGGGGATGGGCACGATTGGCCCATGCCACCCGCGCCATGTCCGTGTAGTGGTTCGGCTTCTGCTCGCCCAGCCCGTTGGGCCGCAGCCCGGCCCACCGCGAGGGAGCCCAACCGGTGAGCTGCTCGCGCCAGCTCACCGGGACGGCTCCCCGCTGTAGACGTTGGCGGCACCGTCGCGCACGAATCCCACCAGCGTGATCCCCCCGGCGCGGGCCGCGTCGACCGCCAGCGCCGAGGGCGCCGACACCGACACCACGGCTCCGATCCCAGCGGCCCAGGCCTTCTGCACGATCTCGAAACCGGCGCGTCCACTCACGTAGAGACCGAGGTCGCGCGCCGGGAGGACCCCGTCGAGCAGCAGCCGCCCCACGACCTTGTCGACGGCGTTGTGCCGTCCGATGTCCTCGCGCACCACGACGGGCTCACCGTCTCGGTCGAACGCCGCCGCCGCGTGGACCGCTCCGGTGGCATCGAACAGCGCCTGGGCTGCACGGGCCCGCTCGGGCACCGAGACGAGCAACCCGGTGGGCCACGGTGCGCCGGGCGGCGCGGGTGCGATGGCGCTGCGCAAGTCCTCGATCGCCTGGGATCCGCACAGCCCGCAGGCCGACGTGGTCAGGGCGACGCGTGTGGCCGGGGCGGGCGCCAGGCCGCCGGTGTCGACGTCGACGACGTTGAACCCGGTCTCGCTCGCCGATCCCGTGGAGCAGTAGCGCGCCAGGCGCACTCGGGCCCCGCCGAGCAGACCGTCACCGTGGCAGAGCCCGACGGCGAGCTCGAAGTCGTGGCCGGGAGTGCGCATGGTGGTCCCGACGACCGTGCCGTCGAGGCGCACCTCGAGAGGTTCCTCGACGATGAGATCATCGGGGCGCCGGGCGCCCCCGCCCTCGCCCCAGCGGGTCACCAGCACGGTGGCCGTGCGCCCTCTCGGCATGGAGGCGAGGGTAACCGGCCCCGGCACCGGGGCCTCAGCGGGCCTCGCGACGCGCCAGGTACACCACGGCGGCCACCGCGGCGAGGACCACCAGAACCACCGCGGGGTTGCCCGACGCCAAGCCGAGCAGCGCCAGGATCACCGACCCGGTGGCGCCGGCGACGGCCAGCAGCCTGCGCCGAGAGGCTTCCGCGTCGGGACCGCCTCGCCGGCGCGACAGGGTCGGCTTGATCGTGCGTGCCCACAGCTCCTGCTCCCGCTCACGGTACGCGCGCAGCCGAGCCGCCAGCGCCCGCAGCTCCTCGGGCGTCCCTGCCCCAGCCTGCACCATCTGGCGGATCTCCTCCGCCTCGGCCGCGAGGGCGGCATCGCTCGGCCCCGGTTCGCCTGCCGCGGGCCCGGGTTCGCTCGCGTCGTTCACAGCCGGGCCTGCCGGAAAGGTCGCGCCCGCCGCCGGGCCGGCCACAGCGGCATCGAGCCGCCGGGATGCTCCCGCATCGGCATGACGCTACCGCGACCATGGGCCGGTACGCGACGCTGCAGCCATGGCGCCGACGAAGGAGCTGCGCACCCGTCGGCTGCTCTGGCGCGGCCTGCTGCGGCGGTGCCCGCTGTGCGGCTCAGGCAAGCTGTTCACCTCTTGGTTCCGCATCCGGGATCGCTGCCCGCGCTGCAACCTGGCCCTCGAACGCGTCGAGGGACATTGGATCGGGGCGCTGGGCATGAACACCGTGGTCAGCTTCGGGACGCTGCTGGTGGTGCTGGTCACCGGGGTCGCGCTGAGCTGGCCCCACCCGCCACCGGTGGGCCTGCTCGTGGCGTGCGTCGCCGTCGCCGTCGGTGTGCCGTTGGCCTTCTGGGGGAGCTCGCGCACCTTGTGGAGCGCCATCGACCTGGCGATGCGCCCCCTCGAACCCGACGACGACGTCGACCCGCTCTGGATCCCGCCCCGGCGGGGTTGACCCCCACCGGGCCGAGGCTCACGAGTCAGGTGACCTCGACCGACCCCACCATCTGAGACGACGCGTGCAGGATGCACACGTAGGCGTAGTTGCCAGGTGTGGGCAGGGTGAAGGTGAAGCTGCGCACCGCCTCTGGCGGGCCGGCTCCCGGCGGGGCGTCGGGGGGCAGGAGCCCGGTGCTGAAGAAGCCAGCCGCTGCCAGCGCCTGGGGCGACGGGCCCGGTGCCGGCGGGTTCACCCGGGGATCGTTCGGATCCGTGATCGGTTCGGCCCCCTCGCCGAAGAAGCTCGCGGTGTGCGGAGCCTGCGACTCGTTCAGGAACCGGATCGAGTCGCCGGCCTCGGCCTTCGCCGGCGTCGGAGCGAATGCCAGCACGTCGGTGTGCTCGGTCGTGACTCCCATCTGCACGGTCCACACGGTCGACCCGTCGGGGGCGCTGGAGGTGCCCGGGTCGGCGTTGAGCAGATCATCCTTGGCGGCGCGACCTTCGGCGAGCCACTCGGCACGCTCGTCGCCGCGCCGCTTGAACACGTCTTCGGGCGTGTCGGCTCCCGATCGGTCGTCGACCACCTCGACGGTGCCGGTCATGCCTGGGTGGATCACGCAGAAGTACGGGTACTCGCCAGCCTTGTCGAAGGACAGCTCCAGCGGTGCCGGCGAGTCGGGGCCCGACGGCAACAGGCCGCTGTTGACCAGTGCGCCGCCGTCCACCGGCCCCGTGGCCGGTGTCGGCGCGAACAGCGCCTCGTCAGGAGGGCCCTGGGGAACCGGCGTCCCGGCGGGCAGGAAGGTCACCGAGTGGGGCTCGGTGCCGTTCCACTCCCAGGCCACCTCCGTGCCGGTGGGCACGGTGACCTTCTCGGGGAGGAACTCGGTCACCGCGATGGTCGAGTCGTCGGGGTCGTTGAGACCCGCTCCGATCACGAAGCCTTCGGGTGCCGCAGCCTCAGTGGTGGTCGACGACGCCGATGGCTGCTCGGTCGTGCCGCTCGTGGCCGAGTCCTCGTCGTCGTCCCCGCACGCGGCCAGCACCAAGCCGGCCCCGAGCACGACCGCTATGACAGCGGTGCTACCTCTTCGCATCTTGCCCTCCGCTCGCCTCCAGCCCCCCACCCCGGGCGGCCCGTAGCGACGCTACGCCAAAATGGAACCGGAGGGGGGCTTTGGGCCCCCCTCCGGTTCGGAGCAGCTTCGACGGTGGCTCAGAAGTCGTCCATCCCGCCGCCCGGCATCGACGGCGCGCCTTCCTTCTCGGGCTTGTCGGCGATGACGGCCTCGGTGGTCAGGAACAACGCCGCGATCGAGGCAGCGTTCTGCAGGGCCGAGCGCGTCACCTTGGTGGGATCTGCCACACCCGCCTTGACCAGGTCCTCGTACTCGCCAGTCGCCGCGTTGAGGCCCTTGGCACCCTTGAGCGCCTTGACCTTCTCGACCGCAACGCCCGGCTCGATGCCGGCGTTGAGAGCGATCTGGCGCAGCGGCTCCTCGGCGGCCTTGGCCACGATGCGCGCACCGGTGGCAGCGTCACCCTCGAGCTTGTCGGCGGCTTCGAGAGCGGACGCCTGCGAGCGCACCAGCGCCACCCCACCACCAGGCACGATGCCCTCTTCGACTGCAGCCTTGGCGGTGGACACCGCGTCCTCGATGCGGTGCTTCTTCTCCTTGAGCTCCACCTCGGTGGCCGCGCCGACCTTGAGCACGGCGACGCCGCCCGACAGCTTGGCCAGGCGCTCCTGGAGCTTCTCGCGGTCGTAGTCGGAGTCGGTGGAGTCGATCTCGTTCTTGATCTGCTGGATCCTGCCCTTGATGTCGGCGTCGTCGCCGGCACCCTGCACGATCGTCGTCTCGTCCTTGGTCACGATCACCTTGCTGGCCCGGCCGAGCAGGTCGAGCGTGGTGTTCTCGAGCTTGAGGCCGACCTCTTCAGAGATGACCTGGCCGCCGGTCAGGATCGCCATGTCCTGCAGCATCGCCTTGCGGCGCTCGCCGAAGCCGGGGGCCTTGACGGCGGTGGACTTGAAGGTGCCGCGGATCTTGTTGACCACCAGCGTCGCCAGGGCCTCGCCCTCGACGTCCTCGGCCACGATCAGCAGCGGCCGGCCCGACTGCATGACCTTCTCGAGCACCGGCAGCAGGTCGCGCACCGCCGAGATCTTCGAGCTGACCAGCAGGATCTGGGGATCCTCGAGCACCGCTTCCATGCGGTCGGGGTCGGTGACGAAGTAGGGCGAGATGTAGCCCTTGTCGAAGCGCATGCCCTCGACGAGGTCCATCTCGAGGCCGAAGGTCTTGGACTCCTCGACGGTGATGACGCCGTCCTTGCCGACCTTGTCGATGGCCTCGGCGATGATGTCGCCGATCTCGTCGTCGTTGTTGGCCGAGATCGCCGCCACCTGGGCGATCTGCTCCTTGGACTCGACGTCCTTGGACAGGCTGCCCAGGTTCGCCACGGCAGCCTCGACGGCAGCCTCTATGCCCAGCTTGAGCTGCATCGGGTTGGCGCCGGCGGCGACGTTGCGCAGGCCCTCGCGCACCATCGCCCACGCCAGCACCGTGGCCGTGGTCGTGCCGTCGCCGGCGACGTCGTCGGTCTTCTTGGCGACCTCCTTGACCAGCTCGGCCCCGATCTTCTCGTAGGGGTCCTCGAGCTCGATCTCCTTGGCGATCGACACGCCGTCCTTGGTGATGGTGGGCGCGCCCCACTTCTTGTCGAGCACGACGTTGCGGCCCTTGGGGCCGAACGTGACCCGCACAGCGTCTGCGAGCTTGTTCATGCCCGCCTCCAGGGCCCGGCGGGCCTCCTCGTCGAAGGAGATGATCTTGGGCATCGGCAGGGTGCCTCCGTAGGTAGCCGTTCGCGCCGTCTCACGCCGGCGTTAGCACTCGGACTGACTGACTGCTACGAGTCAAGCACCCGCGATCAGCACTCGCAACCGGAGAGTGCTAACCGCCGGCCACGGCCGGGATGATGCTGACCGTCTCGCCGTCGGGCACCGGCGTGTCGAGGCCCTGCAGGAAGCGCACGTCGTCGTCGGCGACGAACACGTTGACGAACCGGCGCAGCGAGCCGTCGTCGGCCAGCAGGCGAGACGCGAAACCGTGGTAGGACTCCTCGAGCGCGGCCAGGACCGCGCCGACGTCGCCACCGTCGACCTGCACCTCGGCCTGGCCGGCGGTGAGACTGCGCAGGGTGGTGGGCACGCGGACCGTCACGCTCATCGAAGGACCTCGGGTCGGGATCGGGGCCGGACGATCGTAGCGAACCGCCGCCAGTGCCCGACCATTCCGGCCCTCGGGGGCAGCCGGTAGCGTGACCGGGTGCTCCACCCGGCCGTGCGGCGTTTCCACCACGGGGAGTTCGACGCCGAGCGGCTGGCGCGCCTCAAGCGCCAGCAGGCCGAGACGGTGTCGCTCTGCGTGCCCGCCCGCGACGAGGCCGACACCATCGGCGAGGTCGTCACGGGCCTGGTCGGCCTCGTCGAGGTGGGCCTCGCCGACGAGGTCCTCGTGGTCGACGACGGGTCGACCGACCGAACCGCTTCGGTCGCCGCGCAGCACGGCGCGCGGGTGGCCGCGGTCGACGGCACGACGCCCGGGCTGACCTCGGGCGGCGGCAAGGGCGCTGCGTTGTGGACCTCGGTGGCCGAGGCCGACGGGGACATAATCGCCTGGGTCGACGCCGACATCTCCGGCTTCGACGCCCGCTTCGCCGTGGGCCTGCTCGGCCCGCTCCTCACCCGCCCCGACCTGGTGTTCGTCAAGGGTCTCTACGAGCGCCCCCTGTCGGCGCACGGCGAGGGAGGCGGTCGCGTCACCGAGCTCGTCGCGAGGCCGCTGATCGCATCCCTCTTCCCGCACCTGACCGACATCGTCCAACCCCTCGCCGGTGAGTACGCGGGACGCAGGGCGGTGCTCGAGCGGTTGCCGTTCGCCGAGGGCTACGGCGTCGACCTGGGCCTGCTCGTGGATGTGGCGGAGAGCTTCGGCGTGGACGCCATCGCCCAGGTGGATCTAGGCATCCGCCGGCACCGCAACCGCCCGCTGGCCGAGCTCGGACCCCAGGCCCTGGCAATCGTGCAGACCGCGTTGCGGCGGGCCCGCACGGGCCACGGCGAAGGAGTGGCCCGCCTCGAGCGACCGGGGCTCGACGTCGTGGAGGTCAGCGCCACCGACCTCCCACCGCCGGTGGAGGTACCCGGCTACCGTCGCCGCAGCGCGTGAACGCACGAGCACCGAGCCGTGTGCTCGGATCGCATGCTGTGGCCGGCTGTGCACCTTTCGAGATGACCGATTCCTAGGTCGGTCGGCCTACTTCTGCTCAAGTCCACCACGCACAGTGGCCGATTATCCGCCCATAGGAAGCGATCCGGGGCGAGACTGGAGTCGGACATCATGGCGACCCTGGCGATGCGATTGCCGGTCGGGATGAGAGCGGTCGACACGAGCCAACGCCAGAACCGGCTCGATGAGCTGGTCCAGGTGCTCGGTGGATGCGGCGCCGGAGCCGCCGGGGTCGCGACGGACCTGGCCTGCCACCTCCACGACACCGACGCCGCCGAGCCCGTCGAGCCGGCCGAGGCCCTCGACGTGGTCGCCGAGGCGCTGGTCCGCCTCGATCACGCCCGACAGGACACGGGGTCCCCGGCGGCCAGCAGCGCCGCCGGGCCATCGCGTCGAAGCCAACCGGACTGAGGTTCAGCCGAAGCGGTCGAGCAACTCCTCGACGACCTCGCTGACAGCCCCCAGAGGATCTCCGCTGGCCCGTTCGCGCCCCACGCGCTCGACCAGCGACAGCGCCTCGATCCCGTGCAGGTCGACGCCAGCGAGGATCTCGCCCACGACCGCCACCACCGGCACAGCGAGCTCGTGGCCGAGCGATGCCACGCCCCCCACCACCTTGCCCTCGAAGCTCTCCGCATCGAGGAAGCCCTCCCCGGTCACGACCAGATCGGCGCCCTCCATGGCATCGGCGAGCCCGACCCGGTCGGCGACCAGGTCGAAGCCACTCACCAGCGGGGCCCCGATGGCGGCCAGGCCACCAGCCAGGCCGCCGGCCGCGCCGGCGCCCGGGAGGCTGGTCACGTCCACCCCGTGCTCGTCGCGGTAGACCTGGGCCAGGCGGGCCAAGCGCCGACTCAGCAGCGTGACCTGGTTGGCGGAGGCACCCTTCTGGGGTCCGAAGACCGTCGCCGCGTCCAGGAAGCCGGTTCGCACGTCGCACGCCGCCACGAGCGTCACCGAGTGCAATCGTGCGCTGGAGCGGACCGCCCGCAGCGCGCCGAGCCCCCCGTCGGTGCTCGCCGAGCCGCCCAGGCCTACCACGATCTCCCGGGCACCGGCCTCGATGGCCTCCACGATGAGCTCACCCACGCCTGAGGTCGTCGCGTCGACTGCGTCGTTGCCCTCGGCTCCGCCGGCGAGGACGAGCCCACATGCGGCTGCGGCCTCGATGACCGCGGTCCCCCCCGACAGGCGCCACCCGGCGAGCACCCTCTGACCCAGGGGGCCGGTCACCCACGATGCCCGATTGGCGCCACCGAGGACCTCGAGCGTGCCCTCGCCTCCGTCGGCGAGCGGGACCTGATCGCACTCCCAGCCCCGCGACGCGGCGACCGCTGCGATGCGCGCTGCCACGTCCACCGCGGAGGCGGTGGACCGGAACGTGTCGGGAGCGGCGACGACGCGCACGGCCCCATCCTCGTCGCCTCCTCGGCGCCGTGCCGGCGCGCCGGCCCGACGAGTACCGCCCCGGCCGGCGCTACGGTGCCCCCGATGGTCGTCGCCCCTCCCGAGCGGCCACTCGTGATCGCCTCCAACCGCGGTCCGGTGTCCTTCCACGACGAAGGCGGGGAGTTGAGGGCCCGACGGGGAGCAGGAGGGCTGGTGTCCGGGCTTGCGCCCCTGGTCGCCGGCACGGGTGCCACCTGGATCGCGGCCGCCATGTCCGACGCCGACCGCAGGGCGGCATCGGCTGGTGCGGTGGAATCCCACGGCCTCCGGACGATCCTGGTCGACGTAGACCCGGAGATGTTCCGCCTCGCCTACGACGAGGTCAGCAACGGGGTGCTCTGGTTCGCCCACCACGGCTTGTGGGGCCTCGCTGACGAGCCCACCTTCGACGCCTCGTGGGCCCGGGCCTGGGAGGCGTACCGCGAGTACAACGCTGCGTTCGCCGAGGCCGTCGCAAGTGCCGCCCCCAGCGACGCCACAGTGCTCGTGCAGGACTACCACCTCTGCCTGGTGGCCGGCGTGCTGGCCACGACGCGGCCCGACCTGCGCTGCGTCCATTTCAGCCACACTCCATTCGCGCCCCCCGTGTGGCTTCGCCCCTTGCCAGCCGCGCACTCCCGCGAGCTGCTCGAGGGGATGGCAGCGCACCACGCGTGCGGCTTCCACTCGCCGCGCTGGGCAGCCGACTTCGCGGCGTCGGCCGCTGAGCTGGCCGCCCCGGCGTCGACCCGCTGCTTCGTGTCCCCGCTGGCCTCTGATCCGGTGGACCTGCGGGCAAATGCCGCGTCCCCCGACTGTGATGCCGCTCTGGCCGCGCTGGACCAGCGGGTCGGCGAGGCGACGGTGATCGCCCGCGTCGATCGGGTCGAGCTGTCCAAGAACCTGGTGCGGGGCTTCGCCGCCTTCGAGGAGTTGTTGGACCGCTACCCGCAGCACCGGGGGCGGGTCTGCTTCGTCGCCGGTGCCTACCCCTCACGCGAGGGGGTGCCCGCCTATCGCGCCTACCGCGCCCGGGTCGAGGCGACGGTCGAACGGATCAATGCGCGCTATGGCGCGAGCGATTGGACCCCCATCCTCCTCGACGTGGACGACGACTACCCGCGCTCGCTCGCCCTGCTGCGCCGTGCCGACGTGTTGGTGGTCAACGCCATCCGCGACGGCCTGAACCTGGTGGCGAGCGAAGGGGTGCTGCTGAGCGAGCGCGACGCGGTGCTGTGCCTGTCACCCGAGACGGGCGCCTGGGACCGCTTCGGCGACCACGCCGTGGCGATGCCTCCCTTCGACCTCGTCGGCGGGGCGGAGGCGCTGCACCACGCGCTGACGATGACCAGCAGCGAGCGAGCCCGGCGAGCGGCTCGGCTCAGGGCCCTGGCCGAGGAGCGCACGCCGGCCGACTGGCTCGCCGACCAGCTCGACCAGGCGGGCCGCGTCGGCTCGTGAGGCCGGGCGTTGCACACGGGGCGGTCACCGCAGACCTGAACGCGCAGTGCCCGGTGCCGACCGGTCAGCTCCACCCCGAGGCCAGGGCGCCCAGCAGATCTCGCACCTGCTCGGGACCCTCGAGCACCACGTCGGCGCGCGCGACCAAGCCTTCATCGCGCTCGGCGCCTCGGACGGCCACCCGGCAGGCTCGCCCACCGCTCGCCACGAAGCGGTCCAGCGCGTCGAACGCGGCGAGGTCACCGACGTCGTCGCCCACGTAGCAGGCGCCGTCGAGCCCGGCGGTCAGGTCGTCGAGCACGGTGCCCTTGTCGGTCCCCAACGGCGGGTGGAGCTCGACCGAGCGCTTGGCAGGGCGAGCCACCAGCCCGGTCGCCGCGGCCACGCGGGCCGAGAACCGCTCCACCGCCTCTTGCGCCTCGGGCGCGCTGCGGAAGTGCAGCGTCACCGAGGTGCCCTTGGACTCGACGCGCACCGCGGCCGGCAGCTCCGCACGAGCCTGCGCCGTCGCGTCGGCGATCACGGCCGGCCAGGGGCCCGGCGGCACGCGGGAGGCAGTGCCGTCGGCCAGGCGGGACTCCAGCCCGTACAGGCCGCTCAGCACGACCCCGGCGGGTAGGTGACGCTCGAGGAAGGCCACCGACCGGCCGGAGACCACGGCCACGACGGCCAGTCGACGGGCCAACGCTGCCAGTGCCTGCTTGCTGCCGGGAAGCGGGCGCGCCAACTCGGGTTCCTGCACTATCGGGGCCAGGGTGCCGTCGAAGTCGACGAAGAGCCCGCTGCGGGCCGGAGGGGCCAGGATCCGGGTCAGGTCGGCGACGCCGGGCACCATTCCACCCCGCGCCGGTGTCACCTGGCCGTCGCCTTCCGATGCGGGCGGCCCGGCGCACCGGGCTCGGAGGAGAGGCGCCTCAACCCGCAGCAGGAGGTTCGCTCGACGCCAGGTCGGGGCCGATGACCACGACCACCTGGGCCGAACCGATCTCCCCGGGAGGCGTGGCAGGCAGCGCGAGCGGCGCGACGCCCGCCGGCGAGCCGAGCGCCTCTACCACCGCCGCGGCCTCCACCTCATAGCCGGGCCCGAAGAAGACCTGCGTGGAGCTCACGTCGGGCTCGGCGTCGCCGGGCTCGCCCATCGGGTAGCCGCGCGCACCGAGGGACTGGCTCCAGCGACCGGCGGCACCGTTGACCTTGGTGCCGTTGAGCACGACGACGGGCACCTCGGCCGCAGGCCGCGCCGCCGGCGCCGGCTCGGTCGTGTCGGGCGCCTCGGTCGTGTCAGCGGGGGCCTCGTCTGCGGAGGGTCCGTCGCTGGCTCGGACCGTCTCGGAGGTGTCGAGGCCGTTGCGCAACAGGAACAGCCCGACGACCACGGCGACCACGACCAGGACGGCGCCCCGCGCCGGGCTCGCCGTGGGTTCGGGGGTTCGCCGTCGTGCCATCGGTCCTCCTGGAAGGCGGAAGCGTCCGCCCGGTCGGAGCCGGAGAGGTTGCCCTCCGGCCTAGTGGCCGTCCAATTGGCTCACCGGGCGGCCCGTGGCACGGGCTCGGCGGCGCCGATCTCGGCTGCGTCGGAGTCGGAGCACCAACAGCGGATCGTAGGAGTAGGCCTCGGGCTGATCGATCAGTTCGGTCAGCAGCTGGTAGTACCGCGTCCCGGACAGCTCGAAGCGGGCCCGGATGGCCAGGTCCTTCGGGCCGGGAGTGGCCCACCACCCGCGCTCGAAGTCGAGGATCGCCCGGTCCCGGTCGGTCATCGCCATCCGGAACAGGCTGGCCTGGCGCTCTTCGCCGATCAAGGACCCTCGGGTAGCCTCGCTCCCACGCCGGGTTAGCTCAGCTGGTAGAGCACTTCTCTTGTAAAGAAGATGTCGTCGGTTCGAGCCCGACACCCGGCTCGGGAATCAGGCCAGCAACGCCAGGTCCGCCTGCCGGTCGAGAGCGTCGCGATCGGCGAGCTGCAGCTCGAGCTTGCGCTTGACCCGCTGCAGGGCGTTGTCGATCGCCTTGACGTGGCGACCGAGCTCGGCGCCGATCTCCTGGTACGAGCGGCCCTCCACGTAGAGGCGCAGGACGTCCACCTCGAGCACCGACAGCACCCGGCCGAGGCGCTGGCGCAAGCCGTCGATCCTCTCCCCGTCGACGACGCAGTCGGCAGGGTCGGCGACGTTGTGCGCCTCGAGGAGGCGCTCCACCTCGAGCTCGCCGTCGTCGGTGGGGCGGGCCGCCGAGATCGACACGTACTGGTTCAACGCCAGGTGCTTCTGGCGGGTCGAGGTCTTGATGGCCGTGATGATCTGACGGGTGATGCACAGCTCGGCGAACGCCCGGAAGCTGGCCTCGCGGTCGGGGCGGAAGTCCCGTGCTGCCTTGTACAGCCCGATGAGCGCCTCCTGCTCCACATCCTCGGCGTCGCCTCCGACGAGGAAGTAGTTGCGCGACTTGGCCCGGGCGAAGCGGCGGTACCGGTCGACCAGGGCCGACAACGCGTCCGGACACCCCTGCTGATAGCGGGCGGCGAGCTCGACGTCGTCGAGCTCGCTGAGCAGGGCGGGAGAGGTTCGAGCCATCGTGACTCCTGCTGCGACGTCTACTGCGACCCATCTGGCCACGGTCTAGTCATGATGAACCATGGCGATGCCACTGTGTCAATGGTCACGCGGACATTTTTGCTTCACGTCGCCTTATCCGAACGGTCATCTTCCGGCCATTCCAGATGAACCAGAACCCAACACGGCGTGTGGTCGGGCCGGCACCCAGCGAGTTGGCCCTGGAGCGCTCTTCAGCGCGTGTCGCGGCGGCGAGCGATCTCGAACAGGACGACCGCCCCCGCGGACGCCACGTTCAACGAGTCGAGGTGCCCCAGCGACGGGATCGACACCACCGCATCACAGCGGGCGCGCACCAGGCGCGACAGACCGGACCCCTCGGCCCCGAGGGCGACCGCCACGGGGCCGTCGACCGGCGGCAGCGACCAGAGCCCGGTTCCTCCGCCGGGGTCGAGACCCAGGCGCAGGCAACCCAGCTCGCCCAGGCGTGCCATCGCGGCCGGCAGGCCACCGACCACGCTGAAGGCCAGGTGCTCGACGGCACCGGCCGCTGCCTTGGCCACGGTGGGGGTGACGTGCACGGCACGGTGGCGCCCGAGTACGACCCCCGAGGCTCCAGAGCACTCGGCACTTCGCAACAGAGCGCCCAGGTTGCCCGGGTCGGTTATCCCGTCCGCCACCACCACCAGGGGCGCCCGTCCCGACACACCGTCTCCGAGCAGCTCCTCGATCTCCACCCCTTCGATCGGGGCGGCACGGGCGAGGACGCCCTGAGGGGCATCGCAGCGCGCCGCGGCCCCGAACCGCCCGCGCCCCACCTCTCGCAGGGGCACGCCGGACGCTGTGCACAGTTCACGGATGTCGCGGAGAACCGGCGAGGGATCGGTCCCGACCATGACCCAGACCTCGTGCACAGCCCGTCGAGCGGCGAGCAGGAGCTCCCGGACCGCCTGCCGGCCCTCGACCTGTTCACCCCCCACCTCGGTGCGACCCGACGAGGAGCGGCCGACGCCCGGGCGCGGGGCGGGAGGCGGACCCGAGGGGACCCGTCGGTACCCCGACCCGGAGGCACCCCGACCCGAGGACCCCGCAGCGCGACCCGACCCCGGACCCGGCGACCCCGCAGCGCGACCCGACCCCCGACCCGGCGACCCCGACGAGCCAGGCCGGGCCGGGCGACGGCCACGCCCACGACCCGGCCGAGCCTGGCTCACGCCGGCGCGCCTTCGAGCAGCGCCACGGCGAGGCAGGCGACCCCCTCGACGCGCCCCAGGGCTCCCATCTGCTCGGCTCGCGTGCCCTTCACGGCCACGGGTGCACCCACGGCGGCCCCCAGCAGCTCCGCCATGCGGGCGGCGTGGGGCGCCAGGCGGGGTCGCTCCGCCACCACCGTGCAGTCGACGTTGAGCACCTGCCACCCCGCGGCTGCGACCTCCCGGGCCACCCTGGTGAGCAGGTCGATGCTGTCACTGCCCGCCCAGGCGGGGTCGGTGTCGGGGAAGCGTTGGCCGATGTCGCCGAGGCCGGCGGCGCCGAGCAGGGCGTCGGCCACCGCATGGCAGACGGCGTCGGCATCGCTGTGACCGACCAGGCCGGGCTCGCCTTCGAAGCGGACACCTCCAAGCACGAGCGGGCGGGCCGGATCGTCACCGAAGCGGTGCACGTCCACGCCCTGGCCGATGCGCAGGGGCAAGCCGGCCGACCTTCTCAGCGGCACAGCACCTCGGCCAGCACCAGGTCGAGCGGGGTCGTCACCTTCAGGTTGGCGGGATCGCCCTGCACCACCACCACGACGGCTCCGATCGCCTCCGCCAGCGAAGCGTCATCGGAGCCCTGCGCGCCGTCGGCGTGGGCGGCGCGCAGCACCGCAGGGGTGAACCCCTCCGGGGTCTGAACCGCGACCAGGTCCGAGCGGTCGATCGTGGAACCCCCGACCCGGCGCAAGGTGTCGGTGACCGGCAGAGCCGGCACCACCACTTCGGCGCCGGCAGCCAGCGCACCGATGACCCGGCGCCACACGTCGTCGGGAGCGGCCGGGCGCGCCGCGTCGTGGACCAGAATCGCCCCCGCATCGTCGGGTACGGCGGCGAGCGCGGCCCGCACCGAGTCCGAGCGGGTGGCTCCCCCGGCCACGACCCGCACCGGCGCGGCCGGGGCGCTGTCGAGCCGGTCCGGAGGTAGAGCCACCACGACCCCGTCACAATGGCGCAGCGCCGAGTCCACGGCATGGTCGACGACGCGGCGGCCGGCCAGCGGCTCGAACTGCTTGGGTCCTCCGAAGCGGTGGCCGGCGCCGGCGGCGACCACGATCGCCCAGGTCCCGGCCACGGCGGGAGCGTATCGCCGCGACGCCCGGGGCCCGGGTCCGGCCGGCGCACGAGGCGGTCCACGTAGGCTGCGGCCGTGCTCGACCCCGATCTGTTGCGAGCCACGGGGCTGTTCTCCGACATCGACGAGGAGGGCATCACCTTCATCGCCCAGGAGGCGGCGTTGCGTCGGCTGCGCCGCGGCGACGTCATCTTCCGCGAGGGCGAACGGCCCGACCAGCTCTACGTGGTCCTCGAGGGCCGTATCGCCATCGTCAACCGTTCGTCGGACGGACGTGAATCGGTCATCTCCCTGATGGAGCACGGCGACCTGTTCGGGGAGATGGGCCTGCTCGACGGAATGGGCCGCTCTGCCGACGCCCGGGCCCTGGAGACCTCCCGAGTCGCCTCCATCCCCTACGAACCCGTGCGGGCCGCCTTCGACGAGCGGCCCGAGCGGCTCTGGAGCGTCGTCGCCCTGCTCGCGCAGCGGATCCGCGCCGTCGACGCCGCTCTGGCCGACTCGGTCTTCCTCGACGTCGCCGGGCGCACCGCGAAGCGACTGCTCGAGCTCGCCGGCGAGCGGGACACCTTCCAGCTGCCCGTCACCCAGGAGGAGCTGGCCGGGATGGTCGGCGCTTCACGCGAACGGGTCAACAAGGCCCTGTCGAGCTTCGTGAGGCTGGGCTGGATCGACCAGGCCGACCGTCGCTACCGGATACTCGACCGCGAGCAGCTCTCACGGCGCGCCCGCTGACCACTCCGATCGGCGTGACCGCTCGGACGGCCGTGGCTCAGCCGAAGCGGTCGAGGATCGACGACTCGGCGAGGCGGGTCATGCCCTCCTTCACCGCCCGAGCCCGGGTCTCACCCACCCCGGCGACGTCGTCAAGGTCCTCGATCGTCGCGCGGAGGATCTTCTGGAGGCTGCCGAAGCGCTCGACTATGCGCCCTATCACCGGGTCGGGCAGCCGGGGGATCCGAGACATCAATCGCCAACCCCGGGGCGACAGGGCCTGGTCGAGGTCGTTGGGACCAACCGCGCGGCCGAGCACCTGGCCCACCATGCGCTGATCGAGCAGGTCGTCGGTGCCCAGCTCGGCCAGCTGCGCCAGTGCCGCCGCCAGCTCGTCCTCTCCCGCGCCGGCATCGACGTGGTAGTCGGAGAGCAGGAGGTGACGGTCGCGATCGAAGCCGCCCAACATCTCGTCGACCTGCAGACGCATCATGCGCCCGTCGACACCGAGCTCTACCATGTCGAACTCGATCTCGGACGCGACACGTCGGACCATCTCCGCCCGCTGCAGGACCACCACCACGTCTCGCAGGGTGACCAGGTCCTCCAGCTCGAGCGACGACAGCGCGGCGGTCACCTCGTCGAGCCGGTCCTTGTAGCGCTCGAGGGTCTGCAGGCCCTGGTTGGCCCGAGTCAGCAGACGGGGGATCGCCTCCAAGACGTGCTTCTGGTCACGTACGTAGAGCGTGACCAGACCCATGTCCTCCGAGACCGAGATGACCGGGACGGCGATCGAGCGGGCCACGCGCTCGGCGGTGCGGTGCCGGGTGCCGGTCTCGGTGGTGGGCACGTGCGGGTTGGGAACCAGGTGCACGTTGGCTCGAGCGATGCGACTCGCGTCGGGGGCGAGGATGATGGCCCCGTCCATCTTGGCCAGCTCCGAGAGCCGCTGGGGGCTGTAGGCCGCGTCCAGCAGGAACCCCCCG
The DNA here is from genome assembly GCA_963703565.1 of uncultured Microthrixaceae bacterium. Taxonomy (GTDB): domain Bacteria; phylum Actinomycetota; class Acidimicrobiia; order Acidimicrobiales; family VFJN01; genus CAVPEW01. The sequence goes on along the minus strand of CAVPEW010000082.1, from coordinate 25,853 downwards.
GAGCAGATGTTCAGCACCTCGGGGCCGTCGCCCACCACGATGAGCGCTCCCATGCTCGCCTGCAGGATCCGATCCAGCCCACCGCGAAGCGCGGACCCGGGGGCGATGGCACGCAAGCCCTCGAGCAGGTGCGGGGTCTGCCGGGGCGCCACGATGCGATGCTACTTGAGCACCTCGACCGACCGATCGGGCCCGCTGGCCCCAGCGAGCGTCTGGTGGGGCATCCGGGTGGTGGCATCGCGCAGCAGGCCCAGCTGCGACGCCGCCTCCGCGAGCGAATCCACCCGGATGCAATCCGGCCCGGCGACGCCCGGCACCGGAGCCGATGCAGGTACCAGCGCGCGCCGGAAGCCGAGCCGGGCGGCCTCGGCGAGCCGCCGCGGCATCTGGTGGACCTGGCGCACCTCTCCACCGAGCCCCAACTCCCCGCAGACCGCGACGTCGTCGGGCACGGCGATGCCGCTGACGGCTGACACCAGCGCCAGTGCCAGGGCAAGGTCGGTGGCCGGCTCGACGGCGCGCACGCCGCCGGCCACCGCGACGTGCACGTCGGAGCCCACCATGGACAGGCCCAGGCGCCGCTCGAGCACCGCGAGCACCAGCGCCAGCCGCCCGGCGTCGAGCCCGGGCGACGACCGCCTCGGCACGTTGAGCGGCGAACGGGCGACGAGCGCCTGCACCTCGACCAGCAACGGGCGCTGACCCTCCACGAGCGGGGCCACCACGGACCCGGACGTGCCGGGCCTGCGGTCGGCCAGGAACAGCGACGAGGCATCGGCCACCGCATCGAGCCCGGCGCCGGTCATCTCGAACAGACCGACACCGTCGACGGACCCGAAGCGGTGCTTGACGGCCCGCAGCACGCGCAGGGCGTGATGGCGCTCACCAGCGAAGGACAGCACGGTGTCCACCAGGTGCTCGAGCACCTTGGGGCCCGCCAGCGCCCCGTCCTTGGTGACGTGGCCCACCAGCACGACCGAGGTTCCCGTCGACTTGGCCAGCGCGGTCAACCGCTGGGTGACCTCCCGAACCTGGGCCAGGGTCCCCGCATTCGCTCCGGCGACGGGGTCGCCGACCGCCTGTACCGAGTCGAGCGCGACCAGGGCCGGCTCCACCTCCGCCAGCTGCGCCTCGACCTCGCCCAGCCCGTTGACCGAGGCCAGCCACAGGTCGTCTGCCAATGCTCCGAGGCGGTCCGCACGACGACGTACCTGGGCGGTCGACTCTTCCGCGGTCAGGTACAGGCAGCGGTCGCCGGCACCTGCGCGGCCGGCCAGGGCCTGCAACACCAGCGTCGACTTGCCGATGCCCGGCTCCCCGCCGAGCAGGGTGACCGAACCCGGCACCAGGCCACCCTGGAGCACGAGATCGAGCTCGAGGACCCCGGTGGGCACGGCCGATGAGCCAGCCGCGCTGACAGAGGCGATCGGCCGGGCCGGCTCGACGGCCGGCACCGTCGGTGAGCGGGACTCTGCCGCCTGCTCGACCACCTCGTCGAACGAGCCCCACTCGTCGCACGTTCGGCAGTGGCCGGCCCACTTGGCCTCGTGAGCACCGCACTGGCGGCAGCGGAACATCGATCTGGTTCGGCGCACGGGACCAGTCCAACAGCGGGGTGTGACATCGATTCCGAACCCCGGGGGTTTGGGGTTCGTGGAAGATGCGTTGAGCGTCTCGGTGGCCGGCTTGACCCTGGGTGTGACCAGTCCCGCGTGGAGTGTCCCTGACCGTGCACCGGGCCTCAACCGGACCTGCCACGGACTCGGCGTACCCGGCTGGCCCGGCCCGCCCGACGTGCGCCGCTCGAACGGACCAGCACCACCAGGGCCGCCACCGCCATGGCCAGGCCCAGCCCGGCCAGAGCGACGCTGGACCATCGCCACGAGGTCGAAGAGGCCCGTAGCACCGTGGGCGGGTCGTCGAGCCCGAGGATCCACGTCGCCGACCGGCCCGACACGGCGGCGTCGGTACGGGGCTCGCCGGGCAGGTCGACGCGCACCACCAATCCCGCCATGGACGCCACCGGCTGGTCCGTTGCCCGGGCCATGTCGTCGAGGCTGCGTCCCAGAGGCTCGCCGTCGAGCGCGGCGGCGAGCGCCTCGTCGGCGAAGGCGCCCAGCCCTCCCGCTGGGTCGAACCGCGTTGCGAAGCGAACCGTGGTACGCCCAGGGCGCACCTCGCGCACTAGGTGCGCGTCCCGCAGCACCCCTCCCGGTCCGTCGACCTGCTCGAGCAGGTCTCGCACCTGCTCGGGGCGGGCGAAGTCCCTGATGGCCGAGACCGAGACCGACTGGCCCGATCCCCGCCGTGGCCCATCGACCTGCCAGCCCGCCGCCTGCAGATCCTCGAGGGCAAGCGCCCCGGCAGGATCGCCTCCAAGGCGGGCGATGGCATCGGAGTCGAACGTCACGGTCACGCGCACCCAACCCGACCCGTCCTCGCGGGCGTGGACGCGCACCTCGGCGTCGACCCGGCAGCCGCCCAGCGCCAGGATCAGCACCGCCCCCAGCACGCCGCGCCAGAGGTGGCCCCCGGCGCGCCAGCGCCGGGGGCCTCGATTCACGTGGTGCGGACGATGAGCAGGCTGCAGGGCAGGTGGTGGGTCAGCTTGTTGGGCACCGAACCGAGCGAGAAGAACCTCGTCAGGCCCGTCATCCCCTTGTTACCGGTCACCAGCAGGTCGTGGCCACCGGCACGGGCCGCTCCGACCAGGGCCGACACCGCGTCGCCGTCGACGACCTGGGTCGCAATGTGCACGCCCGAGCCCGCGTGGGCAGCTGCCGCGTCGGCCACGATCTGCTCGCCGCGCCTGCCCTGCCCGGCGGTCAGGATCGTGAGCGAAGCCCCGTAGGCGGCAGCGACCTCGACAGCCCTCGACACCGCTGCCGAGGCGGTCTCCGACCCGTCCGTCCCGACCAGGATCTTCTGGTACATACGGCGCAAGCTAGCCCTACGTCGGACAAGATGCCCCCGAATGACCTGACCGGCCGAAAAGTGGCCCGGGTTGGTTCGACGTCAGCCCGCCTCGGTGTCGCCCCCGGTGCCAGCGAGCTCCATCGGCGGAGGCTGGAAGCCCTCCACCGCACGGAATCCGAGACGGGTCTCCCCCGTCTCCGCGTCGACCTCGGTGTCGACGACGACGAGCTCACCGGCGCGGAACTCCTTGTAGAGCAGACGCTCGGACAGGGCGTCCTCGACCAGGCGTTGGATGGCCCGCCGCAGCGGCCGCGCCCCGAGCTGTGGGTCGTAGCCCCTCTCCACCAGGTGCAGCTTGGCGGCGGTGGTCAGCTCGAGACCGATGCCCTGTGCCTCGAGCTGGGCCTGCGTACGAGCGATCATCAGATCCACGATCTGGGTCACCTCTTCCCGGCTGAGCTCGTGGAAGACGATGATGTCGTCGATCCGGTTCAGAAACTCCGGCCGGAAGTGCGCCTTGAGGGCGTCGGTGACCTTCTCCTTCATGCGCTCGTAGCTGACGGCCTCGTCGGCTCGGGAGAACCCGACGTTGGCCTTGCGCAGATCGGCGGTGCCCAGGTTGGAGGTCATGATCAAAACCGTGTTGCGGAAGTCGACCGACCGGCCCTGAGCATCGGTCAGGCGGCCCTCCTCGAGGATCTGCAGCAGCGTGTTGAACACATCGGGATGTGCCTTCTCGATCTCGTCGAACAGCACGACGGAGAAGGGCTTGCGGCGCACCGCCTCGGTCAGCTGACCGCCTTCCTCGTAGCCCACGTAGCCCGGGGGCGAGCCGACCAGGCGGCTCACGGTGTGCTTCTCCATGTACTCGGACATGTCGAGGCTGATGAGAGCCGCCTCGTCGCCGAAGAGGAACTCGGCCAGCGTCTTGGCGAGCTCCGTCTTGCCGACCCCCGAGGGCCCCAGGAAGATGAAGCTGCCCGAGGGACGCTTCGGGTCCTTCAGGCCCGCCCGCGTCCGGCGAATGGCTTGGCTGACGGCACGGATCGAGTCCTCCTGACCCACGACCCGGTGGTGCAGCTCATCCTCCATGCGCAGGAGCTTGGCCGTCTCCTCCTCGGTGAGCTTGTAGACGGGGATGCCGGTCCACAGCGACAGGACCTCGGCGATGCCCTCCTCGTCGACCTCGTCGAAGAGGTCGACGCCGGAGTCCTTGATCTCGCGCTCCTTGGTCTCCTTCGCGGCGAGGAGCTCCTTCTCCTTGTCGCGCAGCCGCCCGGCCTCCTCGAAGTGCTGTGCCTCGACGGCCTTCTTCTTCGCGTCGACCACACCGGCCAGCTCGTTCTCGATCTCCTTGTAGTCAGAGGGGGTGGCCATGCGCTTGATGCGCAGGCGCGACCCTGCCTCGTCGATGAGGTCGATCGCCTTGTCGGGCAGGTGCCGGTCGGCGATGTAGCGATCGGCCAGGTTCGCCGAGGCGACGAGCGCCTGGTCGGTGATCGTGACCCGGTGGTGGGACTCGTAGCGGTCACGCAGGCCCTTGAGGATCTCGATCGTGTGAGCCACCGTGGGTTCCTCGACGACGATCTTCTGGAACCGCCGCTCGAGGGCGGCATCCTTCTCGAGGTGCTTGCGGTACTCGTCGAGGGTCGTGGCACCGATCGTCTGCAGCTCGCCGCGGGCGAGCATGGGCTTGAGGATCGATGCCGCGTCGATCGCGCCCTCGGCCGCGCCGGCGCCCACGAGGGTGTGGAGCTCGTCGATGAACAAGATGATGTCGCCGCGGGTGCGGATCTCCTTGAGCACCTTCTTCAGGCGCTCCTCGAAGTCACCCCGGTAACGGGAGCCGGCCACGAGGGCCCCCAGGTCGAGCGTGTAGAGCTGCTTGCCGGTGAGGGTCTCGGGCACGTCGTCGGCCACGATCTTCTGGGCCAGGCCCTCCACGATCGCCGTCTTGCCCACGCCCGGCTCGCCCACCAGGACGGGATTGTTCTTGGTCCGGCGCGACAGGACCTGCATCACCCGTTCGATCTCCCTGGCGCGGCCGATCACGGGATCGAGCTTCTTCTCCCGAGCCTGCTGGGTGAGGTTGCGCCCGAACTGGTCGAGGACCAGCGATCCCGATGGCTGCGCTTCGCCCGACCCTCCCGCACCGGTCGTGGCCCCGGCCTTCTCGCCGGCAGCGGGCCCGCCGGGTCCCTGGTACCCGGAGAGGAGCTGGATCACCTGCTGGCGGACCCGGGACAGGTCCGCGCCGAGCTTGACGAGGACCTGGGCAGCCACCCCTTCGCCCTCGCGGATCAGGCCCAGCAGGATGTGCTCCGTGCCGATGTAGTTGTGGCCGAGCTGGAGCGCCTCTCGCAGCGACAGCTCCAGGACCTTCTTGGCACGCGGGGTGAACGGGATGTGGCCCGAAGGCGAGCTCCCGCCCTGGCCGATGATCTCCTCGACCTGGCTGCGCACCGCCTCGAGCGAGATGCCGAGCGACTCGAGCGCCTTGGCGGCCACACCTTCGCCCTCGTGGATCAGCCCGAGCAGGATGTGCTCTGTGCCGATGTAGTTGTGGTTGAGGAGCCGGGCTTCCTCTTGGGCCAGGACGACGACTCGCCGGGCCCGATCGGTGAAGCGTTCGAACAAGGTGTGCCTCCGCCCTACTGGGGGATCCGTGGGCCGAGTGTACCTGTCGCCCCCCGCATCGCACGCGAGTGGTCGGGCTGGCTCGTCCTTCTCGCATCGGCCGATGTGCACCTGGACTTCAGCAGCGTTCCTCGACATCGCGGCCCCCGGTTAGCCTCCCCGTCGTGGCCGCGCCCAACCCGCTGCTGGCGGTGCCCGGGATGGGCGGTCAGTTGGACCGGATCGAGTCCGCCCTACGTGCCTCGGTGGCCTCCCAGGACGAGCTGATGGCCGCCATGGGCGTGCACCTGATCGCCGCGGGCGGCAAGCGGGGCAGGCCGCTGCTGGCCGTCGCTGCTGCCGGCTGCCTGGCCGACGATCCCTCGGCGGCCATGGCCGCGGTGACCGACGACGTCGTGCTCGGTGGCGTCGCCGTGGAACTGGTCCAGAGCGGGTCTCTGTGCCACGACGACGTGATCGACGAGGCCGAGACCCGCCGCGGGGCCCAGAGCGTCAACGCCCGCTGGGGCAACCTGAAGGCGATCCTCGCCGGCGACTTCCTACTCGCACGAGCGTCGGAGATCGCGGCCGGGCTCGGTACCGAGGTCGCCGGCCTGCTGGCCGCCACCATCGGGCGGCTGTGCGAGGGCGAGGTGCACGAGCTCAGCCACGCTTACGACGCCACCCGAACCGAGGAGAGCTACGAGGCCGCGATCGCCGGCAAGACGGCGGCGCTGTTCGCGGCCTCGAGCCGCATCGGCGCCATCGTTGGCGGGCTCCCGCGCGAACACGTCGAGCACCTCACCCGCTTCGGCGACCGGTTCGGGATGGCCTTCCAGGTCGTCGACGACGTTCTCGACGTCATCGGTACCGACGAGCAGCTGGGCAAGCCCGCCGGCCTCGACATCACCGAGGGCATCTACAACCTGCCGGTGCTGCGCGCCCTGGCGGCGCCCGGCGGCGACGACCTGCGCGCCCTTCTCGGTCGGCCGCTGCGAGGCGCCGAGCTGGAGGAGGCGCGCGCGATGGTGCGCGCCTGCGGGGGCGTGGCCGAGGCCGTGGCGGTCGCCCGCAGCTACGCCGAGCAGGCCGTCGACGCCCTGGCCCCCTTCGGGGAACGTCCCATGCCCGTCGCCTTGGCCCGGGCAGCGCGGGGCCTGCTCGACGACCTGGCCTGACCGCGCGAGGAAGGCTCAGCGGGCCGGCGCGTCCGGCAGCACCTGACGACCTGGCCTGACCGCGCGAGGAAGGCTCAGCGGGCCGGCGCGTCCGGCAGCACCTGGGGAAGGCGACGGGCCGCGACGGCTCCCGCCAAGGCCACCGCCCCCGTGAGGGCGAACTGCGCCACCAGCGCCTGGCGCAGCGCCCAGGCGCCCGAGTCGGCCAGAGCCACGAACGCGCCGCCCAAGCCGGTGCCCAACGCCACGCCGAGCACGTCGCAGAGCTGCAGCGACGACGACGCCACCCCCTCGCGCCCGGGTTCGGCCAACGCGAGCACGGTCACCGAGATCGGCGCGTAGGCGAGCCCGATCCCGAACCCGGCCACCGACCAGACCACGATCGCCAACCCGACAGGGGCCGGGCCGAGCGCACCGAGCATGCCGGCAATGCCCACCACGACCAGGCAGAACCCGGCTGACACGAGGCGCCTCGGCCCCACCCGGGCCACGAATCGCTCCTGCATCCACGCAGCGAAGGTCCAGGCAACGGTAGCCGCCGTCAGCGCCGCCCCCGCCACCCAGGTGGGACGGTCGCGTACCTCGGAGAACGTGAGCGACACGTAGGCGTCGGTGCCGAAGAAGGCGAAGGTGAGCACACCTCGCACCGCCACCGCGGCGGGCATCCCCGCAGCCAGCCGACCGGTTCCGGGAGGCACCAGACCCGCCAGGGCCATCGCCGACACCACCACACCCACCGCGCCCAGCGGCACAGCGAAGGTCAGCGGTGGGCCCGCCGCGGCGACGAGCAGCGCCGCCACACCCCCCACCAGCACCAGCGCCCTGGCCTGGGGGTTCCGGGGCTCCCACCCGGCGCCGGTCGCAGCATGCCCCGAGAGGTCGCGTCCGGCCCGGACAACGGCAGCAGCGGTCGGCCGGCGGGTCAGCTGAGGGAACGTGATCGCTCCGGCCGCGACCACGAAGGGCAGCAGCGCCAGGAACACCGCCCGCCACCCGAACGCGTGCTCTATGGCTCCGCTCGCCGCAGGCCCGACCAGGCCGGGCACCACCCAGGCGGAGCTGAACACGGCGAAGACGCGGGGTCGCAGCCCCGAGGGGTAGGCCTGACCCACCGAGGTGTAGGCGATCGCCGGGATGGCACCGGCACCGACGCCCTGCACGGCGCGCGCCGCCACGAGCACGGCCATCGACGGCGCCAGGCCCCCGCACACGAGGCCGGCCGCGAACACCGCCAGCCCAGCCGCGAACGGACCGGCGGTGCCCCGACGGTCCGCGGCCCTGCCGGCCACGACGATGCCGACCAGGTTGCCCAGGAAGAAGGTGCTGAACACCCAGCCGTAGAGCCCGAGGCCGCCGAGGTCGTCGGCCACCTCGGGCATCACGGTGGACACCGCCAGCGCCTCGAAGGCGACCAGGGTGATGGTCAACACCAGGCCGGTCGTGAGCATCCGCCGCCGCGGCGACCACAGCCCGTCGTCGGGCCCGGGGCCCGTGGGCGCGACCGCCCCGGTCATCCTGGCCCGCCCGCGGCGGTGCTCAGGCCCGCTCGGGGCGCAGCGTCGGGAAGGCGATCACGTCGCGGATGGCGTGGCGGTCGGTGAGCAGCATCACCAGGCGGTCGATCCCGATGCCGAGGCCTGCGGTCGGCGGGAGACCGTGCTCGAGCGCCCGCAGGTAGTCCTCGTCGACCACCATCGCCTCGTCGTCGCCGCCGGCCCGCAGGCGGGCCTGGTCCTCGAAGCGCTCCCGCTGCACCTCCGGGTCGGTGAGCTCGGAGAATGCGTTGCAAAGCTCCCGCCCGGCGACTATCGCCTCGAACCGCTCCACGAGACCGGCGGCAAGCCGATGACCCCGAGCCAGCGGGGAGACCTCGGTGGGGTAGTCGGTGACGAAGACCGGGCCCCACAGCGCCGGCTCGGTCGTCTTCTCGTAGATCTCCAGCGCCAGCTTGCCCGGACCCCAGCCGGGCTCGACCTCGACGCCCACAGCGCGCGCCGTGGCGGTCAGGGCCTCGACCCCGGCCGAGAGGTCCACGTCCACCCCGGCATGCTCGGCCACCAGCTCTCGAAGGGTGGCCCGGCGCCACGGCGGCGTCAGGTCGAGCTCCTCCCCCCGTAGCTGAGCACCGTGGTCGAGCGCAGCTCCAGGCAGAGGTGGGCCACCAGCTCCTCGGTCAGCGCCATGGCGTCGTGGTAGTCCGCGTAGGCCTCGTACAGCTCGAGCATCGTGAACTCGGGATTGTGGCGGGTCGAGATGCCCTCGTTGCGGAACACGCGCCCGATCTCGAACACTCGCTCGAACCCGCCCACCACGAGCCGCTTGAGGTACAGCTCGGGCGCCACCCGTAGGTAGAGGTCGACGTCGAGGGCGTTGTGGTGCGTGGTGAAGGGCGTGGCCAGCGCGCCGCCGGGGATCGGGTGGAAGATCGGCGTCTCGACCTCCACGAACCCGCGGTCCTCGAGCCAGCGCCGGATGAGGCTCACGATCCTGCTCCGGTCCACCAGGACCGAACGGCTCTCGGGGTTCGCCCACAGGTCGACGTAGCGCTGCCGGTAGCGAAGCTCCGAGTCGGTCACGCCATGCCACTTGTCGCCGAAGCTCCGGCGGTTCTCGGCGAGGAGCACCCAGCGATCCACCTTCACCGACAGCTCACCGCGCCTGGTCGCCACGACCTCGCCCTCGGCACCGACCCAGTCGCCCACCGAGAGCCGCCCGAAGCCCTCGAAGTCCTCGGTCACCGCCGACAGGGCGAACAGCTGGACCTGTTCTCCACTGCCGTCGCGCAGGGTGGCGAACGCCAGGCGGCCCTGGACGCGCACGAGCATCACCCGTCCGGCCACCCGGACCTGCTCGCCCGTCTCCTCACCCGCGGGCAGGCCGCCGTGGCGGGCCCGCAGCTCGGCGGCGGAGACCGTGACGTCGTATCGGTACGGGGGTTCAGGCGTCATCGCCGGCTCACCGGTTCTTCTCGTGGATGAGGCGTAGCCCGTGCAGGGTGAGCCAGGGCTCGATGTGGTCGATGCTCGCCGACAACGGCCCGATCAGACCTGAGAGACCTCCGGTGGCGACGACCGTGGGGTCGGCCCCCAACTCGTCGGAGATGCGGTCGCACATTCCGTCGACGAGGGCTGTGTAGCCGTAGATCGTGCCCGACTGCATCGACTCCACAGTGCTTCGACCGATCACGTTGCGAGGCTCGACGAGCTCCACGCGACGTAGCGCGGCTGCCCGGGCGAACAGCGCGTCGAGGCTCACGTCGATGCCGGGGAAGATGGCCCCGCCCAGGTACTCCCCCTTGGCGGAGATGGCCTCGAAGGTCGTGGCCGTGCCGAAGTCGATCACGATCGCCGGGCCACCGAACAGGTCGAAGGCGGCCACCGCGTCGGCTATGCGATCGGCCCCGACCTCCTTGGGGTTGTCGTAGAGGATCGGGATCCCCGTGCGGACGCCCGGCTCGACCACGAGGGCGGCGAAGTGTAGGTAGCGCTCGGTCATTCGCCGCAGCGAGCCGGTCACCCTCGGCACCGAGGAGCACACCACCAGGCCGGTGATGTCGCCGTCGTCGAGCGAGGAACCATGGAAGGCCAGGAACTCCTGGAGCACCAGCGCGTGCTCGTCAGCGGTGCGCTCGGCGTTGGTGGCGATGCGCCAGTGGTCGACCAGGTCGCTATCGGCTCGCCTGGAGCCACGCGCCGGAGCGGCATCCATCTCGTAGAGCCCGATGACGGTCTGGGTGTTGCCGACGTCGATGGCGAGCAGGAGCACGGCAGGAGGCTACGGGTCGGCCCAGGTCCTGCGAAAAGGGCTCGGGCCGGCCAGCCGGCTCCGGCTAGCCCACCAGATCGAGACCTATGTCGAGTGCCGGGGCCGACTGCGTGATGGCGCTGGTCGACACGGCATCCACCCCCGTCGCGGCGAACGAGGCGACCGATTCCAGGGTGATGCCGCCGCTGCACTCGAGCAGCGGGCGGGATCGCCCCGCGCCCGCGGCTACCCAGTCGTCGACGGCCGCGACGGCCTTCGCCGCTTCGGAGGGGTCGAAGTTGTCGAGGAGCACGGCATCGGGTGAGGCCTCGAGAGCCGCCAGGAGCTCGGCCGCGTCGCCCACCTCCACGTGCACCAGTCGGCCCGGCCAGGCAGCGCGGGCCGCGGCGACGGCCTCCGCCACCCCGAGCAGAGCCAGGTGGTTGTCCTTGAACATCACCCAGTCCGACAGGTTGCCCCGGTGGTTGCGACCGCCACCGGCTCGTACCGCCGCCTTCTCGAGGGTGCGGAGCCCCGGCAGGGTCTTGCGGGTGTCCCAGACCGCGACCTCGCCTCCGAGCGCAGCAGCCTCCACGACCGCTCGCGTCGCGGAGGCGACCCCCGACAGGTGGCACAGGAAGTTGAGCGCGGTGCGCTCCCCCGTCAGCACCGACGCCATCGGGCCCTCCACGACCCCCAGGACCTGCCCGGGGCCCACCGCTTCGCCGTCGGCGCAGGCCCACTGGAGGGTGACCGCTGCGTCGAGTTGGGCGAAGGTCTCCGATGCGCACGCGGTGCCCGCCAACACGCCCCGCGAGCGGCTCACGAGCTTCCCTCGGGCCAGCGCGCCTCCGGGCAGCAGCGCTGACGTCAGGTCACCGAGGGGTACCAGGTCCTCGGCCAGCGCCCTGGTCACGGCATCCACCACGGCCGCACGGTGGGGGTCGAGCAAGCTCATCGCCCCGGCCTCGAACCGAACGGTCCGCTCAACCGAACCCGCGCCCGTCCTGCTTGAGAGCAGTGTCGACCGCGAGCGAGGAAGCCACCACCATGGAGCGCAGCGGCTCGTCGAGGGGACGGTGGATCTGCACGACGTAGTTGTCGGCTGTGGTGAACATCGTCTTGGCGAGACCCTCGAAGGTCTTGGTGATCCGGCCCACCTCCGAGCCCGAGGCGTCCTGGATGTTGAAGTTCCAGGCACGCCAGTTCTCGCCGTTGACCGAGCCGATCACCTCGTCGTCGACCACGATGGCGAAGCGGATGCGCCCCACGGCGTTCTGCTGCACTATCGAGCCGATGCGCGTGCCGGTGGCGTCGGTGACCTCGACCCGGGACTTGACCAGCTTGGCCGGCCGGGTCAGTCCCAGCACGACGTTGCCGGCCAGGTCCACGACCTGGAGGTGATGGGTCAGGAACTGGTCGACCGAGGTCAGCACCCTCAGCACCTTGCGGACCGAGGACTGACCGACCTGGCGGACGGCACCGAGTTGGCGGCCCGACGCATCGAAGATCGCGTACTCGTTGTGGACCTCGATCAGCTTGGCCTTCTGGTTCACGACCAGGACCGGCTCGGTGAAGATCGTGCCCCCGCCGGAGCCGGCAGGGTCGGCACCGGCGCGCTCCACGTCACGGCGCACCCTCCTCGTGGGCCGGTCGACGGTCGGCACGATCCCCCCGCCCTCGGGCTGGTCGGTCGACTGGCGACCCTCGGTGGCGACGTGGGCCGTCCAAGCCCCACCGTCCCAGTAGCGCAGCTCGTGGCGCCCGAAGGGATCCGGGTACCAGTCGGCTGCCACGGAGACGCCGTCGGAGTCCTCGCTCATCCTCGCGACGCTACCTCCGGGCCGGAACCGGCCGGGGAGCGCGGAATGCGCCGGGCGGCTTCACGCGATCACCTGGCGCCGGCACTGGGCGTCGTCCCGGTCGGGGTGGTCGGAGCGGGTGTGCGCGCCCCGCGTCTCACGGCGGTTGGCCGCGGAGTGGACGAGGGCCCGGGCCGCCGACGCCAGGTTGGCCAGCTCGAACGCGGCGACCCCGCCCGGGGCTCGCACCGGTCGCGCCACCACGCTGGCGGCTCGGGCCAGCGACGCCTCGCTGCGCAGCACGCCGGCCTCGGTGGTCATGGTGCTCTGGAGGTCGTCGAGGGTCAGCTCCGGACCCAGCCCCGTCGTCGGACGGGGGACCGGGTCGAGGACCACCCCGGGGATGTCCGCACCACCGAGCACGGCTCGCATGGTGCCGCTCGGCGACGGGCCGTCCCGACCCGCGTCGATGGCTTCCACCACTCGGGGCCCGAACACCATCCCGTCGAGCAGGCTGTTGGAGGCCAGCCGGTTGGCCCCGTGCACGCCGTTGCAGGCGACCTCACCGGCCGCCCACAGTCCGGGCAACGTCGTCGCCCCGTCCAGGTCGGCCAGCACCCCCCCGCAGGAGTAGTGAGCCGCGGGTGCCACAGGCAGCCACTCCCGGGCCGGGTCGAGGCCCACACGGGCCAGCTCGGTGGCTATGGTCGGAAAGCGCTCCTCGAAGCTTCCCAGCTCGGTGGCATCCAGCCACACGTGGTCGACGCCGTCGGCGAGCATGCGGGCCGTGATGGCCCGGCTCACCTTGTCTCGGGAGCTGAGCTCGTCGACGAAGCGCTCGCCGTTGGCATCGCGCAGCAGCGCTCCGTGCCCCCGCAGCGCCTCGGAGAGCAGGGGCCGCGGCATGGCCGGGTGGTGCAGGGCGGTGGGGTGGAACTGGACGAACTCGATGTCGGCGACGGCCACGCCAGCTCGCAGGGCCATGGCCAGACCGTCGGCGGTGGCCGGGGCGGGGTTGGTCGTGACCGAGAAGAGCTGGCCGATCCCGCCGGCGGCGAGCAGGACGTGGGACGCCTCGACGACCAGGTCACGACCCGCTTCGTCGATCGCCCGGACCCCTCGGCACCTACCGTTCGACAGCACCAGGTCGGCGGCGAAGGTGCGCTCGTGGAGGGCCGCCGCGCCGTTGCGTACGGCCGCGACGAGGGTCCGCTCGATCTCGGCGCCCGTGGCGGCACCACCGGCGTGCAGCACCCGCGCTCGCGAGTGGCCGCCCTCTCGAGCCAGGTCGTAGCGGCCGCGGCCGTCGCGATCGAAGATCGCACCCAGCGCGATCAGCTCGTTGACGCGGGCCGGCCCCTCTTCGACGAGGACGCGCACGGCATCCCGGTCGCACAGCCCGTCGCCCGCGGCCAGCGTGTCGGCGATGTGAAGGTCGGTCGAGTCGGGGTCCCCGCCCAGTACGGCTGCCACCCCACCCTGGGCCCACCGCGTGGTGGCTTGGTCGAGCTCGGCCTTGGTCAACACCCCGACCCGCAGGCCGTGGACCTCCGCGGCACGCACAGCCGCGGAGAGCCCTGCCACCCCCGACCCGACGACGAGCAGGTCGAGGGCCTGCGCCACCCGCGGCTCCCTACGAGGGGACGTCGACGTAGCGGTGCGGGGCCGGACCAGCCTTCTGCGCGGCGATGACCGCAGCGGTGAGCTCGTCGACCTGCCGGTTCGAGCGGTCGACGTGGACGATCACGGGTCGGTGCCGGCGCGCCTCGGCGTCGTCGAGGTCGGCGTAGCTGATCACGATGACCCGGTCGCCGATGCCGACCAGGTGGGCGGCGGCACCGTTGAGGCACACGTGGCCGCTGCCACGCTCGCCCTCGATGACGTAGGTCTCGAGCCGTGCCCCGTTGTCTACGTCGACCACCGCGACCTGCTCGTACTCCAGCAGGTCGGCGGCGTCCATGAGATCGCGGTCGATCGTGATCGAACCCACGTAGTGCAGGTTGGCGTCAGTCACCACTGCCCGGTGGATCTTCGACTTCATCATGCGGCGGCGCATCAGGTGCTCCCTCCGGTGGACGCCGCGGCTGCGGTCGCCCCCTGGGTCGGCGGTGCGATGGTCCCGGCGTGGCAGCCGAGGTTGTCGATCAGTCGGGCACGGCCCAGGCGAACCGCCACCAGCAGGCGGAGCTCCCCCGAGAGCGGGTCGCTGACGGTCAACGAGTCTGCGTCGACCACCTCGGCGTAGTCCAGTCCGACCCGGGGCTCCGCGTCCAGGACCTCCGCCATCGCACCACGTACGGCGGCGGGATCCCGCTCACCACCCTCGACCGCCGCCCGCCCGGCCAACAGCGCCCGGTGCACGACCGGAGCCACGGCCCGTTCGCCCGGGTCCAGGTAGGCGTTGCGTGACGACATGGCCAGGCCGTCGCTCTCGCGCACGGTGGGGCATCCGACCACCTCCACAGGAAGTGACAGGTCCCTGACCAGGCGCCTGACCACGGCCAGCTGCTGGTAGTCCTTCTCGCCGAAGTACGCCGTGCAGGGGCCCACGATCGCGACCAGCTTCGTCACCACCGTCGTCACGCCGTCGAAGTGACCGGGTCGTGACGCCCCGTCGAGGACGTCGGTCAGCCCATCGACGTGGACCGAGGTCGACATGGGCACCGGGTACATCTCGGCCACAGCAGGGGCGAACACCACATCGGCCCCCGCCTCGCCGGCCACGGAGAGGTCGGCGTCGAGGTCGCGGGGGTACGCGGCGAGGTCCTCGGTCGGGGCGAACTGCAGGGGGTTGACGAAGATCGACACCACGACGAGGTCTTGGTGCTGCCGGGCCGCGGCGACGAGCGACTCGTGGCCGGCGTGCAGCGCCCCCATCGTGGGCACGAAGCCCACGGCGCCACCACCGACCCGAGCCGATTCGATCCGTGCTCGCAGGTCGGCGACGGTGCGAACCACCTCCGGTCGTTGTGGGTCGCGACGCTCGGGCGTCGACCCGACAGGCGCGATCACGACGTCATCAGCCGCCGGCAGAGCTCCACGCCGGCAAGGTACGCGGGACGCTCCTCGGGCTCGAGCGCCTCGAGGTGAGCGGCCAGGGTGGAATCGTCGCCACGCGCGGCGGGACCGGTGAGCGCGGCCGCCGGACCCACTCGGTCCACGCTGTCGAGCGCGGCCCGGGCCAGGCCCAGGTACGCCGAGAGCGGCACACCCGCACCGTGAGCGACCCGCTCGACCTGACCCAACAGGCCGACCAGGTGGTTCGCCGCTATGGCTGCCGCGGCGTGGTAGCGGGCACGGTCGGCGTCGGCGACCTCGATCGCGGTGCCGCCCAGGTCGGAGACCACCCGGCGGGCGATCGCCTCGCCGGCCACCGCCCACGTGGCTCCGAGCAGCAGCCGAGCACCCCGAGGCGGAGGCGGCAATGGGACCAGGGGGTGCATAGACGCCCGGCGGGGATGGGGGGCGAGCGGCTCGAGCGTCAACGCCCCGGCCATGTGGGCCACCACCGTGGACGGGTCGGGCTCGACGTGGGCGGCCACGTCGCCCAGCGCGGCGTCGGGCACGGCCAAGATCAGCAGGTCGACCCCGGCGGCCGCGCCCGCCAGGTCGTCGCGGCGACCCAGCAGCGGGGCCACCGACCACCCGGCCCCGTCGAGGGCTTCGCCCAGCGCGGAGCCGGCCCGCCCGGGCCCGACGATGCGTATGGTCGGCGCCTTCGGCGCGGTCGGCACGGCCACCTCCGATCCGGCCCCGACGGGTGCCGGTCGATGCTGCAGGCTACCGGCTGCCCCCCGCCACCAGATCGTCGAGATCGCCCAGGCGCGCCACGACACCGCCGGCGGCGGCCAGGGCCTCCTCGCCGACCAGATCCGGGGCCAGCTCGGCCAGGGGGGCGAGCACGAAGCGCCGTTCCCACATCCGCGGGTGTGGCACGACCAGATCCGGTTCGTCCACCTCGACCCCGTCGATCCACACCACGTCGACGTCGAGGGTCCGCGGTCCCCAGTGCACCGTGCGGACCCGGCCGGCCGCCGCCTCGAGCGCCCGGGCGCGTGCCAGCAGGGCCCGCGCGTCGGGCTCGGTGTCGAGCTCGACCACGGCGTTGAGGTACGCCCCGGCGTCTGCGGGACCCCCGACGGGGGCCGTCTCGAACACCGGCGACACGGCCACCAGGTCCCCACCGGCTCGCAGCCCGTCCACGGCGAGGCGCAGCCATGCCACCCGGTTGCCCATGTTGCTGCCCAGGGCCAGCAGGGCTCGGGTCATCTCCTGATGCGTTCCAGCCGCACGCCCGAGGTGGCGAGATGCCGGGCCACCGGTGGACGAACCTTGCGGACCGCCACCTCGACCCCCTGGACCCCCGGTACCGCCAGGACGACCTCGGCCACCGCGCCCGCCAGGGCCTCGAGCAGCAGGTACGGCCTGGCCTCGGCGACCTCGGCCACCGCTTCGCAGACCATGCCGTAGTCGACCGTGTCGGCGAGGTCGTCACTGGCCGCCGCGGGTGCCAGGTCGCAGTGCAGGTCGAGGTCCATCTCGACCGGTTGGGGGCCCGCGCGTTCGTGATCGAGGACGCCCACCGTGACCAGCAGGCGGAGGCCCCGGAGCTCGACCCGATCGCTCACCGGGGTTCGGGCAGGGACTGGGCCAAGGTGACCAGGCCCCGGCCGACCGGACCCATCTGACGCTGGAACAGCCGCTCGGCGAGCGACACCGCCTGGGGTGTCTCGGGCACCAGGCCGCTCCACACCAGGTAGCCCGACATGGCCCCGCAGATCCGCTCACCCAGCTCGTCCTGGTGCACGAGCACCTTGCCTCCTTGGGCGAGCTCCGCCGAGATGGTGCCGTAGAGCTCGCCCAGCACTTCCTCGGCGGGGTCTGCGACCGCGAAGGGGATGTGGCGGTAGTGCACGCCCAGCTCGTCGTAGTTGTGCAGGTTGTGCGGAGAGGGGATCAGCGACACGACCCGCGTGAAGCCCTGCTCACGGATCCAGATGATCTCCTCCTGGCGACGGACCTTGCGGTGGTTGGCGCCGTAGCCGCCCGGACGCTCGCTCACCGCGAGGCGGTCCTTGAGCACCCAAGCGAAGTTCCGCGGGCGGATGCCCTGGGCCCAGCGGCCCTTCAACGCCACGATGCACCCACCTCGAAGGTAGTCACGCGGCCACCGCCGGGATCGAGCCGGCCACCACCTCGGCGGCGTGCACCGTGGCTCGCACGTCATGGGCCCTCACCATGCGCGCCCCTTGGGCCAGAGCGACGGTCGCGGTCGCCAGCGACGCCTCCAACCGGTCGCCGACAGGCACTGTGCCCCAACCAGCCGACCCTGCGTCGGCTGTGCCCCAACCAGCCGACCCTGCGTCGGCTGTGGCGGTCAGCAGGCCGAGGAACGCCTTGCGGCTGGTCCCCACGAGCACCGGGCGGCCAGTCGCGACGAGCACGTCGAGGTGAGCGAGCAGGCTCAGGTTGTGCGCCGCTGTCTTGCCGAACCCGATGCCGGGGTCGAGCCACACCTCGGCGGCGCCGGCGGCCTCGGCCCGCTCCGCTCGTTCCAGCAGCTCGTCGCGCACCTCGCGCACGACGTCGTCGAAGCGGGGCTCGTCCTGCATCGTGGCCGGATCGCCCCTCAGGTGAACGGCCACCCAGGCCACGCCCAACTCCGCGGCCAGCGGCCCGAGCGACGCGCCGACGTCGTTCAGCATCGTCGCGCCGGCGGACACAGCCGCCCGGGCGACGGCCGGCTGACGGGTGTCGACCGACACCGCGACGCCCTCGGTGGCGAGAGCCTCTACGACGGGGATCACCCTGCGGAAGCCTCCGCGAGCGGCACAGCGGCGGCGCCCGGTCGGGTGGACTCGCCCCCGACGTCGATCCAGGCCGCACCCTGGGCCGCCAGGGAGAGCCCGTGGGCCACGGCCGCCTCGGGACGCTCGAAGCGACCGCCGTCGCTGAAGGAGTCGGGAGTGACGTTCACCACCCCCATGACCAGGGCCTGCACGGGGCGGGAGTCTACGGGTCCCGGCGGCGGCCCACGACGAAGGGGCCTCGTCCACCGGGCTTCACCGGCGGCCGTAGATGAAGCGGGCCGCCTCTTGGCGGGTGGCGACGTTGTGGCGGAACAGGCCGCGCACGGCGGAGGTGACGGTGGTGGTGCCCGCCTTCTGGACTCCGCGCATGGCCATGCACAGGTGCTCTGCCTCGATCACCACCATGACCCCTCGGGGCTCGAGCGTGCGCTCCATGGCGTCCGCGATCTCGGCGGTGAGCCGTTCCTGCACCTGGAGGCGCCGGCTGTAGCCCTCCACGAGCCGGGCGATCTTCGACAACCCGGTGATCCGCCCGTCGCGCCCGGGGATGTAGGCCACGTGCGCCTGGCCGCTGAAGGGGACCATGTGGTGCTCGCACAGCGAGTACAGCGGGATGTCACGAACCATGACCATCTCGTCGTGGTTGGCATCGAAGGTCACTGTCAGGTGCTCCGCCGGCTCGGCGTGGATCCCCTCGCAGACCTCGGCGTACATGCGCGCCACCCGTGAGGGCGTCTCGCGGATGCCGTCGCGGTCGGGGTCCTCGCCGATGGCCTCGAGGATCTCCCGCACGGCGCGCTCGATGCGCGCCAGGTCCATCGGGGTGTCGATGGGCGGTTGTCGTCCTCGCTGGGGACCGTCGACGGGCGGGTCGGACGACGGTTGGGGCACGGCCATCTCAGGTCCCCGGATGGGCCCTGGGGAGGCGCCAGGACCGGGGGCCACGGCGGCGCACCGGGCCCGACGAGGTGGAGCCTTCCCCGACGGGTGCAGGGACGGCCTCTGGCGCCGCGACCCCGGCACCGTCGGCGACGCCGGCGGCGACCAGCGGGCCCCGGCCCGCAGCGCCCACCGGCTCGGCCGGATCGGTGACCTCGATGCCCACGCCCTTGTCGAGCGGGCCGAACACCTCGGCCAGCTCCGAGTCGTCCAGGGTCTCGTGGGCCACTAGTCGGTCGGCGAGGTGCTCGAGGATCGGCTGATGGGCCCGCAGGATGGCCTCGGCCCGGCGGTGGGCGGCGTCGACGAGCCGGCGGATCTCGCCGTCGATGGTCCCGGCCACCGCGGCCGACAGCGCAGGCTCGCCCATGGCCTCCCGCCCGAGGAAGACATCACCCGGCCGGGTCTGGCCCAGCCGACGCGGGCCGAGCAGATCGCTCATGCCGAACTGGGTGACCATGGACCGGGCGATCTCGGTGCAGCGCTCGATGTCATCGCTGGCGCCCGTGGTGATCTCGCCGAAGGTCAGCTCCTCGGCCGTGCGGCCCCCGAGCAGCATGGCCATCGTGTCCTCGAGCTCGCTGCGGGTCCGGAGGTACTTGTCCTCGGTGGGCAGGGCCAGGGTCCAGCCCAACGCTCGCCCCCGGCTGACGATGGAGATCTTGTGGATCGGGTCGGTCCCCGGCAGTACGTGGCCGACGAGGGCGTGGCCCGCCTCGTGGGTGGCGATCACGCGCTTCTCGCGCTCGGACATGACCCGGGTCCGCCGCTCCGGACCGGCCAGCACGCGGTCGATGGCCGCCTCGAGCTCCAGGTCGCCGATGACCTTGTGGTCGCGCCGGGCGGCCATCAGCGCGGCCTCGTTCATGAGGTTGGCGAGATCGGCGCCGGTGAACCCCGGCGTGCGGCGAGCCACCACGTCGAGGCGCACATCCGGATCTAGGGGCTTGCCCTTGGCGTGGACGGCCAGGATCGCCTTGCGGCCCTCGAGGTCGGGCTGGTCGACGACGATCTGGCGGTCGAAGCGCCCGGGGCGCAACAGCGCGGGGTCGAGGATGTCGGGTCGGTTGGTGGCGGCGATGAGGATCACACCCGTGCGGGCCTCGAAGCCGTCCATCTCCACCAGCAACTGGTTCAGTGTCTGCTCGCGCTCGTCGTGGCCGCCCCCCATCCCAGCGCCGCGGTGGCGGCCGACGGCATCGATCTCGTCGACGAAGACGATGGCGGGAGCGGACGACTTGGCCTGCTCGAAAAGGTCGCGGACCCGGCTCGCGCCCACGCCGACGAACATCTCGACGAAATCGGAGCCCGAGATGGTGAAGAACGGCACCCCGGCCTCGCCGGCGACCGCTCGCGCCAGCAGCGTCTTGCCCGTCCCGGGCGGGCCGTAGAGCAGCACGCCCTTGGGGATGCGCGCCCCGATGGACTGGAACCGGGCCGGGTCGGCCAGGAAGTCCTTGATCTCCTGGAGCTCCTCGACGGCCTCGTCCGCACCGGCCACGTCGGCGAAGGTGACCGTGGGCTGGTCCTTGCCCGCTCGCCGGGCCCTGGACTTGCCGAACTGCATGACCCTGCTGCCACCGCCCTGCATGGAGCTGACCAGGAAGAAGAAGACCCCGAACAGCAGCAGGAAGGGCAGCAGGTTGACCAGGATCGAGGCCCACAGCGAGTCCTGCTGGCGATCCACGTCGACCGCGATTCGCGGCTCGGCTTCGTCGAGGCGGGAGGCCATCTCGTCGGCGAGCTCGCCGGGGTAGTTCACCCGGTAGTCGGTTCCGTCGTCTAGCTCGCCCTGGATCTGGTTCGACCGGTCCTTGATGGTCGCCGAGGACACCTCGCCGCGGTCGACGGCAACCCCGAACTGGGTGAGGGTGAGCTCCTTGCGGCCCTCGCCCCCGCCGAACAGCTGCAGTCCCACGACCACGGCGAGCAGCCCGAGGCCCAGGTAGACGGCGGTGGTGCGACGGGGACGCTTCACGATGGCTGGCAGGCTACCGGGGGGCCGCGCAGCCGGGTCCAGCCCTCAGGGGTCGCTTCCCTCGTACACGCACACGTACGGCAGGTTGCGGTAACGCTCGGCCACGTCGAGCCCATAGCCGACCACGAACTGCGGCGGGATGCGGAAACCCACGTAGCGCAGCTCCTCGTCCGTCTTCTGCAGGCCCTCGCGCACCAGCAGGGCACAGACCTCGAGGCTCGACGGGTCGCGCGCCGTGAGGTTGCGGCGCAGGTAGGACAAGGTCAGGCCCGAATCGACGATGTCCTCGACGATCACCACGTCTCGACCCGTCAGGTCGATGTCGAGGTCCTTGACGATGCGCACCACGCCCGAGGTGCGAGTGGCGTTGCCGTAGGACGAGACGGCCATGAAGTCGATCTCGACCGGCAACGCGATGTGCCTGGCCAGATCGGTCATGAAGGTCATCGCCCCCTTGAGCACCCCGATCAACAGCGGAGCGCGTCCCCGGTAGTCCTCGGTGAGGCGCGCGCCGAGCTCGGCCACCCGCGTCGCCAGCGCTTCGGAACCCACCACTATCTCGCCGAGATCGTCGCTGTCGAAGAGGTGGCGCGGGGGCTCGCCGGGTCGGTCCATGGGGCTCGCTTCGTCCTCGGCGACCGACCGGTGGCCACGCTCGTCGCGGTCGCGCCAGCGAGCGGGTCGCGCACCGGCGCGGCCGGGCGCGTCGGGACGGTACCAGCCGCCGTGTCAGCTCCCGGGACCTGCGCAGGACCGCTCTGCCGAGCGCGGCGAGCTGGCCGTCAATCGAGGCGCAGGCGGCCGCCGTGGCGGTGCACGCGCCTGCCCCCCGCGAGCTCACAGGCTCGGACACCGCCTCGAACCACCTCAAGGACACGCTCGAGCTCAGCCGAGCTCGGCGGGTGCGCCTCGGGGCCCGAGCGCAGCCATCCCCGCAGAGCCCGCCGGGCCAGGGGGGCAGGCGCGTCGGCCAGCGCGGCGACGTCGGTGGGATCGAGCCGCGACGCCAACTCATCGAGCAGCGCGGCATCGTCGCGCAGGAGCGCGGCCTGCCGGGCGATGACGGGGACGACGTCGCGCCGCGCCACCGCACTGGCCAGCGGCACCAGCTCATGGCGGACCCGGTTGCGGGCGAAGGCGGGATCCTCGTTGGAGGGATCCGCCACGACCTCCACCCCCACCGCCGTGCACAGCGCCCGGGTCTCGTGGCGTCGCAGCTCGCGCAACGGGCGGCGATCAGGAGCGAAGCCAGCAAGTCCGTCGGTGGACGCTCCCCTCAGCAGGTTGAGCAGCACGGTCTCGGCCTGGTCGTCGGCGGTGTGGCCGGTGAGCGCGTCGGGGCCGAGCGCCAGATAGCGCGCGGCGCGTGCTCGCGCCTCGAGGTTCGGCCCCGGAGCCACCCGGGCCGACACAGCCCGGAAACGCGCGCCGAGCCGGCCGGCCAGCGCGGCCACCACATCCGCCTCCTGGTGCGAACCCGGGCGGAGCCCGTGGTCGACGTGCACGAGTGTCGCTGCGAGCCCGGCGGCCACCGCGAGCACAGCCAGAGCACTGGAGTCCGCTCCACCCGAGACGGCGCAGGTCACCGCGGTGTCGGCGGTGGGGAAGTGGCACCGCCCCAGCAGCTCGGCCACCCCAGCACCCGCCCAGAGCTCGCTGGGCGCAACGGCGTGCGGCGGATCGGTCATCGGGGCGAGGAGCCGAGCTCCCCCGAGCGCAGGCCCTGCAGCAGGTCGGGGACCTCCCCCACCCCCAGGCGGCGGGCGATCCGGCGCAAGCTCGCATACACGTTGGACCGGCTCACGCCGAGCTCGGCCGCTGCCGCGGCGACCGACGAGGTGGCCATCAAGGTGTCCACCAAGTCCCGCTGGCGAGGGGTGAGGTCTGCGAGCGATTCGCTGGTGATCGCCACCACCGGTGCCGGGGCAGGCTCCGGCGGGCTGGCGGGCGATCCCCGCCGGGAGTGCTCGAGACGGCCCAGCCGAGGCCCCGGGGCCGGGTCGCGCCCCGACTCGATCCGGGCGAGTCGCGAGAGCCCCGACTTGCGGGCGCGTCGGCGCAGGTCCGGCTCGTCGGCCGCGAGGACCGAATCGATCGCGCCGAGCAGGGCCTCGGGTGTGATCGGCTTCACCAGATGGACCAGGGCTCCCTCGATGCCCCCCCTGGCGATGTCGATGTCGTCGCCGAGAGCGGTCAGCAGCACGACCGGCACCGACGCCACCCGGTCGTCGGGTGACGCCTTCAGCTCGGCGAGCACCTCGTATCCGTCCGGCCCGGGCATCATCACGTCGAGCACCACCGCGTCGGGCGGCTCGGCGGTGATCGCGGCGATCGCGGCGTCACCGTCGCCGGCCTCGTCGACCTCGTGACCCGACAGCTCGAGGTTCAACCGCAGGAAGAACCGGATGTCGGGTTCGTCGTCGACCACGAGGATCCGCGACACGGATCAGACCGCTGCCTGGACCCGTGGGGGCCCAACCCGCGCCAGCCACGCGTCGGGGTCTCGGATCTCGGCCAGGGACGGCAGGCCCTCCGGCCCACTCCAGGCGGCGTCGAGCGCCCGCGGTCCGGCGACGGCCTCCACCGCGTGGATGAACCTCTCGCCCTGGGCGTACTGGTCGAGCTTGGCCTCGAAGCCCAGGAGGCGCTGCGCCACCCGGGCCAAGGGTCGCGCCGTGACGCGGCGCTGGTGCAGGACGCGGGCGAAACGCTGCGCGCCGGGCACGTGGGGGCCCGCGGCCCGGGCCATGGTCACGTCGCCGTGGCCCTCGAGCAGGCTCATGAGCCCGGCCACCTGGTCCAGCACAGCCCGCTGGGCGGGTCCTGCCAGCAGGCTGACCAGGCCACCGCTCGCCAGGGGCCGCTCGCCCTGGCGGGCTTCGGCGGCGGCGCGGCGCACGGCATCGACCAGGCGGCGGGGGTCGGTCTCGACCGTGGTCAGGGTGCTCTCCACCAGGGAGAGGTAGTGCTGGCGCAGCCAGGGCACGCCGGTGAACTGGGCCCGGTGGGTCACTTCGTGCAGAGCCAACCACAGCCGGAACTGCTCGGGTGGAAAGGCGAAGCGCTTCTCCAGCGCCAACACGTTGGGCCCCACGTAGTACACGACGTCCTGGTCGTCGAGGTCCTCGTCCTCGATGACCAGCAGGTCGTACTGGCCGAGGACCCGGGTCGACATCCAACCCAGCAGCGTGCCCACCTCCAACCCGGCCATCCGCGTCGTCAGCGCCGCTGACGCTCCGGGCCGGAGGCGCTCGCCGAGCTTGGTGGTGACGGGGCGCAGCAGCCGCTGGAACGAGGCCACGTTGGCCCGGGCCCATTCCGCCCGGTCGGTCACCCGGGCGCGTGCGGGGCCGCCGGCGGGTCGGAGCCCGGTCTCGGCCTCGACCAGCTCCTCGGCAAGGGCAGTCGCCCTCTCGAAGTCGGCCTGGAGCGAGTCGCCCAGGTAGGACTCGGCGAAGGGCTCGTTCCCCGCGACCCGAACCGCGATCCGCTCGGCGATGCGCCAGTCGACGGCGGAGCGGGCCACGCCGGGCCTAGTCGTCGCCCGGGTAGCGGGGCGCGTGGGCCTTGCGGAGGTACGCACCGATGGTGGCCACCACGGCGAGCAGCATCAGCGGTGTGAGGATCGCGGCGATCCAGTAGTGCCAGACCTGAGCGGCGAGCATCACACCAGCGTAGGCGGGAGCGGACCAGCTCCGGTCATCGACCGGTCGAGCGCTCGCGGTGCAGCGCGGCCTGCACCTTGGCCATGCAGCTCGGGCGGAGCCTGGTCCCGGCAGCAGCTCGCGACCACCCGCCGCAACTCGCCGTAGAAGCCGTAGGGCTCGGCGCAGGGCTCACAGCGTTCGAGGTGGTCGAGGATGCGCAGACGGCGCTCAGCGGTGAGCTCGCCGTCGAGCAGGGTGTACAGCTCGTGCAGCGCGTCTCCGCACTCACCGACACCGAGGTCATCGAGAGATCCGGTCATGGGTCAGGTCCGCTCCGGAGCCGGTTCTGTGAGGCGGTGCGCAACGGCGTAGTCGTACAACCGACGCTCCAGGCCCTTTCTTCCTCGATGCAGCCGACTCATCACCGTTCCGATCGGGATGTCGAGGATCTCCGCGATCTCCTTGTAGGAGAAGCCCTCCACGTCGGCCAGCAGAACTGCCAGCCGAAAGGCCTCGGGCAGGTCCTCGAACGCCTCGACGATCTCTGCCTCGCTGAACTGATCGAGCAACTCGTCCTCGGCGCTGCGCGACGCCGCCGCGGCCTCGAGACCCCGCAGGCGCCGGTACAAGAACAGGTCCTCGACGTCGTCGAGCTCGGTCTCGACCGGTCGGCGCTGCCGGGACCGGTACTGGTTGATGTAGGTGTTGGTCAGGATCCTGTAGAGCCAGGCCTTGAGGTTCGTGCCCTGCTCGAACCCCCCGTACCCCCGGTAGGCCTTGAGGTAGGTCTCCTGGACGAGGTCCTCGGCGTCCGCGGGGTTGCGGGTCATGCGCAGCGCCGCCGAGTAGAGCGCGCCCATGAACGGCATCGCCGAATCCGCGAAGCCCTCCCGATCGGCCACGAGACGACGATACCGGGCGGGGGCGCCGAGCGGTTGACGCCGTAGCATGGCACCTGTGACCGGCTTTCTCACCGACATCGAAACGCTGCGAAAGCGGGCTCGCGTGGCCATGGAGCAGGGCCCGATCACCTCGTCGTACGGCGCCGACCGGGCCAAGGTCGTCGATGTGCTCAACGAGGCGCTCGCCACCGAGATCGTCTGCGTCCTGCGCTACAAGCGCCATTACTTCATGGCCGACGGCCTCAACGCCGGGCCGGTGGCGGGCGAGTTCCTCCAACACGCCAACGAGGAGCTCGGCCACGTGGACCAGATCGCGTTGCG
>CAVPEW010000081.1:0-16706 GCA_963703565.1 uncultured Microthrixaceae bacterium | reverse complement strand
GTCATCGACGTAGCGGGCCAGGTGGGCCAGCGTGGTCCACACCTTCTGGCCGTTGACGACCCACTCGTCCCCGTCACGCACTGCCCGGGTGGCCAGCGACGCCACGTCGGAGCCGGCGCCGGGCTCGCTGAAGAGCTGGCACCACACCTCCTCCCCCGTGAACAAGGGACGCAGGTAGCGCTTGCGCTGCGCCTCGGTGCCGTGCGTGGCGACGGTGGGCGCGCCCATCCCGTGGCCGATGACGTTGCGCATCATCGCGTTGGGCGCGCCGGCCGCGCCGAGGCGCTCGTTGACCAGCTTCTGCAGACCGGGGGACGCCCCCAGGCCCCCGTGGCCCACCGGGAAGTGGACCCAGGCCAGCCCGAGGTCGAACTGGCGGCCGAGGAAGGCGACGGCGTCGGTGTCTGCAGGAGGGAGCTCGGCGAGGAGCGTGTCGCAGAGCTGCGACACAGCGGACTCGTCCATGATCGTGGCGTCGGTCACGGGCGTCGACGGTAACCCCGTGCCCCGCCCGGCGCACGGGACCGCCGATCAGTTCAGGCGCGCCCGCAGGCGCTTGGCGGCGACCCCGGCCGAGTCCGTGCCCAGGGCTTCGAGCTGGTCGGCCGCATCGCCGTAGCGCCCGACCGCCGCGTAGAGCAACGACAGCTCGCGGCGCACCGCCGGCGACGGCGGGGGGACGAGGCAGGAGAGGCTCCAGGGCACCCAGGAGCGAGGCACGCCTGCCGCGCCTGCGGTACGACGCCGCCAGGTTGGCCAGGATGCGCCGGCAGATGTCGTGGGTGTCGACCGGGGCGAGGAAGTTGGGGTTGAACGGCTGGCCCGGGTGCAGCCGAGCGAACAGCTCGCAGCAGGCGCTGGCGTCGAGCACCCGGCCGCGATCGAAGGGATCGAGGTAGGTGCCCGGCCTCGCCGGGTCGCCGACGAGGAAGTGGCCAGGCATCCCGACCCCCACCAGCGGCACCCCGACCCGGCGCGCCACCTCCAGCGTCACGACGGCCAAGGTGATGGGCATGCCCCGCCGCCGAGCCAGCACCTGATCGAGCAGGGAGTTGGCCGGGTCGTCGTAGGTGCCGCGGTCGCCCTCGAAGCCCTCGTGCACGAACAGCGCCGAGCGGACCCCCTCGCAACTCGGCTCGCGCACGTTGGACGCCAACGCGTCCAATGTGCCCAGGATCTCCTCGACGCGCACGGAGGGCCGGCCGGCAGCCGCGATCACGGCGACGGCCTCGTCGAGCGGCACGGCCCCGGGATGCGCCGACATCATCGACGCGAACCGGTCGAGTGGATCCGAGGCGGGCACGACGCAGGTGAGGCTAGCGGCGCCCGTGCGGTCTCGGCCGTGGCAACGGATGCGCCGGCGGACGTGGCCCGAACGGGCAGCCGGTGGCCAGCGATACGGTGCGACCCATGTCCGAGACGGGGGCCAGCGTGGTCGGGCGCCGGCACGGGGCGGTCGCCGGTGGATGACCCCGGCCGTAGCTCCGGGCACCGCTTCCTGCGATGGCCGGGACCGATCCCGTTCGCGCACCGGGGAGGGGCCAGCGACGCCCCGGAGAACACCCTGCCGGCCTTCGCCCGGGCGGTCGAGCTGGGCTACACCTACCTCGAGACCGACGTGCACCTCACCGCCGACGGAGTGGTGGTCGCCTTCCACGACGACCGGCTCGACCGCGTCACCGATCGTCGAGGGGCCATCGCGGAGCTGACCTGGGCAGAGGTCCGCGAGGCCCGCGTGGGAGGCAGCGAGCCCATCGTCCGCCTCGACGAGCTCCTGGAAGCCTTCCCCGACGCGCGGGTCAACATCGATCCCAAGCACGACGCGGTCGTCGACCCCCTGGCCCGGGTGCTGTTGGGTCGAGGGGCTGTGGAGAGGGTCTGCATAGGCGCGTTCTCCGACCGGCGCATCGAGGCCCTCGTCGCCCGCTGCGGCCCGGATCTGTGCACCTCGATGGGACCTCGCCAGGTGGCTCGCCTGGTCTCGGCGTCCACCGGGCTGCCGCTGCGGGGCCCCCGCCGGGACTCGGCGGGAGCGACCGCGCAGGGATGGGCGCCGTGCGCCCAGGTGCCGACGCATCAGGGTCCGGTGCCGCTGGTCACGCCACGCCTGTTGCGAACCGCGCACCGGTTGGGGATCGCCGTGCACGTGTGGACCGTCGACGATCCCGTCGAGATGGACCGCCTGCTCGACATGGGGGTCGACGGGATCATGACCGACCAGCCCGCCGTGCTGCGCGCCGTGCTCGAGAGACGTGGCCAGTGGCACGTCGCCGACGGCACCCAGACCCGGTAGCGGCGCCGGTCGGTCGTTCAGTCGAAGCGGGGTGGTCGGTGGTCCAGGCGGGCCCGCAGCGCCTCGGCCTGGTCGGGCGGGTCGATCAGCTTCGCGGCCACGCCACCCCCGACGGTCCCGCTGCCGCCAGACTTGCTCTCGTGAGGACCTCCGTCGATCTCCGCGACCGGCGAGGCGTCCTCGCGCGCGGGACGGTCGCCACCCTGTGCGCCTGTCTCGGCGCCATCGCCTCGGTCGTCGCCGTCGGAGCACCGCCCGAGGCGGCGGAGGCCGCGGCCCATGCCGTGTCGATGGTGCCGGCCTACGCACCTTCGCCCGATCTGCCCGGACTGCCCCCCACCGCGCCGGAGCTGGCCGCGGTCGGCGTCCACGGAGCGGAGGTCGCCCAACGCCGGCAGAGCCACAGGCAGGCCGAGGACTCGGCCCGCAGCGCCCTGGCCGCCAGGGCAAGGCTCGACCAGGACATCGCGACCGCCACGGCCGATGGACGGCGGTCACGCTTGGCGATGGCCGGCGAGGAAGCCCGCAGTCGAGGCGCCGCGGCACGCCGGGCCGAGCTGGACGCCGCGGTCGGGGAGCTGGCCATCGCCCTGTACGTGGAGGGCGACCCCGACGCCTCGATCTCGGCGATGGCCGATCCGTCCCCCTCGATCAACGACGATCGCCGGCGTGCCGCGCTCGCCGGCGCCACCCTCGAGGCGCTGCTCGCCGACCGTGGGGAGTTCGCGCGGGTCGAGCGCGAGGCCGATCGGGCGGCCGCGGGCCACGCCGCGCGCGTACGCTCGGCGGCCGCCACCGCCGCCCGATCCGACGCGGCGCGTCCGGCGGCCGTCAACGAGGAGGGTCGGACCGGTGCCGCTCTGGCGACGGCACGGGTCGATCTGGAGCGGGCCCGGGTCCTGGGCCAGGTCGACGGCGCCGACTTCGCCCTGGTCGCCCTCGATGCCTACTGGCGGGCAGCGGCAGCAGTGGCCTTCGAGCAGCCCTCGTGTGGACTGCGTTGGTGGGCTCTGGCGGGGATCTCGCGGGTGGAAGGTCACCACGGCACCTACCGCGGAGCGAGGCCAGACGCCAGCGGAGCGGTGAGCCCGCCGATCGTGGGGGTCGCCCTCGACGGCACCGACGCCACCCGAGTCGTCCGTGACACCGACGGCGGCCGCCTCGACGGCGACCCCACGGTGGACCGGGCGGTCGGACCGATGCAGTTCATCCCGTCGACGTGGGCCCGGTGGGGCGCCGACGGCACGGGTGACGCGGTGGCCGACCCGCAGAACCTCTACGACGCCGCGCTGGCCGCGGCGCGCTACCTTTGCGCCGGCCGGTCCGGGCTCGACACAGACGGAGGCCTGCGGGCCGGCTACTTCTCCTACAACCGCTCCGCGGCCTACGTCGAGCGGGTCCTGGGCCTGGCTCGCGGGTACCAGGGTCGCCTCGATCTGCCGGGAGGCTGAGCGGGTGCACGAAGACGCCCCGATCATCCCCTACCGCCGGCGCCGCTGGGCACGTGCCGCAGCGATCCTGGTCGCCGTAGCACTCCTCGCCCCGCTGGTGGCCGGCGTCGTCGACGCTGTTTCGTAGCAGCGCTGGGTTGCCAGCGCGGTGTCGCAACAGCGCTGGGTTGCCAGCGCGCAGGACCTGGACCTCGGCTCAGATTCCGAAGCTCGTGGCTGCGAGCGCCGCTACGGCCTCCGGCGATCCCTCCGGCCACACCTCGGCCGAGTCCCCCCTGCCGTTGAGGTAGAGCGCCAGCTCGACGGGCTCGCCCACGAGGCGGACCGCCAACGGGCGCGTCCGGCCGGCGATCTCCGAGCCGTCGGGGCGAACGAGGGTCAGGCCGACCTGGCGGGCCCGTCGCGCCAGCAGCGGAGCCGTACGGTGCAGCACCGCCCACACCCCGTCGGCCAGGTCGTCACGGTCCGTGCGCGGCCCCATGCCGTTGGCCCGCCGGACGTCCTCGTGGTGCACGACCCACTCGGTGAGGTTGACCCAGCGACGCAACCACGGGATCCGCCCAGGGCCCGGCGGCGGACCCTCGCGAAGGGTCTCCACGAGCGTCGTGTAGCCCCGTGCGGCCCGACGGGCCATGAGTGACTCGGTGTAGCGGGCGGCGCGACCTCCCACCACGATGCCAGGCAGCGCCCGCGGGTCGCGCTCGCGCACCACCAGGTGTGCCGCCAGGTCGCGGGTCGCCCACCCTTCGCACAAGGTGGGCGAGTCGGGGCCGAGCTCGGCGAGCAGGTCGCACAGCTCGGTGCGCTCACGGGCGTCGAGGGGCTCTGCGGGCACGTCGCTAGGGTACGGCGCCATGGTCGCCGCCACCCCTCCCCCGTTCGAGATCGACACCGACCGCACCTACGATGTCAGCATCACGACCTCGAGGGGGACCATCGTCCTCGAGCTGGACCCGAAGCTGGCCCCCAACACGGTCAACAACTTCGTGGCCCAGGCCCGTGCCTGCTTCTACGACGGGCTCACCTTCCACCGGGTGGTTCCCTCGTTCGTCATCCAGGGAGGTGACCCCGAGGGCACGGGCCGCGGAGGCCCGGGCTACCGCTTCGCCGACGAGCCGGTGCGCGGCGAGTACACGCTCGGCGCGGTGGCGATGGCGAACGCCGGACCCGACACCAACGGCAGCCAGTTCTTCATCTGCATCGACGACTGCCGACGCAAGCTCGACAAGGCCTACAACCTCTTCGGCTACGTGACCTCCGGCATCGAGGTGGCCCAGGCCACCGAGGTCGGCGACACCATGGAGGCCGTCACCGTCGCCGAGAGGTGACCGCGCCCGACGGCGCGGTGGGCACGCCCGCCGACCCGAGCCCCGAGCTGAGCCTGGCGGAGCTGCACGAGGCGATCGCCGCGGAGGTCCCCGGACGCGACTGCATCGTCTGGCGGGACCGGCGCCACAGCTGGGCGGACACGACCGAGCGCAGCCGACGCCTCGCGGCAGTGCTCGGCGAGCTCGGGCCCGGCCTGGTCCGACCCCTGGCGGACTGCGAGGGCTGGGAGTCCCCCCACGACCACGTGGCGCTGTACCTCTACAACGGCAACGAGTACCTCGAGGGCATGCTGGGCGCCTACAAGGCGCGCTGGGCGCCGGTGAACGTCAACTACCGCTACGTGGCCGACGAGCTCGCCTACGTGCTGGCCGATTCCGGCGCTCGAGCGATCGTCTACGCCGGCACGTTCGCCCCGGTGCTCGCCCAGGTCCGCCCCCGGCTGCCGGCGCTGCAGCTGCTCGTGCAGGTCGACGACGGCAGCGGCACGGCCCTGCTGCCCGGCGCGGTTGACTACGAGGCGGCCCTCGCCGCCGCCCGTCCCCGAGCACCGACCGCCCTGTCCCCCGACGACCTGTACATCGTCTACACCGGCGGCACCACGGGCGCCCCGCGGGGGGTCCTGTGGCGCCAGAGCGATTTCCTGGCCGCCTGCCTGGGAGTGCGGGGCCCCCAGGAGCGCCTGGTCGAGCGCGCCGTCGCCCGGTCGGAGCTGCGCGTGCTGCCTGCACCTCCGCTGATGCACGGGGCCGCCCACTGGAACGCCATCTCGGCGTGGACCAACGGTGGGACCATCGTGATGCAGCACGACACCACCCGCCTCGGAGCCGGTGACATCTGGGACACCGTCGCCCGGCACCGGGTGAGCTCGTTGCTCATCGTCGGCGACGCCTTCGCCCGGCCGCTGGTCGACGAGCTGACCGCGCGCCCCGCGACGTGTCGTGCCTGCGCTTCCTGCTCACCGGCGGGGCGGTCCTGTCGGGCCCGTTGCGCTCCGAGCTGGCGGCCCTGCTGCCGGACGTGACCGTGGTCGACGTGCTGGGCAGCTCCGAGACCGGCCGCCAGGCCGTGGCCCGGTCCGGCCCGGGCCGCCGCGATGCCGGCTTCGAGCCCGAACCGACCACGGTCGTGCTCGCCGAGGACCGCACCCGCCTCCTCGAGCGCCACGAGCGGGAGCTGGGATGGCTGGCCCGCCGCGGACCCGTGCCCCGCGGATACCTCGGCGATCCCGCCAGGACCCGGGCGACGTTCCCGGTCCTCGACGGGACGCGCTATGCGGTCGCCGGCGACCGGGCCCGTTGGGCTCCCGACGGGACCGTCGAGCTGCACGGCCGCGACGCGGCCACGATCAACACCGGCGGCGAGAAGGTCTTCGCCGAGGAGGTCGAGCAGGCCCTGCGAGCCCACCCGGCGGTATACGACGTGCTGGTGGTGGGCCGCCCGGACCCGCGCTGGGGCAGCGAGGTCGTCGCCGTGGTGGCTCTGCGCCCCGGCACGCCCCCCAGCCCAGACCTCGC
Organism: uncultured Microthrixaceae bacterium; assembly: GCA_963703565.1. Classification (GTDB taxonomy): domain Bacteria; phylum Actinomycetota; class Acidimicrobiia; order Acidimicrobiales; family VFJN01; genus CAVPEW01. Next base: position 10,119 of record CAVPEW010000081.1, on the reverse strand, counting down.
GGCCGAGATCGTGGCTGCCGGCAGTGACCACCTGGCCCGCTACAAGCTCCCTCGTGCCGTCTCGTTCGTTGAGCGGGTCGAGCGCAGCCCCTCGGGCAAGCCGGACTACGAATGGGCCCGCTCGCGGGCCGCCGACGCCGAGGCCGTCTCCGCCCGTTGAGCCGGCCCGCCGCGCGCCGCGCGTCTGGCCCCCGGCGCCGCGGCGGTCCTACGGTGCCGCCCGCCCATGGATCGTCGCACCATCGCAACCGAGCTGCCCGTGGACCTGGCTCGCACCTTCGCCGTGCTCCAGCACGGTCCCGACGACCCGACGATCATCCGCCGGCCGGGACAGGTGCTGCGATCGACCCGCACCCCGGCGGGACCGGCCACGGTGCACCTGCGGGAGCTGCCGGGCGAAGGTGCGCTGGAAGCCCGGGCCTGGGGGCCGGGGGCAGGCTGGGTGCTCGACCGGGCCGAGGACCTGGTGGGCCTACGCGACCGTGCCGAGACGTTCGCCCCCCCGCCAGGCCCTATCGCCAGGGCGCACCACGACCTGCCCGGCCTGCGGATCCCGCGAACCGGTGCCGTCTACGAGGCGCTGGTGCCGGCGGTCATCGCCCAGCGCGTGACGACCGTGGAGGCGTCGAGGGCCTACCGCCAGCTCGTGTCGCGCTGGGGCGAGCCCGCTCCGGGGCCCGGAGACCTGGTCCTGGTGCCCGAGCCCGGCGTGCTGGCGCGCATCGCCTACTACGACCTGCACGTACTGGGGATCGAGAAGCGCAGAGCCGACGCCGTGCGACGGGTGGGCGCCCACGCCGGACGTCTCGAGGCTCTGGCCGGGGGTTCACTCGACGCGGCGCGGTCGCGTCTGTCCGAGCTGCCCGGCGTCGGTCCCTGGACGGTCGCGGAGGTCGCCCTCACCGCTCTCGGCGACATCGACGCGGTGAGCGTCGGCGATCACAACCTCAAGCACGTGGTCTGCTTCGCCCTGGCCGGGGAACGCCGCGGCAGCGATGCCCGGATGCTCGAGCTGCTCGAGCCCTACGCCGGGCACCGGGCCCGCGCGGTGCGCCTGCTGATCACCGCCGGAGCCGGTCCGGCCCGACGGACGGCCCGCCAACGAATCGAGCCCGTCGCTCGCCGCTGAGCCGGTAGGCCGCGTCGAGGCTCCAGTGCTCAGTCCTCCTTGAGCGCCACCGCATTGGGGACCACGTGCACCGTGGGCTCGAAGGGCGCGCTCTGCACGTCGCGTGGCGCCCGGGCGTAGGCGGCTCGCAGGGCTGTCCGGCACTGCGGGCAGGGACCGTAGAAGCGCATCCGCACCTGCGCTCCGCAGCGCGGGCACGTACGTTCCGGGTCGTCGTCGCCCGAGCCCACCTGCTCCGAGGCTGCGGGGTTCGCCTCGGGCTCGGGCGTCACGTCCCCACCGCCTGGCGCACCTGGCCACCTCGCAGCCGGGGGGCGGCGAGGGACGCCCTGGAGGTGCCCTCGCCCTCGATCCGGCGCACCGCGACCAGGTCCGCGGTGCGGAAGCTGGCCACCCTGGTGGCCCAGCAGTCCACCGCGCCCCGACCGGCGCCGAGGCGGAAGAAGGTGGTCATGGGACCCTCCTGCTGGTAGGTGTCGGCGTCGCCGACGGCCTCCACCGAGCGGTCCCCTAGCACGATCCGGAAATGGGCCATGCCCCAATGGTGCGCCGGGCTGCCTGTGAGCTTCCAGAGGGCGAACCCTGTGGACCGAGCAAGTTGTCCACAGGCGAGAGCGGCCCCTAGCGTCGCCTCCCTGCCCGAGCCCGCCGTCGTCGCCGCCGCGGGCGGTACCGAGCCGCCGCAGCCCACCGTCGCCCGGTGGCTGGGCTCGCGGCGCGCTCCGTGGGCCCTCGCGCTGGCCGGTGGCCTGCTGGCCGTCGTGGTCAACCGGGTCATCTACCCGGGCTTCTCGTGGAACCGCGACGAGGTCGTCTACCTCTGGCACGCCGACGTGCTGCGCGCCGGGCACCTGGCCATCGACGACGACGGCTTCCCGCGGCTGTTCCAACCTTGGCTGAGCGGTCATCGAGACGGCCGGCTGTTCTCGCAGTACACGCTGGGCTGGCCCCTGGTGCTCATGGTGGGGCGCGTCCTGGGCAGCGCCTCGCTCTGCCTGGTGGCGGTGACCGCAGCCCTGCCCGTCGCCGTGCACCGGTTCGTGCGCCTCGTCACCGGGCGGGCGGAACTGGCCACGCTGACCGGGGCCCTGGTGCTGGCCAGCCCGGTGATCGTGCTGCAGGCGGGCACCTACCTGAACTACCTCTTCGCGCTCACGCTCGGCCTCGCCTTCGCTCACGCCTTCGTATCGGGCGTGACGACCGCTTCGAGGCGGCAGGTGGCGCTCGCTGGCCTGCTGGTCGGCTGGTTGTTCATGACCAGGCCCTTCGACGCGGGGCTGTGGGGGCTCGTGGCGCTCGGCTTCGTTGCCTACCGCGAGCGCTCACGCTGGCGCCGACGCCTCGCGCTGGTGCCCGCGTTCGTGGCAGGCGTCGCTCCGGTGGTTGCCGTCGCCCTGGTCACCAACGCCGCTCTGACCGGATCTCCCACCAGGTTCCCGATGACGGTGGCCGACCCGATGGACACCTACGGGTTGGGGACCCGACGCCTCATGCCCGGCTTCGAGCCCGTCACCTACGGCTGGCACCTCGCCGCGGAGTCGACCCTCAAGAACACCTACCACACGCCCTGGTTCCTCGCCGGCGCCCACTTGTCGGTCCTGCTGGCCATGTTCGGCACCTGGCGGGCTCGTCGGGAGCCATCCACGTGGTTCCTGGTCGCGTTGGGGATGGCGTTCCCGCTCGGCTACTTCGCGTTCTTCGGCACCCACGTCTCCTCACTGACCGCCAGCCTCGTCGGACCGATCTACTACATCCCCGCGTACGTCGCCCTCTGCGCGCTGGCGGCGATCGGGCTCGCGGAGCTGTGGTCGCGCCGGCGCACGCTGGCCCGTACGGCTCTGGTCGCCGTGGCGGTGGTCAGCGTCGCCATCACGATGAACAGGGCCGTGGTCAACCGGCGCCTCAGCGTGCAGGACCGAGCCTGGTCGACCTCGGTCGCCGACCTGGAGGGACCGGCGCTGGTGGTGGTCGCACCCGCCGCCTACCTGGGCTTCCTGAACCCGTACTCGCTCGAGGAGGCCGGGCTCGACCCCCGGATCGAGTACGCGACCGAGCGCGGTCCCGAGGTCGTCGACCTGGTGGCGTCGCGCCCCGGGGTGCAGGCCTACCGCCAGCAGAGCGCCCTCCACCCCGACGAACTGCTCCCGAGCGATCACCCCCGGCACAACCGGGTCTCGCTCACCCCGCTCGAACTGGTCGAGGGCCCCCACCTCGACCTGTCGGTCACCGTCGGTGGGCTCGCCGCCGGGGACCGGGCGGCGCTGCGCCTGCGGACACCCACCGGGACCCTCACAGCGGTCGCCGACGCCACCGCGCCGCGGACCACCTGGCGGATCCGGCCGGGCGTCGGGTCGCCCGACCGGCTGGCACCGGGCCTGGCGCAGCTCCGGGTCGACGTGCGCATCGAGACCGCCGACGGGACGCGCCGCGCCTACCGGCTCGGCCACTACGTGCGCGCCGGTCGACACCGACTGCGAGCGCTCGATCCGGCTGTGGTCGAGCGCGCGGAGAGGAGCGACCGGGGAGGGCCCCGTTGGCGTGGCCTGACTCCCGGCGAGGACGCCACGGTGACCGCAGAGCTGCGCTGATCCCACGCGGGGCGGCGAGAGGCGATCAGCTCCCTTCGGCGGGCCCGGGACGTGGCCGGACGGCCACGGCCAGGCTGCTGCGGGCGGCAAGGTCCGCGATCAACAGGCCGATCGCCAACCAGGCCAGCTCGGGCGAGTCGGCAAGCCGACTCGCGACCAGACAGCCCGCCGATCCGGCCAGCACCACGATCCAGCCCCGGGCACGGCGCTCCACCGCAGCGCCCAGCGCCGCGATGACACCCATCCACGGCCGGGCCACCGACGCCGTCACCACGCCGGCCACGACCGCGGGGGCCAGCGCGGCGATCACTCCGGGTGCCGGTCGCGTCGCCGCAGCGGCGGTGCGCCAGAGCGGGACCCTGGCATCGAGCCAGCGCTGGGCATCGTCGCCCGGGGCGCGGCGACGCCTCACGAGTCCTGCCAGCGCCAGTGCGACCGCCACCGCGCTCGCCGACAGGGCAGCCCACTCCAGCCGCTGGGGGCCCCAGCGCAGCTTCACCTCCAGCGGTCCCGGCTCTTCGGGACGGATCAGCCAGCCGTTGGCGAAGCCGTCCACGAGGGTGCGCGGTCCCACCACGGCCCCGTCGGCCTCGGCAGACCACCCCCGGTTCTCGCTCTGGCCCAGCACCAACCAGAAGGCGTCCGCGCCCTCCTCGGAGCGCCGGTCGGTCGCCTCGACCGCCGCCGTCACCGCCGTGCGCCCCTGGTCGACCAGGCGCGCCACCGGTGCTCCGGCGGCGGAACCGCGCGCCGCTACCGCCTGCGAACCACCCGACGCCGAGGATGAGAGGACCAGCCGGTCGACATCGACGCCGGTTGCCCGGCCGTCGGTCACCTCCAGCCGGTGCGTGCCCGCCGCGATCCTCAGATCGCGCTGGCACAGGGCGATCCCGCCCGCTGCGCCCCCGGTGCCCCCCGGTCGACGACCGGGCGGGGCGTCGGGTCCCTCACCCGCTCCCACCCCGGGCGGCGCCGTCAGGCGTACGGCGACGGGCCGGCCGTCGAGGCGCACGAGATCTTCCCGACACTCCCCGGGGGTCGGCGCCAGGGTCGGCAGGGGCGCCCCCGGGGCGACCGCCTCGCGCACCGTGCCCGTCAGGGCGAAGGCGCGTGCGGAGGGCACAGAGAAGGTCCGGTCCAGGAGCGCCTCGTCGTCCTGGCGGCCCGGGTCGGACCCTTCGGTGCGCAGGCGGGTCATCACGAGGTCGAGGGAGAGCGAAGCGCTGCGAGGCCCGAGCCGGTCGAGGGCGTCGGTCGGCAGGACCACCGTCTCGGAGACCTGCACGCCCGCCAGGCCGACCTCGGACAGGCCCACGGCGTTGGAGCGTGCCGCGTCGAACGGCGGCGTGGACGTGGACAGGATCTCGATCTCCACCCGCCGAGCCGGCCGCGACCGCAGATCCACCCGCTGACCGGTCGCGGAGAGCGACTCCGCCCCGAGACGCACCCTCACCGGTGCGCCGTCGTCGACGCGCACCGCCACCTCGGTCAGCACCCGGTCGCGGGGCCCGTTGCGGGGTTGGGTCAGGGTCAGGCCCCCGACCGCGACGGGCGCCTCGAAGGTGGCGGACCAGCGCGCGCCGGTGGGGTCGGCACCCCCGACCCGCCAGGCGGTCTCGGGGTCGCCGTCGAGCGCGCTCGCCGCCCGGTCCTCGGGGCGGGCCGCGCTTCCGCCGGAGCTGGCCGACACCTGTGCCCCAACCTGGCGAACCGTGGTGCGACCGGGGTCCCCGGCGGCTCCGTAGGGATCGAGGCGCACGTCGTAGCCCGACGGCTCCGGGACGGTCTCGCCGGGGCGTTCGGTCGGGCCCCGCGTGCCGGACAGCGCGTAGAACCAGGTCTGGATGCGCTTCCGGTTCGTGTCGGTGACCACCAGGGCGGAACCCGCATCGGCCTCGGCGACGAGCTGGGCGTCGTCGAGCGACCCCGTCGGCAGCACCAGAGCGTGACCGTCGAGCAGGCCAGCTGCCGCGGCGTCGACGAGGCCGTCGCCGTCGCCGTCGACGAGCACGGAGCCTGCCAACGGGGCAGTGCGCACGATCGGCTCCGGGTCCGGCACCGCGAAGCGGGCCACCGCGGGGACACCGGCGCGCCGGGGACCGTAGGCCACCGGTCCGGCCAACCCGGCGCCGTCGGCGAGAAGCAGAGGCCACAGTCCCGCCGGGTCGGGGTTGGCGTAACGGGCGTTGTCGAGGTCGGTGCGCAGCACCACCTCGCCCACCCCGAGCATCCGCGCGATCGGCGCCAGGGAGGCCGGCTCGAACGTTCCCTCCTGCATGCGCCGGTCCACTGCGTCGAGGAGGTTGGCCGTGGCGGGCGAGCCGTAGGGCAGCACCTCACGCGACAGGTACGGGCGGTCCGTCAGGCCTGGCGTGACCGGCTCGATGGCGTTGCCCCAGCGGTAGGCGGCGAAGTTCGAGCCCGGAACCTCCCACACCCTCGTGTCGTGGTCGCCGCGGTCGAGGTCGCCGGCCACCTCGTGCCAGTAGGCGGGGATCTCCTCGGGGCGCTCGACGGGATCCGACAGCCAGCCGTGGTCCCACACCGGGCGCAGGGCCAGCACGGTGACCCCGATCACAGCGACCCCGGCGGCTACACGACGGCGTTCGTCGAAGGCCCGTACCGCGCCGGCGAGCAGGCCCGCGATGCCGAGGAGCACGATCGGCACGGCCCTGGGGGTGTTGCGCAGGGCGCGACCGAGCGCACCGGCGTCGACGAGATGACCGAACACGCGGCCGTAGGCGCTGGGCGAGCCCGTCGGCCAGGCTCCGACCGCCAGCACGGTGCCGAGGGCGACGAAGATGGCGAACAGGGCCCGGCCACGCCAGCGCAGCGCCAGGGCGGCCGCCAGGGCGGCCACGGGCAGGGCGACGGTGGCGGCCACCGTCAACCGGTCGTCGGCGTAGGCGCCCGACTGCACGACCGCCGGGCCGAGCCGGTCGCTGCCGTACAGGAACCAGTTCCCCAGGCCCCGCAGGACCTCGCCCGGAGCGGAGGCCGCCGAGACCGTGTCGAGGTTCTCGGTCAGCTCCAGCACCGGCATGCCGTAGGCGCCCTGGATGCGCAGCCCGGCCAGCCACCACAGCGATGTCGCCGTGCCCAGCACGCTGATGCGGCCCAGCGCGGCCAGCGCCCGCCTGGCACCGTCACCTCGCAGGCCCACTGCCGCGAAGGCGGCGAGCGCCGGCGCCGGCAGCAACAGGACCAGCGACGCTGCGTTCACGCCCCCGACGGTGCCAAGCAGCAGAGCCAGCAGCGCCGGGTCGCGCCAGCCTCCTCGCCGTGCCGCCCGACCGGCCAGCGCGACCATCCATCCCAACGCCGCCCACGGCAGCAGCAGCACCGAGGCCCGGGCGGTGAAGGCGAGCTGGTAGGGCGCCAGGGCGTAGACCAGCGCCCCCACCAGGGCTGGCCAGCGCTCCAGACCCATCCCCCGGAGCATCCAGCGGACCCCGGCTCCCGCCGCCAACGTGATCGCTCCCAGCCAGAGTCGCTGCGCGACCCAGTCCGGCGCGCCGAGATGCTCGAAGGCCCAGAACCAGGGACCCATCGGCCACAGGTACCCCAGCTGCTGGTGGGGCACGGTCCCGGCGGCCACGCTCGGATCCCACAGGTACGGGACCTTGGCCAGGAACCGGTCCGGGTCCAGGTACAGGTACTGCTTGGAGTCCGCAGCGATCCGGCCCCGTGCGGAGACCAGGAACGGGCCGACGCAGAGCCCCACCAGCACGAGCAGGTCCCAGCCCCGGCCGAGCGGACCGGCCCAGCGCCGGATCCGGTCGGGGACACGCATGAGGGCGCCGATGGTAGACGGGGCGCCGGGGGCGCTCCCCGGCCCGGCCAATGGGACCAGGTACCATCGCCGAGCCGCCGGCCCGCCCGCCGGGACCCGACGCAAGCCCCTCGGGCCCATCACGGCTGGCTACGTCACGCCATGCCGTCGAGCCGTCGCCCCACCGCCGAGCCCTCGCCCGACCCGAGCCCGCCGGCCGGCTCGGCACACGGAGCCCGGCCGTCGGCAGGAGCCGGACCGGTGCGTTCCACCTGGCGCCCTCTGGCTCCGATCGTGGTCGCGGTGACCGCCGCGATGCTGGCGAGCTCGCCGGGCTCGATCAGCGCCGACACCAAGGTCTACCTGTACCTCGACCCGGGCCGGCTGCTCGACAGGGCAACCTCGATGTGGGACCCGCACGTCGGGCTGGGCACGGTGACCCACCAGACGGTCGGCTACCTGTGGCCGATGGGTCCCTGGTTCTGGGCATTCGACCGCCTGGGGGCGCCGGACTGGGTCGCGCAGCGCCTGTGGTGGTCGGCGCTGATCACCGCAGCGGTGGCGGGCACCGCGTTCCTGCTGCGGCGCTTCGAGTGGCCCGGGGTGGCGATCTGGCCGGCGTCGCTGGTCTACGGCCTGTCGCCCTACCTGCTCACCCTCTTCGCCCGGCTGTCGGGCGTGCTGCTGCCCTGGGCCGGGCTCCCCTGGCTGGTCGCACTGGCCGTCTGCGCCACGCAGGCGCCCCGCTCATGGCGCTACCCGGCTCTGCTCGCCCTGGTCACCGCCACGGTGGGCAGCGTAAACCTGACCGCGCTGGTGCTCGCCGGGCTCGGACCGGCCGGGTGGTTCCTGTACGCGCTGGCGGTGCAACGCTCGCTCACGGTGGCCGAGGCCGGGCGTCTCGTCGCCCGCACGGCGCTGTTGACCCTGGGCACGTGCGCCTGGTGGGTGGCGGGCCTCGCAGTGCAGGCGGCCAATGGGCTCGACGTCGTCCGCTACACCGAGACGGCCCAGATCGTCAGCGTCGCCTCGACCGCGCACGAGGTGCTGCGCGGCCTGGGCTACTGGTTCTTCTACGGCGGCGACAAGCTCGAGCTGTGGAACGAGGCGAGCTTCGACTACACGCAGCGGCCATGGTTGCTCGCCGTCACCTACGCCGTGCCCGTGCTCGGGCTGATCGGCCTGGCCGCGGCCCGTTGGAGGGGTCGTGCCTTCGCCGCCGCCAGCGTGGTGCTCGGCACCGCGATCGCCACCGGAGCCCACCCCTGGGGCCAGGGCCCGCCCCTGGCCCGACTGATCGAAGCGTTCCTGGGGACAGAGCGCGGACTGGCCATGCGCAGCCTGCCCCGGGCCGTGCCGCTGGTGGCGCTCGGACTGGCGATGGGGGCCGGCGCCGGCATCGCCGCCCTGGCGCGACGACCCCGCAACGGGCGGCGCCTCGGGTTGGCCGCGGCGGCGCTGGTGTCGCTGGGCGCCCTGGCGGCCATGGCGCCCCTGTGGGGCGGCGACGCGGTCCACGACAACCTCACCTTCGACGAGGTTCCCGACTACCGGCGCGAGGCGATCGCCGCGGCCGGGGCCTCGGGCGACGCGACGCGGCTGCTGGAGCTGCCCGGGGCCGACTTCGCCGCCTACCGGTGGGGCATGACAGTCGATCCGGTCACCCCGGGGCTGACCGACCGCCCCACCGCCGCCCGCGAGCTGGTCCCGCTCGGCTCGGCCCCCTCGGCGGACCTGCTGGGAGCGTTCGACCTCGCGCTACAGGAGCGCACCCTCGACCCCCGGGCGGTCGCGCCGATCGCGCGCCTGCTGCGCGCAGGTGACCTGCTGGTGCGCAACGACGCCGAGAACGAGCGGTTCGACACCGCCCGCCCCCGGGTCCTCGACGAGCTGCTCGCCGCTGCGGGCGGCCTGGGTCCGGGCCGGGCGTTCGGTCCGCCGGCGAGGCCCGATCCCACCTTGCCCGCGCAGCTGCGCGACGAGCGGTGGTTCCTGTCCGAGCTCGGCCGACCGGATCCGGCTTCGCTGCTGCTCGTGCCGGTGAGCGAACCGGTGGGCATCGTCTCCGCCGCTGCGGCGGGCGACGAGGTCCTGGTCGCCGGCGACGGCGCCGGTCTGGTCGACCTGGCCGCTGCCGGCCTGCTCAGCGGCGACGAGCTGATCCGCTACAGCGGCAGCCTCGACCCGAGCCAGCTCGCCGACGCCGCCGCGGTCCCCGATCCAGGCTGGTGCTGACCGACTCCAACCGCAAGCGGGGCCAGCGCTGGACCTCGCTGCGCGCCACCCGGGGCCACACCGAGCGCAGCGACGAGTCGGCGCTGCGCGAGGACCCGACCGACAACCGGCTGCCCGTGTTCGGCCCGGGTGGCGCCCCCGCAGGAAGCGGCGCGATGACCGTCGCCGAGCAACACGGTCCGTTGGTGGCCGACGCCACCAGCTACGGACCGACCAACCAGTACACGCCCGAGGACCGCGCGGCGGGGGCGGTCGACGGCGACCCGGCGACCGCATGGCGGACGGGGACCTACCGCGACGCGAGGGGCGAGCGCCTCCGCCTGACCCTTCGCTCCCGCCGGCGCCTCGACCGGATCCGGCTGGTGCAGGCAGCGCCCGTTCGGGCGGAGCCACAG
>CAVPEW010000080.1:0-5890 GCA_963703565.1 uncultured Microthrixaceae bacterium | reverse complement strand
GCCGTCGGCTCGCGTGGGCGCCATTTGCACGTTTGCCCAGGTCAGGCGCCGATTCGGCTCGTCGATCGGCTGCTCTCGTCGGCGCTCGTGGGCGTCGGGAGGTCGGTGCTGCGTTGACAAACGCGTTGACAACGGGCTCAAGCGACGGTCCGCCCGAGGAGGTGGCAGTTCTTCTCGACCGACCCCGGAAGGATGGCGAAGTGGACCTGCCCGTCGTCGTCGACGGCGACGATCCGGACGACGGCCTGGCCATAGCGGTTGCCGGCGAGGAGCATCACGCCGGGACGGACACGGTCGGGATCGTGGGCGTCAGCGAGCGTCGACCAGCCGAGGCCGTCGTCGTCCTGGGCGTTGAGATCGGCGGTGAGGTCGATGTCCATCCCGGCTCCCGGGCTCGCGTGGTCAGTCCTCATGGTACGGGTTGATCCATCCCTGGTGCTCACAGTTCGTGAGTCGAGCAACGCCCGTGTCGAGGTCGTCGAACGCCACCGTGAAGTGGCGAGGGTTCCGGCCTGTCGCTTCCAGTCAGAAGCCCGCTGCCCGGAGCACGCCGACCCGCACGAGAGTCAGCACCTCGAAGCGAACGAGCGGCGGCTGCTGGGCAAGCTCGTCGACGGTGATGCCACGGGCCGCGAAGACCGAGAACCCGAACTCGGCGTAGATGTCGTGGTAGCGCCGAGCATCGGCGCGAAGCACAACGGCGTCGAGCTGACCTCCGCGGACCACGACGACATCGTCATCCTCGAGGTCATCGCCGACCCGGAGGTGTCGCTGCTTGGGCACTGTCACAGCATCGCCCGCAGCGCATGGACCGATCGGACATTGCCCCGCCACCACTCTTCGCCAGCGGCGCTCACCCGCACGTGTCCGAACATCGCGAGCGCCTCACGGACCAGTTCACGTCTGCTCGCGCTGGGCGCGGTAGTACTGCGCGTCGTCCTGGCAGAGCGTCCACCAGCCGTGCCACGGTTCCTCGTCGTCTCCGATGAACAGCAGTTCCGTGATGGCCGCCAGCTCACGGCCGTCAGCGACTGCGACGCCCTCGTGCGGCGTCACCCGGGCCTGCGTGCCGTCGAGTTCAACGAGGTACTCGAACCCGGCGTCGATGTCAGCGACGACTTGGTCGATGGGTTCGGTGCGCCCACCGGTGGATTCCGCCAGCAGCCGACCCGAGGGCATCTTGAAGTGTCGGTTGACGTCACGCTCCCGGCGGTCAGGGATACGTCCGTCAGCTCGAGATCCGCGGCCCGCTTGGCGGGAGCGGCGCATCGGTGCTCGCCGGCGCGGGCGCCCGGCGAGGATCACAGTTGGCTCCCGGCGGCGAAGGCGTTGCTATTGAAGCGGCGGTCGGGTAGCTGACTCCCTCCTCCTGCGGGCACGGTCGTGTCTCGCCGCCCCGTGTCGGTGGCACGGCGACAATGAGGTGTGGCCCTCGACGCCCTTCTCGCGCTCGTCGGTCTCGGCGTGCTGGCCTTTGGCGCCGATGCCTTCGTTGTCGCCGCGGCTCGCCTCGCGGTCACCCTTCGCCTGTCGCCGGTCGTGATCGGCGCGGTCGTGGTCGGGTTCGGTACCGGTGCGCCCGAACTTCTCGTCTCGTCGTCGGCTGCCGCGAGCGGCTCGCTCGACATCGCCGCCGGGAACATCGTCGGATCCAACCTGGCCAACCTGACGCTCGTGCTCGGCGTGGCTGGGATGATCGCTCGTCCCGAGACCGTGCCCCGTGTCATCCGCAGGGAAGCTCCGCTGTCACTCGCCACCGTGGCGCTCTTCGCGCTCATGCTCCAGAACGGATTGACGCGCCCGGAAGGGCTCGTGTTGCTCGCCGCCCTCGTGGTCGCACTCGCCCTCATGCTCCGCGCCACCGAACCCGCACCCGAAGACCTAGCTCTGCCCGTGGAGGTCGCCGCGGTCGACGAGCTCATCGAGCAAGTGGAGGAGTTCGTCGAGGAGGCAGGTGAAGACGAGCCGTCCGACGTCGTGGAAGCCTCCACGCCACGCGACATCGTGCGCGTCGCGGTTGGCCTCGCCGCGACCGTCGCCGGTGCCCAGCTGCTCATCGGCAGCGCCAAGGACATCGCGTCGGAACTCGGCCTCTCCGGTGGCTTCGTGGGACTCACGCTCGTGGCCATCGGGACGTCGCTACCGGAGCTCGTCACCGCAATCCAGTCGGCGCGCCGCAACGAGACGGCGCTGCTCGTAGGCAACGTGCTCGGCAGCAATGTGTTCAACAGCACCGCCGTTGCCGGCGCCGCCGCCCTGATCGGTCCCGGCACCCTGCCCGACACCGGCCTCACCGTGCTGGCGGCGACGTCGATGGTGTGCGTCGCCGCCCTTGCCTGGCTGTTCCTCGGACGTGGCGGAAAGCTGCGACGATGGGAAGCCGCCATCCTCCTCGCGGTCTACGCCGCCACATTGCCCTTCGCCGGCTGACGACACTGTTCTACGCCCGCCCCGGCAACGCCGCTCAGGTAGGCGCGGCGGCAGTCTCGGAGAGGCGCCGGCGCACCTCAGACCACGGAGGCGCCGGCGGTTATCACCAAGCGGGCAGCGGCCCGACAACCCGGTGCCCCGAACGAGCGTCCCATCGTGCGCGTCGTAGACGGGCAGGCGCGTGGCCAAAGTGTTGGTCGAGGTCGGCACCCTCAGGGCTGCCGTGCTGCTCACGGCCAGCCCCTGCGTGACAAGATGGCCGTGAGTGGGCAGTGTCTGCTGGCCGTCAGGTGGCTTCCGATGGCCACCCACCCCCGGCAGTGGCGGACAGCTCGGGCGAGGCGATCGAGAGCGAACCGATCGGTTAGGTCTGCCCCGCGCTCCCCTGTAGTCGTTCGACGAGGGCGGACGCCCGGTAGGCGTGGCCCTCGACGTAGGCCCACTCGAACCCTGGACTGGCAGCGAACGGTTGACCCCGCAGCTCGATGCCGTCGATGGTCGCCCCGGTCGCGGCCGCCTGCTCGAGCAGGATCGCGGCGCACAGCAAGTAGGGGCTGGGCCTGTCAGCGAGACTGACTCCATAGGGGCGGCAGATCCGCTGAACGACCGGCAGTTGATGGAGCGCGCGGTCGCGCTCGCTCGTCAGTCCGTGAGCGAGCCGGGACGTGCCTCGCCGAAGGTCGGCGCAGTTGTCGCCCGCGACGGTGTCATCCTGGGCGAGGCGTTTCGCGGCGAGCTCGGTGTCGGCGAGCATGCCGAGTTCACGCTTCTCGAGAAGAAGCTCAGGGATGAGGCGCTCTCCGGCGCCACCCTCTTCACGACGCTTGAGCCGTGCACGCAGCGCAACGATCCGAAGATCCCGTGTGCGGAGCGGATCGTCGAGCGCAGGATCGGTCGCGTCGTGATCGGCACCCTCGATCCGAACGACGCCATCTGCGGACGAGGCGAACTCCGCCGCCGCGATGCGGGCATTGCTGTTGCGCGGTTCGACCACGACCTGATGTCGCAGCTCGAGGAACTGAACCGGGACTTCACTCGAGACCAGGCGGGGCGGCGAGGACTGGAGCGCACGGAGCTTCAAACAGCCGACCCAGCGGACCCGGCCGAGACAGGGACGAACGGTCATCGCGTCGGCTACACGGATGAGGGCGACAAGGTCGAGTGGATCCCGTCCGAAGACGAGCCCGGTGAGTTCTGGCCGATGCTCCTCAGACGGAACGACGCGCAGATCCTGGCCGAGTACAACGAGCTGTGGGACAAGGTCTGGTGGAACCGTCACCAGGTCCGTCACCAGAAGATCGGGTCCGGCGAAACCGAACTCACCGACGCGCAGCAGGAGGCGCTCAGGCGCGGCTGTGAGGCTGCCGCTCGGATCGAGGCGAAGTACGGCCTTGAGAACCTCGGCTGGGACGACTTCGAGTGGGGTCTGCTGAGCGGAAGGATGTCCGCTCTGTCCTGGGTGCTCGGTGCTGAGTGGGACGAGTCGCTCGACACGTGATGCAACCGGGTGATCGCTCTCTGATCTCGGGGTTCGCGGTTTCTGTTCGGGGGTCCTGATCGCTCGAGCGCTCGGTCCGTTGACAAGTCGTTGACAAATCGGGCCCCCAGACGCCAGAGAGGCCCTCCTCCGCATCCGGAAAAGGGCCTCTGACCTGGGCTTACGTTGGTGGCGGGGGCGAGATATGCCCATTAGCGGCAACACTCGAATTGCCCCGCTGACGTGCTCCTTCTACCCCGCGTCGACTCGTTCGTACAGGTCTTCGCGGGTCCAGTTGCGTCCACCGCGATCGACGGCAGCGCGAGTCGCTCGGCGGGCTCGTCGCATCGCGCGCCGGTACCGAGCAGCGTCGACGACGGTGCGGAACATGAGCGCAGCATGCCCCGCCGCCGTCTCCCGATGTGGAAGAAAATCCGCTGAGAGACCGCTTCGTGGAAGAAATCCCGCCGAGAGCACCGGATTACGAAAGAGAAAAGCCGCCGAGAGCGCTCTCGTGGTTCAGGCCCGCAACGGGTTCGAGCCGGTGAGTCCGAGGCAGCTCGGCGCTCGTGTAGAGGCGACTCGGTCGTCCACGCCCACTCCCCTGCACCGTTCCGTGCTCCACGAGGATGCCGGCGTCGACGAGCTCGCCCAGTGCCGCGTTCGCGGACTTCAACGGGATGGTGAGCTCGCTCGCCACGATCGGGCCGGTGAGCACGAGGTGACGAGGCAGGAGGTCGAGCACGCGCCAAGCCGCGGCATCGCTCCGCACGCGCCTCGACTCCGCCCGAGGTCCACCGAGTCGTTCACGCCACTCGCGCTGCAGTCGTTCGACGGACGCGACCAGCTCCTGTTGCGCGCGGCCGGCGCCCGACACCGCCTCTGAGAACCAGCGGATCCACGCGTTGTGGTCGCCCATGCGGAATAGCACGAGCCCAGAGCCGTAGCCGCCGACGTCGGCAGCGATGCGCGCGCTCACAGGTGGCGGGGTGACAAGTGACAGACGGCGCACGAGGATCCAGGCGACGAGGACGCGCCCGACGCGCCCGTTGCCGTCGGCGAAGGGGTGGATGATCTCGAATTGCGCGTGCGCGATCGCCGCTTGGCTCACGGGGTCGACCGAGGTCTTCGAGAACGAGAAGGAGCGCAAGGTCAACCGCCTGGAGCGCCGCGACGAGCTTCGCACCGGCGTGCTGGAAATGGTCAAGATCTACGTGGCGACGAAGCGCAAGCTTTCGGTCGGCGACAAGATGGCCGGCCGTCACGGAAACAAGGGCGTCATCGCCAAGATCATGCCCCAGGAGGACATGCCCGTCCTCCCCGACGGGACGCCCATCCAAATCCTCCTGAACCCGTTGGGCGTCCCGAGTCGCATGAACGTCGGCCAAATCCTAGAGACGCACCTCGGCTGGGGCGCGCGCGAGCTCGGCTTCAGGCGATGGACGCCGATTTTCGACGCCGCCACCGAGGAGGAATCTCGCGCATGCTCGGGAAGAGCCGGGCTGCCCCGACGGCCAGTCGGTCCACTCTACGACGGGCGCACCGGCGAACCGTTCGACCAATTGGTCACGGTCGGCTACATCTACATGATGAAGCTGCACCACTTGGTCGACGACAAGGTCCACGCCCGCGCCACCGGCCCGTACACGCTGATCACGCAGCAACCGCTGGGCGGCAAGGCCCGGTACGGCGGCCAGCGGTTCGGCGAAATGGAAGTCTGGGCACTGGAAGCGTACGGGGCCGCCAACATCCTCCAAGAGTTGCTGACCGTCAAGTAGGACGACGTGGACGGCCGCACGAAGATCTACGAGTCGATGGTCAAGGGCGAAAACACCCTCGAAGCCGGCACCCCCGCAGTCGTTCGACGTGTTGACGAACGAAATCAAGGGCCTCGGGCTTTCGCTGAAACTCGAAAAGAGAAAGGGGATCTAACGAAATGGATCTCTTTTACGATCGAATCAACGACTACACGGCAATTGGTGG
>CAVPEW010000079.1:0-68981 GCA_963703565.1 uncultured Microthrixaceae bacterium | reverse complement strand
TCCCGTGTCGTTGTTGGCGGTGGTGGCGGCCACGGGGTTGGCCGAGCTGACCGATCTCGATGTGACTCGGATCGGCTCGCTGCCGTCGTCGCTGCCCGCGCCGTCGTTGCCCGAGGCTCGGCGTGTCGAACGTCAGTGAGCTGTTCAGCGCGGCGTTGGCGGTCGCCGCACTCGCGGCATTGGAGAGCCTGCTGTCGGCCAAGGTGGCCGACGGGATGGCCGACGGTCCGCGGCACGACCCTGACAGGGAGCTGTTCGGGCAGGGCCTGGCCAACGTGGTCGCGCCCATCTTCGGGGGGATGCCCGCGACCGGGGCGATCGCGCGCACGGCGGTGAACGTGCGGGCAGGCGCCCGGACGCGCCTGTCGGCGATCGTTCACGCCGGTGTGTTGCTGGTCGTGGTGTACGTCGGCGGGTCCACCGTCGCCCGGATCCCGCTCGCTGCGCTCGCTGGGGTGTTGATGGTGACGGCGGTGCGCATGGTCGACCTCCGCAACGTGCGAGGGGTGCTGCGCTCGACCCGATCCGACGCGCTGGTGTTGGTGGCCACGGCCGGGGCGACCATCGCCTTCGATCTGATCCTGGCGGTGGAGATCGGCATCGCCATCGCTGCCGTGCTGGCCCTGCGCCAGGTCGCTCTCGCCGCCTCGGTGACCCGCTCGCCGGTCCCGGTCCCGACCGAGGTCGGGACCGAGGACGAACATCGGCTGCTGCACGAGCACATCGTCGCTTATCGGCTGGACGGCGCCCTGTTCTTCGGCGCAGCTCAGCGGTTCCTCCACGAGCTGATCGCCGTCGGCGATGTCCGAGTGGTGATCTTGCGGCTGCCCGACCTGTCGGTGCTCGACGCCACCGGGGCCCAGGCACTCGGGGAGATCATCGAAGAGCTCGAGGGTCGCGGCATCACGGTCCTGGTGAAGGGAGCCAAGGAGCCGCACCGCCGCCTGCTCGAAGCCGTCGGGGCGTTGTCGCACCTGGCGGACGAACGGCACCTCCTTGCGGACCTCGACGCGGCCGTGGCCCATGCCCGGCTGCACGTCGCGCGGATCGAGCACGGCTGTCCGACAGGGTGATCGCCCGCGGACGGCGTGAGGGTGTCCACGACGGCCCCTCTACCAAGGTCACCTGACGCGGCTTGCGGCCCGCGCGAGTCCTTGGGGGGCGAGCGGGTAGGGGTCACGCTGGGCTCCATCGGTCGCGCCAGTCGAGGAGTCGGCCGCTGATGACGGTGGCCGTGGGCACCTTGTGCAGCGACCCATCGAGCGAGGCGGGCCGCACCGACGACCGGTGGATGTTTTCGTTCTGTGCCTGTCCGCGCGAGTCCTCAGCTGCTCAGGCGCTTCTCGAGCTCGGCGAGCTGGTCCGACAGCAGGTACGGGAGCCGCTCACCGATGGCGCGGAAGTGGTCCTCGATGAGCGGGATCTCCGCTCGCCATGCCTCGTTGTCGACCGCGAGGAGCTCGGTGATCGTTGTAGGTGCCAGGTCGAGGCCGTCCAGGTCGAGCTCGTCAATGGCCGGGACACGGCCGATCGCGGTGTCGACTGCGGTCGCACGCCCGTGGATGCGGTCGATGACCCACTTGAGCACCCGGCTGTTCTCCCCGTAGCCGGGCCAGAGGAACTTGCCCTCGTCGTCCTTGCGGAACCAGTTCACCCAGTAGAGGCGCGGGAGCTTGTCGGGATCGGTGGCCCTGCCGATGTCGAGCCAGTGCTGCATGTAGTCGCCCGCGTTGTACCCCATGAACGGGAGCATCGCGAACGGGTCGAACCGGACTTCACCAACCACACCGGCGGCGGCAGCGGTCTTCTCCGAGCTCATGATCGACCCGAGGAACGTGCCGTGGTCCCAGTCGAAGGCCTCGGTCACCAATGGCACGTTCGTGGCCCGACGGCCGCCGAACAGGATCGCCGAGATCGGGACGCCGTCGGGGTCCTCCCAGGCCGGGTCGATCGACGGGCACTGCGCGGCGGGGGCGGTGAACCGGGCGTTGGGATGCGCTGCCGGGTCGTCGGAGGTTGGGGTCCAGTCGCGGCCCTTCCAGTCGATGAGGTGCGCGTGTTGGTCATCGGTGAGGCCCTCCCACCAGACGTCACCGTCGTCAGTGAGGGCGACGTTGGTGAAGATGCTGTTGTTCGTGAGCGTCGCGATCGCGTTGGGGTTGGTGTCGGCACCGGTGCCGGGCGCGACACCGAAGAAGCCAGCTTCGGGGTTGATCGCATACAGGCGCCCGTCCGCCCCGAGCTTCATCCAGGCGATGTCGTCACCGATCGTCTCGCACTTCCACCCGGGCAACGTCGGGATGAGCATCGCCATGTTCGTCTTCCCGCAGGCCGACGGGAACGCGGCCGCGACGTAGGTCTTCTCGCCTTCGGGGTTCGTGATGCCGACGATGAGCATGTGCTCGGCCATCCAGCCCTCATCGCGGGCCATCGTGGACGCGATCCGGAGAGCGAAGCACTTCTTGCCCAGCAGAGCGTTGCCGCCGTACCCAGAGCCGTAGGACCAGATCTCGCGGGTCTCGGGGAAGTGGGTGATGTACTTGTTGTCGGCGTCACAGGGCCACGGGACGTCCTCGACGCTGTTCCCGGCCTTGTCCACTAGCGGGTGCCCGACGGAGTGGACGCACGGGACCCAGTCGCCGTCACCGAGCACGTCGAGGGCACCTTGGCCCATGCGGGTCATGATCCGCATGGAGGCAGCCACGTACGCGGAGTCGGTCAGCTGCACACCGATGTGCGCTATCGGGGACCCCAGCGGACCCATGGAGAAGGGGACGACGTACATCGTCCGGCCCTGCATCGCACCGGCGTAGAGGTCCCGCATCACCTGCTTCATCTGCGCGGGCTGTCGCCAGTTGTTCGTCGGGCCGGCGTCGATCTGCCGCCCGGAGCAGATGAAGGTCCGATCCTCGACCCGGGCAACATCACCAGGGTCGGACAGCGCGAGGTAACTCGCCGGCCGCTTCGCTTCGCTTAGCTTGGTGAACGTGCCAGCTGCGACCAGCGTCTCGCACAACGACTCGTACTCCTCCGCCGAGCCATCGCACCAGTGGATCGATGAGGGCCGCAGGACGCTGGCCCAGTCGTTCACCCAATCACGCAGCTTCTCGTTCGACGTCGTCGCTCGCACGGTGCCTCTCCCCGCTGTCATCTGGCTATGACGAAGTGATGGATTCATCAATCAAGAAGAGGCATGTTAGTAGCTGAGCAGCTCAGGGAGCTCGACACCAGCGCTGCGATCGCGATCGTCCCGGCCTGTTCGGCGGCCCGCGCGACGGGATCATGATGACTCCGCTCGGGGCGCACAAGCACCAGCCGAGAAGTTGACGAGAGTATGATTTCGTCAACTGGACGCCAGGAGGCTGCAGGGTGACCCGCCCGATCTACCAAGTGAAGGCCGAGTTCTTCAAGACGCTCGGTCACCCCGCCCGGATCCGTGTGCTCGAGGTCCTCCGTGAAGGGGAGCGGCCCGTCAACGAGCTCATCCCCGAAGTCGGAATCGAACCCTCGCACCTGTCCCAACAACTGGCGGTGCTCCGCCACGCCAACCTGGTCCGATCCCGCAAGGTCGGCGCGTCGGTCATCTACTCGGTGTCCGAACCGCGGATCTTTCAGCTCCTCGAAGTCGCCAAGGCGATCCTGACCAGCTCACTGACCGAGACCCGGGACCTGCTCGAGGAGCTCGAAGGCCTCGACTTCGTCAACGAGCCCCCGGCGACGAGCTCCCGATCCCGGCGCCGCAAGGCGGGCTGACGGGACAAGCTACCGCCCCATCCCACGAAGGGTTCCCATCCGCGAACGTTGCCCGACACGGCACTGGATCGACCCCGAAGCGGTAGTCCTCCACGGCGTTGGGCGGGATCGAACGGTGACCGAGAACGCGATACCTCGTCACGGCCACCACCTCGGCTGCCCTCGATGGCGTCCGCTCGTCTGAGCTGCACCGTGCGCGGCCCGACAGCCCGACATCCGCTACCGCCTCCCCCGAGAGACCAGCTCGTGGGGACCTCCCGTCCGAGGGCCCAGGGATCTCGATCCGGACCCCCGAAGATTGAGCACCCCCAACGGGATTCGAACCTGTGCCGCCACCTTGAGAGGGCGCTGACGACTTGTGTCTGGCGTTGTCTCGCGAGGGCTGACCACGCTCACGCGGAACTCCCCAGACCTGCTCACTGAAATTCCCACCTCTGAGCATCCGCTCGTAGGGGTGGGGCTCCTCCCGAGGCTGGTGGTCGACGAGACCACACCGGCCGGCGAGAGGAGCCCCGTCTCGATGCTGACACCAGAGGAAGACGTGGAGATCACATCGTTGAGGAAGCGGGGTTGGACCATCTCGGCCATCGCCCGTCATGTCGGCCGTGACCGCAAGACGGTCCGCGGCTACCTGTCCGGAGAGCGCGCGCTCGGCGTGCGCGAGCGCGCCGAGCCTGACGTGTTCGACGCGTTCGAGCCCTATGTGCGTCAGCGGCTCGCTGATGATCAGCACGTGTGGGCGACCACGTTGTTCGACGAGGTCGCCGCGCTCGGCTACGCGCGCAGCTACCAGACCTTCACCCGCCAGCTCCTTGATCGCCGGCTGCGCCCGCACTGCGAGCCGTGCTCGGCGAGCAACGGGCGGGCGCATGTCGACATCGAGCACCCGGCGGGCGAGGAGATCCAGTGGGACTGGCTCGAGCTGGATGACACGCCGTGGGGCTCGAAGGCCTACGTGCTGGTCGGCGCGTTGGCGCACTCGAGCCGGTTCCGGGCGTGGTTCTCCGACGCGGATGACCAGGCCCATCTCGTTGTCGGCATCGACGAGATCCTCCGCCGGCTGGGCGGCACCGCTCGCCGGTGGCGGGTCGATCAGATGGCGACGGTGATCAACCCGAACACCGGTCGCATCCAACGATCGTTCGCGCCGGTCGCGAAGCACTACGGCGTGGGCGTGGATCCGTGTCCGCCGCGGCACGGCAACCGCAAGGGCGTCGTCGAGAAGAACATCGACTTCCTCACCCGACGGTGGTGGCGCACCGCCCGGGTCGGCTCGCCGGCGGAGGCACAGGCGAGCGCTGATCGGTTCTGCACGACGATCGCCGACGCCCGTCGGCGTGGTGAGTCGACGGTCGGCGCCCTCGCCGACGCGGAACGGCTTCTCGCGTTGCCGGAGCGGCCCTACCCGGCCGAGGTGCTCGAGGTCCGCACCGTCGCCGCCAACGCGCTCGTGTCGTTGTGGGGCAACCGCTACTCGGTCCCGCCCGGCCTCGTCGGCGGTCACGTGCAGATCCGTTGGCGGCTCGGCGCTGAGCAGATCACTGTCCACGCACGCGGCGCCGTGGTCGCCACGCACGTCCTCGCGCCGCGGGGAGCGCAGCGCACGGTCCGGCTCCCCGAGCACACCACCGCGCTCGAGAACGTGGTCCTCGACGCGTTCTCGACCGGCAAGCCATGCAAGCGGAAGGCGAACCGGCCGCCGTCGAACGCCGCTCTCGCGCTCGCGGCCGAGCTGCTCGGCAGCGACGGCGCGGACCCGGTCATCGATCTCGACGTCTACCGACGCGCGACCGAGGACGAGGAGACAGCGTGAGCCGCGACACCCTCTACCAGAACGTCCGCTCGCATCTCGCCTACCTCAAGCTCGCAGCCGCCGCCGAAGCGCTCCCCGGCGAGCTGCGACACCGCGATGAAGCAGAAGGCGACCCACACCGAGTTCCTCGAACGGCTCCTCGCCATCGAGGTCGCAGCGGTCGAAGCCCGCCGCCACGCCGGGCTGCTGCGGTTCGCGAACTTCCCAGCACCATGGCGGCTCGACGACTTCGACTTCACCGCCCAACCGTCCGTCGACCCAGCGCTCATGCGTGACCTCGCGACGTGCCGGTTCGCCACCGACGCAACCAACGTGCTGTTCATCGGCCCGCCCGGCGTCGGCAAGACCATGCTCGCCATCGCCCTCGGCCACGCGGCGGTCGACGCCGGGCTCCGCACCTACTACACCACCGCTGCTGACCTCGCGGCCCGCTGCCGGCGAGCCGCCATCGAAGGACGCTGGGCCACCACCATGCGGTTCTTCAACGGGCCCGGCGTGCTCATCGTTGACGAGCTCGGCTACCTGCCCATGCCCGCCGAGGACGCCAACGCGCTCTTCCAGGTGATCAGCCAGCGCTATCTGCGCGGCTCGATCATCCTCACCACCAACCGCGGCGTCGCCGCCTGGGGCGACATCTTCGCCGACACCACCATCGCCGCCGCCATGCTCGACCGGCTCCTGCACCGCAGCGTCGTGCTCAACATCACCGGCGACAGCTACCGCATGCGCGCCCACCAAGCACGCAGCCGCAAGCTCACGAAGGGAGGACCTGCCTAGAGTTCGACCGCCCAAGGGTGGGGAATTTCGATGAGCAACCCTGGGGAATTTCGGCGAGCGGCGTCACCGTGACGGGGATCCCGTCGACGGCCAACTCGCGGACGAGCGGGAACATCATTTTCCCGGCAGGTTCGCCTGGGACAGATATGCGGCAGCCCGGCGCAGGACCTCGTTCTCCTGCTCGAGCAGACGCAACCGCTTCCTCAGCTCACGGTTCTCGGCGAGCTCGGCGGTCGTCGGGCCGGGCTTGATCCCGTCGTCACGGTCGGCTCGAGCGAGCCAGTTCGTCAGGCAGGACTCGGTGATCCCGAAGTCCGCGGCGATGTCCTTGATCCGGACCCCAGGCTCGCGGCGACGGGCGACCCGGACCACGTCATCACGGAACTCCTTCGGATACGGCTTCGGCATGGCGGACATCCTTTCAGCGGCACCTCCCGGCACCACAGGTCAGATGTCACCCCGCCGCGCGGCAGTCCCCGCCGACGTCGCCTCTCCTCAGGGTGTGGTCGTGAGCGCTACGGCGGTGGACAGCACCGGGGAATCCCACAACCTGACCCTCCGTTTCACGCTCGTGGCGGATGAGACCTGGTCGCACACCCTCCAGCTCCAGGTCTACACCGCTGCTTCCGGCACGTGGGCGACCGCGGCCGAGCCCCGGTACATCGACAACACGGAGTTCGGTGGCACCTGGGAACAGGCCGACCCGTCCGACTCGTACATGACCTTCCTGGCCGACCAGTGGCTCGACGGCTACTGGGACGCCAGCAGCGGTGAGGCACTGCTCGTGGATTTCAGTTCTGTCACCTACCTCCCGGGCACGCCTACGGCCCTGGTCGCCAACCCCTAGGAGAAGGTCCGCCGCGCCGCCGCGGGTTCGTCAGCGAGCTCGCCCGGCGGGCTGGCCCGGAACTCGCCGGCGCGGTAGGCGGAGTCGCCGGGCAGGTCCGCCGCGCAGGTCCGCCGCGTCGCCGCCTACGGGGTTCCGCCGCGGGTTCGTCAGCGAGCAGGGTCTGAGGAAGCGCTACACCTGTTCCTGTGGGCTCCAGCGCGCTGACGTACTCGCACCGAGCAGACCCGGCACAAGGCGGCATACGCCTGCTCGGGACGAAGCGCGAGGATGGCCTCCTAACCGTGCTCTTCGGCAGGTAGGAGGCCACTTCGTGTTGCACCCCCAACGGGATTCGAACCCGTGCCGCCACCTTGAGAGGGTGGTGTCCTAGGCCGCTAGACGATGGGGGCGGGCCCGACACCCTACCGGACCTCCGCGACGCCACCAAGACATCGGCGGCGGCCCAGCGGCAGTCAGAGTTGCGCGCTGCGCGGCTCAGGTACCGGGCCCGGCCGCCGGGAGAGCACCACGCCACGACCGCGCACGCTGGTCACCCGCAGCCCGACCGTTTCGACGCGGCGGCCGATGCGGTGCAGCAGCGCCCGGCACGAAGCCCGGGTGGGGGTTGCTCCGGCTGCGTCCAGGACCACCATTATCTCGGGGAGCGAGACGAGGGCGTCGAGGCGCTCCACGAGCAACTCCGCCACGGGTAGCTGGATGTCGCTGAGCGCGACCCAACGACCGTCGTGGCGCAGCAGGCCATCCTCGATGGACGGCTCGCGCACCCGGTCCCGGAGCCGGGAGGCCAGCGCCTCGACGCGCAACGCCACCTCCTGGGGACTGGCGTCGTCGAAGAGCCAATCCTCGAACGGTCCGAGGTCCCGGGGTGACGGCCCTCCCCGCTCGACCACCAGCACCGCCGCGCGGGCCGGGGAACCGGCCTGGGGCGGCCGGTGGTGGTCCTGCGCCGGCCAGCGCAGGACCACCACGTCGCCGACCGCTGGAGGGGTGGCCACGCCGGGCACCTCAGGACCATTCACCGCCAGGTCCCGGCCGGGCCCCAGTGGTGGCATAGGTCGCTGCAAGGAGCTCGGGCCCGTAGCCTGCCGCTCCGTGCTCCTCGACGTCTAGCCCGGCGACCTCCTCCTCCTCGGAGACGCGGAGCCCGATTGCCTTCTTGATGCCCAGGAAGAGCAGGCCTGCCGCGCCGCACACCCAGACGGCGTGCACGACCACGAAGGTCAGCTGGGTCACGAGCTGGTCGAGCCCGCCGCCGTAGAACAGTCCGGCGTCCTCCCGGCCCAAGAACGCGTCGTCGAACGTGGCGAACAGGCCGATCGACAGGGTGCCCCAGGTCCCGCAGATCCCGTGCACCGAGATGGCCCCCACAGGGTCGTCGACGCGGATCCGGTCGAAGAACTTCACCGCCGCCACCACCAGGCCCCCACCCACGGCGCCGATCAGAACCGCAATCGGGGTCGTCACCGCGCCAACAGGGGCGGTGATCGACACCAGTCCGGCGAGCAGGCCGTTGGCGGCCATGGACACGTCCGGCTTGTGGTCGAGGGCCCAGTTCACCAGCATCGCCACGACAGCGCCCGCCGCGCCGGCCACGAGAGTCTTGACCGCCAGCTGGGGGACGAACTCATCGGCGAGCAGCTCCGACCCCGGGTTGAAGCCGAACCACCCGATGAAGAGGATCATCGAGCCGAGGACCACGAAGGGCGTGCTGTGACCCGGGATGGCCCGGGGCTTGCCGTCAGGACCGTACTTGCCCACTCGTGGGCCGAGGATGACCGCCCCCATGAGCGCCGCCCAGCCGCCCGTGGCGTGCACGATCGTCGAACCGGCGAAGTCGCTGAAGGGGTATTCGCGCTGCGCCAACCACCCGCCACCCCAGGTCCAGGCGAGCACGACCGGGTAGATCACCGCGGTGATGACCAACGAGTACACGAAGTAGGACTTGAACTTGGTGCGCTCGGCCATCGCGCCGGACACGATCGTCGCGGCAGTCGCGGCGAATGCCGCCTGGAAGAAGAAGGTCGTGGAGGTCCACAGCCCATCGCCGGAGGCGGTGTCGATCCCCTCCACGCCCCAGCCGCCCCAGCTGAACCACCCGCCGAGGGCCTCGTCGCCGAAACCGATCGAGTAGCCCATAAGCAGGAACGCCAGGACGCCGGCGCAGCAGTCCATCAGGTTCTTCATCATGATGTTGCCGACGTTCTTGGCCCGGGTGAGCCCGGCCTCGACCAGAGCGAAGCCAGCCTGCATCAAGAACACCAGGACCCCGGCAATGAACACCCAGGTGTTGTTCAAGATCTGCTGCACCTGCTCGGGTAGCAGCTCGGCGTCTTGGGCCGCGGCAGGAGAGGCCGCTGCCAGGGTGAACACGGCGATGCCGCTGATCGAGGCGAGCGAGCGCCAACGCCAGCGGCGAGTCAGGTCATCGGCCGTGGTGGGGATCGACATGGGTACCTCCAGGTGGTTCGGGTTAGGGGTGGGATGACCAGCGCCACGACACCCTCGGGCGCCCGGGTGGCCGGGCGGTCGAGGAGCATCTGGCGGGGAGAGCGCTCGTGCCGGCGCAGGTACCGGGCCGGGCCACGAGCGCGGGGAGCGCGACTACTGGGCAGCGCGACTGCCTCCCGTCGGGCGCGCGTGTAGCAACCGGGGCGCCGACCGTCAGCGATGGCCGCGCCGGGTGGCGGGCCGACCTGACGTCGCTAGTGCTCGGGGATCGCCGAGCGTGCCGGTGCGCGGCAGGCGCGCGGAGACGCGGCACGAGGCTGCGCAGAACCTGGACGACAGCGGTGACCGCACGCCCGAACACGGTCGGACCGGTCCGGCCTCGGGGGCGCCACGCCACCGGACCACCCCCCGCCGAAGTGCGACGCGCAGGCGGGCCAGCCAGCCCCACAGCCGTACCCTGGCTCCTGAGCGCCGGACCGACCGGCGGGCGGACCGCGCCGCCTCGTCGATGCACACGCCGGCGGCGAGGTTCTCGGCCGGCGTCATGTCGACCGACATGCCCAGCCCCGGGCAGGCGACCGAGATCGCCAGCAGGAAGGCGGCCAGCAGGGCGCCCGGACCACGCCTGGCGGCAGTCACCCCTAGGGCGCCCGGACCACGCCTGGCGGCAGTCACCCCTCGTGCTCCCTGCGTCCGGCCATTCGACTCCCTCACTGGAACGCGGGGGAACGTAGGCGCCACTCGTTTCGCCTAGGTGCGGCAGCTGTTACGGCCAGAACACTGCACCCTGATGCTTGTCTGATGGCACTGGGCGTCCCCCGGTGGCGGTGCAGCACCTTGGCGCCCCCCGCTGCGCCGTCGAGATGGTCGGCTTCGTCTTCGCGCAGCTCGGCTCGGAGCACGCACTCGCCTGCCACCTAGCTTTCACGGGTGTCGGAGCCCCGTGTCGCCGACTCTGGGCTGTCGCATCCACGCACTTCTGAGCTCGGGGGGAGGACTCGAACCCCCAATAACTGGACCAGAACCAGTTGTGTTGCCGATTACACCACCCCCGAATGGGCGGAGGGGCAGCCTAGCTCAGCCCGCAATCGCCTCGGTCAGGCGGGCCAGGCGGTGGTAGCCGATGAGCCGCCCCACTGCTACGGCCAGCGTCTCTCGACCCAGTGCCCGGCTGTTGGCCCACCAGGACGACCCCGTGTCTGCCGGTGAGACCGACGCGTCCATCCCGACCTCGTCGGCGATGGCGTCGAGGCGGCGCGCGTGGTAACCGTCGCTGACGAGCACGACCTCGTCGACATCCCGGGCGGAGAGGAAGCGGGCGGCGGCGGCCAGCTCCTCCCAACTGTTGCTGCCCGACACCTCGGCCAGGATCGCAGCGTCGGGAACGCCGCGGTCCCGGAGATAGGCGTAGCCGGCCGCGGCCTCGGTGAAGCGATCCCCGGGCTGTCGTCCCCCGGTCACCACCACCAGCGGCGCCGTCTCGGCGCGCCACAGCTCCAGCGCGTGATCCAGGCGGGCCCGGAGCACCGCTGACGGGCGGCCGTCGTACTGGGCGGCACCGAGCACGACGATGGCCTCGGCGGGTCGGGCACCGTCGTGGCTGCTGGCCCGCCACACCGACACGAAGGTGATCCCCAGGTAGCCGCCCAGCACGATCGCGACGGTGGTGAGCACCCGCAGCGGCCGGACCCGGGGCAACCTCACGCGCGGGCCCGGGCCGCCCTCAGCCGCGCCACGGTGCGGTCCCGCCCGAGCGCTTCGAGCGACTCGAACAGAGGCGGTCCGACGCCGCGGCCCGTGGTCGCCACCCGCAGGGGCCCCTGGCCCTTGGCGAGCTGGGCTCCCCCTTGGGCGTTGACCAGGCCGACGCGCACCATCGCCGCCTCGATCGCCTGGCGGATCCCCGCGGCCGACCACTCCCCCAGCGCCTCGAGGCCGGCCGCCGCCTCGTCGAGCAGAGCCGGTCCCACCTTGGCCTTGGCCAACGCCGACGACCACGCGTCGGGGTCGATGTAGGGCTCGTCGTCGACGAGGAAGGCGATCATCGGCTCGACCTCGTCGAGGCGCCGGACCCGTTCCTGGACCAGTGGAGCCAGTCGGCCCAGCGCGTCCAACGCCGGTTTCCCGCGAGCCAGGAACGGCTCGGCGCGCGCCACGAACTCGGCCGGGCTCAGGGAGCGGAGGTGCTCGGCGTTGAACGCGCTCAGCTTGACCTCGTCGAAGAAGGCCGGCGAGGGCGACACGTCCTCGAGGCGGAACAGTTCCACGATCTCGCCCAGCGGTCGCACCTCCACCCCGTCGCGGGGGCCCCAGCCCAGCAGCGCCAGGTAGTTCACCATCGCCTCGGGCAGGTAGCCGCGGGCGCGGAAGTCCTCCACCGCCACCGAGTCGCGGCGCTTGGACAGCTTGCGCCGGGACCGGTCGACCAGGATCGGCAGGTGGGCGAACACCGGGTGGTGGTCGAGACCCAGGGCATCGCCCAGGCAGAGGTACTTGGGCGTGCCGTTGAGGTGCTCCTCGCCGCGCACAACGTGGGTGATGCCGCCCTCGGCGTCGTCGACGAGGTTGGCCAGCAGGAAGGTCGGAGCTCCCGAAGAGCGGACCAGCACGAAGTCCTCGAGGCGCGCGTTGTCGAACTCGACGTGGCCGCGCACCAGGTCGTCGAAGGCGGTGACGCCGTCGTCGGGGGTGCGGAACCTCAGGGCCGCGCCGGGCGCCGGGCCGAGCCCCCGGTCGCGGCAGTACCCGTCGTAGCCGGGAGGGCCGCCCCGTTCGGCGACCCGGGCAGCCACCTCGTCAGAGCTGCATTGGCAGTAGTAGGCCCGCCCGCCCGCCGACAGCTCTCGCGCTGCCGCCAGGTGGCGCTCCGTGCGGGTCGACTGCAGCACCGGGTCGCCGTCGGTATCGATGCCGAGCCACGCAAGAGCTGCCAGGATGCCCTCGGTCATCTCGGGCCGGCTGCGCTCGGTGTCGGTGTCCTCGATGCGCAGGATCAGCTCGCCGCCGACGCGGCGGGCGTGCAGCCAGTTGAACAGCGCCGTACGTGCACCGCCCACATGGAGATAGCCGGTGGGCGAGGGCGCGAAGCGCAGTCGGTCGGTCACGCCCCCGGGGCGTCCAGCAATGCCGACCAGTCCTGGCGGTGGCGGGCCTCCACCTCCGAGGGTGCCAGAGCGAGCACGGCGTCGTCGACGGCGTCGACGAGCCGACGCAGCTCGCGGTAGCGGTGCGCGCTGGACACCTCGGCGAAGGCCGCCTTGCGGCGGGCGACCAGCTCGTCTGGAGCATCGCCCAGCAGCCCCCATACCGTGGCCGCCACGGTCAGGTCCTCGGGGATCGGAGCCCGTCCGAACAGCGAGGCCCGCTTGAGCGCAACCGCGGCGATCCCGGCCAGCACGTCGCGTTCGTGCTCGCCGGGCGCGAGGGTCAGGGTCCCGCGCAGGCGGGCCGCCAACGTGAGCACGTAGCCCTGGTCGGGACCGGGCGAACCCAGCAGATCGCCACGCGGCGACGGTCCGGCCAGATCGCCCGGCCGCTGCGCGCGCCACGACGCTCGAAGGCGCGGTGGCGACTGGTAGGTGCGCAACGGGCGAACCGGGTCGCGCGGGACGAAGTCGGGGGCGGCCACGCCCGAAAGCTACCCCGGTCCGTGACCGTGGTCTCCATGGAGCAGGCCCCACACCACGCCGTCCATCAGGGCCTGCCAGGAGGCCTCGATGATGTTGGCGGACACGCCGATGGTGGTCCAGGTCTGCGCCCCGTCGCTCCAGCCGATCAGCACGCGCACCACTGCCCCTGTGTCGACGACACCATCGAGCACCCGCACCCTGTAGTCGGTCAGGTGAAGCTCGGACAGGCGGGGATAGGGGTCGACCAGCACCCGACGCAGAGCTTCGTCGAGGGCGTTGACCGGCCCGTTGCCCTCGCCGACCGCGACGAGCCGCCGGTCGCCGACCCAGAGCTTGACGGTGGCCTCGGTGTCGATCTGTGCGGGTAGCTCGGGCGCTTCGAGGTCGGCAGGGTCCGAGCCGGGGCGGTGGTAGGTGGTGACCCGGTAGCCCTCCACCCTCAAGAAGTCCTGGCGCCATCCCGTGGCGCGGCGCATGAGCAGCTCCAGGCTGGCGTCGGCCGCCTCGTACACGAAGCCGTCGGCTTCGAGCCGTTTGAGGTCCTCGCTGAGCAGCCCCGCTGCGTGCGCGTCGAGCTCCACGCCCAGCTCTGAGGCCTTCATGACCATCCCGGCGCGCCCCCCCAGGTCCGAGACCAGCACGCGGGTGTGGTTGCCGACCCGGGTGGGGTCGACGTGTTCGTAGGTGGCGCCGCCGGCCTTGCCCAGCGCCGAGGTGTGTAGGCCGCCCTTGTGGGCGAACGCGGACGTGCCCACGTAGGGATCCGCCGGGTGCGGGGGCAGGTTGACCAGCTCGGCCACCCGACGCGACACGGCGGTGAGCCGCTCGAGTCGGCCCTCGGGCAGGCAGCGCACCCCGAGCTTGACCTCCAGGTCGGGGATGCAGGTCATCAGGTTGGCGTTGCCGGTCCGCTCCCCGTAGCCGTTCACGGTGCCCTGCAGCTGCGTGGCCCCGCCCAGGACGGCTGCGAGCGAGTTGGCGACAGCGCAGCCCGAGTCGTTCTGGGTGTGGATGCCGAGCTGCTGGTCGGGACCGAAGTAGGCCGCGACCTCGCCGGTGATGCGCTGGACCTCGTGGGGCAGTGACCCGCCGTTGGTGTCGCACAGCACCAGGCAGGCGGCCCCCTCGGTGGCCGCCGCCTCCAGGACCGCCAGCGCGTACTCGGCGTTGTGCTTGTAGCCGTCGAAGAAGTGCTCGGCGTCGAAGAAGACCCGCAGCCCGGCCGCGACGAGGAAGCGCACCGAGTCGGCGACCATGGCCACACCCTCCGCAAGGCTGGTGCCCAGGGCGCGCTCGACGTGGAAGTCCCATGACTTGCCCACGATGCACACCGTCGACGTGCCCGCCCCCACAAGCGCGGCCAGCGTCGGGTCCACGTCGGCGCGCCCGGCGGGCCGGCGAGTCGAGCCGAACGCCACCAGCGTGGCGCAGCGGAGGTCGAGCTCGGAGGGAGCCCGGCGGAAGAACTCCTCGTCCTTGGGGTTGGCCTGCGGGTAGCCCCCCTCGATCCAGGCCACGCCCAGGTGCTCCAGGGCCTGGGCCACGGCGAGCTTGTCCTCGACGGTCAGCGAGATGCCCTCGAACTGGGCGCCGTCGCGCAGCGTGGTGTCGAAGACCTCGACCCGTTCGGGCACGGGCGGGTCCAGGGGGACGGGATCGTTCAGCGACACAACTCGACCCAGTCCTTGTAACGGTCGACACGGCCCCTCACCACCCGGCCGTACTCCTCGGCGATCGCCAGGGTGTGCGGTCCGGGGCAGGGGAGCTCGCGGTCGTCGACCGAACGCACGGCGGAGACCTCCGCGGCGGTTCCGCAGACGAACATCTCGTCGGCGATGTAGAGGTCCGAGCGCGACAGCTCGCCGAACGCGGTCTCGATGCCCAGGTCGGCGGCGATCGCCATCACGGTGTCCTGCGTGATGCCCTCGAGCGCCCCCGCGGCGAGGGGCGGGGTGATCAGCCGGCCGTGACGGGCGACGAAGACGTTCTCGCCGGTGCACTCCGAGACGTTGCCGCCGGGGGCGAGGATGATCGCCTCGTCGTAGCCCGCCCGCAGCGCCTCCACCTTGGCCAGTGACGAGTTGACGTAGTTGCCGGTCGTCTTGGAGGCCGGGGGCATCGAGTTGTGCCCGAGGCGCGTCCACGACGAGATCTTCATGCGGACCCCCGCCGTGAGCGCGTCGTCGCCCAGGTAGGCCCCCCAGGGCCAGCATGCGATGGACACGTCGACCGAGCAGGGCAGGGTGTTGAGGCCCATCTCGCCATAGCCGAAGTACGCGATCGGGCGGATATAGCAGGCATCGAGGCCCGAGGACGCCACCGTCAGCTTGGTCGCCTCGACGATCTCCTCGACGCTGTAGGGCAGCTCCATGCCCAGGATGCGGGCGGAGCGGTCGAGGCGCACGATGTGGTCGGTGAGCCGGAACACGCCAGGTCCCTGATCGGTCTCGTAGGCACGGATCCCCTCGAACACCCCCATCCCGTAGTGCAGGGAGTGCGTCAGGACGTGGATCCGGGCGTCGTCCCAGTCGACGAGCTCGCCGTTCATCCAGATCTTCTCGGTGGGGGTGATGGGCATCGGGATCTCCAGTACGGATCGCGTCAGACGCCGGCGGCGACGAGGTCGCCGATCTCGGACGTGGTGCGCGCGTCGCTCCCCCCGACGGGGATCTCGGCGCACGCTGATCGGATGCGGGCTGCGGCGTCCGCCTCGCCCAGGTAGTCGCACATCATCGCCGCCGAGAGGATCGCCGCGACGGGATTGGCCGTGCCGGTGCCGGCGATGTCAGGAGCCGAGCCGTGCACGGGCTCGAACATCGACGGGCCCGTCCGGGCGGGGTTGAGGTTGGCCGAGCAGGCGAAGCCGATCCCTCCGGACACGGCACCGCCCAGATCCGTGAGGATGTCGCCGAAGAGGTTGTCGGTCACGAGCACGTCGTAGCGACCCGGGTCCGACACGAAGTAGATGCAGGCAGCGTCGACGTGGTGGTAGGCGGTTGCCACCTCAGGGTGCTCGGCGGCGACCTCGCGGAAGGTGCGGTCCCACAGGTCGCCCGCGAAGGTCAACACGTTGGTCTTGTGCACCAGCGTCAGGTGGCGATCCACGCGCCGGCTCGCCAGGTCGAACGCGTAGCGCACGCAGCGCTCGACGCCCATGCGGGTGTTGACCGACCCCTGGGTGGCGACCTCGTTGGGGGTGCCTCGGCGCAGGACGCCCCCCTCGCCCACGTAGGGACCCTCGGTGTTCTCACGCACCACGACCATGTCGACGCTCGCGTCGGGCGATCGGAACGGGCGCTGGTTCACGTAGAGGTCGAGCTCGAAGCGCATCTTGAGCAGCAGCCCCCGCTCGATCACTCCGGGGGGCACCTCGGGGGTGCCGACCGCCCCCAGCAGCAGCGCGTCGAGCGCCCGCCACTCCTCGAGCACGCTGTCGGGCAGCACGGTGCCGTCGCGCAGGTAGCGCGCACCGCCCAGGTCGTAGTCGACCGTGGACAGCTCGACACCCGCGGCGGCCACGACCTTCAGCGCCTCGGCCACCACCTCGGGGCCGATGCCGTCACCTGGGATCACTCCGACCCTATGGGCCACCTTCACTCCTAGTGTCGCTTGCGATCGATCCTCGCCGCCCGGCCGGACCGGGCCGGCCGGCGCACCCCGGCCCGGGAAAAGAAGAACCGCCCACCGAGGTGGACGGTCCGAAGCGCACGCCGTAGTCGACGGCGTGCGCTAGGTGATGATTCGTACGGCGGTCAGGACGACGTGCACCGGGCGCAAGTGTGCCGATCGCCGCTGCGGCCGGTCAAGCGGGCGTCCGCCAGGCTCGGGCGGTGCGCCGGCGGGTCTGGGCGGTACGGTCCCGGGGGCATCGGATCGCAGGGGGTAATGACGTGCGCACACCGCTCACCATCGGGGGACATCTCGACCGCGCCGCGGCCGTCTACGGCGAACGGGTGGGCGTCTTCGACGAGCCCGGCGCCCCCGGCGGCGACCTGGGCCGGCTCACCTACGCCCGCATGCGCGAGCTGGCACGGGCCCAGGCGGCGGCCCTCGACGGGTTGGGGGTGGGCCGCGGCGAGCGGGTGGCCGTGGTGTCGCACAACTCGGCCCGGCTGTTGGTGAGCTTCTTCGGCGTGAGCGGGTTCGGCCGGGTGCTGGTGCCCATCAACTTCCGCCTGCGCCGTGACGAGATCGACTACATCGTCGGCCACTCGGGGGCGACGGTCCTGCTCGTGGACCCGGAGCTCGACGAGGCGACCGCGGGGATCCAGGTCGCCCACCGGATCGTGCTGGGAACCGCGACCGACGACCGGATCTACGCCCACGGCGCCGAGCCCGAGCCCTGGGTCGACCCCGACGAGGACGCCACGGCCACCATCAACTACACCAGCGGCACCACGGCGCGCCCCAAGGGCGTGGAGATGACCCACCGCAACCTGTGGACCAACGCCGCCGTGTTCGGATGGCACGTCGGGATCAGCGACCGCGACGTGTACCTGCACACCCTGCCGATGTTCCACGCGAACGGATGGGGGATGCCCCATGCCCTGACAGCCATGGGCGTGCCCCAGGTCGTGCTGCGAAAGGTCGACGGCACCGAGGTGCTGCGCCGCGTCGACGAGCACGGCGTCACCCTGCTCTGCGGTGCCCCAACCGTGGTCTCGATGGTGCTCGACGCCGCCGCCGACTGGCCCGGCGAGATCCCGGGTCAGGGCCGCACCCGCATCGTGGTGGCGGGGGCGCCGCCGCCCACTCGCACCATCGAGCGCGTCGAGACCGAGCTGGGCTGGGAGTTCATCCAGATCTACGGGTTGACCGAGACGGCACCGCTGCTCACCGTCAACCGGTCCCGTCCGGAGTGGGACGACCTAGAGCCCGCCGAGCGTGCTGCCCGGCTCAGCCGCGCCGGCGTGCCCGCGGTGGGCATCGAGGTCCGCACCGACAGCCAGGGCGAGGTGCTCGCACGAGGCAACCACGT
Source organism: uncultured Microthrixaceae bacterium (assembly GCA_963703565.1). Lineage (GTDB taxonomy): Bacteria > Actinomycetota > Acidimicrobiia > Acidimicrobiales > VFJN01 > CAVPEW01. Next base: position 50,733 of record CAVPEW010000079.1, on the reverse strand, counting down.
GCTGGCCGGCTACTGGAACCAGCCCGAGGCGACCCAGGAGGCGCTGGCCGGCGGGTGGTTCCACACCGGCGACGGTGGAACGATCGACGAGGACGGGTACCTGACGATCAGCGACCGCAAGAAGGACGTGATCATCTCCGGCGGGGAGAACGTCTCGTCGATCGAGGTCGAGGACGTGCTGTTCTCGCACCCCGCGGTCGCCGAGGTGGCGGTCATCGGCGTGCCCGATGAGCGGTGGGGGGAGACCGTGATCGCTCTGGTCGTGCTGGCCGCGGGGGCGACCGCTGGCGAGGACGAGCTCCGGGCGTGGTGCAAGCAGCGCCTGGCCGGCTACAAGTGCCCCACCCGTATCGAGCTGCGCGAGGAGCTTGCCCGCACTGCCACGGGCAAGCTGCAGAAGTTCAAGCTGCGCGCCCCGTACTGGGAGGGCCGGGATCGCCAGGTGAGTTGACCGGACGCACCCCACTACGCTCGTCGCGCCATGGCTCAGACCCAGCACCTGTCGCGGGCGGCCTTCGACCGCCTCCGGACCGAGCACGAGGACCTCGTCACCAGGGGTCGGGTGGAGATCGCCCGCAAGATCGAAGCGGCCCGCGAGCTCGGCGACCTCTCCGAGAACGGCGACTACCACGCCGCCAAGGAGGAGCAGGGCAAGATGGAAGGCCGCATCCGCCAACTGGCGGCCATGATCGACAACGCCGAGATCGTCGAGGGAGCCGGCGGGGACGTCGTGGGCCCCGGCACGGTCGTGTCGATCCGCTACGAGGGTGACGACGACACCGAGCGGTTCCTGTTCGGCTCCATCGAGGAGCGCCAGGACCTCGACGTGATCAGCCCTGGATCCCCGCTGGGTCAAGCCCTCAACGGAGCGAGCCCGGGCGATCGCGTGCGCTTCACCGCCCCCAGCGGTGCCGAGCTGGCCGTGTTCGTCGAAGCCGTAGAGGCGGTCTGACGGTGGCATCCCCCTCCGGCACCTCCCGAGCCGCGCGGACCCTCAGCGACAAGATCTGGGACCGCCACGTGGTACGGAGGGCGCCCGGAGAGCCCGACCTGCTCTACATCGACCTTCATCTGGTCCACGAGGTGACGAGCCCTCAGGCCTTCGACGGGTTGCGCCTGGCCCACCGAGGGGTGCGCCGCCCCGAGCTGACCGTGGCCACCGCGGACCACAACGTGCCGACCGAGGCGATCGACGGTCCCGTGGAGGACCCGATCTCGGCGCGCCAGCTCGAGGTCCTGGCGGCCAACACGGCCCAGTTCGGGATCACCCACTACGGCATGGGTGATCCCGGCCAGGGCATCGTGCACATCATCGGACCCGAACAGGGCCGCACCCTGCCCGGTTCCACGATCGTCTGCGGAGACAGCCACACCTCGACCCACGGTGCGTTCGGGGCCCTGGCCTTCGGCATCGGCACCAGCGAGGTCGAACACGTCCTGGCGACCCAGACCCTGCTCCAGGCGCGCCCGGGCACCATGGCCGTGACCGTCGAGGGGGACCTGGGCGAGGGGGTCACAGCCAAGGACGTGGTGCTGGCGGTGATCGGCCTGATCGGCACCGGCGGCGGCATCGGCTCGATCATCGAGTACCGCGGGTCCACCATCCGATCCCTGTCGATGGAGGGCCGCATGACGATCTGCAACATGTCGATCGAAGGCGGCGCCAAGGCTGGTCTCATCGCCCCCGACGACGTCACGTTCGCCTACCTCGAGGGTCGACCCAACGTCCCGCACGGCCGCGACTGGGACGAGGCGGTGGCCGACTGGTCGACGCTGCCCACCGACGACGGCGCGGTCTTCGACCGCGAGGTCCACCTCGACGCCACCACCCTGACCCCCCAGGTGACCTGGGGCACGAACCCCGCCCAGGTGGTCACCATCGAGGGCGCGGTGCCCGAACCCGACTCCTTCGACGAATCCTCGGCGCGCGAAGCGGCCGGTCGGGCCCTGGCGTACATGGGCCTCGAGCCGGGGACGCCGATGCGCGAGATAGCCGTGGACACCGTGTTCATCGGCTCGTGCACCAACGCCCGGATCGAGGACCTGCGTGCCGCGGCCGAGGTCGCCCGGGGTCGCCGGGTCCACGAGGGGGTGAGGACCCTGGTGGTCCCCGGCTCGCACGCGGTCAAGGCCCAGGCCGAGGCCGAGGGGCTCGACAGGATCTTCATCGACGCCGGCTTCGACTGGCGCCAGCCCGGCTGCTCGATGTGTCTGGCCATGAACCCCGACAAGCTGGCGCCCGGCGAGCGCTCGGCGTCCACCAGCAACCGCAACTTCGAAGGTCGCCAGGGCCGCGGCGGGCGAACCCACCTGGTGTCGCCCACCGTTGCCGCCGCCACCGCCGTGGCCGGCCGCTTCGCCACCCCGGGAGACCTCGACTGATGCAAGCCGTGCAGGTGGTCACCGGTACCGCGGTGCCCCTCGACCGCTCCGACGTGGACACCGACCAGATCATCCCCGCCGAGTGGCTCAAGCGGGTGGAGCGCACCGGCTTCGGCGCCGGGCTGTTCTCCTCGTGGCGCGACGAACGCTCCTTCGTGCTCAACGACGAGCGCTTCGCCGGAGCCACCATCTTGGTGGCAGGGCCAAACTTCGGCACGGGCTCTTCGCGCGAGCACGCGGTGTGGGCGATCATGGACTACGGCTTCCGGGCGGTGATCAGCCCCCGCTTCGGCGACATCTTCCGCAACAACTGCACCAAGAACGGGCTCGTGCCGGTCCAGGTCGACTCCGCGACCGGCCGGTCCCTGCTCGACGCCGTGGACGCCGACCCCTCGCTGGTTCTCACCGTCGACGTCGACCGCCGGCTGCTCTCGGTGCCACGTCTCGATCTGGAGGTGCCGTTCGCCCTCGACGACGCGACCCGCGAACGCTTCCTCGAGGGCCTCGACGACGTCGGGCTCACTTTGCGCCACACCGACGAGATCGAACGCTACGAGTCGACTCGTCCCGCCTACCTTCCCGCGGTCTGACCGCCCGGCTACCCGGACGGCTTGCGCCCCTCCGTGGCCCGCTGCTCGCTACCGGGCTCGCTCCGGAAGCGCTTGGAGAGCCTAACCGTGGTGCCGTGATGCGGCTCGGAACGGATCTCGGCCCGGTCGACCAGCGCCTGCATGATCGCCATCCCTCGGCCGCGCTCGGCCGTGACCGGCGGCAGCGCCACGGGGCCCGGGCGGAACCCGACCCCTCGGTCGACCACCTCGACCTCGCAGCGGTCCTCCTCGACGATGACCCGCAACCGGTAGGCGCTGCAGTCCCCGGAGTGGCGCACGACGTTGGTGCAGGCCTCGACGGTGGCGAGCACTACGTCGGCGACCGTGTCGGGGTCGACATGGCGCGCCTGCAGGGACCGTTCGAGCACGAGGCGGGCAGCGGAGACGGATTCGGGCGCAACGGGTAAGCAGATGTCGGCGGCCAAGGGCATTCCGACGCCTCGTTACCCAGCCGACGGGGCCGCGGACACACCCCGTTACCATGCCGGCCGTGACGACAACGCCTCCCGTTCGCCTGAGCGTCCCCGCGCAGTCGCGTTACGTGCGGTTGGTACGGTTGACCGCGGCGGCCATGGCCGACGACGCCGGCTTCGACGTGGACGGCGTGGAGGACGTGCGCATCGCCGTCAACGAGCTGTTCGCCCTGCTCGTCGAGGGTGCCGAGGAGCCCGGCACCCTGATCGAGCTGAGCTTCGCCAACGACGGCTCGTCGGTCACGGTGTCGGGCCACCGGCCCGGCGGCGGGCCGATCGGCGGGCCCGAGGACCTCGCTCTGGAGATCCTGCGAGTCGTCGTCGACGAGCACGCCTTCGACCACGGCGACGGCGACCGCCGGTTCACGCTGCGCAAGCGACTCTCCGCAAGCTGATGGCGCGCGCCGGGGACCCCGGGCCCGACGAGATCGCCGGCCTGTTCGCCGAGTACCGGGCCACGGGCCGGCGGGCGGTGCGCAACGCTCTCGTCGAGGCTCACCGAGGCCTGGCGCTGGCCATCGCGCGGGACTACTCGGGCCGCGGGGTCGAGGACGACGACCTGCGCCAGGTCGCCCTGCTCGGCATCCTCAAGGCCGTGGAGCGCTTCGACCTCGAGCGCGGCATCCCGTTCTCGGCCTTCGCAAGCAGGACCGTCAACGGGGAGCTCAAGCGCTGGTTCCGGGACCGGACGTGGACCGTCAGGCCGCCGCGCGCCACCCAGGAGCGCCACCTCGAGGTCCGTTCGACCACCGAGCGCATGGTCCAAGAGCTCGGTCGAGCCCCGACCGTGGCCGAGCTTGCAACCGCCCTCGGTGCCAGCCACGACGAGATCCTCGAGGCGCTCGAGGCCTCCGCCGCGTACCGCGGTGCCAGCCTCGACGCCCCGCGCGCCAGCGATGAGCCCGACGCGCGCACGCTGGGCGACACGCTTGGCGACCGAGAAGCTCGGCTTCGTCCGCAGCGAGGCCCGCGTGGTGGTGGCCGACCTGCTCGAGGCACTGCCCGAGCGCGAGGCGACGATCGTGCGCCTCCGCTTCTACGAGGATCTGACCCAGTCCGAGATCGCCGAGCGGATCGGCATCTCCCAGATGCACGTGAGCCGACTGCTGCGCCGGGCCCTGCTGCAGCTCCGCGACCAGCTCGGCGACGACGTTCTGCCAGAGGAGCCCTGAGCGCGCGACACGCCAGCGGGCAGGTGCTGCCGGGCAGGGGGCCTCAGACGATCTCGAACAGCTCGTCGAGCCTTGTGATCTCCATGACCCGGCGGACCTGGCTGGACACGCCTGTGAGCCGCACGGTTACCGGGACCTGCGAAGCCCGGTTCTGCACAGCGACCAGCGCGCCGAGGCCGGTGGAGTCGATGAAGCCGAGCCCGGCCAGGTCGAGCACGACATCGCCGTCGGCCCCCGCCACGATGGCCTCGAGGCGCGAACGGGCGTCGTCGGCGGTGGTCAGGTCGAGATCGCCGTGGATCTGCACCGCCAGCCCCCCACCGGGGGAGCCGCCGAACTCGATCGTGACGCGCTGATCATCCACGTCCGAACCCTAGAGGGTCCAGGCCTCGCGCCGCTCCGCCGCGGTCGTCGCCCGCAGGTGGGCGTTGAGGGCGCTGACCACGGCGCGCAGCGACGCCGTGAGGATGCTCTCGTCCACCCCCACGCCCCAGTGCGTCGTGCCGTCGCCGCGCTGGCTCTCCACGTAGGCGGCCGCCGAGGCGTCGGTCCCCGAGCTGATGGCGTGCTCGCTGTAGTCGAGCACCTCGAGGTCGACACCCAGGTCGGCCTGGACGCCGGCCACGAAGGCCGAGACAGGCCCGTTGCCCTCGCCCTTGATCGTGCGGTGCTCCCCGTCGACGAGCAGCTGGGCGACCACGGTCGAGCCCTCGGCGCCCGTCGTGGTCTCGTGGCCGATCAGCTTCACCACCCCGTCGGGGTCGAGGTAGGTGGACTCGAACGTCGACCACAGCTCGGTTGGCGAGATCTCGGTGCCAGTGTCCTCGGTGATCGTCTGGATGGCGCGCGAGAACTCGATCTGGAGCCGACGTGGCAGATCCAGACCGTGCTCGGCCTGCATGATGTAGGCCACGCCGCCCTTGCCGGACTGGCTGTTGACCCGGATCACCGCCTCGTAGGTGCGTCCCACGTGCTTGGGGTCGATGGGCAGGTACGGCACCTCCCAGGTCTCGTAGTCCTCGCCCAGAGCGGCCAGGCCCTTCTTGATGGCGTCCTGGTGGCTGCCCGAGAACGCCGTGTAGACCAGGTCGCCCACGTAGGGGTGCCGCGGGTGGACCGGGAGGCGGTTGCAGTACTCCGCCACCCGGCGCAGAGCGTCGATGTCGGAGAGGTCCAGCCCGGGATCGACACCCTGGCTGAACAGGTTCATCGCAAGGGTGACCACGTCGACGTTGCCGGTGCGCTCACCGTTGCCGAACAGCGTGCCCTCGACCCGATCCGCCCCCGCCATGACGCCGAGCTCGGCTGCCGCCACGGCGCAGCCCCGGTCGTTGTGGGGGTGCAGCGAGATGAGCACGTGGTCGCGCCGGGGCACGTGGCGGTGGAAGTACTCGATGACGTCGCCGTATACGTTGGGCGTGTACATCTCCACGGTCGCTGGGAGGTTGAGGATCAGCCGGGCCTCGCGATCGGGTTCGATCACGTCGGTGACCGCTGCGCAGATCTCGATCGCGTAGTCCACCTCGGTCCCGGTGAAGGACTCGGGCGAGTACTCGTAGCGCACCTCGGTGCCCGCCACGGTGTCCTCGAGCTTGCGACACAGGCGGGCCGCGTCGGTGGCGATCTGGGTGATGCCGGCACGGTCGAGGCCGAACACGACGCGGCGCTGCAGGATCGACGTGGAGTTGTAGAAGTGCACGATCGCCCGATCGGCGCCACGTACGGCGTCGTAGGTGCGTTCGATGAGCTCGGGGCGGCACTGCGTCAGGACCTGGATCGTGACGTCGTCGGGGATCAGGTCCTCCTCGACGAGCTGGCGCACGAAGTCGAAGTCGGGCTGGCTGGCCGAGGGGAAGCCGACCTCGATCTCCTTGAAGCCCGTCTGGACCAGGGTGTCGAACATGCGCCGCTTGCGTGCCGGATCCATCGGGTCGATCAGCGCCTGGTTGCCGTCACGCAGGTCGACCGAGCACCACAGCGGCGCCACCTCGATCCGCCGGTCCGGCCAGGTGCGATCGGTCAGCTCCAGCGGGAGGAACGGCCGATAGCGGTCGAAGGGCATCGGCTTGGGGGTGACGGGCTCGGGGGCCATGTCGGATCCTTCCGTGACTTGGTGCGAGAGGAGGTGGGAACGGAGGCGGGAGACGAAACGACCCCCTGCAGTGCAGGGGGTCGGGGGCGAGTGCCGGCGCGGCAGCTCGCCCTAGGTAAGCAGCAGGAGGCCAGTGGCCGAAGGCGCGCGGAAAGCGGCAGAGGCAGCCATCACGAACCCATGGTCGCCCGCGAGGCACGCCGCGTCAAGAGCGCCCACGGGCACAGCACGTCAGTCGCTGAGGGCCCGCACGTCGAGGATGCCCAGCTCGGCTCTGATCGCGTCCTGCACCGCCGCGGGCACCGGGCGGTCGGTGGCCAGGACCATCAGCGCTGAGCGGCCGTCGGGCGAGCGGCCCACGTCCATGTCGGCGATGTTCACGCCAGCCGAGGCGAGCGCAGTGGCGACCACGGCGATCTTGCCCGGCGTGTCGTCGTTGCGGACCACCAGCATGTTGGCCGCCGGGGGCAGGTCGACGGAGTGATCGTCGACCATCACCAGGTGGGCCTCGCCGCGCAGCCCCGCCAGCGTGCCGCCCAGGGCGTGACCGCCACCGCGCAGCGTGAGGAGGTTGACGTAGTCGCGTGCCGTGGCCGTCGAGGACTCACGCACCTCCATGCCGCGGTCGGCGGCCATGCGGGGGGCGTTTACGTAGGAGACCGGCTCGTCGCTGACCTTGCCGAACAGGCCCTTGAGCGCCGCCAACGTCAGGATCCGCGTGTCCGCGTCGGCGAGCTGGCCCTGGTACTCGACCTCGAGCACGGGTGGAAGCGACTGGGCGAGCGAGGCGTAGAGCCGCCCCAGCTCCTCCGCCAGGGCCAGGAATGGCCGGACGGTGGCCGAGGCCTCGGCGGCGGCGACGTTGACGGCGAAGGGCACGAACTCACCGGCGAGGGCGAGCTCGACCTGCTCGGCGATCGACTCGCCAGCCTTCGCCTGGGCCTCCGCTGTGGACGCCCCCAGGTGCGGGGTCACCACCACCTCGGGCAACGAGAACAGCCGCGACGACGTGGTCGGCTCGGTGGCGAACACGTCGAGCGCTGCGCCCGCGACGGTTCCCGCCTCTATGGCGTCGGCCAGGGCGTCCTCGTCGATCACGCCGCCGCGTGAGACGTTCACGAAGCGGATCCCCGGCTTGGCCCGAGCCAGCAGGTCGGCGCCGACGAGCCCGATCGTCTCGGGGGTCTTGACCACGTGCAGGGTGACGAAGTCGGCGGTGGCCACCAACTCGTCGAGGTCCAGCAGCTCGACGTCGAGGCGCCGGGCCCGCTCGGGGGCCACATAGGGATCGTGGGCGACGAGGTGCATCCCGAAGGCGTGCGCCCGCTGGGCGACCAGCGTGCCGATCCGCCCGAGACCCACGATGCCCAGGGTCTTGTCGGCCAGCTCCACACCCTCCCACCGCGATCGCTCCCACCGGCCGGCGACGAGGGCAGCGTGCGCCTGCGGGATGTGGCGGGCCTGGGCCAACAGCATCGCCATGGTGTGCTCGGCGGTGGTCAACACGTTGGACTGCGGGGCGTTGACCACCATCACCCCGGCCTCGGTGGCAGCGGCTACATCGACGTTGTCGAGCCCGATGCCCGCCCGTCCCACGACGACCAGGTCACGTCCGGCGGCTGCCAGCAACGCCGCGTCCACGCGGGTGGCCGAGCGGATTATCAGCGCTGCCGCCCCGGCCACCGCCTCCGCTAGACCGGTCGGGTCGAGGCCCTCGCGAACGTCGACCTCGTGGCCGGCGGCGCGCAGTCGGGCCAGGCCCGCTTCCGCTATCCGCTCGGTGACCAGGATCCGTCTAGGCGCCGCCACGGCTCGGAGTCTGACCCGGAGCCCTGGTCGGTCGCCAACCCCCGATCGGCTGGCTCAGCGCGACGACGCCGGAGCCAGGGGCGGTACGAGCTCCACGGGCTCGATGGCCTCTTCGGAGGGAAGATCGAAGCCGAACACGGTGGCGTAGAACGTCAGCTCGGCCTCCAGAGCCCGACGCTGGTTCTCGGCCTTGCGGAACCCGTGCTGCTCGTCGGCGAAGGTGACGTACGCGGTCGGCACGCCCTTGGCCCGCAGCGCGGCCACGATCGCCTCGGACTGCGACGGGGGAACGATCCGGTCCTCCAGGCCCGCCAGGACCACCAGGGGACGGTCGAGATCCTCGACGTGGTGCACCGGCGAGCGCTCCACGTAGCGGTCTCTGGCCTCGGGCAGGGGGCCGACCAGCCCGTCGAGGTACCGGCTCTCGAACTTGTGGGTGTCGACCGCCAATGCCTCGAGGTCGGCCACCCCGTAGTGGTCCGCGCCGGCGGCGAAGGGGGTATCGGGCACCGCCAGGGCCCGCAGCACGGTGAACCCGCCCGCCGAGCCGCCCCTGATGGCGCAGCGTCGAGGGTCCACCCGTCCCGTGGCGGCGAGGTGCTCCGCTGCGGCCACGCAGTCCTCGACGTCGACGATGCCCCACCCGCCGCGCAGCGCCTCCCTGAAGGCCCGGCCGTAGCCGGTCGAGCCGGCGTGGTTCACCTCGACCACGGCGAAGCCCCGACTGGTCCAGAACTGCAGCCCGAGGGCCAGATCGGGGCGAGCCGCAGCGGTCGGACCGCCGTGGATCATCACCAGCAGTGGCGGCAGCTCCCCGGCTGGCCCGCAGTGGGAGGCGCTCGTCGGCTCGTAGAACAGGCCGTGGGCCACGCGGCCACCGCCGCTGGGGAAGGTCTGGGGCTGCGCCACGGAGATCCCGTCCGGCTCGAGGATCGACGGGCGCGCCGGGCGCACGACCCGAGCGGTCGGGCGACCCTCACCGTCGAGGCTCACGAGGCGGCCTCCTCGGTAGGCCCTCCGGCGACCACCGCGAACCGTCCGGGACCCACGGCGCGCACCGAAGCCACGGATGTGACGCCCAAGTCGAGGTCGACGATCTCGCCGGTCGCCGACGCCGACGCCAGCCCGTCGAGACCGTCACGCCACCGAGCGAAGACGATCGCCCCTGAGGGTTCGGGCAGCACCGCGTAGCGAGACAGGCCGAGGCTCCACTGGGGCACTCCGATGTCGGCATCGAGCACCACGAGCGGGGCGGGACGGGACGCGTGGGGCGATTCGGTCGGCGCGGGTGGCACCCAGCGCCACAGGTTCCACCAGCCGTCGCGGTCGCCGATGAAGGTCAGGGACCCGTCGGGGCTCCAGGAGGGCTCGCTCACCGCTCACCCGTCGAACCCGGTGGCGGCCCGGCCTTGCTCGGCGGAACCGGCCACCACCACCTCGGCGCCGTCGGCGAGGCGTCGCACGACCAGCCGGGTTCGGTCCCAGGGCATGTCGGGGTGGTCCCATTCCACCCAGCACAGCCAGCGACCGTCGGGGCTCCAGCGGGGGCTCGCCACGAAGTCCGGACCGCTGCGCTCCACCTCCACCGGGCCCGGGCGGTCCACGCGCAGGCGCAGCACCTCGTTGAGCACGGTCGTGGGGTCGTCAGGCTCGAGGTGACGCTCGCGAACGCAGGCGATCCAGAGCCCCGACGGGTCCACGTCGCCATCCGCGTAGCGATCAGCCGGGGGTCGGGCCCCTTCGGGCGTCAGCACCACCACCCGGCGCTCCCCCGACGGGGCCGTGTCGAGCCGACGGATGCGCTGGTCGGACCAGTCCACCCACCACACGACCCCGTCACGCACCCACCAGGCGCCGCCCCCGTACTCGTGCACGCCGCTGCGCGCGTCGCAGCCCTCGGGCAGCAGGTCGGTGGTGGACCCGTCCGGGTGGCGCTCCACGAGTTGGGTGCGCCCGCCGTCGTGCGGACGGCCCTCTGACCACACCAGCACCTCCCCGGCCACCCGGACGTCACCGAGACGGACCGCGCCGGCCACGACCGCGGCGCTCGTGACCGGCGTGGGCCAGGAGCCGAAGGGTGCCTCGACGCGCGCGCTCAGCTGGCCTCTCCCAGCAGTTCGGCGATCCGCTGGCAGCCAGCTCCGAGGTCGTCGTCGCCCAGCGCGAAGCTCAACCGCAGGTGACCGGGCGCGTCGAACGCCTCGCCCGGCACGACCGCCACCAGCGCCTCGTCGAGCAGAAGAGCCGCCAGCTCGACGGTCGTGGCAGGAGTGCGGCCCCGGATCGTGCGCCCGAGGAAGGCCGACACGTCGGGGAAGGCGTAGAACGCCCCCTGGGGTTCGAGCACGGCCACCCCCTCGATCGCTGACAGCTGCGCGTGCATGGCGCGACCGCGGCGCTCGAAGGTGGCTCGCATCTCGGCCACCGCCGACAGGTCGCCGGCCACTGCGGCCAGCGCGGCACGCTGGCTCACGTTCGCCACGTTGGAGGTCGTGTGCGACATCAGGTTGGTGGCCGCGCCGATGACGTCGCGCGGGCCGATCATCCACCCGACGCGCCACCCGGTCATGGCGTAGGTCTTGGCCACCCCGTTGAGGACCAGGCAACGGTCCGCCAGCCCGGGGACCACTGCCGGCATGGAGGTGAACTCGTGGTCACCGTAGGTGAGGTGCTCGTAGATCTCGTCGGTGATGACCCAGATGCCTCGCTCGAGGGCCCATCGACCGATGGCCTCCACCTCCGCACGGGGGTAGACCGAACCGGTGGGGTTCGAGGGCGACACGAACACCAGCGCCTTGGTCCGCTCGGTGGCGGCCGCCTCGAGCTGCTCCACGCTGACACGGAAACCTGCCGAGCCCTCCGTCGGCAGTACCACGGGCACGCCACCGGCGAGGCGGATCGGCTCGGGGTACGTCGTCCAGTACGGAGCGGGGAGCAGCACCTCGTCTCCGGGGTCGATCAGGCAGGCGAAGGCGTTGGCGACCGCGTGCTTGCCGCCGTTGGTGACCAGCACCTGGGCCGCGTCGACCTCCAGGCCCGAGTCGCGCCACGTCTTGGCAGCCACCGCCTCCTTCAGCTCGGGCAGGCCCCCCGCGGGGGTGTAGCGATGGTTGCGGGGGTCCCGGCAGGCCGCCACGGCGGCCTCCACGATGTGGGCGGGCGTGGGGAAGTCCGGCTCGCCGGCGCCGAAGCCGATGACCGCCTGACCCGCCGCCTGCAGGGCCTTGGCCCGGGAGTCGACAGCGAGGGTGGCCGACTCTGCGATGGCGGCGATGCGCTTCGAGACCCGACCTAGCGGGGGGCTGGCCACGTGTTCCTCCTCCGGGGAGACGGACCCGCGATCATGGCACGGTCGGGTCTGGCCGCCGGGCGGAGTTCCACCCGCCGGGCCGGGTCGCGTCGGCCCTGCGGGGTCCGCGAGGATGGGCCGGTGAACGCCGAGATCCCCGACATCTCCATCCCTGCCGACCTGCTGCCCGGAGACGGCCGCTTCGGCTGCGGACCGTCCAAGGTGCGACCCGAGGCGGTCGCGGCGCTGGCGGAGCGCGGCGGCGACTACCTGGGCACCAGCCACCGCTACGTGACGGTGCAGTTCGTGGTCGCGGCGCTTCGCAACGGGTTGGCCGAGCTGCTCAACCTGCCCGACGGCTACGAGGTGATGTTGGGCAACGGTGGGACGACCGCCTTTTGGGACGCTGCCACGTTCGGCCTGATCGAGCGCCGCAGCCTGCACGCCAGTTACGGCGAGTTCTCCTCCAGGTTCGCCGAGGCCGCCGCCGCCGCACCCCACCTCGACGAGGCGGTCGCGGTCACCGCCCCTGCCGGCACCGCGGCGCGCCTGGCGGCGCGCTCGGGCGTCGACGCCTACTGCCTGACCCACAACGAGACCTCCACCGGCGTCGCGGTGACCCCGGCCCGCCTCGAAGGCGCCGACCCCGGGGCCCTCGTGCTCGTCGACGCGACCTCGGCGGCCGGGGGCCTGCAGTTCGGCGCCGCCGAGGTCGACGCGTACTACTTCGCCCCCCAGAAGTGCCTCGCCAGCGACGGCGGCCTGTGGCTGGCCGCCGTGTCACCGGCGGCGATCGAGCGCATCGAGCGGCTCTCGGCCTCCCCGCGCTGGATGCCGGCCTTCCTCGACCTGGGGATCGCGCTGGCCAACAGCCGCAAGGACCAGACCTACAACACGCCCGCCTTGGCGACGCTGCTGCTGGCCGCCGAGCAGGTCGAGTGGATCAACCAGCACGGCGGGCTGGCCTGGGCGGCGGGCCGCTGCGACCGTTCGGCGGCCGCCATCTACGGCTGGGCCCAGGACTCGGCGTTCGCCGACCCGTTCGTGAAGGACCCCGATCAGCGCAGCCACGTCGTGGCGACGATCGATCTCCACGACACGGTGGACGCGGCCACCGTGGCAACGGTCTTGCGCCACAACGGCATCGTCGACACCGAGAGCTACCGCAAGCTGGGGCGCAACCAGCTTCGCGTGGCCCTGTTCCCCGCCATCGAACCCGACGACGTCACTGCGCTGACCCAGTGCATCGATCACGTCGTGGGCCGGTTGTCCTGATGCGCTTCTCCCTGTGGCCCTCGACCTCCCAACCCTGGGCCGACCTCGCCGACGCGGTCGCCCACGCCGAGGCGACCGGTTGGGACGGCATCTACGTCTCGGACCACTTCATGGGCGACGGCGCCGGGTTCGGGCCCGAGACCACACCGGTGCTCGAGGCGACTGCCGTCGTGGCTGCCCTCGCCGCCACGACACGGCGGGTCCGGTTGGGCACGCTCGTGCTGTCCGCGACCTACCGTCATCCCGCGGTGCTGGCCAACTGGGCGGCGACCATCGACGTCGTGTCGCAGGGGCGTCTCCTGCTCGGCGTGGGCGCCGGCTGGCAGGTCAACGAGCACGCCCAGTACGGAATCGAGCTCGGGGCACCCGCCGAGCGGCTGTCCCGCCTGGACGAGGCCTGCACGGCGCTGCGGGGGCTGCTGTCGGCACCGACGACGTCGCTCGAGGGCCGCTACGTGAACCTGCGCGACGCCCGCTGCGAACCCAAGCCGATCCAGTCGCCGATGCCCCTGCTGGTCGGCGGAAAGGGCGACCGGATGCTCGACCTGGTCGCCCACCACGCGCAGGAGTGGAACATGTGGGGACTGCCCCACACGATCGCCGAGCGCCGCGCCGCGCTCGACCGTGCCTGCGATCGCCTCGGGCGGGACCCGTCGAGCATCGCCACCTCGTGCCAGGCGCTGTGGTTCCCCGCCGACGACCCGGCCGAGGCGGCCGCCGCCCTGGCCCGCGTGTCGCCACGCGCGGCGGTGGCGGGCAGCTCGACCGAGCTGGCCGAGGCGGTGGACCAGTGGCGGGCGGTGGGCGTGGACGAGGTCATCGTGCCCGACTTCACGTTGGGAACCGGAGCCGCCCGCCGCGACGCCATGGACCGGATCCTCGTCGAGGTGGCCTCCGCCTTCCGCTGAGCCCGGCGACGGTGGGCGAGGCCCCGGGCGGGTGGAGGGGTCAGCCCCCGGAGACGTCCTGGACCCTGGCCTTGCCCTGGCTGATCCAGGGCATCATCGCCCTCAGCTCCGCACCGACCTGCTCGATGGGATGGGCTCGGCCGGCAGCGCGCAGCTCCGCGAAGTGGGCACGACCCGACTCGGACTCGCCCACCCACTCGGCCGCGAAGCGGCCGTCGCGGATCTCGGCCAGCACCGCCCGCATCTCGGACCGCACCGCTTCGTTGATGATGCGCGGACCCCGGGTCAGATCGCCGTACTCGGCGGTGTCCGAGATCGAGTACCGCATACCCGAGATGCCCTGCTCGTACATCAGGTCCACGATCAGCTTGAGCTCGTGAAGGCACTCGAAGTAGGCCGACTCGGGCTGGTAGCCGGCCTCCACGAGGGTCTCGAAGCCCGCCTGCACAAGAGCGGTCAAACCGCCGCAGAGCACGACCTGCTCTCCGAACAGGTCGGTCTCGGTCTCCTCGGCGAAGGTCGTCTCGAGCACACCGGCCCGGGTGCCGCCGATCCCGTCGGCGTAGGCGAGCGCCAGATCCCGCGCACGGCCCGACGCGTCCTGGGCCACCGCGATCAGGCACGGGACTCCTCCGCCCTCGGTGTAGGTGCGCCGCACCAGGTGGCCTGGGCCCTTCGGGGCGACCAGCGCCACGTCGACGCCCTCGGGCGCCACCACCTGGTCGAAGCGCACGCTGAACCCGTGCCCCACGAAGAGGGCGTCGCCCGGGGAGAGGTTGGCCCGGATCTGGCCCTCGAAGATCGCCTTGTGCTCCGTGTCGGGCCCGAGCAGCATCACCAGGTCGGCCTCGGCGGCTGCCTCGGCGACGCCGACCACGCGCAGCCCGGCCTCGGCAGCCTTGGCAACCGAGCCCGATCCCTCCCGCAGCCCGACGCGCACGTCGATGCCGGATTCCTTGAGGTTCAGGGCGTGGGCGTGGCCCTGGGATCCGTACCCGATGACCGCGACCCGGCGATCGGCGATCAGCGACCGGTCGGCGTCGCGCTCGTAGTAGACGTTGGCCATCGCGATCAGCTCACCTTCCTGGGCAGCGCGCGCAGGCGGGGCCCACCCTTGTCCAGCTTGGGCAGCGCCACCCGTCCGGTCCGCTGCAGCTCCGTGATCCCGTAGGGTCGCAGGAGGTCCTCCACGTCGTCCAACCTGGACGGCTCCCCACCGATGGCGATGGTCAAATCGGCGAGGCCGACGTCGACGATGCGACCGTCGTACAACGACGCGAGCTCGATGACCTCCGAGCGCTGCACCGGCTCGGCGCGCACCGTGACCAGCATCAGCTCCTCCTCGACAGCCTCTCGGGGGTCGAGCTCGGTGATCTTGACCACGTTGACCAGCTTGAACAGCTGCTTGGTGATCTGCTCGAGGGGCGCTGACTCCACGTCGACCACCACGGTTATGCGGCTGAAGCGCTCGTCATCGGTGGGCGCCACCGCCAGCGAGTGGATGTTGTAGCCGCGCCGGGCGAACAGCCCGGCGACGCGCGCCAGCACGCCGGCCTTGTTCTCGACCAGCACCACCAGGATGTGGTGGGCGACGTCGATTCCCGGGACCGAGGACACCGGGCTCACTGGACCACGTCCCGGCCCTGGGACGGGTCGACGAGGATGTCGGAGTTCGACTTGCCCGCCGGCACCATGGGGAAGACCTTCTCGCGGCTGTCGGTGCGGAACTCGACCACGACCGGGCGGTCGTCGATCTCGTTGGCCTTCACGATCGCCGCGTCGACCTCCTCGGGCGACTCGACCCGGATCCCGACGCATCCCATCGCCTCGGCCCACAGCTTGTAGTCCGGCAGGTCGGGCGACAGGTAGACCTCCGAGTAGCGCTCCTCGTAGAACATCTCCTGCCACTGGCGGACCATGCCGAGGTAGGCGTTGTTCAGGATCGCCACCTTCACCGGGATGCGTTCGGTGGCCGCGGTGACCAGCTCCTGGGCGGTCATCTGGAAGCACCCGTCGCCGTCCACGGCCCACACCATCCGGTCGGGACGGCCGGCCTTGGCCCCCACCGCGGCGGGCACCGCGAAGCCCATGGTGCCCAGACCCCCCGAGTTCACCCAAGTGTAGGGATGCCGGAACTTCCAGTACTGCGAGGTCCACATCTGGTGCTGGCCCACCCCCGAGCACACGATGGTGTCGTCGGGCGTGAGCGCCTCGAGACGCTCGAGCACGTACTGGGGCTTGAGCGCCTCCCCGGGCTCGGACTGGGTGTAGGCGAGCGGGAAGCGCTCCTGCCAGCCCGAGAGCTTCTGCCGCCACTGGCCACGGTCGGGGAAGGACGCGCCGGCCTCCAGGCGGGCCCGCAGGACTGCGACCAGGTCGGCGATCACAGCCCGGCAGTCACCCACTATGGGCACGTCGGGCCGGCGGACCTTGCCCAACTCCGCCGGGTCGATGTCGACGTGGATGATCTTCGCCTCGGGTGCGAACCCGTCGAGGCGGCCGGTCACACGGTCGTCGAAGCGGGCACCCAGGGTGACCAGCAGGTCGGACTCCTGCATGGCGGTGACGGCGGTGTAGTTGCCGTGCATGCCCGGCATCCCCAGGCAGAGCGGGTGGTCGTCGGGGAAGGCCCCCCGGGCCATCAAGGTGGTGACCACGGGGATGTCGCACAGCTCCACCAGCTCGCGCAGCACCTCGGCCGCGCGGGAATTGAGGATTCCACCGCCCGCGTAGATCACCGGTTGGCGAGCGGCCAGGATCAGCTCCGCCGCGTCTCGCACCTTGCGCGGATGGCCGGCGACTGTCGGCCGGTAGCCCGGCAGCGAGTCGCGCACCTCCTCGTCGGTAGGCCAGTACCACTCCATCTGGGAGTGCGGGCTCGTCGGGTCGACGATGTCCTTGGGCACGTCGAGCAGCACGGGACCGGGACGACCCGTCGAGGCCAGGTAGAAGGCCTGGCGCACGGCGAGGGGGATGTCCTGGGCCGAGGTGATCAACTCGTTGTGCTTGGTGACGCTACGGGTGATGCCGACCGTGTCGCACTCCTGGAAGGCGTCGGTGCCGATGGCCGAGCGCGCCACCTGACCGGTGATGCACACCACCGGCACGGAGTCCATGAAGGCATCGCACAGCGGCGTCACGGCGTTCGTGGCGGCCGGCCCACTCGTGACCATGAACACCCCGACGCGGCCGGTGGCGTGGGCGTACCCCTCGGCCATGTGGCCCGCGCCCTGCTCGTGGCGCACCAGGATGTGGCGGATCGGGCTGTCGATGATCGGGTCGTACACGGGCAGGATCGCCCCCCCGGGCAGCCCGAAGATCGTGTCTACCCCCTCCATCTCGAGGCTCTTGATGAGCGCCTGTCCTCCGGACAGCAACATGGTGACTCCTGGGACCGGGTGGGAAAACGCGGGTGGGAAAACGAAAGCGACCTCCCGGGTTCGGGAGGTCGGGGAAGCGCACGCGCCGGGCGGAGCGTGCGCTAGGTGACTACGAGCAGGCGGTGCCGGGTCACCCCGACACGATGCCATCCCAACGCGGCCGGAGCAAGGCGAGCGCCAGAGCTGCTCGGGAGAGCTCAGGCCCGGGTGACCGCGCCCAGCTCGGCGCCGGCGGCGAGCCGGGCGTACTTGGCCAGGACCCCGCTGGTGTAGCGCGGCTCGGGCAGCTTCCAGTCACCCAGCCGTCGCTCCAGCTCGGCCGGGTCGACGAGCAGGTCGATGGTGTGGGCGTCCACGTCGATGACGATCCGATCGCCCTCGGCGACGAGCGCTATCGGCCCGCCGTCGACCGCTTCCGGCGCGATGTGGCCCACGCAGAACCCATGGGTTCCGCCAGAGAACCGCCCGTCGGTGATCAGCGCCGCATCGCCGCCACGACCGACCCCCTTCATGGCCCCGGTGATGGCGAGCATCTCGCGCATGCCCGGTCCCCCCTTGGGTCCCTCGTAGCGGATCACGACCACGTCGCCGGCCTCGATGCGCCCCGCCAGCACCGCGGCCATCGCCGCGTCCTCGCCGTCGAAGACCCTCGCACGGCCCTCGAAGCGGCGGGTGTCGATCCCGGCGACCTTGACCACCGCTCCCGACGGTGCCAGCGAGCCCCGCAGCACGGCGATGCCACCGACAGCGTTGATCGGGTCCGTCAGGGGGTGGACCACCTCGCCGTCCGGGCGGGGCGGGTCCATCGCGGCCATGTTCTCGGCCACCGTGCGCCCGGTCACGGTGAGGCAGTCGCCGTGGAGCAGCCCGGCCTCGAGCAGGTGGGCCATCACGACCGGCACGCCCCCCACGCGGTCCACGTCGCTCATGTGGAACCGGCCGTGGGGCTTGGTGTCGGCGATGTGGGGGACCCTCGCCGCCACGCGGTTGAAGTCCTCCAGCTCGAGCTCTACACCGGCCTCGAACGCGATGGCGAGCAGGTGCAGCACCGCGTTGGTGGACCCGCCCAGGGCCATCGTCACCGCGATCGCGTTCTCGAAAGCCTCGCGGGTGAGGATCTGGCGGGGCCGTATCCCGGCGCGCACCAGGTCCATCACGGCGGTGCCCGACTGCCGGGCGGAGTCGTCACGGCGGCGGTCCACGGCGGGAGCGGACGCCGAGCCGGGCAGCGACATGCCCAAAGCCTCGGCCACCGCCGCCATCGTGTTGGCGGTGAACATCCCCGCGCAGCTCCCCTCGGTCGGGCAGGCGTTGCGCTCGATGGCATCGAGCTCGGCGTCGTCGATGGCGCCCGTCGCGTGGGCGCCGACGGCCTCGAACACCGAGGTGATGTCCAGGGCCCGATCGCGCCAGCGACCGGGCAGGATCGACCCGCCGTAGACGAACACCGACGGCAGGTTCAGGCGGGCCGCCGCCATCAGCATGCCCGGCAGCGACTTGTCGCATCCGGCGAAGGTGACCAGGGCGTCGAAGCGCTCGGCGTGCACGACCGTCTCGACCGAGTCGGCGATCACCTCCCGCGATACCAAGCTGGCGCGCATGCCCTCGTGGCCCATCGAGATGCCATCGGAGACGGCCACGGTGGTGAACTCGATCGGGTAGCCGCCCGCCGCCCTGACACCGTCCTTGGCCCGGGCGGCCAGACGGGCCAGCGGGAGGTTGCAGGGCGTCACCTCGTTCCACGACGAGCAGATCCCGACCTGGGCCTTGCCCCAGTCGTCGTCTGTCATCCCGATCGCCCGCAGCATCGCTCGCGCCGGGGCCTTGGCCGGTCCGTCGGTCACCTCGCGGCTGCGCGGCTTGATGTCGACGGGGGTCTGCGGGGGCTCGGTCGCCATGCCCGCCACGCTAGGTCCGCTCGACGGCGCTGGGCGAAGGGGTCAGGCCTGGGCCCGCTCGGCGAGCAGCGCCGTGGCCGCCTTGCCGTCGGCCTGACCCTTGGTGGCCCGCATGAGCTGACCGACGAAGAACCCGGTGAGCTTCGCCCGGACCTTGTCGTCGCCGACACGCAGCTGGTCGAACTCGTCGGGGTGAGCAGCGATCACGGCGTCGAGCGCTTCGGACAGCGCTCCCCGATCGAGCGCCTCGAAGCCGTGGGCGGCGGCGATCTCGCCCGGAGGGGCGGTTCCCAGCTCGGCGAGCACCGTCTTGGCCTGCGTCGCCGTCAGCTCCCCGGCGAGCTCCATGCGCACGACCTCGGCGAGGTCCGAGGCGGTGACCGCGGCGGGATCGACCGCGGCAAGGTCGTGCTCGACGTGGGTCAGGACCCTGCCGGGATCCGCGCCCGACTCGACGGCGCCCCGGGCCACCGCATCCAGGCCGCGCTCCACGGCGATCACCACCGCCGACGCCGAAGCAGCCACCCCTGCAGCCGTTGCCAGCGCCGCGCGCCGTGCGGCGGGCAGCACGGGCAGGGCGGCATCGATGTCGGCGATCCACGCCGGGTCGAACTCGAGGGGCACGAGGTCGGGCTCGGGGAAGTAGCGGTAGTCCTCCGCCTCCTCCTTGACCCGCAGCGTGCCGGTGCGACCGCTGTCCTCGTCCCAGTGGCGTGTCTCCTGGCGGACCCGCTCGCCCGCCTCGACGATGGCGACCTGCCGGCGGGCCTCGTACTCGATTGCCCGGCCGAGCGATCGCAGCGAGTTGAGGTTCTTGACCTCGCAGCGGGTGCCGAACGGCTCATCGGGCCGGCGCACCGACACGTTCGCGTCGACCCGCAGAGATCCCTGCTCCATCCGGGCGTCGGAGGCACCCACGGCGAGCAGCACGGCGCGCAGCTCCGACACGTAGGCCTTGGCCTCGTCGGGATCGCGGAGGTCCGGCCGCGAGACGATCTCCACCAGCGGGACGCCGGAGCGGTTGTAGTCGACGAGGCTGTACCCGGCGTCGTGGACGCGCCCGCCACCACCCACGTGGGTGGACTTGCCGGTGTCCTCCTCGATGTGGGCCCGCTCGATCCCGATCCGCTTGCCCCCGGGCAGCTCGAGGGACCCGTCGACGTTGGTCGGCAGGTCGTACTGGGAGACCTGGTAGTCCTTGGGCATGTCCGGATAGAAGTAGTTCTTCCGGGCGAAAACCGATCGCCGCGCCTCGCAGCCGAGCGCCCGGCCGAGGCGCACGGCGAGCACCACGGCCTGCTCGTTGCACACCGGCAGGGAGCCGGGCAGGCCGAGGCACACCGGG
The DNA here is from genome assembly GCA_963703565.1 of uncultured Microthrixaceae bacterium. Taxonomy (GTDB): domain Bacteria; phylum Actinomycetota; class Acidimicrobiia; order Acidimicrobiales; family VFJN01; genus CAVPEW01. The sequence goes on along the minus strand of CAVPEW010000079.1, from coordinate 30,099 downwards.
CAGATGTTGGCATTGGGCTCGTCGCCGAAGCGGTTCGGGCAGCCGCAGAACAGCTTGGTGGCTGTGGCCAGCTCGCAGTGGACCTCCAGGCCGATCACCGCCTCCCAGCCCTCGGGCAGCCAGGGCCCGCTCAAGGCGCTGCCCGCTCGAGGACGGTGGCGGCACGAAGCATGGTCGCCTCGCCCAGGGCCGGCGCCAGGATCTGCACTCCGACCGGCAGGCCGTCGTCTCCGGTGCCGAAGGGCACCGACACCGCCGGGTGCCCGGCCAGATTGGACGCGATGGTGCACACGTCGTTGAGGTACATCGACCACGGGTCGGCCTTGGCCCCGAAGGCGAACGCCGTGGCCGGCGAGGTGGGCCCCACCAACAGGTCGACCTGCTCGTACGCGGCGGCGAGGTCGGCCAGGATCAGGGTCCGCACCCGCTGGGCCTTGCCGTAGAAGGCGTCGTAGTAGCCGGCCGAGAGCGCGTAGGTGCCCAGCATGATCCGACGCTTGACCTCGGCGCCGAACCCGGCGGTCCGGGTCCGCTCGTACATCTCCCCGGTGGTGGGCGCATCGACGCGCAGGCCGAAGCGCACCCCGTCGTAGCGGGCCAGGTTCGACGATGCCTCGGCGGGGGCGATGAGGTAGTACGCCGAGAGCCCGTAGGTGACCGACGGGACCGAGACGTCGACGACGTCGGCTCCGGCTCCGGCCAGCGCGTCCGCAGCGGCCGCCACCCGGGCCGCCACGTCGGGGGCCACCCCGTCGGCCGCGACAGCTCCCGCACCATCCCCACCCGGAGGCCGGCCACGCCCTCGTCCAGGCGGCCCGACAGCGGCTCAAGCGGCCCGGGGATCGAGGTCGAGTCGGCGGGGTCGTGACCCGAGATCACCTCGAGCAGCGCGGCCGCGTCGGCCACGTTGGCCGCGAACGGGCCGACCTGGTCGAGGCTGGACGCGAACGCGACCAGCCCGTAGCGCGACACCCGGCCGTAGGTGGGCTTCACGCCGACCACCCCGCACAGCGCCGCCGGTTGGCGGATCGAGCCGCCGGTGTCCGAGCCCAGCGCCAGCGGCGCGAAACCCGCGGCCACCGCCGCCGCACTGCCACCCGAGGAGCCGCCGGGCACCCGCGAGAGGTCGCGCGGGTTTCGGGTTGGACCGAAGGCGGAGTTCTCCGTTGACGAGCCCATCGCGAACTCGTCGAGGTTGGTCTTGCCCAGCGCGACCGCGCCGGCCTCGCGGACAGCTCGCACCACCGTGGCGTCGTAGGGGGGACGCCAGCCCTCGAGGATGCGCGACGAGCACGTCGTCGCAACGCCCCGGGTGCACAGGTTGTCCTTGATGGCGATCGGCACCCCGGCAAGGGGGCCCGGGTCGTCGCCGGCTGCCACGCTGGCGTCCACCGCGTCGGCTTCGGCGCGGGCGGCCTCGGCGGTGACCAGGTTGAACGCGTGCACGTGGTCTTCGGAAGCGGCGATGGAGGCGAGGTGCTCCTCGATCACGTCGCGTGCCAGGCGGCGCCCGGCACGCACGTCTGCCGCGATCTGGAGGGCGGTGGTCACGGTGCCTCGCCGAGCACGGGCGGCACTCGGAAGCGACCGTCTTCGGTGAGCGGCGCCACGGCGAGCACCTCGTCGCGCACTGTGCCCGGGCGGACCAGATCGGCTCGCACAACGTTGACCAGGGGCCAGGGGTGCGAGGTCGGCTCCACCCCGTCGAGGTCCAGAGCGGCGACGTCCGCGGCGTGGTCGAGCACGGCCGCGAGCTGGCCGGTGAACGTGTCCAGCTCGTCGGCGTCGAGCGCGAGGCGCGCCAGAGCCGCGACGTGGGCTACGTCGTCTCGGCTGATCGAGGGCATCGGACGCATCGTAGGGGACCACCGCATCCTCCCAGCCGCCCGCGGAGGCGAAAGAGCTCTTCGGGACCGGCAGAGAGGGTCGGCCACGGCGGCTGTAGACGTGTCGTAGGGCCGGCTGGGGCGGCGGCCTCGTCGCGGCGGCTGGGGATCGCCACGTCCGGCCCACCGCCCCAGCGGGCCCTACGTCGAGCGTAGGATAGCAGCGCCGGCCCTTGACAACACGTTGCGTGTGTGAGAAGGGGCCTCAGGGGGTGAACAGCGCTGGCGCTGCCCGTTCGAGGGCCTCGACCGTCCACCGGCCCGCTCCCTCGATGCCCGGCCCCAGCTCCCACCCGCGCAGCAGCCGGACCGTGGAGCCCTGCACGAAGAACGTCTGGCCGGTCACGCTGCAACCGTGCATGCACAGCCAGGCGGCCACCGGCGACACGTTGGCGGGGTCCCACACGTCGAAGCCCTCCGCCGGGGCCGCCACCAGAGACGCCAGCCCCGGCGCCGACTCGTTGAGCCTCGTGCGCGCAGCGGGGACCAGGCAGTTCGACCGCACCCCGTAGCGCCCGAGCTCGAGTGCGCAGATGGCGGAGAAGCCCGCGATCCCGGCCTTTGCGGCCCCGTAGTTGGACTGGCCCGGGTTACCCATCAGGCCCGAGGTCGACGAGGTGTGCAGCACGGATGCCCTCACCTCCTCACCTGCCTTGGACCGCTCCCGCCAGTGCCGCGCCGCGGCACGGGTCGGCACGAAGTGGCCCTTGAGGTGGACCCGTATCACCTCGTCCCAGTCCGACTCCTCCATGGTGACCAGGGCCCGGTCGCGAAGGATCCCGGCGTTGTTGACGAGCACGTCGAGCCGGCCGAACGCCTCCACCGCGGTGTCGACCAGCGCCTGCCCGCCCTCCCAGTCGGCGACGTCGGCCCGACAGGCGACCGCCTGGTGGCCGTCGTCGACCAGCTCGGCGACGGTCTCGTCCGCCTCGGGTCCCACGTCGTTGACCACGACCAGCGCGCCCTGCTCGGCGAAGCACTTCGCGTGGGCCCGGCCGATGCCTCGACCCGCGCCGGTGATCGCGGCGACCCTGCCGTGCAGTGCGCGCACTGGACTCGCCTCCCCTAGAACGCCCACCGCTTCGGACCGGGCGCAATCTGTCCGGCCACCCCCGGGGGGGTCAAGTCGCCAGGTCGCTCAGCGCAGGTAGATGTTCACCGTGGTCCCGCGGCCCACCACCGTTGCGGAGGTGGGCGAGGTCTCGAACGCCTTGCCCTTGGCGGGGCCGAAGACGTTGCCCACCGTCAGCCCGGCGGCCTCCAGCCGTGCAGCCGCTTCGTCGAGGGAGAGGTTGCGCACCGACGGCACCGACACCACGTCGGGCCCCCGTGAGACCACCAGGGCCACCGTCGCCCCGCGCGGCACCGACGACCCCGCCCCAGGGCGCGTCCCGATCACCTTGCCCGCGGCCACCTGGTCGTCGAACTCGTCGGTTCGGGCCACCACGAGGCCGATCCGCTCCAGCGCGGCGATGGCCACCGAGGGCTCCGAACCGGCCAGCCCATCGGGCACCGTCCGCGGCTCGGGGCCCTTGGAGACCACGTACGCGACCGGCGAGTTGCGCTCGAGCTCGGTCCCGACCCCGACCGAGGACGACACCACCACGCCGGGACGGGCCGTCTCGTGGAAGGCTTCGCTGGGGTCGGGCACGAAGCCGGCCTGCTCCAACGCGGCGCGGGCCTCCTCGGCGCTGCGCCCGACCAGCTCGGGCACCGGGGCCAGGGTCCAGCCCTGGGACACGACCAGGGTGAGGGTGTCGCCCTCGGACAGGTCGTCGCCCGCGCCCGGGCGCGTGCCCAGCACCTGACCGGCCGCGGTGCGGTCGCGGCGCTCGTTGACCACCGAGATCTTCCAGCCGTACGGGTCCACCAAGCGGCGGGCCTCGGCCTCAGTGCGCCCCGCCAGCACAGGCACCTCGTAGCTCGGCGACCTTGCGGCGTCCACGGCGAAGGCAACACCGGTGCCGACCAGCGCCGCGACGAGGACCGCCAGCACCGCCACCCGCAACCGCCGGCGCCGCGTGGGGCGCTCGACGCCCGGCGCCGGCAGGGGCGCTGCCGCGACCGGTGCTGCGACCGTCGCGGCGGAGGCGGCGTTCGCAGCGACCACGGTCGGCTCGTCTCCGGGTCGGTCGGCGAGCGCATCTGCCGTAGCCGTGCCGTCTACCCCGGTGCCGGGCGGATCGAGGTCCGCGCGGTTCGAGACCGAGCTGCCGGCGAGCACGCCATGCGACCCCTCCCGTGCCGTCGCGCCGCCCGTGCCGGCCTCGGCTTCGGCGAGCACCGAGCCGGGCAGGCCCAGCATCGTCTCGTCGCCCGCTCGTTCCCCGCCCGGCGCCGCGGCCATGGCCCCACGCAGGGGGAGGGGCTCCGGGCGGGGGAGGTCGTTGGCGCAGGCCATCAGCGATGTCGCCAGAGCCCGGGCATCGGGACGCTCCGCGGGGTCCGGGCGCCCGGCGGCCCGCAGCAGCCGAGCCAGCGGACCCAGCGCATCGGGCACCTCCACGGCTCGCTCCACGCGGGCCATGAGCGTGCCGATGGTCGTATCGGTGGCGAAGGGCACGCTGCCGGTGACGGCTTCGATGAGCACCAGCCCGAGCGCGTACACGTCGGCGCGCCCGTCGACGGCCTCTCCCCGGGCCTGCTCGGGCGAGGCGTAACGGGCGGTGCCGAGCACGGCACCCGCCGGCTCGGTCCACGCCGCCTCGGCCAGGGCGCGGGCCAGGCCGAAGTCCGCCACCCGCAACCGGCCGTCCTGACCGAACAGGAGGTTGGCGGGCTTGATGTCGCGGTGCACGAAACCCTGCCGGTGAGCCGCCTCGAGAGCCCGAACCGCCTCGAGACCCACGAGCAACGCCTGGGACGTGGTGAGCAGCTCCCCCGCGTCGAGGATCGCCCGCAGGCTCCCACCGGCGAGGTACTCGGTGACCAGGTACGGAGTGCCCTGGTCCTCTCCCCAGTCGTACACGGCGAGGATGTTGGGGTGGTTCAGCGACGCCGCCGCCTGCGCCTCGGCGCGGAAGCGGCGCAGGAACTGCTCGTCGCCGGCCAGGGCCGCGTGCAGCACCTTGACCGCGACCCGACGGCGGAGGCGCACGTCGTCGGCCAGGAAGACCTGCGCCGACGCGCCCGCGCCGACGGGGGCGATCAGGCGGTAGCGGCCGCTGAGCACCCGACCTGCCTGGTCCGCCATGTTCGACATGGCCACGGCCGGCCACGCTACCGGGTGGCCGCGCGCCGCCGATGCACCGTCGCGCCGGGCGTGCCGAGGCCAGACTGCACACATGGAGGCAACCGGGCGCTACAGCAACCGCTACAAGCTCGCCGTGGCCGCCGTCGTGACCGTGGCCCTCGGACTGTTCGTGGCAGCGGTGCGCACCGTGGACACCGACGACAGCGACGAGGTCCAGGTCACCGGCGGCGCCGGGGACCTGGACAAGGTCATCGAGGCGGTCCTGCCCCGCCCCGACACCGAGGCGCTGCAGCAGACCGCCATCGTCCTCGACCTGGCGCCCGGCTACGACGGCGGGCTGGCCGTCAACGGCGTGGTGATCCCCGAGGGACAGCTCGAACGGGACACGAACGTCAACCTCGTCCGCTTCGTCCCCGCCGACGGGCGCACCGTCGAGGAGCTCCCTGCGGGCCGGCGAACCTGTGTCGATGCGACCTACTGGCCGCGCTCGCAGGGACGGACCGGCCCGGACGCGGGCTCGTTTCGCTGGTGCTTCGACGTGACCTGAACCGCCGGGGGCCGTGCACCGAGCACTACGAGGCCCCCTCCAGGTGGTCCGCGGGGAAGCTCACCGGTCTCGAGGAGGGCGACGAAGGCCGCCTCGTCGATGACCGGCACACCCAGGGCCGCCGCCTTGTCGATCTTGGACGCGCCGGGCGACGAGCCGGCCACCACAGCGGTCGTGCGTGCCGAGACCGTCGACGGTGACCGCCCGCCCGCCGCCACGATCGCCGCCTCCGCCCCCTCCCGGCTGAACCCCTCCAGGGTGCCGGTGACCACCACCGCCATCCCGGCGAGGGTCGACGAGCTCGCAGGACCCGTCGGGCCGGCCAGGTTCAACCCGGCACGTCGCAGCCGGTCGACCATCGTTCGGTGCTCGGGGTCGGCGAACCAGCTCACCACCGAGGCGGCGATCACCGGCCCGACGCCCTCGATGGCGGCCAGCTCCTCGACGCCGGCATCTGCGATGCGGTCGAGGTGGCCACGGCCGCGGGCCAGTGCCTCGGCACCCGCCGGTCCCAGGTGGCGGATGTTGAGCCCCACCAGCAGGCGGGCCAGCGGACGCTGCTTGGAGGCCTCGATCGCCCCCTGGAGGTTCGCGACCGAGGTGTCGCCCCAGCCCGGGCGCGCCCGCACCACGTCCCAGTCGAGCTCGTAGAGATCTGCCGGGGTCGCCACCAGGCCCAGCTCGACCAGTTCACGGACCCTGCGCTCGCCGAGGCCCTCGATGTCCATCGCCGAGCGGGCCGCGAAGTGCTCGATCGCGCCGTGGGACTGGAACGGGCAGCCCGGGTCCACGCAACGGGTGTCGGCTGCGCCGGGGGGGCGCACCAGGATGCTGCGCCGCTCGCAGGGGCACTGCCGGGGAAACCTCCAGGGCTCGCTGCCCGACGGCCGGGCCCCGAGCACCGGGCCCACGACCTCGGGGATGACATCGCCGGCACGACGGACGATGACCGTGTCTCCGGGGCGGACGTCCTTGGCACGGACCTGATCCTCGTTGTGCAGCGTGGCCTGCGACACGGTCACGCCTCCCACGAAGACCGGCTCGAGCACCGCGTATGGCGTGGCCCGGCCAGTCCGCCCCACCGACACGAGGATCCCGCGCAGGAGGGTGGTGCGCTCCTCGGGCGGGAACTTGTAGGCGATCGCCCAGCGGGGAGCGCGCGAGGTGGAGCCGAGCTCGGCTCGACGAGACAGGTCGTCGACCTTGACCACCACCCCGTCGATCTCGTAGTCGAGGTCGTGACGGTGCGCCTCCCAGTGACCGCAGTAGGCGAGCACAGCCTCGAGGTCGTCGAAACGGCGGATCTCGTCGTTGACCGGGAACCCGAAGCCGGCCAGCAGCTCCAGCGCCTCGTGATGCCTCGCCGGCTGCGCGCCGCCCTCCAGCTCCGCCAGCTCGTAGACCCACAGGGACAGCTCACGACGAGCCGTGACCGCCGGGTCCTTCTGGCGCAGTGCTCCCGCCGCGGCGTTGCGCGGGTTCACGAACGCCCGCCCGCCGCGCTCGGCCTGGTCGACGTTGAGCGCGTCGAACGCGCGGCGGGTCATGTAGACCTCGCCGCGAACCTCGAGCACGGCGGGGGCCCCAGGGGGCAACCGGGCCGGCACCGCGGCCATCGTGGCGACGTTGGCGGTTACGTCCTCGCCGACGCGGCCGTCACCCCGGGTGGCGGCACCCACCAGGCGGCCACCCTCGTAGCGCAGCGATATGGCCAGGCCGTCGATCTTCGGCTCGGCGACGTAGGCGATGGGGCCCGGCGCCGCACCCTGCCCCAGCCGACGGTGGATCCGCTCGCCCCACGCCGCGAGCGCGTCGGGCTCGAAGACGTTGTCGAGGCTCATCATCGGGCGACGATGCTCGATCGGACCGAAGGTGGTGACCCGCGCCCCCCGACGCGCTGGGTGGGCGAGTCGGGGGTGATCAGGTCCGGGTGCTGCTCCTCGAGCGAGCGCAGGCGCCGGACCAGAGCGTCGTACTCGGCATCGGGGATCGCCGGGTCGTCGAGCTCGTAGTAGCGCCGGTCGTGCCCGGCGATCTCCTCGCGCAGGGCACGGGCCTGCTCGTCGGGCGCCTGCTCGACAGGCGCCCGATGGTCCATGGAGCGATCGTAGCGACGCGGGTTCAGGCGCCGATCGTGAGCCGGACGCCGAGGGCCTGGGTCTCGAGCCGGCGAGCCAGGTCGGCGCACAGGGCCAGCACGCCCTCGGCCTGGGCGAGGCCGTGACGGGCGAGCCCACACACCGGGGTGATCATGGCGTTGCGCCGCAGCGCCACGGGATCGCAACCGGCGCGCACCATGTCGCACCACTCCGAGGACAGGGTCCGCCACAGCGGCTCGGGCCGGGTGCTCACCGGGCCGTGGGTCGGAACCGCACCCCAGGCGATCCAGCCGCCACGATCGAGGTGAGCAGCCAACCCCGAGGCGTGCAGCAGGGCTCCCGCGCCCAGAGGCAGCGAGAGGATCTGGGGGCCTGCGGCCAACGCCATGGTCCAGTCGGCGGCCCCGCAGCAGTGCAGCCCGGTCACCGCCATCGGTTCTAGGGCGGCGAGCGCCCCCGACACCACGTCGACCGTGGCGACGGGATCCAGGGGGAATCCCGGCTGCATGGCCGCCGTCAGGCCCGGCTCGTCGACGAAGACCACCACCTGGGCCTTCGGGGCGCTGCGGCCGGCGGCGGCGACCAACGACACGGCGCGCTCTCGCACCGCGGCCGCAGCCAGCGCGAAGGCCCTGGGCACCGACATCCCAGCAGCAGCGAGGGCCAGGCCAAGCGTGAGCGGTCCTGTGAGCTGGAGCTTGACCGGTTCGACGCGACCGCTGATCGCGGCGAGGAACGCCCGCAGACCCACGAACGGCTCGCCATCCACGCCTGGCTCGCCCATGGGGTCGTCGAGGTCGGTGGCCGCCTCGTCCACCTGCAGGGAGCCGTCGGCGGCCACGACCACCCCGCGAATGCCCCAGGCGGCCTGGCCCAGCATCGACTCGAGCGGCGAGCGCGCCGGCAACGACGGAGCCGCGGGCAGGCGCGGCGTGGTGGCCAGCACGAACTCCGCCGCCTCGGCGGGGTCGCGGTGGGGCAGGCTGCCGATGGTGGTGGCCAAGCCGTGAGGAAGCAGGATCGAGGTCACTGGCACGAGTGCAGGTGGTCGTGGACCCCCGAGGGAACTCCGCCCGCACCCCCCGGAGCCCTACCGGAATAGCCATGGCGAGGACCCATCGGCAAATCTCGGGCGCAGATGGCCGACGCTTCGAGGTGGTGGTCGGGCGCGTTGGCCGCCCGGGTGACCTGGGCAGCGCTGCCGCTGACCGTGGGTCCCGCACTCGCCGAGGGCCTGGACGGGGCTTCGGGCGCGGTGGGAGCCACGGCGGCCGGCATGGGGTGGGCGACCTGGACGGCCGTTCTGGTGGGCGTCCTCGTGCCGCGCACGGTGGGCCTCACCCTGCTGCGGGTCGCCGCCCCGGCCGTGGTCGCGACCGCGGGTTGGGCATCACTGGCAGGAGCGGGAGCGCCGGCGGCCGCCCTGGCGCTGGCCTGGGCGGCCGCGACCGTCCTGGCGGCGACCACAGCGGCGACGACCGACGCCTTCGTCGACGGGTCCTCCTACGGTCACGAACGCCGTTTCGGCCTCCGTGTGCCTCCAGCGCTGCTCGCCGGGCCCGCCCCGCTGGCCTGGCTGGCGACGGCCGGCCCGGTCGTGGCCGCGCCCGTGCTGGCCGCGGCAGGGTCCTGGGTTCCGGCCGCGCTGGTCACCGCTGCCGGGGCGGTGCTCGTCCCCCGAGCGGTTCGGGCCCTGCACGGCCTGTCCCGGCGCTGGGTGGTGTTCGTCCCGGCGGGGCTGGTCGTGCACGACCCGCTGGTTCTGGCCGACCCGGTCCTGTTCCCTACCGGCCAGGTGCACCGGCTGGGCCTGGCGCTGGAGGGCACGGCGGCCCTGGACCTCACCCGCGGGGCGCTCGGCCTCGCCGTGGAGCTGGAGGTGGAGCGGGGTGCCACCGTCGAGCTGCGGCCGGCGTCCCGGTCCGTCCCCGGCGAGGTCGTGGCCGTCGAACGCCTCCTGCTCGCGCCCCTACGCCCCGGGGCCCTGCTCACGGAGGCCGCCGAGCGGGGGCTGCGCGTCGCGATCGCGGGCAGCGACGCCTGACGGTCGCTCTCGGGCAGCCGTGCCCGCCGCGACCACGACGTCACCGTCGTAGATCACCACCGACTGCCCCGGGGCGACCGCGCGGCACGCCTCGGCGAAGGACACGGTGCGGCCGGCCACCGTCGCCCCCACCGGCGCACCGTGGGCGGAGCACTGCGCCCGGCGCCTCGGACCACCCGGCTCGGCCTGCCCGCCGACCCAGCGCAGATCGTCCACCTCGACCGAGTCGACCTGCAGCTCCTCGGCGCCGCCGACGGTCACGGTTGCCGAGGCGGTGTCGACCGCCACCGCGTAGCGGGGCGGTCCACCCCCGGGCAGGCCGAGTCCACGGCGCTGGCCAACGGTGACGAGCTCGACCGCCGGCACCTCACCCAGTGTGCGCCCCCGACTGTCCACCACCCGGCCGGGACGCAGGCCGATTCGCTCACCCAGGAAGGCGACTCGGCCACCCGAGGCCGACACGAAGCAGGTCTCCTGGCTGTCGGGCTTGGCTGCGGTGCCCAGACCGGCCGCCGTGGCGCTGGCCCGCACCTCGGCCTTGGTCATCGCTCCGACCGGGAACCACACCCGATCGAGCTGGGTCTCGGAGAGATCGGCCAGGACGTAGGACTGGTCCTTGGCTCGATCGAGTCCCCGTGCCACCCGCGCCCGGCCCCCAACCCGCACCACGCGTGCGTGGTGCCCGGTGGCGACCAGGTCGAAGCCGAGGACCTGGGCCCGGCGCACGAGCAGGTCGAACTTGAGGTGCCGGTTGCACGCCATGCAGGGGTTGGGGGTGACCCCCCGGGCGTGGGCCGCCACGTAGGGCTCGACCACGTGGTGCTCGAAGTCCTCGGTCAGGTCGAACACGTGGTGCTCGATGCCCAGGCGGCGGGCCACCGTCCGGGCATCGTCGACGTCGGCCACCGAGCAGCACCCCTGATCCGACGGCCCGCCCCACAGGCGCAGCGTGACGCCCTCGACCTCGTGGCCGTCGCGGCAGGCGACAAGGGCAGCGACCGAGGAGTCCACGCCACCCGACATGGCCACCAGCACCCTCACACGCCCACCCCCCCGACCGCGGCGCCGGCCAGGCGGCGGGCGGCGACGGGCACGGCCAGAGCCGCGGCTGCCACGTCGGCGGCGGTGGTGCTCCAACCCATCGACAGCCTCAGCGAGCCGGCTGCCGCCGCCGGCGGAACCCCCATCGCGGCGAGGACGTGGGAACGCTGCTGCGCTCCGCTGGCGCACGACGACGCCGCCGAGGCCAACACGGCGTGATCGTGCTCCAGGGCCAGCAGCAGCGTCTCGCTGCGCACCCGGGGCAGGCAGAGGTGTGCCCAGCCCGCCGCCAGGCGGCCCGGTACGGCACGGGCCTGCGCGGCGGTCACCAGGGCACCGGGCACGGAGGCCGTGATCCCGTCGAGGAGCTCGTCACGCCAGGCGGCGACCCGTGCGCCCAGCCGTCCGCGCTCTGCTGCGGCCAGCTCGGCGGCGGCGGCGAAGCTGGCGGCGCCGGCCACGTCGGGGGTGCCGCTGCGCCGGTCGCGCTCCTGGCCCCCGCCCAGCGCCCGCGGTGCCAGCCTGGCGGCGCCGCGCACGACGAGGGCGCCCGTTCCCACCGGACCCCCGCACTTGTGCGCCGACAACGTGACCAGGTCGGCGGGTGCGGCGGCAGTGGCCACGTCGAGCCAGCTCAACGCCTGCGCGGCGTCGGTGTGCAACACGGCCCCGTGGCCGTGACGGGCGACCACCTCGGCGGCGGGACCCAGATCTGCGATCACGCCGGTCTCGTTGTTGACCAGCGCCAGCGACACGACCGACACCGGCGCCAGTCGCTCCAAGGCGTCGGCGAGCGCGGCGGGCTCAACGGCCCCACCGGCGTCGACCGCTACCGCCTCGCCGCCGGTGCGCTTCACCGCCTCGAGGACCGCCGGGTGGTCGGTGGCGGCGCACAGGGCCCGACCCTGGCAAGCCTCCGCCGAGCCCAACACCGCCAGGTTGTCGGCCTCGGTGCCGCCGCTGGTGAACACGACCTCCCCGGGCGCGCAGCCGGCCAGCGCGGCCAGCCGCTCGCGGGACTCGTCGAGGCACCGGCGCGCCGCGCGTGCGAGCGCGTGCCCGCCTGTCGGGTTGCCGAGCCCGGCGTCGAGCACCGACTCGAGCGCGTCACGCGCCTGGGGACGCATCGGGCTCGTGGCCGCATGGTCGAAGTAGTGCCAGCTGGACCCGGACCGGACCGGGGCCGGGCCCGCCAGCGGGAAGCTCGGGCCTCACGGCTCGCGCCCTCGGCCGGCGAGCGCCGAGCGCCGCTGGTAGGCGGCCGCTGTGCAGGCCAGGAACAGCTCAGGGTGCACCTCCGGCCCCGGACGTTGCCCGAGGAGCTCTGCGGTCGGCCCCGCGAGCCGCCACGCCAACGCTGTGCGGCTCTCGGGGCTCAGCTCCGGGATCCGCAGCAGATAGGCCCGGACCAGCTCGTAGTGGTCTTCGCGCAGGCGAGCCACGTCGAGCGAGGCGGCGTAGGCCTCCCACCCGGGCGGCGGCAGGAACGTCACCGCCTGGACCTGCCCGCCAGCCGTGCGGTCGCGCAGCACGATCGTGCCCCCCACCAGGTCGCCGAGGCGTTGGTTGCGGGGACCGAACAGCGCGAAGGCGATGGCGATCACCCCGCCGGGCACCAGGATCAGGTCGACGACCTGCAACGCGGACCGGGCGAACGAGCCGGCCAGGGTGACCGGCGCCCCGTCCTCCCCCACGACCCGCAGGCCCAGTGCCGCCTTGCCCGGCGAACGCCCGGACCAGCCCAGCTCGAACGCCACCGGATAGGCGAACACGGCCGCGGCCACCACGACCAGCACCGCGGCGACGACCGGCCACCCGCCGACGCCCGCCAGCGCCGCGACCGCCACGGCGGCGAGGACGATCAGCGCCTGGATCACGGCGTCGATCAGGCGCGCCAAGGCTCTGGAGGCGATTCCGGCCGGCTCGAGGTCGAGCACCACCGCCTCGGGGGTCACGAGGGTGGCGGGGCGGGCGGCGGCGGTCACGGGTGGAGCCCTGCCGGGCGTGAGCGGTCGCGTCGAGCCCGAACGGCACCCGTTACGGTACCGGCCAGCAGGCCCCACCCCGGGGCAGCGCTCGCCGTGGACATCGACCGCTACATCGCCCGACACGAAGCGACCTGGAGCCGCCTCGCCGAGCTCACCGCTCGGGCTCGCCGCGCCCCGGGGCTGGGGACGGAGGGCGTCGAGGAGCTCGTTTCGTGCTACCAGCGCACCTCGAGCCACCTGGCCCACACGCGGGGGGCCTACCGTGACGCGGCTCTGACGGCTCGCCTCACCGGGCTGGTCGCAGCCGCTTCGGGGGTCATCTACGGCTCACGGCCCGGCACCGGGCGCGGCGTGCGACGCTTCTTGTCGATCACCTTCCCTGCCGCTGTCTGGCACCTGCGACGCTTCGTGGTGATCGCGGCCGCCCTCCTGCTGGTGCCCGCCGTGGCGGTGGGGGCCTGGCTCGCGGTGTCGGACGCCGCTCTGGAGGCCTCTGCGAGCGAGGAGGCCCGCGCCGCCTACGTCGCCTCGGACTTCGAGTCGTACTACTCGTCCTCGCCGGCGGGGCAGTTCGCCACTCAGGTCACGGTGAACAACATCCAGGTCTCGATCCTGGCCTTCGCCATCGGCATCATCGGCTGCGTCGGAACCGCCGGGCTGCTGGTGTTCAACGGCGCCAACGTCGGCCTCGCCGGAGGCCTCTTCGTCGCTTCGGGCCGTGCCGACCGCTTCTTCGGCCTGATCCTGCCGCACGGGCTGCTCGAGCTGTCGGCGGTGATCGTGGCCGGCGCGGCCGGCCTGGCCCTCGGCTGGTCGGTCATAGCGCCCGGGGACCAGACCCGGCGCGACGCCATCGCGCAGACCGGCCGGCGCTCTGCGGTGGTGGTGCTCGGCCTCATGCTCGCCTTCGTCAACGCCGGGCTGATCGAGGGCTTCGTCACCGGGAGCGGGCTGCCGACACCGCTGCGGGTGGGTGTGGGAGCAGCCGTGTGGGTCGCGTGGGTCGCCTGGCTTGTCGGGTTCGGCAGGAGGGCCGCGGCACAGGGCTACACCGGGGCGATGGGCGAGCACGCCCACATCGCGCGAACCCGGCGCCTCGCCCTGGCGCCGAGCGCCGGGAGGTCGTGACGCGCAGGGGCGCAGCCAGGCGCGGTTCTCCTCGCCGCGCCCTCACAGGCGACCGGTCGCCTTGTGTTGGAGGTAGGCGTCGGTGAGCCGGGCGGCCAGGCCGCCCGGTGGCGCGTCGACCACCGTGGCCCCCAGGGCGCGCAGGCGCGCACTGGCCCGGGAGCGCTCGACCGAGGCGGCCACGGCGGCAACGGATCGGTAGGCCGCGGGCCCGTCCTCGGGTGCCTCGAACGCCCAGCCCTCGACCTCGGGGTCGGTCACACCGGCCACCACCACCAGGTGGCGTCGCGCCAGCAGGGGCAACGCCGGCGCCAGGAACTCGCTCACGGCCGCGTCGAGCAGATCGGTGACCACCACGAACAGGGTCCGGCCCCGGAAGCGGGTCAATGCGTGCGCGAACGCTCCCTCGTGGTCGGCTTCCACCAGCGCCACCTCGAGGTCGAACATGGCCTCGGCCATGCGCCCCACCTGATCTCGCCGGGAGCCCGCCGGGACCACCTTCCTCACCTCCCGGTCGAACGCGACCAGCCCGCACCGGTCGCCCAGGCGGGTCGCCACCGTCGCCAGGCACATGACGGCGTCCATCGCGTGCTCGATGCGCGGCGCGTTCCCCACGCGGCCGGCCATCGTGCGCCCGCAGTCGAGCAGCACCACCACCTGCTGGTTGCGCTCGGCTCTGTAGGTCCGCACGATCGCCTTGCCGGACCGGGCCGTCGCGGCCCAGTCGATCCGGCGGCTGTCGTCGTCGACGCCGTACTCACGCAGCTGGTCGAAGTCGCTCCCCCCGCCCAACCCGCGCGCGGAGCGCAGCCCGACCTCGAGGATCCGGCCGCGCACGATGCGAAGCTCGGCCTCTTCGCGACTGGGGAACGCCGGGTACACCCTCAGCTCGCCGGGCAGGCGACGACGGCGCTGTCGCGCCGCTAGACCCAGGGGGCCTTCGGCCCGCACGGTCACCTCACCCGGGCGGAACCGGCCGCGACGAGCCGGCCGCAAGATGGTGACCGCGCTCAGCAGCCCCCCGGCAGGGACGGTGCCACGGGCCCGGCACGAGCGGGCCCCGAGCGAGGGGGCCAGCTCGTCGGCGAGGGCGACCCTGACGGCCCGGCCGGTCGGGTTGAGGACCCGCCAGGTCACCTCCGCGGTGCCGCCCAGGGCGACCACGCCCGGCACCTCGCGCTCGACGCCGAGCCGAGCCGGGTCCGTGGCTCGGGCCAGGTCGACGAGGGCCGCCACCACGAGCGCGCCGTCGAGCACGAGCAGGGGCCACCAGCCACCCAGCGGAGCCAGCGCTGCCACCACCGCCGCCGCCGCCGCGACCACCGCCAGCCGACGGGTCGGGACGGGTCGCACCTCGAGCGCGGCACGGGCACCGTGGCGAGCACGGAGTCGATGACCGCGTCGGCCCGCATCCCCTCGAGCTCGAGCTCGGGACGGAGCACGATCCGGTGCCGCAGCACCGGTAGCGCCATCGCCTTGACCTCGTCCGGAGTGACGAAAGGGCGCTCGATCAGCCACGCCCAGGCCTTGGCGGCTCGCAGCAGCATGGCGGCGCCCCGCGGCGACACCCCCAGTGCGACCGAGGGCGACTCGCGCGTGGCGCGGGCCACGTCGACCACGTACGCCCGCACGGCGTCCTCCACCCTCACCGACGCCGCACCCTGGCGCGCGGCGGAGAGCTCGGCTGCGCCAGCCACCGGCACCAAGGAGGCGGCGACCTCGTGCGGGGAGGGTCCCCGGTCGTGGCGGGCGAGGATCTCGCGCTCCTGGTCGACGGAGGGGTAGCCCATCTCGAGCTTGACCAGGAAGCGATCCAGCTGGGCCTCCGGGAGCGGGTAGGTGCCCTCGTACTCCACCGGGTTCTGGGTGGCCAGGACCACGAAGGGGTCGGGCAGCGGGTGGCCGACCCCGGCCACCGACACCTGGTTCTCCTCCATCGCCTCCAGCAGTGCCGCCTGCGTCTTGGGCGGGGTTCGGTTGACCTCGTCGGCGAGCACCACGTTGGCGAACACGGGGCCGGGCCGGAACTCGAACGCGCCCCTCGCAGCGTCGTATACGACCTGGCCCGTCACGTCCGACGGCATCAGGTCCGGTGTGAACTGGATGCGATTGAACGACAGGCCCAGCGCCCCGGCCAGCGCCTTGGCCAGCAGGGTCTTGGCCACGCCGGGCACCCCTTCGAGCAGGACGTGGCCGCCGACCAGCAGGGCGGTGATCGCCCCCGAGACGGTGCCGTCCTGGCCTACGACGACTCGCGCCACCTCTGAGCGCACGGCCAACAGGCCAGCTCGGGCCGCGTCGACGTCGATGTGGACATCGGTCCCGACATGGCCGTCGGGGTCTGGCAGGTCGGTGGCTGCGTCGGGCACTGCGGCTCCCGGTTCGGGTCCGCCCGGCGGGCGGGGATGAGGCTCGTTCAAGGCAGGTCTCGCTGACGGCCGGTGCCCATCACGCCAGCCTCCCCCAACTCGGCCACCGCCCGCGCCAGCGCCAGCAGCCCGGCGTCGTCTGACACGGGTTCGTGCGCCAAGGCGAGGGCGACAGTGGCCGGGTCGATCCCGCTGCGTCGCGCGACCTCGGCGACCAGCAGCGCGTCGGGCACCGGAGCCCCCACCGACGAGGTCACCGGCAGGCCCATGCGCCGGGCAGCGCCCCGACGCGCCTCGCGTCGAAGCAACGCCGCCGCCCCCGCGGGGTCACCCGCCCGCTCGAGGAGCCGACCGGTGGCCTCGACGAGCTCGGAGCCCGCCACGAGCACGGCATCGGTCTCGGGCACGGGTCGGCCCAGGCGCACGGCACGCCAGGCGGCGTAGAGGGCGAAGGCGACCAGGGCCTGCACCACCCCACGACGAACACCGTCGGGCACGAGGTCGACCAGGGACCGGTCGCCTGCGCCGAGCCCCGCGCTGGCCCGTACCACCAGCACACGCTCGTCGCCCCGGGGGGCGCCGAGCGCTGCCACCAACACCGCGTTGTCGGCGCGACCCAGCCCCGCGTTGGTCCAGGGCCCAGGGCTTCCGGCCACCACGAGGGTTCCCGAGCCCCGGGTCCGAGCCGTCAGCCAAACGCCGCCACCCTCGGCGAAGCAGCCCTCGCCGGCGGTGGCGTCGAGGGTCACCGCCCCCGACCCGGGCTCGACCCGGGCGACCTCTCGCAGGGCACGCAGCGGACAGGCTCCGGCGTCGAGCACGTCGTGGTCGACGCCGCCTCTCGCGCGCGGAGCCAGCGGAGACCCCGGGTCCGCTACCACGGCACGACCACCGGCGGACACCCAGCGATCCAGCGCTTCGCGTTGGCTCTCGTCCATGCGATCCTCGAGCACCAGGGCGACGTCGTCACCCGGTCCGGGCACGTCGTCGTCGTCGCCCCGGGTGACCTGGGCGCCGAGGCCCTCGAGAAGCGAGACAGCCGCGCTCGCACCGTCGGGGTCGTTCGAACGCGGATCGAGCGGATCGTGCGAGCCGTCGCCACCGCCCATCACGCCCACCGTGACCACGAGGAGCACCGCCGCCGCCGCCGCCCACGGGACCCCACGTCGGCTCCTGCCCCCGGCCCTCGGGCTCACGGCGCGGCCCCCGCGCGCGCGTCGAGCCCCTCGACACCGTCCGTGCTGTCGGCCAGCCCCGTCAGCCCGGCCAGTACCTGGGCGTCGAGCTGCGCGAACCGCCTCGCCGAAGCGGCGTCGGCCGAGGCTCCGCCATACCAGACCGCCTCGAAGGCTTCGGTCGCGGCAGCGAAGGCCGGAGCCACCGCAGGGCGGGCGGCGGAGACATCGCGAACGTGCTCGCCGGCGGTGCGTCCCGCCCGCTCGGCGATGACCCCGGCGCCCACCAGCTCGGCGACGAGTGCTCGGTGGCGGCAGCGCAGACCCTCGGCCCAGCGACCGACGGACTCGTGGTCGACCGCCAGCGCCTTCCACTGAGACGGTGTGCGGGTCACCTCCACCATCACCGGCGCGTCCGACGACGCCACCCGCGCCACCGGGCCGAGGTGGACTCGCCGGGTCACGACGAACGCGACGACCGCTACGGCGACACCGAGCAGGGCCCATGCCAGGACCACGCCGACCAGGTTCCCGCCGGCACCGCCCAACGCCCCGAGCAGATCGGCCAGCCTGTCGCCGAGCCAGTCCGAGATCCGCTCGGCCACCGAACGGCTCGGTGGGTCGTACCGGCCGGAGGCGAGGATCTCGTCGGCCGTGGCGCGCACCCGGGCCGGGTCGTGCTCCAACGGCGGCAACGACGCCACAGCCACGAGCACAGCGATCACCGGGGACCCAGGAGCCGGTCCGCCTCGAGGGCCAGGTCCAGGCCCTCGGTGCGGACCCGCAAATCGAGGTACCAGCCGGTCGCGGCTGCGGCCACGACAGGGGACAACAGGATCCCGCTGAGGACACCGGTCACCAGGGTTGGCACCCAGGTGTAGCGCTCGGTGGCAGGCACCAACGCGACCACCGTCGAGAGGGTCCCCACGGCCTGGTCGAACAGGAACCCCACCACCACGACCAGCAGGCCGAACCCCACGGTGGGCCAGAACCGTCGGTTGACCAGGCGCGCCGACCGGCGCAGGGCCGCCACCGGACCGATGCCTTCCACCACGAGAGCGGGTGCCGCGACGAAGAACCACGTCATGGGGGCGAGGGCTCCGACGAGGAAGGCCACGGTCGCCAGTCCCTCCGCCACGTGGACCAGTGCCCAGACCCCCAGGAGGCCCGGTCCCGAGGCGGCGACCGCCCGCAGGGGACCCCGGTTCGAAGAGAGGGACGCCGACGGCTCGATCGTCTCCGTGGGCGCGGTCACCACGACGGCGGCGACGGCGACCAGCAAGGTGGTGATGAGGGAGAAACCCAGCAGGGACACCACCGTCGAGCCCACCGCGCCCCCAGAACCACCCGAACTGGTGGAGCCCTCACCGTAGAGATCCAACGAGATGCCCTCGCCGAGCGCATCGGAGGCCAGCCAGGTGCTGAGCACGTGCAGCGGCACCATGGCCACGGCCGCAGCTGCCACCATCGCGGGTGTCGCCTTGACCAGGGCGAAGGCCCCGTCGAGCACCTCCATCGGCGTGCGGGGCCCCAACCTGGGCACCGCGGCCGGGGACCGGGGAGCTGACGGCACCGAACTGCCCGCAGGTCCCGCGATCGGCTGGGGAGCCGTCGCAGCCGGGGTGGCCGGTCCGCTCGATCGCGCATCCCCACCCGGCACGACCCAAGGCCCGGGGCCGCTCATAGGGGCCACCGCCTGCGCATCGCAACCCGACGCTACCGCAACGGGCCGACCGGCCCTGCGACCCCACGCCCCCCTCCCCGGCCACACTGGAGCGGTGGAGGGCTACGACGCCAGCACGTACGGCGAGCGCTTCGCCGACGTCTACGACCACTGGTACCCGAACGTGGGCGACCTGCAAGGCTGCGTGGAGGCCGTGGCGGGGCTCGTGGCGCTCGCCGGCGGAGGGCCGGTCCTGGAGCTGGGTGTGGGTAGCGGCCGCCTGGCAGTGCCGTTGGTGGAGACCGGCCTGGAGGTCCACGGGCTCGACGCCTCCCCTGCCATGCTCGAACGCCTGGCGGCGCGACCCGGCGGCGGGGCCGTGCAGGCCCACCTCGGCGACATGGCCACGATCGAGTGGGACGACCCACCCCGCTTCGCGGTGGTGCTGGCCGCCTTCAACACCTTGTTCAACCTGCCCTCGGCCGCTGCCCAGGCCAGCTGCGTGGCTCGCAGCGCCGCGCTGCTGGCCCCGGGCGGCTGGTTGGTGGTCGAGGCCTTCGTGCCCGCCGAAGCGGTGGGCGGTGAACACGGTGAGGGACCGCACGGCACCGGGACCGCCTCGAGGGCAGCAAAGCAGTCCGTCGAGGTGGCCCGGATCGGCCTCGACGAGGTCGTGCTCAGCGTGAGCCTCAGCGAGCCCGTCGAGCAGGTGGTGACCGGCCAGCACGTGCAGATCACCGAGGCGGGTGTTCGGCTACGGCCCTGGGTCCTGCGCTGGTCGACGCCCGCCGAGCTCGACGCCATGGCAGCCGACGCCGGACTGGAGACGCCCGTGCGCTCCGGAGGCTGGCGGGGCGAACCCTTCGACGAGCAGAGCCCCTCAGCGGTGTCGTGCTGGCGCCGGCCCGTGCGTCGCGGGCCCCGGGACGGACGGTAACGTCGGCCCGTGGCCATCCCTTCGCTGGCGTCCGGTTCGTCCCGTTGAGCCAGCTCCGCCTCAACCCCCTCACGGGCCGGTGGATCACCATCGCGGTCGAGCGTGCCGCCCGCCCTGGCGACCTGCTGCAGCGACGCCTGCCGGTGGAGGCCCAGTCCGACCGACCCTGCCCGTTCTGCCCAGGCAACGAGGAGGCAACCCCCCCTGCGCTGGAGAGCTACGGGCCCTCCGGCGGCTGGCGGGTCCGGGTGGTGCCCAACCTGTACCCGGCCTTCGAGGGCAGTGAGCCCATGCGGGTGCGCAACCTGGGGCCCGTGTTCACGCAGGCCTCGGCCAGCGGCGTGCACGACGTGTTGGTGTACACACCCGACCACGAGGGCAGTTGGGCCGAGCTGGACGACGAGCACGCCGGCCTCGCGATGGCCGCCATCCGGGATCGGATGGCGGCCCACGCCGAGCAGCCCACCGTGCGTTACACCCAGGCGATCGTCAACCACGGCCGCGAGGCGGGCGCTTCTCTGCACCACCCCCACGGCCAGCTCCTCGGCGTCCCCTTCGTGCCGGGCGAGATCGCGGAGGAGGAGGCGGGGTTCAGGCGCTTCGAGGGCTCGTGCCTACTGTGCACGGCGGTCGCGGCCGAGGCCCGGGCGGGGTTCCGCACGGTCTTCGACGACGACAGGGTGCTCGTCGTGTGCCCCTTCTGGAGCGGTTCGCCCTACGAGATGCTGCTCGTTCCCCGCGACCACCAGGCGCACCTCGAGGGCAGCGATCCCCTCGACGTGGCCGCAATGGGGCGAGCCCTTCGCGACGTGGCGCACCTGCTCCGCGAGCGGGTCGGCGACATCGCCTACAACGTGGTGTTCCACACGGCTCCCCACCACCACGACGGGCCGTTCCACTGGCACGCCCACCTTCTGCCGCGGGTCACCAGCGTGGCGGGCTTCGAGCAGGGCACCGGGGTGCTGATCAACATCGTGGGCCCGGAGCTGGCCACGCGTCACCTCACCGGCCGGATCTGATCCTGAGCGCCTCGCTGTAGGCGTCACGGCGCGACACGCCCAGGGCGGCGGCCACCGCTGCGGCGGCGTCGCGCGCCGTCGCCCCGGCCGCGAGCTCGTCGGCCACCGCGGCGCGGACCGTTTCGGGATCCGCGGCCTCGGCGGGCTCGGCGCCGGCGAGGATCACCACCATCTCCCCGCGGGGTGCGCGCTCGCCCGCCCAGGCGGCGGCGTCGCCGAGCCTTCCTCGCCACACCTCCTCGTGCAGCTTGGTCAGCTCGCGCGCCACGGCCACCTCACGCCTCGGTCCGCAGGACTCGCCCAGCTCGCCGAGGGTCCGCGCGAGCCGGTGCGGGGCTTCGTAGATGACCGCCGTGCGCTCCTCCACGGCGAGCGAAGCCAGCCGTGCCCGGCGCGCCGGACCCCGGCGGGGCAAGAAGCCCTCGAACACGAAGCGACCGGTCGGCAGGCCACTGATCACGAGAGCGGCGAGGGAGGCCGACGGGCCTGGAACGACCGACACCGGGTGACCCGCGGCCAGCACGGCCGACACGAGGAGGGCTCCGGGATCCGACACGGCGGGCATGCCCGCATCGCTCACCAACGCCACGACCGCCCCCGTGGCGAGGCGATCGAGGACCCTTCGGACCGCCTCGGGCTCGGTGTGGTCGTTGACCACCAGGAGCGGCCGAGGACCGATCCCGGCGTGGGCCAGGAGCCGCCCGGTGCGGCGAGTGTCCTCGCAGCACACCACGTCGGCGGTCGCCAGGGCCCGGACCGCCCGGCCGGAGAGGTCGTCGAGGTTGCCGATCGGGGTTCCGACCAGCACCAGTGCGCCAGCTCGCGGGTCCGGCCCGGGGCGCTCGACGTCGGCAGCCAACGCGGGGGACCTCAGTTGCCGTCGCGCACGGCGAGGCGGTCGCCGGGGCGCAGGCCCCAACGGGAGAAGGTCCCGGCCTCGGCCTCGAGCACCGAACGCGCGCCGCGCACCGGCGGCGTCAGGCGATGCCGCCCCACCGTCGCCGTTCGCAGGACCACCAGATCGGAGTCGCACCAGGCCACGTCGAGCGCGAAGCGCATCCCCAAGGTGTGGACCGAACGGGTGCCTGCCAGCAACAGAGCGCCGTCGACCCCGTCGCGCCCGAGCAGGCCACGGCGGCGGGCCCGGCGGTCGCGGGCGACCTCGAGGCTGGCGAGGACCTCGTCGTCGCGCAGCAGCCAGGCCACGGCTACACGTTGAACCGGATCTCGACGACGTCGCCGTCGGCCAGCTCGTAGCTCTTGCCCTCCACCCGCAGGCGCCCGACCTCCCTGGCCTTGGCCCAGGACCCGAGCCTCGACCAGCTCCTGCCACCCGATGACCTCGGCCCGGATGAAACCCCGCTCGAAGTCGGAGTGGATCACCCCCGCGCACCGGGGCGCCTTCCAGCCGGCGCAGAACGTCCACGCTCTGGACTCCTTCTCACCTGTTGTGAAGAAGGTCCGCAGTCCCAACAAGCGGTAGGCGCTGCGCACGAAGCGCGGCAGCGCCCCCTCGCCCAGGCCGAGTCCCTCGAGCAGCTCTGCCCGCTCCCCGGGTTCGAGCTGCGCGGCCTCGGCCTCGAGCTGCACGCACATGGCCAGTACCTCGCCAGCGTCGCCGAGAGCGGAGCGCACCGGGGCCACGACCTCGTCGACCACGTCGAGCTGGTCCTCGCCGACGTTGACCACCGCCATGACCGGCCGGGCGGTCAGCAGGAACCAGGGTCGCAGCAGCTCGAGAACCTCCTGGGAGAGCCCGGCCCGGTACAGCGGGGTGCCGGCGGCGAGGAGTCCCGCGGCGTCCTCGAGGGCCTCGACGGCGGGCGCCAGCGCCTTGTCGGCGCGAGCCGCCTTGCGACGCTTGTCGAGCTGAGACTCCACTGCCTCCAGGTCGGCCAGGACCAGCTCGAGCTCCACCACCGAGAGCGCGTCGAGGGGGTCGACCGGGCCGGGCACGTCGCCGTCGGTGAAGGCCCGCAGCACGAAGACGACCGCGTCGACCTCGCGGATGTGCGCCAGGAACCGGTTGCCGAGACCCTCGCCCTTGCTGGCCCCCTCCACCAGCCCGCCGATGTCGACGAACTGCACCGCGGCGTTCACCACGTTGCGGCTCGCCGACATGGCCGCCAGGGCGTCGAGCCGGGCATCTGGCACCTTCGCCACGCCGACGTTGGGGTCGGTGGTGGCGAACGCGTAGGGGGCAGCGAGCGCCCCGCCGCCCGCCAGCGCGTTGTAGAGCGAGGACTTGCCCGCGTTGGGCAGCCCGACGAACCCGAAGCGCTCCATCGAGCGCCACGCTAGGCGACCCCGTCCCCGGCACCGACTGCCCGGTTGGCGACCACGTGCTCAGCGGCGGCCCCGGGGCCGCCGGTCTCCCTCCCCCGCCGCCTGACGGGCCTCGAGGCGCAGCGCCTGCCAGGCGTCGCGGCGGGCGGCCGCCACCTCGCCGCGCGCCACCGCGTCGCGGACGCCGCAACCGGGTTCGCGGTCGTGGCCGCAGTCGGCGAAGCGGCACTGCCCGGCCAACTCGTCGAGGTCGGCGAAGGAGTCGGAGGCCGCGTCACCGTCGGCGGCGACGCCCACGGCCCGCACCCCCGGCGTGTCGACGACCACGCCCCGGCCGGGGACGCGCAACGCGGTGCGCGCAGTGGTGGTGTGACGCCCCTTGGCGTCGCCTTCGCGCACCGCGGCGGTGGCCGCGACCTCTTCGCCGACGAGCGCGTTCACCAACGTCGACTTCCCGGCACCCGACTCGCCCACGAGCACGACGGTGCCGGACACCAGCGCGCGCAGCTCGCCGAGCCCGTCGCCGTGACGGGCCGAGGCGAGCACGATGGACGCTCCCGGCACGCCGTCGGCGCACGCCGCGGCCAGACCGGCCCGGCCGGTGCGATCCCCGACCAGGTCGAGCTTGGTCAGCACGACCGCTACCGGGACCTCGGCATCGGCCGCCAGCGCGGCGAAGCGTTGGAGGCGCCCGGCGCGGATCGGGCGGTCGGCGCCGCACACCACCGCCAGCAGGTCGAGGTTCGCCACCTGGACGTGCTCGGTTCCCCGGCGAGGGTCCCTCCGGCGCAGCACACGCCGACGTCCGAGCACGGTCTGCAGGGTCGAGCCGCGCCAGGCCACCCAGTCGCCCACCACGGGCGGGGGGGACACGCCGCGTCGCAGCTGAAGGGTCCGGGCCCCCTCGTCGGTGACGACCGCGAGCGCCACACCGTCGTGGCGCACGACGCGGGCGGGCCGAAGCGGCTCCGCCCCGGGTGAGGCGCCGGCCGACCCGACGGGCGGCGCGGATGCCCCGGCCGCGGCTTCCGCCTCGAGCGCCGCCTGCCAGCCGGGATCCCAACCCCACTCCGCCAGCGCCGCGTGCGGTCCTGCGTTCACGGGCAGGCGGGTGGGGACGGGCGGATCACCCCAAGATGGTGCCCGGACCACGGCGACGCTGCGAGCCGGGCCGACCGCGCCCCGGTACCGTCGCGCCGATGGATCCCGCCGAGGCCCTCGACCGGATCGTCTACCTCCTCGACCGCTCCCTGGCACCCTCGGCCAAGGTCCGGGCGTTCAGCGGGGCCCGCGAGGTGGTCCGCGAGGTGGGTGAAGCGCGCCTCGTCGAGCTGCACCGCGCCGGGCGGCTCGAGGAGTTGGCGGGCATCGGAGCATCGACCGGGACCGTGATCGCCGACGCCCTCGCCGGCCGGGTCCCCGCATACCTGGCGCGACTCGAGGCAGACACCGTCGTGCCCCTCGGCGACGGCGCACCGCTGCGCGCCGCTCTGCGGGGAGACTGCCACACCCACTCCACCTGGTCCGACGGCGGCGCGTCGATCGAGGTGATGGCCCGCACCGCGATGGGGTTGGGCCACGAGTACCTGGTGTGCACGGACCACTCACCCCGCCTGACGGTGGCCCACGGCCTCAGCGCCGACCGCCTGGAGGCCCAGCTCGACGAGATCGATCGGCTCAACTCTCGACTCGCTCCGTTCCGGTTGCTGACCGGCATCGAGGTCGACATCCTCGCCGACGGCGCTCTCGACCAACGTGACGACCTGCTGGCTCGCCTCGACGTGGTCGTCGCCAGCGTCCACTCGAAGCTGTCGATGCCCGAGGCCGACATGACCCGGCGGATGGTGCGTGCCGTGGCAAGCCCCCACGTCGACATCCTGGGCCACTGCACGGGCCGAAAGCTCGTCGCCGCCGGTCGCCCGCCCTCGAGCTTCGACGCCGACATGGTCTTCGCCGCCTGTGCGCGCTTCGACACGGCCGTTGAGATCAACTGCCGCCCGGAGCGCCAGGACCCGCCCGAGGCCCTGCTCGACCTGGCCCTGGAGTGGGGCTGCCGGCTCAGCATCGACACCGACGCCCACGCGCCCGGTCAACTCGAATGGCAGGCCTACGGCTGCGACAAGGCGGCCGGCGCGGGGGTCGAGCCAGCCATGGTGGTCAACACCTGGCCGGTCGACGACCTGCTGGGGTGGGCCGCTTCCCACGACGGCTGAGCCGAGGGCCGCGACGCGGGTTGGGGGGCGGGCTTCGCCGGCCGGTAGCGTGGCGAGCCATGTCGAAGCGCACCAGGAAGGCCACGCTGCGAGCCCGACGCAAGAAGGCCAACCACGGTCGCAAGCCCAACCGCGGCCGGAGCTGACCCATGACCTCGGCCCGGCCGGGCCTGGCCGAGGTCGTCATCGCCGATGACCCCGACGCCTGGCGGGCAGCCGGGTTCGAGGTCGGCGAACGCGGCGAGTGCCGCGTCGGGCCCACGATCCTTCGCCTGATCGGGCCAATCGACGCGGCACGGGGCGTGACCGGCTGGACCCTGCGCCACGTCGACGCCAGCGGCCTGCGCGACGGGCGCATCGACGGGTTGCCAACCGTGGTGACCTACGAGGACGAGCGCCCCGATGCCTGCGCGGACCACCCCAACGGCGCCACCGTGATCGACCACGTCGTGGTCGTCGCGCCCGACCTCGCTCGCACGGTCGACGCCTTCGATGCCGTGGGCCTCACCGTCCGCGGCACCCGCGACGCGACAGCGGGCGATCGCGCGATCCGCCAGCACTTCCTGCGCCTGGGCCCGACCCTGGTCGAGGTGGTCGGCTCGCCCGACAAGGCCGGAGCCGGCGACGCCGGCTTCTACGGGCTCGCCTTCACCGTCGCCGATCTCGACGCCGCCGCCGGTGTCCTCGGCCCCGCACTGGGCCCGCCGGGCGGCGCCGTGCAACCCGGGCGGCGCATCGCCACCGTGCGCCACCGCGACCTGGGCTTGTCGGTGCCCGTCGCTCTCATGACGCCCGAAGCGGCCCCCCGGTAGGGTCGACCGGTGGCCCAGACCGTCGCACCCTGACCGTGCTGGACCACGTCTTCACCGACGCCATCGGCGCGCTGCGCGACACGTTCGAGAAGGCGTTCCTGGAGCGCCAGGCGTTCGAGGAGAGGTTCCACGTCGACGTCCTGCTCGGTGACACGACCTGGGAGACCAGCTATGGGTTGCCCGGAGAGGGTCTCCCGCCGCGCGTACAGGCCGACATCACCTTCGACTGGCCCACCTGGGCCCAGACCGCGTACCGGTCGTGGTACATCGGCGATCAGTTCGACGAGGCGCCGCGCATCGAGATCGAGATCGTCCTGCGGATCCAGCGTCTGGCTCAGCTGCCCGACCTGCGAGCCGTGCTGGCCGTTCTCCCCCCGGTGAGCCCCCCGATCGGCGATGGGGTCCTGGAGCGCTCCGGACCCACCGTGGAGACCGCCCACGGCGCCGAGCTGGACGACGTGGACCTGGCCATCGAGGTGTCCTACGAGGGCAGCTACGAGCTCGACGAGGCGACGCTGGCCGACGGGTCCGTGCTCGACGAGCACTTCTCGGCCATGGGCGGTTGGATCGCTGCGACGCTGGTCCGCCTGGGTGACCTCGCGCTCGACTTCCTGCCTCCAGAGGAGGACTGAGCGCCAGCGGACGCTCAGGTGTCCTCGGCCAGCCCTGCCAGCAGGGCCCGGGTGGCGCTGGTGCCGATCCGGGTGGCTCCCGCCTCCAACAGCGCCAGGGCCCTGGCCGCGTCACGGATCCCGCCGCTGGCCTTCACGCCCAACCGTCCGCCCACCGAGGCCGCCATGGTCCGGACCGCCTCGACGTTGGCCCCGCCTGCTCTGGGATGCACACCGGTGGATGTCTTCACGAAGTCGAAGCCCGCCGCTTCGACGGCCCGGCAGGCGACGGTGAGCCTCCTCGACGGTCCACAGGCCGGCTTCCACGATGGCCTTGGTGACTACCGGTGCCGGCACCGCAGCGCGCAGCACCCCCAGCTCCGCGGTCACCGCGTCCCACCGCCCGGCGCGCGCCGCGGCCAGGTCGATCACGACGTCGAGGCTCACCCGCGCCGTCGGCGACCGCGCCCTCGGCCTCGGCGACCTTCACCGCCACCCGGTGCGCCCCCGTGGGGAAGCCCACCACCGCGCTGACGCCGACCACCATCGGCACCGTCGCCGCCGCCACGGCCACCATGGACGCCGACACGCACACCGTGGCCACCCCCAGCTCCGCCGCCTCGACGCACAGGGCCTCCACCTCGGCGGCGGTAGCCTCCGGGACCAGCAGGGTGTGGTCGATCCTCGCCGCCAGCTGGGCGCGGGTGAGCTGCACAGCGCCCATCATCGCGAGGCCGTGACCGCCAACAGCGCGTCGAGCGCCTCGCTCGTCGAGCGTCGCGCGATGGCTCGCGCGGCCGCCGGCCCAGCGGTGCCCACCTCGGCCACGGCCTCCGCGTAGACCTTCAGGAGCGGCTCGGTGCCGCTGGGACGCATAACCAGCCGGACCCCGGCCACCCCAGCGCCCGGACCCCCCGATCCGCCCGCCCCCAGCTCGACGACGAGCACGTCGGCCGCCGGGAGCCGCTCCCCCTCGGACAGGTCCTCGACGTAGACCACACGGCGCCCGGCCAGCGCTGCGGCGCCCCGGCCCGCCCCGAACCGGGCGCGCAGGCGCGCCATCGTCGCCGCTGGCTGCGACGCGGCCGCCGCCAACGTCCTGGCCTCGGTCACGTCCGCGCCGTACCGCCGGGACAGGTCGTCGAGGCGGTCGAGCAGGCTCGAGCCCTGCGAGGCGGCCTCCGCGGCCGCCTCGGCCACCACGAGCGCGGCGCCAATGCCGTCCTTGTCGCGCACGACCCCACCGACGGAGTAGCCGAGCGCCTCCTCGTAGCCCAACGCCAGGCGGCGCGCCGGACCCGGGGCCCGCACGATCCACTTGAACCCCGTCAGGGTCTCGGCGTGGGCCACGCCGGCCTCGGCGGCGATGCGCTGCACCAGGCGCGAGGAGGCGACGGTGCTCACGAAGATGTCTCCCGGCCCGAGGCCCCCGCCACGGACCAGGTGGTCGGACCACCTGGTCCGTGGCGGGGGCCTCGGGGCCGGGAGGACGTCTTCAGCGGCACCATCGCCTCCTCGCGCCTGGTGCAGCGCATCGCCGCCGAGGCCGGCGTGGCCCACGCCGAGACCCTGACGGGGTTCAAGTGGATCGTGCGGTTCCGGCGCGCCGCCTGGCGTTGGGCTACGAGGAGGCGCTCGGCTACTCCGTCGGTGGGGTCGTCCGCGACAAGGACGGCATTGGCGCCGCGCTCGTGGTGGCCGAGGCAGCAGGAGGCCGCCTACGCAGGGCTCGAGCCTGCTCGACCGCCTCGACGACCTGTCCCGGCGGTACGGCGCGCACGTGACCGAGGCCAGGAGCGTTGGCGGCGGCCGCGTCGCAGCCAGCGGCGACAAATGCGGCGCCTCTGCGCGCCCGGTTGCGGGCGGGCCGGGGCGCCGCGGCGCTGGCCGGGCGCCGTGTGGTCTACGTCGAGGACGTGTCCGAGGGGGAGCGGCTCCGGCGGCCGACGTGCTCGTGGTGGAGCTGGGGGCGGGCGGATGGGGGGTCCGGGCGCTGGGGTGGGGTCCGGCTGGTTATGCGTCCCAGCGGCACCGAGCATCCCTGAAGGTCTACACGGAGGCCGTGGCCGAGGTGGGCACCGCTGGGCCGCAGCCACCGCGAGCCATCACGCGACGCTCGACGAGCGAGGCGCTCGAACGCGCTGTTGGCGGTCACGGCCTCACGATGATGGGCGCTGTGCAGGCGCCGCCCAGCTGGCGGCGAGGATCGACCACACCCTGCTGGTCCCCGGAGGCTACCGCCGCCGAGGTGGAGGCCCTGTGCGTCGAGGCGGCGGAGCTGGGGGTGGCCACGGTGTGCGTGTCGGCGTCCATGGTGGCCGTGGCGGCAGCAGCGTGCCGATGGTGGTCGGCGTCAGCGCGGTGGTCACTTCCACGGGGGCGCACCGGGTGGCGGTGAAGGTCGCCGAGGCCGAGGCGTCGCCGAACAGGCCGCAGGTGAGCAACGTCGTGATCGACCTGGCCACGAGCACACGCCGGGCGGTGGACAGCGGTGACCGCGGAGCTGGGGGTGCTGCGCGCTGGGTGCCGGCACCGGTAGTCACCAAGGCCATCGTGGAAGCCGGCCTGTGGACCGTCGAGGAGTTCACCGTCGCCTGCCGGGGCCGTCGAAGCGGCGGGCTTCGACTTCGTGAAGACATCCACATACGTTGCAGGTGGGGCCGCGTTCGAGGCCGTCCGGACCATGGCGGCCTCGGTGGGCGGAGCGGTTGGGCGTGAAGGCCAGCGGCGGGATCCGTGACGCGGCCAGGGCCCTGGCGCTGTTGGAGGCGGGAGCCACCCGGATGCGCACCAGCGCCGCCCCCGGGCCCTGCTGGCAGGGCTGGCCGAGGAGTAGAGCGTCCGCTCGGCGCTCAGTCCTCCTCTGGAGGCAGGAAGTCGAGCGCGAGGTCACCCAGGACGACCAGCGTCGCAGCGAGATCCAACCGCCCATGGCCAAAGAGATGCTCAAGATCGAGCACGGACCGTCGGCCAGCGTCGCCTCGTCGAGCTCGTAGCTGCCCTCGTAGGACACCTCGATGGCCAGGTCCACGTCGTCCAGCTCGGCGCCGTGGGCGGTATTCACCGCGGTCGGTCAGGCGATACATCG
>CAVPEW010000078.1:0-23143 GCA_963703565.1 uncultured Microthrixaceae bacterium | reverse complement strand
GACCACACCCGGAAGCAACGTGACCGGATCGACCGGATCACCCAGCTCCTCGAGACGGACCCCGGCGCACAGGTGGGCGGCGGCCGGGGCGAACACGTCCCGGCCGGCGAAGGTGTCACCCGGGCCGTCGAGGCGGTGCGTCCCGCTGGTGAGCTCCACGGCGGCTGTGGCTCCCCCGCACAGGCCCACGGCGGGGGCGAGCAAGCCGTTGTCGGGACCGACCAGGTAGCTCTGCCCGCCCCCTACCTCCACGGCGACGGCGCGGCGGGCTGTGCCCACCCCCGGGTCCACGACCGCGAGCACGACCCCTGCACACAGGTAGGGCACGGAGCGGGCCAGGAGGAGGGACCCGCCCAGGACGTCGAAGGGCGCGACCTCGTGGCTCAGATCGATCACCGACACGTGCGGGCAGATCGAGCGCACGACCGAGTGCACGACGCCGACGAACTCGTCCGCGGCGCCGTAGTCGGACAGGAACGTGAGGGTGTCGAAGCGCTCGATGGCCGAAACCTAGCGGTCCGACCGGCCCTCGCCTCGTGCCCGTTCAGCCGGCGTCGCTGAAGCGAGCCTGGAGGTAGTCGTCGACGTCCTGCTCACGGACCCGGTACGAACGCCCGATCCTCGCCGCGCGCAGGTCACCCGCCTTGATGAGCCGGTACACGGTCATGGGCGACACCCGAAGCAGATCGGCCACCTCGGCCGGTGTAAGGAAACGTGGGCGCGTCATGGCCACGGGACGACCCCTCTCCGCAGGTACGAGCCGTACGGTAGCGGCCCGACCCGCCCGGCGACCAGGGGCCCGGGCAGCGAGACACGGGTCGCGTCATCATGACGCGACCCGTGTCAGGGTGGCGGTCCGCCCAGGGCGCGCGAGCGCTGGGTGGCTGCGACCACGGCGGCGGCCACCGCCGCTCGCATGCCGCGTTCCTCGAGCACGGCCAGGCCGGCCGCCGTCGTGCCAGCCGGCGAGGTGACCGCCGCCCGCAACGCCTCCGGCCCTTCGGTCGATTCCGCGAGAAGGGTGGCAGCACCCAACAACGTGGCCTCGGTGAGGGTCACGGAATCTGCCCGACTCAGCCCCACGAGCACACCCGCCTCGATCAGCGCCTCGGCGAGGAGGAAGACGTACGCGGGGCCCGATCCCGACAGCCCGGTCACGGCATCGAGGCTGGACTCGGGAACGCGCACGACCACACCGACCGCCTCGAGCAGGCGGGTCGCCCACATGACGTCCTCGTCCCCCGCGGTCGAGCCGGCGGCGACCGCGGCGGCGCCCCGCCCCACCAGAGCCGGAGTGTTCGGCATGGCCCGCACCACCGAGACCCCGGCCCCCAACTTGCGCTCCAACGCGGCAGTGGTGACCCCCGCGGCAATCGACAGGACCCGCTCGGTGCCCACCTCGGCCAGCGCCGCGCATGCGACGTCCACCTGGCCGGGCTTCACTGCCAGCACCGATGCCTCGCATCGAACCGGCGCCTCCACCACCGCAACGGGGCCCAGCCGGTCGAGGAGGGCGGCTCGCCGCTGGGCGTCGGTCTCCACGACGACCACCTCGCTCGCTTCGTGCACGCCGGCGCGCAGCAGGCCCAGAACCAGGGCCTCGCCCATCCTCCCGCCACCTATCACCTGCAGCGCGAGCACGACCGGACGCTAGCCGCACTGCCCGGCGAACCATCCAGGCATGGGCGGCCCGGGGCCGGAGCCGAGCCGGCACTTCCCCGATGCCGAACCGACCCCGGTCTCCCGGGACGAGGCCATAGTAGTCGAGAGAGATTCAAACACAATGACAAATACTGATAGTCACAGTGACGCATTCATCGCGGCGCACTGATCGCGGCGCACTGATCGCGGCGCATCTGGCGGCTCAGGGCTGTCCGTTGGCGAACCGGGACGCGAATCCGATGCGCAGCGCCGAGCGGAAGTACCGCTCTACCCACTGGTAGAGCGACCCGAGGATCCGGTCCAGCTCGTCCTCGTCGACCCAACGCAGGTCGAGCGACCCGGCCAGGAACACAGCATCCTCCTCGCCTATCACGAAGGCGGCGCCGAACAGGTCGCGGTTGTGCCGCAGGAGGTACCGGTAGAAGCGCTCCCCGTCCTCCTCGGGGGCCGCAAGCACGTAGGTCTCGTAGTGGAGGCTCCGTTGACGCAGGAGGAACCAGATCGAAAAGACGTCCTTCTCCTCGCCCCGGACGCGCACGAACCACCGGCGCTGACCGTCGGTGGTGTCGCGATCGACAGCGGCGACGACGGGGTTGGTGCCGACCTGCGCGTCGAGCCAGCGGTCGATCAGGCCCGTCAACTCGTCGAGACGATCGGGCGTGGCCGGCGGCGCCATGCTCAGCGACGCTAGCGGCGGGTCAGCGGCAGTCGACCGGTGCACGTGCCGTCAGGTCGGCGTAGAGCCGCCGGAGCCGGGCGGCTGCGGTGGACCAGGTGTAGTCCCGGGCCCGGGCGGCGGCGGCGGCGCCGAGCTCCGCGGCGTGAACGGGTCGGCTCAGCAGGTCGGCGACGTGACCGGCCATCACCTGCGGGTCTCGGTCCTCGACGAGATACCCGGTGCGCCCGTGGTCGACCAGGGTGGTGAGTCCGCCCACCGACGCCGCCACCACCGGTACTCCGCACGCGGCAGCCTCGAGCGCGACCAACCCGAAGGACTCCGACCGCGACGGGACCAGCACCACGTCGGCACTTCGGTAGTAGGTCGACAGCAGATGGTGCGGCTGCGGGTCCACCCAGCGGATCGAACCCGCCACCCCGAGCTCGCCGGCGAGCGCTCGTGTGCGGGCCAGCTCGGCTGCCCCCTGGACGCCGGAGGCGCCGCCGACCACGACCAGGGTCACATCCGCTCGTCCCAGGGCCGCCAGGGCGCGCACCGCCACGTCGAGGCCCTTGAGCGGCTGGATGCGGCCCACGAAGAGCAGGACGGGACCCGAGCCCAGGTTCAGGTGGCACAGCGCCGTGCGTGCGCCACCGCGGTCGCCCGGGGAGAAGAACGCGTGGTCCACCCCGGGTGCGACCAGCTCCACTCGGCGGGGATCGACCGAGTAGAGCCCGGTGAGCTGATCGGCCTCGACCGAGCACGAGGCCAGGATCGAGTCCGAGCAACCCGCGATCTGCGCCTCCGCCACGTCGCGCTGCGCCGACTCGGCCTCGCCGATGGAGGCCTTCACCCGGGCAAGGGTGTGGAACGTCGAGACGAGAGGAACGCCGAGGTCGTGCTTGAGCCGGTGCCCGGCCACTCCGGACAACCAGTAGTTGGCGTGGAGGACGTCCACCCCGCCACTGCGCCAGATCGCGTCCCGCACCCGGTCGGTGAACTCGCCGACCGCCTCGACGAGATCCTCCTTGGCGGCGGCGGGGGGTCCGGCGTCCACATGGAGCACCCGCAGGCCGGGCTCGACCTCGACGACGTCGGGAAGCTGCGCCGCCCAGCGGCGCACGTACACGTCGGTGCGCACGCCCGCCTGGGCAAGGGCAGAGCCCAGTTCACGCACGTACACGTTCATCCCCCCGCCGTCCCCGGTGCCGGGTTGTGCGAGCGGGGAGGTGTGCAACGACAGCACGGCGAGGCGCTGGGTCATCGGAGCGGGGCTGTCAGCACGGTCGAAAGATGGAGGCAGGCGCCCCGACGTCGGGCACGGGTCCAGTCAACCGGACGCGGCCGACGGTTCTTCCCTCGCTGTGTCTCGAGCGCCGGACGGGCGCTCGTTCTCGAGGCGGAAGGAGGCATAGACACGCAGCAGGGTGCGCTTCTGGTCCTCGCTCAGGCCGGGATCGTGGCGGATCTCACCAGCCAGGTCGCGCTCGGAACGCTCCTCGAGGATCCCGGCACGGACGTAGAGCGTCTCGGCGGAGATCTCGAGCGCCCGGGCGATCTGCTGGAGGATCTCGGCTGACGGGCGGCGCAGGCCACGCTCGATCTGGCTCAGGTACGGGTTCGAGATCCCAGCCCGCTCGGACAGCTTCCGCAGGGAGAGCTGACCCACCCGGCGTTGATCCCGGATGAACTCACCCAGCTCCCGGCGGCGCTGGTCACGCTCGTCGCTCACCGGCGGCACCCTAGGCGACCGACGCCCGACACGCGACGGTCGCGAGCGCGAGCCATGCGCCTGCACGCACGCCTGCGGGCCCAGCGGGCCAGGTGGGTCGGTCCTCAGCCAGAGCGGGGCAACAGCTCTTCCACGGTCGCCTCGCCGGTGCGGTAGCGCCGCACCAGCTCGGCCTGCAGCGCGTCGAGACGGCGGTGGAGCTCGCGCCGCTGGGCGGAGACTCGCTGCTCCAGCTCGTAGAGCGAGGCGGTGAGCGCCTCGAGGCGCTCGCTTCCGATCTCGGGCAGCGAGCGCAGTGCCGCCTCGTCGGCGATGCCGTCGAGCTCGGCCCGCAACGAGGCATCCGGCTCGGCGGGGGTGAACCGCGCCGGCAGCCGACCGGGCCCCTCGGTGCGGGAGTGTCCGGCGAGGACCTCAGGCAGCTGCTCGATGAGTGCAGCCAGATCGCCGGGACGCCCCCCGTCACGGCGCCTCCCCAGCTCGAGGCCGACTATGTCGAGACGGCCCTGCACGATCCGGCGCAGCATCGACAGGCCGGTCTCGAGCTCGTCGCACTCGGCGCGCATCGCCCGGACCCGCTCGATCGAGATGGCCGTCAGATCGTCCAGGTAGCCCTCGTCGAGCACGCGCGCGAGGTCCGGGGCCATCAGGCTTCAGCGTAGTGGGACGGCGCATGGCCGGGGGTAGGGTGCGCGGCGTCCGTCCCCGATCCCGTCGAGACGAAGGAAGTCACCATGGCCTTCACACTCCCGGAGCTGCCCTATGCCAGAGATGCCCTGGCACCCCACATCAGCCAGGAGACGATCGATTACCACTACGGCAAGCACCACCAGACGTATGTCAACACGCTCAACGACCTGACCGGCGGCGAGCGCTCCGACGCCGACCTGGAATCGGTCATCGCAGGGGCTGAGGTGGGCGACAAGGTGTTCAACAACGCCGCCCAGGTCTGGAACCACACCTTCTACTGGAACTGCATGTCTCCCTCGGGCGGCGGTGACCCCACCGGAGAGCTGGGCGACGCGATCGCCAGCGCCTTCGGATCGGTGGACGACTTCCGCGGCGAGTTCACCGAGGCCGCCAAGACCCAGTTCGGTTCCGGCTGGGCGTGGCTGGCGCACGACGGTTCGAAGCTGCAGATCGTGAAGACCGCCAACGCGGACCTGCCGCTCAAGCACGGCGCCAAGGCGCTGCTCACCGTCGACGTGTGGGAGCACGCCTACTACATCGACTACCGCAACGCGCGCCCCGACTACGTCAAGACCTTCCTGGACCACCTAGTCAACTGGGACTTCGTGGCCAAGAACCTCAGGGCCGTCTGACCGCGAAGGGGACCGACCGCACCAGGCCGCCGGGCGTTCAGCGGGCCAGGCCCACCACCCAGACCCAGAACGGGGCAGCCACGAACAGCGAATCCAGGCGGCGCACCGCGGTCGCGGACGCGTCGGATCGCACCAGGATCACGGATCCGACCATCTGGCCCACCGGCGCGCTGAGCGCCACGAGCGCGCCCAGAGCGACCGCCGGCCCGACCTCCAACGAGGTCACGGGGAACCCGCCGACCACGAGGGCGGCGACGCCGGCGGCGGCGAGCCCGGCCACAGGGCCCTCGAAGAGATGGGTGGCACCTGCTCCGATGAGGAAGTCGCCCACCTCGTAGGCGGACACGATCACCAACAGCGCCAGGGCCGCGCCGACGTCCACCCGCAAGGCGAGCACCACGCAGCCCGCTGCCAGACCTGGTACCAGGGCGAAGCGCAGCAAGAGCCCGACATCGGCGACCGCGACGCGCCACGAACGGCTTGGCACGCGCAGAGCGGCCACGGCCACGACAACGAGTATGCCCAGACCCATGCCACCCGCTCCGACGAGCGCGCCGAAGGCGATCACGGCTGCGGCGATCGCAGCCTCCCCCTCGGTGACCCTGTAGCGCTCGGCCCGCCAACCGTGAGCGGCCTGCGCCGCTGCGATCGACGCCGCCGTCCCGTAGACCAGCGCCGCAGTGAGGGGGCCGATCACCAAGGCAGCACCCGCAATGACGAACCAGGCGATCCCCCAGCGGATCCGCGGGCCGTCGAGATCGGGCGCGACCAGCCAGGTACCCGGGCCCCAGTCCCGTCGACTCCGGATCGCGCCCGATCGCGCCCGGTCACCCGCCCTCGCCCGGGACGCCCCGGGTGACGAGCGGCGCCCCTGTCCACGCGCCGACCCTGGCGCTGCCGACACGGAGCTCACGCAAGACCGCCGGACACAGGGGGGAGCACTGCGATCTCGTCGCTGTCGGCGGCCGGGTCGGTGTCGATCGCGGGATCGCCGTTGCGCCAAACGCGGCTGTCGCTCAGCACCCGGGCGAAGTCCGGGCCGTAACGGCGACGGGCCTCGTCGAGCACCTCGCCCACCGTCGAGCCTGGCACCTGATCCCGGCTGGTCCCTGCAGACTCGCGCGCCGCGGCGAAGAGTCGTAGGACGGGCATCAGCTCGGGCGGGGAGTGAACAGCATCGACGAGCGCCTTCATCTGTCGCGGTCGCGCGCAGCGTAGGGGTGGTACCTCAGCGCTGCCACCGGCGGGAAGGCCGGGAACGGCCCGCTACCGTGCGCCGGCCATGGGCCCGATCGTGCGCGCGCTGCTGGTCCGCCATGGCCAGTCCGAATGGAACGCCGTGGGCCGCTGGCAGGGCCAGGCCGACCCCCCGCTCAGCGATCTGGGCCTTCGCCAGGCTCGCCACGGCGCGACCCGTCTGGCGGCGGTCCTGGGCGGCGAAGCCACCGTGGTGGTCACCTCCGACCTTCGCCGGGCGCTCGCCACCGCCGAGGCGCTCGTCGCAGGCCGCGGGATGATCCCCACGATCGATGTCGACCTTCGTGAGCGCGACGCCGGGGAGTGGTCCGGGCTGACGAGGGCCGAGATCGAACGGGGCTGGCCCGGCTACCTCGTCGACGACCCCGACGAGCATCGGGGGATGGGGCCCGCGGCAGGTACACCACGGCGCCCGCCGGGGTGGGAACCCGACGACGCGCTGCGCAGCCGCGCCGCGGCGGCGCTGGCCCGAGCCCACTCGGTCGCCGAGGGCGGCCCGGCCCTGGTCGTGACCCACGGCGGGTTGATCTACGCCCTCGAGTCTGCGCTGGGCGCACCGCACGAACGCCTGGCGAACCTCGCTGGCCGCTGGTTCGATCTCGGGCCCCGGGGGCCCGTCGGACTCGGCCCTCGGGTGAGCCTCGTCGCGCCGGAGGAACGCACTGTGCCGGATCAGATCTGACACGCCACCGCCGTCCCGATCACACCGGGCGGGATCCGTCGTTCAGGCGCTGTCGCAGTCGGCGCAGCCCGTGGCGAGCACGTCTACGGACAACCGAACGGCATCGATCGGCTGGCCGCAGTGCCGGCAGAGCCCGAAGGAGCCGTCGTCGAGGCGCTCCAGGGCGGAGTCGACCTCGGCCAGGGTGGCCTCGATGCGATCCACGACGGCGGTCCCGTCCAGGTCAACGGGGCCACCCGGGGGATCCGGCGGTTGAGAGCCGTCCATGGCGACACAGCGTAGGCACCGTGGGGACGGTGGGGATCGAACCCACACGCTTCGGATTAAAAGTCCGCTGCTCTGCCAGCTGAGCTACGTCCCCGTAGCCGGCGCCACGGTACCCGCGCCCCGCGTGGCGGCATCCGGTGGCACACGGTCGGTAGCCTCACCACGCGCCATGACACTGCCCGCGCCCACCACCGCCCGGCCCGACCAGCGCCTCGACGAGACGCCCGACACCGACTCCCCGCGGGTCGCGCACATCGTGCGAACCGAGCCCGGCGAGTCGGCGGTGGCCAAGGTGACCGAGGCCCGCGTCTTCGGCACCCCGGTCGAGGCCCTGTGCGGTGAGCGGTTCGTGCCCCAGCGCGACCCGGCACGACTCCCCCTGTGCGCTGCGTGCAAGGAGATCTACGACCTGTACCGCTCCCTCAACGGGGATCTCTCTCCCACCCCCGGCAGCTGATCGGACTCGGCGGCCGCCGCCGGTACCGTCGGGGGCATGCAGGTCGAGTTCTTCTTCGATCCCCGTTGCCCCTGGACCTGGTTGACCTCCCGCTGGCTCCTGGCGGCCCGCGAGGTCCGGCCCTTCTCGTTGCGGTGGCGCACCTTCGATCTCGGACACCTGCATCCCGACCAGGAGGTGCCCGCCGGGTGGGCCGGTCGCTTCGCGGCGGGCGGAGCCGCGCTCGCGGTCATCGAAACCCTGCGCACCCAGGACCGCCACGACGACATCGAGCGCTTCTACGACGCTTACGGGACCCACGTCCACACCCAGGGCAACGATCCCTCGGTTGCCACCGTGACGAAGATGGTCGCCGACCTGGGCTGGCCCGAGATGGCCATGGCGGTCGACGACGCCAACGCGGTCGCCGCTGCGAGGGCCTCCACCGACGAGGCCCTCGCGCTGGTCGGCGGCGGGACCGGCTCTCCTGTGCTGGCGGTCACCACCGACCGGCGACGGGCCATGTTCGGTCCGATCGTGGCTCCGCCACCGACCGGCGAGCGCGCGGGCCAGGTCTGGGACGCGGTCACCCTCCTGATCGACACCCCCGAGCTGGCCGAGCTCAAGCGCAACCGGGGACTCGAGATCGCCCTGCCCCCCGAGGTCTCGCGATAGGGGTCCTACGCCCTGGCGAGCACAGCGGTCGCCCCGGCCTCCTCACGGCGATCGACCAGGCGCCGTCCGGCCCGACCGATCCGGGCGATGCGCTCCAGCAGGGCGGCACGCGCGGTCTCGGCCTGAGCGGACAACCCGACCAGCTCGCCGACCCCCCAGTGTCGCACGACGACCGGTACCAGGATCTGGTCGTGGTGGATCGAGTAGTCGTAGATGCCACAGCGGGCGATGGCCTTGGCGTGCGCGGCGAAGTCGACTATCCCGGTGCCCGGCATCTCGAAGGTGCGGACCTGGCGTTCGATGGCGAGCACCATCCCCGATGGATCGACCGCCAGGGCGGCGCTGACGAGATCACGGTAGAAGAGGTGGTGGCGGTTCTCGTCGCTGGCCACCTTCTTCATGATCTCGTAGCCGGCTCGGTCCTCGAGCAGCTTGCCGGTGTTGTGGTGCGAGATGCGGGTCGCCAGCTCCTGGAGGGCCACGTAGACCAGGCCATCCTGGGCCGACCCCGGCTCGGGCACCTGCCCGCAGCACACCTGGGCCATCCGGGCCCGCTCCAGTCGCACCGGATCGACGGCCCTCGTGACGGTGAGGTAGTCGCGCAGGACGATCGAGTGCCGGCCCTCCTCGGCCGTCCAGCGGCGGGACCACTCGCCCCACACCGACTCCCGGCCGAACATCGACTCGATCGTGCGGAAGTAGTACGGCAGGTTGTCCTCGGTGAGCAGGTTGACGAACAGGCTGCTGCGCACGGCTTCGGACATCGGATTGTCCTGCGGGTCCCAACC
Source organism: uncultured Microthrixaceae bacterium (assembly GCA_963703565.1). Lineage (GTDB taxonomy): Bacteria > Actinomycetota > Acidimicrobiia > Acidimicrobiales > VFJN01 > CAVPEW01. Next base: position 13,664 of record CAVPEW010000078.1, on the reverse strand, counting down.
CTGCTCCCCGGCAAGGGCTGCCGCTCGATCCCAGGGGATCAACTCGTGGGGGAACCACTCCTTGGCCGTGGCCAGGTGCCGGTCGACCAGGCGGGCCACCACCGGCTCGAGCTTCTCGGAGCAATGCGTTGGAAGGAACCACCTCTCTACCCTACCGACCGGTAGGTAGGGATGTCACGTCAGGGCAGGGACCGGCCCGCCTACCCTGGGGTGGTGGCCGCCCCTGCGCGCCTGGCTCCGATGAAGGCTGTGTCCGGACAGGTTCCCCGGACGCCCGGCTGGACTGCCGAGGTCAAGTGGGATGGCATGCGGGCGCTGGTCCATCTCGCCGGCGGCCGAGTCGGGGTGCGCAACGCACGGGGAGCGGACGTGAGCGCCGCCTGGCCCGACCTCGACGGCCTGTCGGCCGCCGCCGGCGGTCTCGACGCCGTCCTCGACGGGGAGGTGGTCGCCCTGGACGGCTCGGGTCGACCCAGCTTCGAGCGCCTCCAGCAACGCATGCACGCGCGCAGCCCCGGGGAGGTCGAACGCCGAGCAGCCAGGGTGCCGGCGCACTTCATGGCATTCGACCTGTTGCACCTCGATGGACGCGACCTGGTCGACCTGGGACTCGAGCAGCGGCGCTCCCTCCTGGTCGATCTGCTGCCCGGTGGACCGCGGTGGGCGGTGCCACCCACCTACGACGATCCGTCGGCCCTCCTCGAAGCGGTACGAGCCCAGGGGCTCGAGGGCATAGTCGCGAAGCGTTCGGGCTCGCCCTACCGTCCGGGGCGTCGTAGCCCTGACTGGCGCAAGACCAAGCTGCGCCCCCGCCAGGAGCTCGTGGTCGGCGGCGTCACACCTGCAGCGGGCGCCCGCAGCGGTGCGCCGGGCGCGCTGTTGGTCGGCTACCACGAGCGGGCCGGGGGCCCTCTGCGGTACGCGGGGCGCGTCGGGTCGGGCCTGGCCGGGCGCATGGCTTCGCAGGTGACGGCCCGTCTGGCCGACCTGCGGCGGAGCGACCCGCCCTTCGACCCGCCGCCGAGGCGCCGCGAGGTTCCCGGCGCGCCGAGCTGGGTCCACCCCCTCGTGGTGGTCGAGGTGGCCTTCGCAGAGTGGACCGCGGAAGGTCGGCTGCGCCAACCGTCGCTGGTCGGGGTACGCGACGACAAGGCAGCCGCCCAGGTCGTACGGGAGCCCTTCGGCTGACGCTGCTGGCTGCGGCTGTGCGACGATGCGACGGTTCGCCGACCGACGAGGTGGGGCCCATGGGACCGCAACGGCTCCGAGGAGACGCCATCACCTTCAAGGCGCCCCCGGACGCAGCCTTCGCCGGGGCCGCCGAGGCCTGTGCCCGCTCGATCGGCACCCGCGCCGGGCTCGCCGACGGGGTCGCGCAGCGCTTCGCAGCCGAGGTCCGAGTCGGGTTCGAACGGCTGGCCCAGCCCGGGCCCGAGCCCGTGTCGATGGTCGTGCACCTCGGGGACCGAACCCTCAGGGCCGATCTCGGCCGGACCGGGGTCCCGCCCGAATCGGTCACCGTCGCGCTGACGGACCGTCAGCGCCCGGTGTGACCGAAGCGTCCCAGACCGCGCTCGGAGGCAGTGAGCCGATCGGTGGGCGCCCACGCCACACGGCCCACGCGCTGCACCACCAGCTGGGCTATCCGGTCGCCACGGACGACCTCGAACGGCTCAGCGGGATCGAGGTTGACCAGGACCACGGCGAGCTCGTCGCGGTAGCCGCTGTCGATCAGGCCGGGCGCATTCAGGCACGTGACCCCGTGGTGCACGGCCAGGCCGCTGCGGGGCTGCACGAAGCCGGCCCACCCCTCGGGCAGCTCGAAGGCGATCCCGGTCGCGACCACCGCCCGTCCGCCGGCCGGCTCCAGACGCGCTCCGTGCCGGGCCAGCAGATCGAGGCCAGCGTCGCCGGCGCGGGCGTAGGCCGGCAACGGCAGTCCAGGATCGAGACGTACCACCGGCACGACCAGCTCGGGCTCGGACACCCCCGGAACGTAGCCTCGGGCCCGTGCTCGTCTGGATGGACCTCGAGATGACCGGGCTCGACCCCTCGCGCCACGTGATCGTCGAGATGGCGACGGTGGTCACCGACGACGATCTCGCCGTCATCGCCGAAGGCCCCGACCTGGTCGTGCACCAGCCGCCAGATGCGCTCACCGACCTCGAGGACGTCGTGCGCGCCATGCACACCTCGTCCGGGCTCCTGACGGCCATCGCCGCGTCCACGACCTCGCTGACCGCAGCCGGCGACGCCACGCTGGACTTCATCAGGGCCCACGTCCCCGAGCCTCGAACCGTGCCCTTGTGCGGCAACTCGATCGGAACCGACCGGCGCTTCCTCGCCGCGTACCTGCCCGAGATCGAGGAGCACCTGCACTACCGCAGCGTGGACGTGTCGACCATCAAGGAGCTCGCTCGGCGCTGGTACCCCGAGGAGGTTTCGGCCGCCCCGCGCAAGGCGACCTCCCATCGCGCCCTCGACGACATCCGCGAGTCGATCGACGAGCTCCGTTGGTACCGGGCCCATCTGTTCAAGCCGCCCACGTCCTGACTCGTGCCCCCGGGCAGGGCGCCTCCGGGCCCGCACGGTAGGGTCAGCCCATGGCAAGCGACCCACAGGGCGCCGAGCCCCGTCCCCGCAAGCAGGAGAAGGAGCCGGCCACCACCGAGATATCGGAGGTCGGGGGCGGCGTGCTGCGCTCCCAGCTGCCGATCTCCATGCCCGGCCTCGGGCACGTCAACATGTACCTGCTGCCGGACTCGCGTGGGGTCGCCGTGGTCGACCCCGGCCTGCCGGGCTACCCGTCCTGGCGAGCGGTGGTCGACCGGCTCAAGCGCGCCGGCTACCGGCCCCGGCACGTGCACACCGTGATTGTCACCCACTCCCACCCGGACCACTTCGGGGGCGCGGGCACCCTGCGCGACCGCTACGGCGCCCGGGTGGTAACCCACGAGTCCTTCCGCACCTTCTTCGACGCCAACGAGGACGAGGCCGAGACGGTCGACTCACCCTGGTCCCGCCCTCTTCCCTGGCGTGACGACAAGGGCTTCGAGGCGCCGCAACGCAAGCTGATGCACTCACCCGTGGCCCGCCGCATCCTGCGGCGCTGGATGCGCACCCCCCGACCGACCCAGCGGCTCGCCGACGCGGAGGTGATCCGCCTCGCCGATCGTGAGTGGGTGGCGGTCCACACCCCGGGTCACACCATCGACCACCTCTGCCTGTTCGACCCGGCCGAGGGCGTGTTGCTCAGCGGCGACCACGTCCTTCCGACCATCACCCCACACATCTCGGGGATCGGGTCGGGCGCCGATCCGTTGGCCGCCTTCTTCGCTTCGCTCGACAGGGTCGCCGCTCTCGAGGGGGTCACCGTCGGCCTACCCGCGCACGGCCACCCGATGACCGACCCGGCCAAGCGGGCTCGCCAGATCCGGGAGCACCACGAAGGTCGGCTGGCGCTGCTGACCGAGGCCTCTGCAGAAGCTCGGGCCGACCACGGTCGAAGAGCTCTCCCACCGGTTGTTCCACCCCCGATCGTGGGGATCGATGGCCGAGAGCGAGACCTACGCCCACCTCGAGCACCTCCGGGCCGCCGGCCGGGCGACCACCGCGCCCGGCGCCGGGGCACTGCTCTACGAACTGCGGCCCGAGGCCTGACCCCGACGAGGGGCGACGGCCGCCGCGGCCACCACATCGCCTCCCGACATCACCCACAGCGAAAGGCCGCCGTCGGGTTCGTCCGACACGACGACGTCGGGGTCGGTGCCGGCCGCCAATGCACCGCGGTGCTCGATCCGGGCCCTCAGCGGAGCTCTCAGGTCGCGGCGACGGGCGAGCTCCTCCTCGACCGGAACCCAGTACACGGCGTTGTTGACGTGGCCGAGCACGTCGAAGTCGCTGAAGCGAAGCGGCCACGGTCGCCCGAGGAGCCCGGGTGGCGGGGGCGCCAACCCGAGCCGCGTCGAGACCGTGCGCATCGCGGCCCGCGCACCGGGAAGGGACCCGCCGTAGACTGCGGCGAACTCCGCGGCCAGGCGAGCCGGGCGGCCCGATTCCGGATCGACGTGCACCCACAGCACGGCGGCGTCGATGTCTCCTCCGCCCTCACCGCGCAGTTCCACGCGTCTGTCCGCGTGGTGGGTGCCGTAGCCAGAGCACCAGGTGCGAAGGGTCACCGTCTCGCGCAGCACCGGGAAGCGCCGTACCTCGAGGTCCAAGCGCCTGACCACCCAGTGGTCCTTGCCCGGCAAGTCGACCTCGGCCGTGTCGTCGGCTGATACGTCCTGTAGGTAGCGCGCCACGGCGTCGAGCCTGAGGCGCCCTGCCGGCGAAGCGTCGCCCACTCGCACCGACCTGCGGCGCTGCACCACCCGGGCACCCGGCGCTGGCACGGGCCAGACGTCGAGCGGCTCGGACACCGTGCGACGCTACCGGGTCGACCCGGTCCGCCGAGCGGGTCGCCAGCGGGGAAAATGCGTTGACCGCCATCGGCCTCCGTGATCCGATGTCGCCGGTTCGAGCGGGCGGGCATGCCCGCCGCGCGAACCCGTCCCCATCGACCGACGACCGGAGCGACCATGGCCCCGACGACCTCACCGACCGCTGTTGCGGGCACGGTCGCGGCCGCCTGGCGTCGCGGCACCGGCGCGATCTCGTGGCCCGACGCCCGCTGTGCTTCGCACACGGCGGTGCACGCCCGCACCGGCGCCACCTCCGATCGCGACGTGAACGCCGGCTCGGCGCACGGCACCAAGCGCGACACCGCGATGCTGCCGATCGCCTTCGACACCGCTCCCGAGAGGCCTCCGGACCCCCAACGCTGAACCGACCAGGATCGGACAGGGGCTCCAGAGGCCGCCGGGACATCCCGGCGGCCTCTTCGCTTGTCCAGGGCCGACCCAGTCGACGACGAACGAGCCGACCAACCGACAGCCAGCACCCTCTCGAGGGGACCCAAGATGACTCCCGACGCGAAGACGCCCACGGTGATGGACCGGACCTGGTGGGACCGGGCGCGCTGCAACGACGCCAACGGCACCCTGTCGGGCCTGTTCTTCAGCGAGGAAGCTCCAGGACATCGCCCGCGCCAAGCAGCTGTGCGCGCTCTGCCCGGTGATGCTGCCCTGCCTCGAGGGGGCTATCGATCGACGTGAACCGTGGGGCGTGTGGGGGGGCCAGTTGCTGGTCAACGGCAAGATCCTCGCGACCAAGCGCGGGCGCGGCCGACCCCCCAAGGTCGCCAGGCCCGGCGACCGGCTACCCGAGGTCCCGATCCCAGTCGAGCTGCGCGACCGGGTCGTCCACAAGATCGCCTGAGCTCCTGCCCCGGGCGCACGGCACCCGAGCCGCCCAGCGGGCGGATCGGGGTGACGACCATCGGGACTGCACCCGGTGCCGCTCGAGCCCCGATCCGCCCGGCGGACAACGCGCTCACCAAACCGAGCGACGCGTGCACGGGCGGCGACTGTCGAGCCCAGGCACGCCCCGGTAGCGTCGGAGGTCGTGGGTGACCGCCGTCTGCCGGCCTGGTTCCTCGTCGTAGTGACGGTGGTGGCTCTCGGCGCGGCCACGACGACCTTCCAACTGCTCGACGACAGCGGCGGCGACGACGGCGGCTCACTGAGCGGCGACCTCGACGAGATCGACGTCTCGAGCCTGAGCTACCAACGCCTCGACGGGACGACGGTGGCGCTCGAGGACCACCGCGACCGGCCCGTGGTGGTCAACTTCTTCGCCTCGTGGTGCACCCCGTGCCGGACCGAGATCCCCGGTTTCGTCGAGGTGTCGCGAGCCGCCGGCGATGCCATCGGCTTCGTCGGCCTGGCCGTGAACGACCGCCTCGAGGACACACGCGCCTTCGTGCAGGAACTGGGCGTCGACTACGAGGTCGGGCGCGATGTCGATGCTGCTCTCAGCATCGCGACCGGGATCGGGGTTCGGCTCCCTGGCACGGTCGTGCTCGACGCCAACGGCGAGGTGGTGGCACGGCACCTCGGCGCCCTCGACCGCGACGAGCTGGTGGCGCTGCTCACCCAGCATCTCGACGACGACATCGGCGGTCGGCTCACCAGGCGCCTGGACCGAGACTCGCGATGATCCAGGCTCCGCTCGCCCTGGCGTTCGCCGCCGGCATGGTGGCGAGCGTGAACCCATGCGGGTTCCCGATGCTGCCGGCCTACCTCTCGTACTTCCTCGGCCTGGAGGCATCCGACCCCACGACGGGCGCCAGCGTGAGTCGCTCGCTGGGCGTCGGTGCCTCGGTGGCCGGCGGGTTCCTGGCAGTGTTCGCCCTCGCCGGACTCGCCACGTCGCACCTGTCGGCCCAGGTCGAACGCTGGGCTCCGTGGGCGACGATCCCGATCGGGGTCGCGCTGGTGGTGCTGGGCATTGCGATGGCGCGCGGCTTGGAGGTTCGCCTCGTGCTGCCCAGACCCCGCGGCGGTCGGACGCGCAGCGGTCGCTCGATGTTCCTGTTCGGGGTCTCATACGCGGTGGCGTCGCTGTCGTGCACGCTCGGGCCGTTCATGACCACTGTTGCCGCGACCTTCCGTCGCGAGGACCTCGCCTCGAGCATGGCCGCGTTCGTCGCCTACGCGACCGGGATGAGCATCGTGCTGCTGGCCCTGACGGTGAGCATGGGGCTTGCCCGTCGCTCGTTGCTGGTCGGGCTGCGGCGGGCCCTGCCCCATGTGAGCCGGCTGGCGGGCGTGCTCCTTGCGGTGGCCGGCGCCTACGTCGCCTACTACGGCTGGTACGAGCTGAGGGTGCAGCGAGGCCACCTTTCGGGCAGCGGGCCGGTGGACCTGGTGACCGGATGGTCGGACTCGGTCAGCGCCTGGGTGCTCGACGTCGGGGCCGTGCGATTGGGCGCCACGATGGCGGTGCTGCTCGGTGCCGCAGTCGTGACCAGCCGGGGGCTACGAGCCCAACGACGCTGACGGGTCGAGGCGACCAGGATCGCTCAGGGCGGCGACTGGCCCGCCCACGACAGGCGGATCGCGTGCTCGAGGGCTTCGATGCCGTCGGCCTTCTCGAGATACCAGATGCCTCGCCGGGCGGCCTGCAGCTCTATCTCGTGGTCGAAGATGCTCGACATCAGCACGACCCGGCCGGTGATCTCCTCGTCGAGGATGCGCTGGGCGGCACGGAAGCCGGCGTCTTGAAGGCTCACCAGGTCGATGACCACGTCGCCCTCGACGGCGTCCTGCTCGGTGTCGGCTTCGGGCAGGACCAGGTCCATCACGACCACGTCAGGTCGCACCGAACGTGCCAGGGCCACGGCCTCGACCGCGCTCGATGCCTCGCCCACCACGACGTAGCCGTCGTCCTCGAGCACGTCGCGCACGAGCGATCGGAAGCGGGCATCGTCATCGACGAGCAGCACCGACGTCGGGCGGCCGTGGCTCGATTCGGGATCCACGCGCTCGAGGCTACCGGGTGGGGCCCCGGACGTCCGGGGCCCCACCCGCCTGCATCATGTGCCGAACCGCAGCCCGTAGACCTCTTCGAGACCCAGCAGGCACGGCTTGCGCTCGGGGCACTCCGGCGGGCCCCCGAGGACCAGCGGATCGGTGACCTTGGCAAGGTCGCTGACCTTACGCAGGCCGTACCTCTGCGCGGTCTCGGAGGTCACCACGAAGGTGTTGACGCTGTCGGCCTCGGAGGGCTCCAGGAGCGTGACCCCCTTGGCCGCGGCGAGCGAACGGGAGACCTCCAGGCTGGCCTCCAGGTCACTGGTGATCTTGGCGTCGGGATCGAGGAAGAACGCCAACGTGCCAACGAACTCGGGGACGATGTCGATCCCTCCGTTGGTGAGCTCCTCGAAGTACACCTCGCGTGCCCCGATCTGGAGCTTCTTGTCGACCGTCGCTCCCGCGGCCTGCAGTGCCTGCGCGTACAGCTCGGCGGTGATCTCCGACTCGGCGAAATCGGCACTGCCGACCGTGAAGCTGCCCGACACAGGTGCCTCGGGCAGCTCGACCGACTCGTCCAGGAACCGGCCGGCCACCGCGTCGGGGTTCTCCCCGTCGACTGCCACCGCGGCGACCATCTCCTGCATCGCCTCGACGGTGAGCGACTCCGACACTGCATCGAGGACCGGTCCGACGGTCTCGGCGACGTCGCTTCGTACCGCCGGTACGAAGTTGTCGACGGGCTGGAGCGCCCGATCGTCGTCGAGAGCCACCCACTTGTTGGCGGCAATCGCCCCATCGGAGGAGAACAACAGGGCAATGTCGATGTCCCCGGACTCCAGGGCGGCTTTGGTGTTGGGTCCGCCGGCGTCGAGGGGAACGAAGGAGAACGTCGCCGTCTCGGCCGCGTCCTCGTCGCCCGCATCCGAGTCGTCGTCGTCACCGCACGCGGCGAGCACCAACGCCAAGGCGAGGCCGCCGGCCATCATGCGATTGAGCCTGGGTCTGTACACGGGTCTCCCTTTCGGGTAGCCGGCGAGTCAGCTCGCCGTGGCGGCCACGGCGGCCGCCTCTTCGCCGGAGGCGATCTGATCGGCGACCCGAAGACCGCGAGGGGTCACGAGGCGCTGCAGCACAGCCAGCACAGCTTCGGTGCCGAGAGAGAGGCCGGCGACGAGCAGGGCGCCGGCGAACACGCGGGCGTCGTCGCGCACCGCTCGACCGTCGATGATGAACCGCCCGAGGCCTCCGGCTCCGACCACGGCGGCGATGGTCGCGGTCGCCACGACCTGGACCGCGGCCGTGCGCACACCTGCCGCGATGAGGGGGAGGGCGATCGGCAGCTCAACCCGTAGAAGCGCCTGGCGCTCGGCCATGCCGGTGCCGCGTGCCGCGTCTCGCAGCTCGTCCGGCACCCCGGCCAGCGCCGTGTAGGCATTGGTCACCATCGGTGGCACGGCCAGGGCCACTAGCGCCACCCACGTCGTGACCGACCCGATCAGGGGCAGCTCGCGCAGGCCGAACCAGCTGACTCCCACGAAGAGGATCGCGAAGCTGGGCACGGCTCGCCCGATGTTGGACACGTTGACCGCCAAGGAGCCGAAGCGCCTGCGGTGCCCGAGCCACACGGCCGGAGGCAGCGCGACCAGCATCGCGGTCAGAACAGCCGCAGTCGACATCTGGAGGTGCTCGGCCAACCGGGTGGGTACGCCACGGGACCCACGCCAGTTCTCGCCGTCACCGAACCAGGACACCACGTCGCCCAGCAGGCTCACGACACGTGCCTCACGCGTCCACCCGGCGGCGCCAAGGGGACATCACACGACCCGCCAGCTGCAGGATCAGGTCGGCGGCCAGCGCCAAGGCCACCGACAGGCCGATCCCCACCGTGATGGCCGTACGGATGGGCCGGTTCTGGCCGATACGGATGAGGTTGCCGAGGTTGGGGATGCCCAGCAGGCCGGCCACGGCCACGAGCCCCACCGTGGTGACCGTCGCGATGCGCACACCGGCCACGATCGAGGGCGATGCGAGGGGAAGCTCGATGCGCACCAGGCGCTTCCAGCGCGAGTAGCCCATCCCGTCGGCCGCGTCCAAGATCTCGTCCGACACGTCGTCGAGGCCCGCGACCACGTTTCGCAGCAGGATCAGCAGCGTGTAGCTGACCAGTGGCACGATCGCCGTGGGCCGGGTGGTGCCCCAGTAGGGCAGCAGGAACGCCACGGCCGCGAGCGACGGCACCGAATAGAGCGCTCCTGTGACGGCCAGCGCGGCCCCGTAGAGACGACGGTGGCGGGCGCAAAGCACCCCGAGCGGAAGGGCCACCGCCAGGCCGACCAGCACCGAGACGACCGTGAGGATCACGTGCTCGCGCAGCGAGGACCAGATGAGATCGGTGTTGCGCCCCACCCAGTCCCACCAGAACCACCGGTCGGTGTTGGCGGCCAACATGGCGCTGCGACCCTACCGGGCATGGTCGGGCAACCTGCGCTGCGACGCCGGTACCGTGACACGGGTGATCCGCTTCGAGCACGTGACCAAGCGCTACGAAGCCGGGCACGTCGCCGTCGACGACCTCGACCTCGAGATCGCCGAGGGTGAGCTGTGCGTCCTGGTCGGGCCATCGGGTTGCGGCAAGACGACGACCATGCGAATGGTGAACCGACTCGTCGAGCCGACCAGCGGCACCGTCTCGGTCGGGGGCGCTGACGTCTCCGGGGTCGACCCGGTCGAGCTGCGCCGCGGCATCGGATACGTGGTCCAGCAGATCGGCCTGTTCCCCCACCAGACCGTGGGCGCCAACGTCGCGACGGTCCCGAAGCTGCTCGGCTGGAAGGCCCCACGGGTTCGGGCCCGCGTCGACGAGCTGCTCGATCTGGTCGGTCTCGACCCGGCCCGGTTCCGGGACCGCTACCCCCACCAGCTCTCTGGCGGGCAACGCCAGCGGGTCGGCGTCGCCCGGGCGCTGGGGGCGGACCCGGCCGTACTTCTGCTCGACGAACCCTTCGGGGCGATCGACCCCATCACCCGCGACCGGCTCCAGGACGAGTTCCTCCGCCTGCAGGGCGAGGTCCGCAAGACGATCGTGTTCGTGACCCATGACCTGGAGGAGGCGATCAAGCTCGGCGACCGGATCGCGGTGCTCGCCGACGGCGGGGTGCTCGCCCAGTACGACCCTCCGGCCAAGCTGCTCGGGGACCCCGCCGACGAGTTCGTGGCCGACTTCGTCGGCGCGGACCGTGCCCTCAAGCGCCTCAAGGTCACACCCATCGAGCTGGCCGAGCTCGTCCAGCCTCCGGTCGTGCTCACCACCGACACGCTCGAGGCGGCACGCGCCCGCATGGACGAGGAGGAGGCCGACGCGGCGGTGGTCCTGCACGGCGACAGCACGCTGGCCGGCTACCTGGGCCGCGAGCGCGCCGGGGGCGACGGAACCGTCTCGACGCGGCTGCGGCGACTCGATGCCTGGGTGCACGACAGTGCCACGCTCAAAGATGCCCTGGGGACGATGCTCCTCCACGACGCCGGCTGGGTCGCGGTGCTCGACGAGGCCGACCGATTCCGTGGCGTGCTCACCCCCGACGCGCTGCACGAGGCGGCACGGCGCGCCTCGAGCTGACCGGTGACGGGCCGGATCGGCCTCGGCGCGTCCCACGAACGTCGACACCAACAGGCGCCGGGCGTCTACGGGGTGGTCTCAGTCCGCTCCGTCGGAGACCAGGACGTCGCCGTCTTGCACCTTCACACTGTAGGTGGCCACGGGCTGGGTGGCCGGCAGAGCCAGAACGGCCCCGGTCCGCAGGCAGAAGCGTGCCGCGTGCCATGCGCACTCGACCTCGTCGCCTTCGATGTAGCCGTCGGCGAGCGAGGACTCGTCGTGGCTGCAGCGGTCGGCAGTGGCGAGGAACTCGCCGTCCACGTTGAACACGGCCACCGGCGGGTCGAGCTCGACCCTGATCGCCTCGCCCGGCGCCAGATCGGCCGCGGCGCAGGCACGCACCCAACCCACCGTTAGAAGAAGTTGGACAGGTTCTGCGACAGCAGGACCGTCTGCTCGAGGAAGATGTGGCGACGTGCGACCAGGAAGCTGCCCTCGTGGCGGCGCAGCAGATCGGCCCGGCGGCCGATCCAGGTCAGCTCCTCGGACTTGAGCCTGGTGCGGTAGAGCACGAAGTTCGACTCCACGTCGAGCTCGTCCCCGCGGTCGTCGAGGACACGCACGTTGGTGACCAGGTGCCGGGTGCGCGAGGGGGGATCCTCGGACCAGGACGTGCCGGTGGCCAGCTTGCGGACCCTGCCCAGCAGACCTGACTTGTCGTCGTCGAAGAACGCCATCTCCCCGGGGCGCGTGAACTCCTTGTCGAGCTCGCGCCGTGACCGGGTCCGGCGGATGGGCATGAAGTAGTGGGTGTCGTCGCTGAAGAGCTCGACCCACTCCTCGTAGCGGCGGTCGTCGAGGAGGGCGGCCTCGTCGTAGTAGAAGCGCTCGATCTCGTACTGGCGCACCATGGCAGCCATCAGGTCGGCGGCCACGGGGACGTCTGCGTCGATGGTCATGTCGTGCCTCCGGCTCGGACGATCACAGGATCTCGGGTGGGGTGGTGCGGGCCATCAACTCGTCCCAGTCGCAACCCGACATCCAGTGCTCCCAGGCTGCATAGGTCCACAGCTGGCCGTGCTCGCTGGTCGTGCCCTCGATTCGGGGGGGCCCCAGATCGTCGTGGATGACCTTGCCACGACCCAGGTTCATCTTGAGCAACTGGGGCAACCGGCGGCTGCGCACCCCCACGGTCTGCAGCGTGCTCTGGGCCCAGTTCTCGCCATCCTCCTGCTCGAGGTACCCGGCCGGACCGAAGAGGTGGTTGGCGGCCCACACGGCCAGCTCGCGCATCTCGGGGCCGGCGTTGCGGTCCACGAAGCTGTACCACCAGATCTCGGTCTCCATGGGCCCACGTGGGACCCGCAACGAGATCTGGTTGGACGCCGCGATCCAGGCGCTGGGGAAGATGTTCGGATGTCCGGCGATGGTGACCCCGACGGGGCCGAGCATCTCCCGCGCCCGGTCGGTGTCGCGCCACGACGAGTCACCGAGCGCGCCGCCGCTGGCAAAGGCGCTCGCGGTAGGTCCGGATATCGCGTGCCCGTAGTGGTCAATGCACACCAGCGAGTCGAACACGTCGCCAGCCACGGTGCCGCCGGGGAACGTGATGTCGGTGCCGTCGGGGGTGGCGACCCCACCGCTGTCGACCCGCTTGGAGGTGGGGTCGGGCGGGATCGGCAGCAGCTCCGCCTGGAAGGCCGACAGGTGCGTGAGCTGGGGGTGGTACCAGTCGAACAGGTTGTCCACCGCGAACTTCCAGTTGCACGGGATCACGAACTTCTGGACCCCCGGGATTACCTCCATGTCGCCCTGGGCGGCCAGCAGATCGATTCCCATGCGCCCCGTGCGACCGAGGAACTCTTCCAGCGGCGGCGCGGTGGAGTCCATCGTGGCGAAGACGAAGCCGTGGTAGCTGTCGAGCTGGGCGACCTGGGCCAGTCCGTGCTGGGACCGGTCGAGGTCGCCTCCGTAGAGCTCGTTCAGACCGGGGACACCGACGAGGTTGCCCGCCAGGTCGAAGGTCCAGCCGTGGTACGTGCACATGAAGTTGCGGGTGTTGCCCTCCTCCGCCCGGCACACGGCGTTGCCCCGGTGAGTGCAGGTGTTCAGCAAGCCCTTGAGCGAACCGTCGGCCTGGCGCACCACGAGCACGTTGTCAGCGCCCATGGGCGCCTCGAAGAAGTCGCCCTTGCGCGGCACTTGGCTCTCGTGGCACAGGAACAGCCAGGCGCGGGCGAAGATCAGCTCCAGCTCGGCCTGGTAGATGTCGGGGTCGGAGAAGATCCGTCGATCCACCTCGCCCCGTTCGAGCGACACGTACCTGCTATTGCCGTCCTTCTTGACGACCGCCGTCACCTTGTTGCCGAAGCGCGTGCCGACGAAGACCGTGCCCTTGTCGCCGACGCGCAACGATCGTGTGTTGGCAATGCCTGAGGCATAGACCTCGACATTGAAGCCGGGTGGCAGCTTGAGCTTGGCGGTTGGCAGCTTGTCGGCGGGCGTCGGGATCGGCGGCGGCGCGACCGGTGCCAATTTGGCGGCGGCTTCATTGCCTTCGGGCCGGCCGAACAGCGGCGAGCCAGGCGGAAGCGCGGGCTTGGCTGGCGCAGCGGCCGGTGGCGCAGCGGATGCAGCCGGCGGCTGCTGGG
>CAVPEW010000077.1:0-11882 GCA_963703565.1 uncultured Microthrixaceae bacterium | reverse complement strand
TTTGTTTGCTTGGTTCAGTTCGTCTTGCTCGAGACTCCGCATCGGAACTCGACGCCCTCGGCGGCCAGTTGGTCGAGGCGGCGGTCCAGCACGCGCTTCTCCATCTTGAACTCGGGGATCCCGTAGCGCAGCAGCCCGCCGGGCCGGTCGGCTCGCTCGTAGACGACCACGTCATGGCCGGCCCGTGCCAGCTGCTGGGCGGCGGCGAGGCCCGCCGGGCCCGAGCCGACCACGGCGACTCGGCGACCGGTGCGGATCGACGCCGGCACCGGCTGCACCCAGCCCTGCTCGAACGCGTGCTCGATGATGGAGACCTCGACCTGCTTGATGGTCACGGGGTCCTGGTTGATCCCCAGCACGCAGGCCGCCTCGCAGGGCGCGGGGCAGAGCCGACCGGTGAACTCGGGGAAGTTGTTGGTCGCGTGCAGGCGCTCGATAGCGTCCCGCCAGCGGTCCCGGTAGGTGAGGTCGTTCCAGTCCGGGATCAAGTTGCCCAACGGACAGCCGTCGTTGCAGAACGGGATGCCGCAGTCCATGCATCGCGAGGCCTGCGCCTGGAGGTCCTGGGCCGGGAAGGGCTCGTAGACCTCGCGCCAGTCGCGCAGGCGCACCGAGACCGGCCGGCGGGTGGGCAGCGAACGGGGGTGCTTGAGGAAGCCCTTGGCGTCTCCCACGGCGATCCTCCTAGTGGGCGGCGGCCATGACGGCCGTGTCGACGTCGAGGCCCTGCTCCTCGGCGATCCGCGCCGCCTCGAGCACCCGCTTGTAGTCGCGGGGCATCACCTTTCGGAACCGGCGCACCTCGCTGTGCCAGCGCTCCAGGAGGCGGTCGGCGACCCCGGACCCGGTCTCTCGCTGGTGGGTCCGTACCACGGCGCGCAACCAGACCTCGTCGTCCTCATCGAGAGGCTCGAGGCCTACCATCTCGCCGTTGAGGCGCTGGTGGAACGTGGCGTCGGGGTCGTGGACGAACGCGATCCCGCCCGACATCCCAGCGCCGAAGTTCCGCCCGGTCGGTCCCAGGACCACGGCGCGGCCACCGGTCATGTACTCGCAGGCATGGTCCCCCACTCCCTCGACGACGGCGGTGGCGCCGGAGTTGCGCACGCAGAACCGCTCGCCGACCAGGCCACGCAGGTACACTTCGCCGGCGGTGGCCCCGTAGAGCACGACGTTGCCGGCGATGACGTTGCGCTCCGGCACGAGGTCTGGGTGGCTGTCGAGCGGGGGCCTCACGACCAGCCGGCCACCCGAGAGGCCCTTGCCCAGATAGTCGTTGGCGTCGCCCTCGAGCCGCATCGCCACGCCTCGCGGGACGAACGCGCCGAAGCTCTGGCCGGCGGAACCGGTGAAGCGGATGTGGACGGTCCCTTCCGGCAGGCCCTCGGCGCCGTGGCGGCGGGTGATCTCGTGGCCCAGCATCGTTCCCACGGTGCGGTTCACGTTCCGGATCGGCAGGTCGATCTCGACGGGCGTGCCCGACTCCAGAGCCGGTTGGGCGGCCTCGATGAGGGTGCGGTCGAGGACCGCGTCCAGCCCGTGGTCCTGGGGCCGGGTGCAGTGCAGGTCCTGGGGGAAGGGCGATTCGGGCCGGTGCAGGACGGCGGAGAGGTCGAGCCCCTTGGCCTTCCAGTGGCCGAGCGCGGCGCGGGTGTCGAGCAGCTCCACGTGGCCGACGGCTTCGGGGAGGGTACGGAAGCCGAGGCGTGCGAGCCACTGGCGCACCTCGGTGGCGATGTACTCGAAGAACGTCTCGACGAACTCCGGGCGGCCGCTGAAGCGCTTTCGCAACTCGGGGTTCTGGGTGGCGATGCCTACCGGGCAGGTGTCGAGGTGGCAGACGCGCATCATGATGCAGCCCGACACCACCAGGGGGGCGGTGGCGAACCCGAACTCCTCCGCGCCGAGCAGCGCGCCGACGATCACGTCGCGGCCGGTCTTCATCTGACCGTCGACCTGGACCACGATCCGGTCGCGCAGGCCGTTGAGCACCAGCGTCTGCTGGGTCTCGGCCAGGCCCAGCTCCCACGGGGCGCCGGCGTGCTTGAGCGAGGTCAGCGGACTGGCGCCGGTGCCACCGTCGTGGCCCGAGATGAGCACCACGTCGGCCTTGGCCTTGGACACGCCGGCGGCGACGGTGCCCACGCCGACCTCCGACACCAGCTTGACGTGCACACGAGCGGACGGGTTGGCGTTCTTGAGGTCGTAGATGAGCTGCTTGAGGTCCTCGATGGAGTAGATGTCATGGTGCGGCGGCGGGGAGATGAGGCCAACGCCGGGGGTCGAATGCCGGGTGCGGGCGATCCAGGGGTACACCTTGCCGCCCGGGAGCTGGCCGCCCTCGCCCGGCTTGGCCCCCTGGGCCATCTTGATCTGCAGGTCGTCGGCGTTGGTCAGGTAGGCGGATGTGACCCCGAAGCGTCCCGAGGCCACCTGCTTGATGGCGCTGCGCCGCGCCGGGTCGACGAGGCGGTCCCCGTCCTCGCCGCCCTCCCCGGTGTTCGACTTGCCGCCCAGCCGGTTCATGGCGACGGCCAGGGTCTCGTGGGCCTCGGCCGAGATCGACCCGTAGGACATCGCCCCTGTCGAGAATCGCTTGACGATCTGCGAGACCGGCTCGACCTCCTCGAGCGGGACCGCAGGGCGGGCTCCCTCGACGAGCTCGAACAGTCCCCGAAGGGTCCCCAGCCGGCGGGCCTGGTCGTCTACGGCCTCGGTGTACTGCTGGAACACGTCGAAGCGCTTGGCCCGGGTGCCGTGCTGGAGCTTGAAGACCGTGCGCGGGTTGAACAGGTGCAGCTCGCCCTCGCGCCGCCACTGGTACTCGCCGCCGACCTCCAGGTCGCGGTGGGCCTGTTCGCTGGGCCGGTCCAGGTGGGCGCTGCGGTGGCGGCGGGCGACCTCCTCGGCGAGCGTGTCGAGGTCGATCCCCCCGATGCGGCTCGAGGTGCCGGTGAAGTACTCGTCGACCAGCGCGGCGTCGAGACCGACGGCCTCGAAGACCTGGGCCCCGGTGTAGGAGGCGACGGTGGAGATGCCCATCTTGGACATCACCTTGAGCACGCCCTTGGTGCAGGCCTTGACGTAGTTGCGCACCGCTGCCCGCTCGCCGATGTCGCCCAGCACGCCGTTGCGGGCCATGTCGGCGATCGTCTCAAAGGCCAGGTAGGGGTTGACCGCGGCCGCGCCGTAGCCGAGCAGCAGCGCCATGTGGTGGACCTCGCGGGCGTCACCGGACTCGACGACCAGGCCTACCCGGGTCCTCGCCCTCGTGCGGATGAGGTGGTGGTGCACCGCCGCTGTGAGCAGCAGCGACGGGATGGGCGCCATCTCAGCGGTCGAGTGCCGGTCCGACAGGATGATCAGGTTCGCTCCGGCCGCGATGGCGTCGCTGACCCTCGCCCGCACGTCCGCCAGGGCTCGACCGAGCCCGCCGCCGCCCTGCTCGACCGGGAACAACCCGTCGAGCGCGAAGGCGGTGAAGCCCGCCGGCCCGCCCGGCTCGTGGATGTAGAGCAGCCGGGCCAGCTCGTCGTTCGTGAGCACCGGGTGCGGCAGCACGATCTGGTGGCACGACTCCGGACGCGGATCCAGCAGGTTGCCCTCGGGGCCAAGGGTCGCCGACATTGAGGTGACCAGCTCCTCGCGGATCGCGTCCAGCGGTGGGTTGGTGACCTGCGCGAACAGCTGCCCGAAGTAGTCGAAGAGCAGGCGGGGGCGATCCGACAGCACGGCTATGGGCGTGTCGGTGCCCATCGATCCGATCGGTTCGGCGCCGGTGCGCGCCATGGGGCCGAGCAGGATCTTGAGCTCCTCGGAGGTGTAGCCGAACTCGCGCTGGCGCCCGACGACCGTGGCGTGCTGGGGGACCAGGAAGTCCCTCACCGGCAGGTCGTCGAGGTGCACCTGGTGCTCGTGCAGCCAGTCGCCGTAGGGGTTCGCGGCGGCGAATCCGGCCTTTATCTCGTCGTCATCGACGATGCGCCCCGCCTCGGTGTCGATCAGGAACATGCGCCCGGGTTGCAGTCGGCCCTTGTGCACCACGGTGGAGGCGTCGAGGTCGAGCACGCCGACCTCCGATGCCATCACGACCAGCCCGTCCTCGGTGACCCAGTAGCGGCGCGGGCGCAGGCCGTTGCGGTCGAGCACCGCGCCGATGACCGTGCCGTCGGTGAAGGCGATCGAGGCCGGGCCGTCCCAGGGTTCCATCACGCTGGCGTGGAACCGGTAGAAGTCCCGGCGCTGGTCGGGCATCGTGTCGTGGTTCTCCCACGCCTCCGGGATCATCATCAGCACGGCGTGGGGCAGGCTGTAGCCCGCCGAGGTGGAGCAGCTCGAGCGCCTCGTCGAAGCGGGCGGTGTCGCTCGCGCCGGGGGTGCAGATCGGGAATCGCCCGGTTCGAGCCCGGGCAGCAGTTCGCTGCGCCAGCAGCGCCTCGCGGGCGCGCATCCAGTTCTCGTTGCCCTGCACCGTGTTGATCTCGCCGTTGTGGGCGACGAAGCGGTACGGGTGCGCCAGCGGCCAGGACGGGAACGTGTTGGTCGAGAAGCGCGAGTGGACCAGCGGCCAGAGCGGACTCGACGCGCTCGTCGCGCAGGTCGTCGAAGAAGGCTTCGACCTGGTCGGCGATCAGCATGCCCTTGTAGACCAGCGTCCGCGCGGAGAGGCTCGGGAAGTAGACACCGGGCTCCGCGTCGGCGCCTTCGGCGGCGTCGGTGGACGACCCGGGCAAGGCCGGCCCGACCTCGTGCTCCACCCGCTTGCGAACCACGAAGCAGCGCCGGTCGAGCTCGATCCCCGCCAGGATCCCGTCGGGGTCGGCGACGAAGAGCTGGCGGAACGTCGGCTCGCTGTCGCGGGCCTGGCTTCCGATCATCGAGTCGTCCACGGGGACGTCGCGCCAGCCCAGCACGGCCAGGCCCTCGGCCGCGACGATCTTGTCGATGCCTGCCTCGGCCTCTGCCCTCGCTCGGTGGTCGCGGGGCAGGAAGGCCATGCCCACCGCGTAGCGGCCGACCGGGGGCAGCTCGAAGTCGACGACCGCCCTCAGGAACGAGTCGGGGACCTGTACGAGGATGCCGGCGCCGTCGCCCACGTTGGGTTCGGCGTTCGTGGCACCCCGGTGGTCGAGGTTGCACAGAGAACGTAGGCCGAGCTCGACGATGCGGTGGCTGCTGCGGCCATGCAGGTCGGCCACGAAGGACACGCCGCACGCGTCGTGCTCGTAGTGGGGGTCGTAGAGACCCTGGCGGGCCGGTGTCATCGTCATGCGCTGTCCCGTCCAAGAGCGGTGGATCGGTGGGGGCCTCGGTCCAAGGCTCTGCGGAAGGACGACGTTGGCCCTCGCAGGTCGGCCGACGCTACCGGGTCGCCCCAGCCCGCTCCAAGAGAGGTCGGCTCCGAGGGACCCGGCGTTCGAGGTGGAGATCCCGGGCCTGCCGAGGAGGCGAGCGCTGCGAGGGGCGAGTGGATGGGTCCGTAGGCGCATCGGTAGCCTCGTGCGACTGCGGCTGATCGACCTGGAGGTCCCATGCCTGGTTCGGTGATCCTCGGCGGTGCTCGTACCCCGATCGGGAAGTTGTCGGGATCCCTCGCCGGGTTCTCCGCCGCCGACCTCGGGGGCCTGGCCATCAAGGCCTCCCTCGAGCGGGCCGGGGTGGCCCCCGACCAGGTCGACTACGTGTTCATGGGCCACGTCCTTCAGGCGGGAGCCGGTCAGATCACCGCCCGGCAGGCTGCGGTGGCGGCCGGGATCCCCATGAGCGTGCCGGCCACGACCGTCAACAAGGTCTGCCTGTCGGGCCTCAACGCGATCCACCTGGCGGATCTCATGATCGCCGCCGGCGAAGCCGAGATCGTCGTCGCCGGCGGCATGGAGTCGATGACCCAGGCGCCTTACCTCCTGCCAGGGGCTCGCGCTGGCTATCGGGCGGGTGACAAGACCGTCGTCGACTCGATGATGCACGACGGGTTGTTCTGCGCCTTCGACCAGGTCGCGATGGGAGCGGGCACCGAGCGCTACGCCGCCTCGGCCGGCATAGGGCGCTCCAGCCAGGACGAGCTGGCGGCGATGTCGCACGAGCGTGCAGCGCGCGCCGCGAAGGACGGCCTGTTCGACGACGAGATCGTCGCGGTGGAGATCCCCCAGCGCAGAGGCGACCCGGTTCGCTTCGACACCGACGAGGGCGTCCGTGGCGACACGACCACCGAGTCACTGGCCAAGCTCCGGCCCGCGTTCGACTCGGCGGGCAACATAACCGCCGGCAACGCCTCGCAGCTCTCCGACGGTGGTGCGGCCCTGGTCGTGGCCTCGCCCGCCGCGGCGGAGCGGCTCGGCGTCGAACCCCTGGGCGAGATCGCCGGCTACGGCCAGGTCGCCGGGCCGGACCCATCGCTGCTGACCCAGCCTTCGCGGGCCATCAATGCTGCGTTGGCCCGCGCCGGTCGGCGCGTGTCGGACGTCTCGCTGTTCGAGCTGAACGAGGCCTTCGCCGCGGTGGGCGTGGCATCCATGGCCGACCTGGGCATCACCCCCGAGGTCACGAACGTCAACGGCGGCGCCATCGCCCTGGGCCACCCGATCGGCATGTCCGGCACCCGCCTGGCGTTGACCATGCTGTTCGAGCTGCGGCGGCGGGGCGGCGGGCTGGGCGCGGCAGCGCTGTGCGGCGGCGGTGGGCAGGGCGACGCCCTGCTCCTGCAGGTTCCCTGAGGGCCACCCGGCCCGAGAGCCGCCTTGACAGCGGCGGGCAGCGCACGGTCAACCTGTGCCCCGTATGCCGTCGCCGCTCGTCATCGTCGAGTCGCCCGCCAAGGCTCGCACCATCTCCGGGTTCCTGGGATCCGACTTCGTGGTGATGGCCTCGATGGGCCACGTGCGCGACCTGCCGGCCAAGGGCCTCAACGTCGACACCGACAACGGGTTCAAGGTCGCCTACGAGGTCCACCCCTCCAAGCGTGAGGTCATCCGTGATCTCAAGGCTGCGCTCCGAGATGCCGACGGCCTCTACCTCGCCACCGACGAGGACCGTGAAGGCGAGGCCATCTCGTGGCACCTGCTCGAGGTGCTCAAGCCGACTGTGCCGGTACGGCGGATGGTCTTCCACGAGATCACGCCCGAAGCGATCGAGCGCGCTCTGAGGGACTGGCGAGACGTCGACTATGGCCTGGTCGACGCCCAGGAGAGCCGCCGCATCGTCGACAGGCTGTTCGGCTATCCGGTGTCCGAGGTCGCCTGGCGCAAGATCCGTACCGGCCTGTCGGCCGGCCGGGTGCAGTCCCCCGCAGTGCGACTCGTCGTGGAGCGAGAGCGCGAGCGCATGGCGTTCGTCTCGGCGTCCTACTGGGACCTGACGGCCCGACTGGGACAGGATCCCGCCTTCCCCGCCGCGCTGGCTGCGATCGACGGCAAGCGCGTCGCTGTCGGGCGCGACTTCGACAGCGGTGGCCGGGCGCGGGGCGAGGTGGTGGTGCTCGACGAGGGCGCGGCCACGGCCCTCGCCTCCCGGCTCGAGAACCGGCCCTTCACCGTGGAGTCGGTCGAGACCAAGCCCTGGACGTCCAGGCCGAAGCCTCCGTTCATCACCTCCACCCTGCAGCAGGTGGCCGGCAGCCGGTTGCGAATGAGCTCGAACCAGGTGATGCGCGTTGCTCAGGGTCTGTACGAGCGGGGGTTCATCACCTACATGCGCACCGACTCGGTCTCGCTGTCGGACACGGCGCTGGCGGCGGCCCGTTCGTCGATAGCGGCTCGCTTCGGCGCCGAGTACCTACCGGATGCGCCGCGCACCTACCGCAGCCGGTCGCGCACCGCCCAGGAGGCCCACGAGGCGATCCGGCCAGCCGGTGACTCCTGGCGCAGCCCCGAGGACCTGCGCGGCGAGCTGCGCGGCGACGAGCTACGGGTCTACGAGCTGGTGTGGCAGCGCGCCGTGGCCAGCCAGATGCCCGACGCCCGCGGCCAGACGGTGACGGCTCGCCTCGGTGCCTCCACCTCGGCCGGTGAGGCGACCGGCTGGACGGCGTCGGGGCGCACCGTGACCTTCGCGGGTTGGCAGGCCGTGTACGGCTACGGGGGTGACGACGATGCGGACACGGCCGGCGACTCGACCTCGCCCCGACTGCCGGAGCTGCGCGAGGGGTCGGACCTGGGCCCCGCCGTCGTCGAGGCCGCCGGGCACTCGACGTCGCCTCCGCCCCGTTACACCGAGGCGACCCTGGTCAAAGCGCTCGAGGAGAAGGGCATCGGTCGTCCGTCGACCTACGCGTCGATCATGCAGACCATCCAGGACCGGGGCTACGTGTGGCGCAAGGGCCAGGCTCTCGTGCCGACCACCGACGCCTTCGCCGTGGTCAGCCTGCTCGAGCGCCACTTCGCCAGCCTGGTGGACTACGAGTTCACCGCCCGGATGGAGGACGACCTCGACGAGATCGCCGGCGGGCGCCAGCAGCGAGAGCCGTGGCTCGGTCGCTTCTGGTTCGGCAACGGCACCGCCGGGCTCAAGTCCCTGTGCGAGCGTGCGCTGAGCGAGGCGGACGCCGAGGCCATCAACACCATCCCCCTGGGCGTCGATCCCGATGGGGTGCCTGTCGTCGCCCGCAACGGACGCTACGGGCCCTACGTGCGGCGCGGTGACGACACGGCGTCGGTGCCCGAGGATCTGCCCCTCGACGAGCTCAGCGTCGAGAGGGCTCTCGAGCTCCTCTCGGCGCCGAAGGGCGGCGACCCACTGGGCACCGATCCCACCACCGGGCTGCCGGTGCTCGCCAAGCAGGGCCGCTTCGGCCCGTACGTGCAGCTCGGTGACGCCGCCACGCTGCCCGACGGGGAGAAGCCCAAGATGGCGTCTCTGTTCTCGACGATGTCGTTGGCCACGGTGACCCTCGACGAGGCGCTGAGCCTGCTCAGCTTGCCCCGGACCGTTGGCGAGCATCCCGACGGCGGTGAGGTGGTAGCCGCCAACGGCCGCTTCGGGCCCTACGTCAAGTGGGGTGAGGAGACCCGCAGCCTCGATTCCGAGCAGCAGCTGCTGGAGATCACCCTGGCCGAGGCCCTCGAGGTGCTGGCCCGACCCAAGACGTTCGGACGGCGCCGGGCGGCTGCGGCGCCGCCGTTGCGCGAGCTGGGCGACGATCCCGCCAGCGGTCGACCAATGGTGGTCAAGGACGGCCGCTTCGGCCCCTATGTCACCGACGGCGAGACGAACGCCTCCCTGCGCAAGGGCGATACCGTCGAGGAGCTCACGCCCGAGCGAGGTGCCGAGCTGCTCGCTCTTCGGCGTGAGGCAGGTCCATCGACGCGGGGGCGCAAGGCCCGTGGCAGCGCCCCGGCCAAGAAGACTGCAGCCAAGAAGACTGCAGCCAAGAAGACTGCAGCCAAGAAGACTGCTGGCCCGGCGACGAGGCCGGCAGGCGAAGCGTGAGTGGGTGCGGCGGGCGGGGTCGCCTCGTCGCCTTCGAGGGCGGTGAGGCCACGGGGAAGTCGACTCAGGCTGCCCGCCTCGCGGCCCGCCTAGGAGCCGTTCTGACCCACGAGCCCGGCGGGACGAAGGTGGGCCGGGCATTGCGCTCGATCGTGCTTTCGCGCGAGACGGTCGGGCTGGGGCCGCGCACCGAGGCCCTGCTGCTCGCCGCCGACCGTGCCCAACACGTCGCAGAGATCGTCGAGCCGGCGCTGCGTGCGGGGCGTCACGTCGTGACCGACCGGTTCTCGGGGTCTTCGGTGGCCTACCAGGGCCACGGTCGGGGCCTGCCCGTCGCCGAGGTGCAGCGGTTGTCCCGCTGGGCCACCGACGGCTTGTCGCCCGACGTGGTTGTCGTGCTCGAGGTCCCCGTCGAGGTGTCCCTGGCCCGGCTCGGGCCCGACCGGGACCGGATGGAGACCGAGGACGCCTCCTTCCATGCCAGGGTTCTGGACGGCTTCCTCTCCCAGGCGGCCGCCGACCCCGCCCGGTGGGCGGTCGTGGACGGGACGGGCTCGCCGGATGCCACCGAAGCCGCCGTGTGGGCCGAAGTGGTTCGCCGGCTCCCCGATCTGGCCGCGGCGATCGAGCCAGGTTCGGCGCCACGGCGATGAGGGGCCCTCCTGCGCCCCCCGACGACGCGGCGTCGGTCGATGTCTGGGCGGACGTCATCGGCCAACCCGGCGCCGTGGCCACGCTCGAAGCCGCCGCCCGGGCGCCCCTGCACGCGTACCTGCTCACCGGGCCGCCCGGGTCGGGCAAGCGAGCCGCAGCCCGGGCCTTCGCGGCTCTGGTCCTGTCCGAGGGCGCAGTCGGCGCAGACGCATCCAGGCACCGGTCGCTGGCCCTGACCGAGACCCACCCCGACCTGCGGGTGGTCGACCCCGAGGGGGGCTCGGTACGTACCGAAGAGGCGTCAGCACTGCTGGCGGCCGCAGCGCGTGCGCCGGTCGAAGGCCCCCGCAAGGTCGTGTTGGGCACCGGCTTCGGGTCCGTGCAGCCCGCCGCTGTCGGCATGCTCCTCAAGGGCCTGGAGGAGCCGTCGCGGTCGACGGTGTTCGTGCTCACCGCCGACGAGGTCGGTCCCGAGCTCGTCACGGTGGCCAGCCGGTGCGCGATCGTCGAGCTGGGGGCCATAGCGCCCCGGGCACTGGCCGAGACCCTGATCGGCGAGGGGACCGCCGGCGAGCGGGCCGAGGCGGTCGCGGCCGTCGCCGGCGGCGACCTCACCCGGGCGAGGCTGCTCGTGAACGACGAGCGGTTCGCCCTGCGTCACGAGGCGTATCGCGCACTGCCCGGGCGCCTGGACGGCTCCGGGGCGACCGCGGCCGCGCTGGCGGGCGAGCTGGCCGCGCTGGTAGACGACGCGGCTGCCTCGCTGAGCGAGCGTCAGGCGGCCGAGGTCGCAGCGCTCGACGAGCAGATCAGCCGCTACGGGGCTCGGGGGAGCGGCCGGACCCAGCTCGAGGAACGCCACCGCCGCGAGCAGCGGCGGGCGCGGACGGCCGAGCTGCGCACTGCTCTGGCGACGATGGCCGGTGCCTACCGCCGGGTGGTGGTCGACGGTGGCGCCGCAGATCTGTTCGTCGAGGCGGCAACCCGCATCGAAGCCACAGCGGTGTCGTTGGAGCGCAACCCGTCCGAGATGCTGGCGCTCACCGCGTTGCTGGCCATGCTGCCGCCTCTGCGCAGGGACGCTGGGAGCGGGCGCTAACCTGCGGCCGCCACGCCCGAGTAGCTCAGCTGGCAGAGCATTCGATTCGTAATCGAAAGGTCACGGGTTCGACTCCCGTCTCGGGCTCGCAGCCGCCGCCGGGCCTCGGACGCCGGTCGACATCGCGGCCACCGTGGACGGTGGGGGTCCCGGCTCAGCCGTCGGTCCGGTCGAGGTCCGCCAGCAAGCTCAGCAAGTCGTCGGCGTGCTCCTCCTCGACCGCAAGGATGTCTTCCATCATCCGCCGGGTCGTCGAGTCTCCATCACCGAGCCAGCGGATGATCTCCGAGTAGGACTCGATGGCGATGCGCTCCGCCACCAGGTCCTCGCGGATCATCTCGACCAGCGTGGTGCCCTCGACGTACTCGGCGTGGCTGCGCGTCTGCAGGCCCTCGGGCGAGAAGTTCGGCTCGCCCTGGAGTTGGGTGATGCGCAACGCGATCTGGTCCACGTGGCCGAGCTCCTCGTTGGCGTGTTGGAGGAACTCGCCCGCCACCGGCCCGGCGTTGAGGCCGTCGGCCATGAAGTAATGGCGCTTGTAGCGCAGGACGCAGACGATCTCGGTGGCGAGCGCCTCGTTGAGCACATCGACGACCTTGGCCCGGTCGGCGCCGTACGACGAGGTGATCGGGCCCTGCTCCATGGCCGCGCGAGCCCGCTTTCGCAGCGTTTCGATGTCGGTGAGAAAGCCGGTCACAGGTGCCAT
>CAVPEW010000076.1:0-19670 GCA_963703565.1 uncultured Microthrixaceae bacterium | reverse complement strand
CCGGCTCCTCAGCCGGCGAAATCGTCCGGGTTGACCTGGTCGATGAAGGCCTTGAACTCCTCGACGACCTCTTCGGGCACCTCGTCGCCATCGGCGGCCTCCGGGACGCGGCCGGCCTCGTCCAGCACGGCCTCGTCCGCCCACAGGGGCGCCCCGACCCGCACCGCCAGGGCCACTGCGTCGGACGGGCGCGAGGACACCGAGCGCACCTCGCCGGCGTGGTGCACGACGATCTCGGCGTAGAACGTCGCCCCGCGAAGCTCGGTCACCACCACCCGCTCCACCCGCGCCCCCACCTCGTCGAGCAGGGTGCGCATCAGGTCGTGGGTCATCGGCCGAGGCGTCTCCACGTTCTCGAGGGCGAAGGCGATCGCGGTGGCCTCGGGCCCGCCGATGAAGATGGGCAGCACCCGGCGGGCGCCGCCGGTCTCGCGCAGTACCAGGCACGGGATGTTCGGCGGTCGCTCGAGCTCGATGCCGACCAGCTCCATCTCGACGGCCATCGACGGCACCCTACCGGAGCTGAAGCGGCGAACCTCGACGGCTCAGGTCCCCGAGTAGTCCGCCAGCGCGGCACGCAGCAGCGCCGCGTGCAACCCGTCACCCAGGCGGGCAAGGTCGGCCAGGATCTCCATCGCCCGCCGCCGGCCCTCGGGGTTGCGCTGCTTGAGCAGCGGCAGGATCACCTGCTCGTAGAAGCCCGCCTCGCGCTCGGCGGCCACCTTGTACATGCGCAGATGCCGAGCCTCTATCCCGTAGCGCAGGAACCCCGCCGCACCACGCGCCACCACCAGGGCGTCGCCGTCGAAGTAGACATCGGACCCGACCTGGCGACCCTGCAACAGGCCGAACCGCTCGAGCTCCGCGAGCTGGGGGGCATCCAGACCGGCCCAGGCCGCGAGCTCTTCTCGCGTGAGGCTGACCCCGGTGGGGCCGGGGTCGAGCGGCGAGCCCACCGTCGACGCTCCCCCGGCGGGCTCGGTCCGACCGGCTCGGGACGCGCCCGTCACCGAGGTGGGCACCGCGGCCGGCTCGGCAGCGACCGGGCGCAGAGCAGCTGCCTGCGCTGCGGCTGCGGCTGGGCCCCCGGCGTCGGGCTGCGCGTCGGCTGACGAGCCGGTAACCGAGCCCGACGGCCCACCCGCCGGCGGCTCCCCCTCCGATCCCCGGGCGCCCGGGGTCTGTGGGGGATCGATCGGGTCCGCCGCTGTCGCAATCGTATCGCCGACCTCGCGTCCCATGCGCGGCCCGGCCGCCGCTTCGGCCGCCGCCTGCTCCACTCGCACCCTCCATCCCGGCATCGGGGCGGTGCGAGGCGGCACCGGCGCGTCGAGGTCGGACCGGCCTGCCAGCGGCGCAGCGCCCCCGGTGTCCCCAGCGCCCGATCCACCAGCGGTCCGGTCGGATCGATCGCCCGAACGGGTCCCCCCTCCCCCGGGCGCGGGCGCGTCGTCGGCCGGCACGACCAGACCCGCGGCAGCGCTCAGCTCGAGCCGCTGCTTGATGACGCGCAGGGGCAGGAAGTTCTCGCGCTGTTGCACCAGGATCCAGCGGAGCCGCGCGATGTCCTCCTCGTAGAACTTGCGGTAACCCGACGGGGTGCGCTCGGGGTCGAGCAGGCCTTGGCTCTCCAGGAAGCGGATCTTGGAGATGGTGACGTCGGGGAACTCGTCCTGGAGCAGGCTCAAGACCTCGCCGATGGAGAGGTGCGCGCGCGTTGGGCTCACGGCCGGCCGGCCAGGAACACCAGCTTGAACGAGCCGATCTGCAGCTCGTCGCCGTCGGCCAGCAGAGCTTCCTCGACCCGCTCGCGGTTCAGGTACGTGCCGTTGAGCGAACCCACGTCGCGCACCCGGTACCGGTCGCCGTCGCGCAGGATCTCGACGTGACGGCGCGACACCGTGATGTCGTCGAGGAAGATGTCGCTGTCGGGGTGTCGCCCGGCGGAGACGAGAGGCTCCTCGAGGGAGAACTTCGAGCCCGAGTTGGGACCGCGCTTGACCACGAGCATGCCGATCCCGCCTGTCAGGTCACCTGGCTCGACGCTGACCTCGCCTTCGGGGCCCTCGACGGGGATCGCGAGCGCCACCGTCGTGCCGCCCTCGGACGGCACGTCCAGCGGCGCGCCGCACGACGAGCAGAAGTTCCCGCCCAGCGCGTTGCGGTGCCCGCAGCGGGCACAGACCACCTCGGGCACCCCCCTCAGCCCTCGACCAGCGCCCGATACGAAGCGGCGTCGAGCAGCTCGTCGAGCTGACTCGGGTCGCCGGCATCGATCACGAAGAGCCAACCCTCTCCGTAGGGATCCTCGTTGAGACGCTCCGGGGCATCGGAGAGGTCGGTGTTGACCTCCACGACGGTGCCGCTGATCGGCAGGTAGACGTCGGAGACCGACTTGGTGGATTCCACCTCACTCACCGAACTGCCCCGATCTCCGGTCGAGCCCACCGGCGGCAGGTCGACGAACACGACGTCTCCCAGCGCATCCTGGGCGTAGTCGGTGATCCCGACGCGCACCCGGTCACCTTCGACTCGGACCCACTCGTGGTCCGGGGAATACCGCAGGTCGTCGGGCACGTCCATGGCGCCGAGGCTAGCCCGGACCCTCGACTCGTGGTCGAGGGTCCGGGAGCTCGCTGCCCGGCGGGGCCCGCGGCCGCCCTCAGCGCACGAGCTGACGGATGCGGCGTCCGTACTCCTGGGCAAGGGCCCGGGCGCCCGCCGTCGTTGACGCCTCGCTCCACACGTGGGTCACCGGCTCCCCGGGATCGGGGAGCGCCAGCGCCCAGCCGTCGTCATGGAAGATCTTGACTCCGTCGATCAGCTGCACGTCGCGGTCCTTGCTCTGCTCGACGAGGGACCGCATGACCATCCCCTTGTGCTCCCAAGGCGTCATGACGCTCTCGTGCGCCTGGTGCACCCGAGGCAGCGTCGCGATCACCTCCGAGAGCCGACCGCCCCGGCGGGCCAGCAGCTCCAGGAGCTTGACCAGGCTTGCGGCGGCGTCGAAGGCGGGCAGGAATCCGGGCAGGATGTAGCCGCCGTCGGTGCTCGCGGCGAAGCCGACCGACGGTTCGGCGGCAGCGTCCATCAGCGCCGAGCTGGCCGTCTTGGTACGCCGGACGCGCACACCGCTGGGCGCGACGAGCCGCTCGGCCTGGCTGGTGACTGTGACCGGGACGGCGACTGTGTCGCCCACGAGGTGCTCGGACACCAGCACCAGCAGAGCCAGCAGGGTCTCGCCGTGGCTGAGCACGCTCCCGGTGTCGTCGATGACCGTCAGGTGCTCGCCGTCGGGGTCGATCACCGCGCCCAGGTGGGCTCCGGAGGCCCGGACCAGCACCGCCACCTCCTCGGCCGCCCGGGCGGGATCCAGTCGCATCATGTCCCGGGTGCTCGCGTAGGGGTTCACGGCCAGGACGTCCGCTCCCAGCTTGGCCAGCACGTTGGGCATCACGAACGACGTCGAGCCGTAGCTGTAGTCGACGACCACCTTGAAGCCGGCCTGCGCGATCGCGGCCAGGTCGACCGTGGACTCGAGCGCCACCGTGTAGTGCTCCAGGGCGCGGGGCGGGAAGCCGATGTCGCCCAGCTCGGCGGGCAGCACCCGGCGGAAGTCCTCGCGCAGGAACATCCGCTCGATCTTCCTCTGGCCGTCCTCGGGGATGTCGGACCCGTTGGTGTCGATGAAGCGGATGATCACCGACTGCGGGTCGCCCTTGACGAGGCGGACCGTCACTCCCCCGGCCACGCTCGGCTGGCGCACCAGGAACCGGGTGACGGGCACCGACGCCACCTCGAGGTCGAGCACGTTGACCCCGGCACCGTTGAGCCCCGCCATCATCGCCCGCTTGAGCATGCGTGCCGAGCGCGACGTGTCGCGGGAGGTGACGACGGTGGCGTCCTTCTTCAGCGAGGCCGCCCAGGCCATGGCCACGCGCACGGCCAGCTCCGGCGTGACGTCGACGTTGCCCAGACCGACCAGGCCGTCGCGGCCGAACAACGAGCGAGCGCCACGCGACTCCCACACGATGGAGGAGTTGATGACCGCGCCGGCCTCGACGGTCTTGAACGGGTACACCTTGACACCCGTCGCCACGACTGCCTGCTCGCCCACGAAGCACTCGTCGCCGAGCACCACACCCTCGTCGCAGCGAACTCCTGCACGCAGGTCGCAGGTCCGGCCGACGGTGGTGCCCCGCAGGCGGACGTTCTCACCCAGGTAGGCGTTGTCGTGCACCACGGTGCGTTCGAGATCGGCGTGAGCCCGCACCCGCACATTGGTGCCCAGCACCGTGTAGGGGCCTAGGCGTGCGCCTGCCTCGACGCGACAGTTGTCCCCGATCACGCCGGGGCCCTCGAGGCGTGCGTCGGGGTGGACCTCGGCGCCCTCGCCCAGCCAGAGTCCGGCGGAGAGCTCGAAGCCGTCGAGCTCGACGTGGACGCGGCGGTCGAGGATGTCCTTGTGCGCCCGGAGGTAGGCCTCCAGCGTGCCCACGTCCTCCCAGTAGCCCTCCGCTACGGCACCGAAGAGCGGCTTGTCCCGCTCGAGCAGGTCGGGGAAGACCTCGGCCGAGAAGTCCACCGGGCGCCCGGGGGTGATGTGGTCGAAGACCTCGGGCTCGAGGACGAAGATGCCGGTGTTGATCGTGTCGCTGAAGACCTGGCCCCAGCTCGGCTTCTCGAGGAAGCGCTCGATGGCTCCGTCCTCGCGGGTGATCACGATGCCGAACTCGAGGGGGTTCTCGACCCGTACGAGGCCGATGGTGGCCATCGCCTCGCGCTCGACGTGCTGGCGCACGATCGCGCCCAGGTCGATGTCGGTCAGCACGTCGCCCGAGATGACCAGGAACCGCTCGTCGAGCTCGTCGCGGGCGTTGAGCACCGACCCTGCCGTGCCGAGCGGCTGTTCCTCGGTGGCGTACACCATGCGCACCCCGAACTCGGAGCCATCTCCGAAGTAGGTGCGGATGTTGTTGGCCATGAAGGCCACCGTGACCACGATGTCGTCGAAGTCGTGCTGGCGGAGCAGGTTGACTATGTGCTCCATCATCGGCCGGTTCGCCAGGGGCATCATCGGCTTGGGGGCGTTCGAGGTGAGCGGCCGCAGGCGGGTTCCCTCGCCGCCGGCCATGATCACTGCCTTCATGGCCCGGACCGTACCCGGGTCCGGCCGCTGCGCCCTTCGGCGAGAGCCCGACGGGCCTCGGGAAGGTAGGCCGCAGCCGCGTACCAGCTCAGAGCCAGGCCGGGGATCCCCGCGCACCAGGCGAGCACCTCGGCCAGGGGATCCCAGCCGAGGTCGTCGGCGTGGCCGCCCAGGAAGAGCGG
Source organism: uncultured Microthrixaceae bacterium (assembly GCA_963703565.1). Taxonomy (GTDB): domain Bacteria; phylum Actinomycetota; class Acidimicrobiia; order Acidimicrobiales; family VFJN01; genus CAVPEW01. The sequence continues at coordinate 14,339 of CAVPEW010000076.1, read as the reverse complement.
AAACGCGATCATCAGCGCGAACGTGCCGGCCTTGCCCGCCCAGGTCACGTCGATGCGCCTGGCCCCGGCGGCGGCCAGCGCAAGGGTCGCCGCCGACACCAGCACCTCGCGAGCCAGCACGGCGACGGCGAACCACGCCGGCACCGACCCGTCCACCAAGATGGCGCCCGCCCCCAGGAGGAACAGGAGCCGGTCCGCCACTGGATCGAGCACCTTGCCGAGCTCGGACCCCTGGTCGAAGCGACGGGCGACGTAGCCGTCGGCGAAGTCGGTGATCCCCAACACCGCCAGCAGGTAGGCGGCGCTGGAGCGGTCGTCGGCGCCGAAGAGCACCACCAGGTAGATGGGCAGGCAGGCGAGGCGAGCGACCGTGATGAGGTTGGGAACGGTCAGGATCCGGCCACTGCCTCCCCGCGGACTGGCGTCGTGCTCGGGGAGGGCCATCACCGCACCATAGGAGGCGGGCCCGAGCGAGCCCGGACCACGGGACCGGGACCGCCACGAGCCGCCGGGCGAGCCTTGGGGTGACGGCGCGGCCAAGATCGCGCCATGCCAAGCGTCTTCACCCGGATCATCGGCGGCGAGCTCCCGGGCCGGTTCGTGTGGCGTGACGACGAGGTCGTCGCCTTCCTCACGATCAACCCGATCACGACCGGCCACACGCTGGTCGTTCCCGTGGCCGAGATCGACCACTGGCTCGACATCGACCCGCCTCTGCTCGCACGGCTCACCGAGGTCGCCCAGCGGGTCGGTACCGCCCAGATGGCGGCCTTCTCCCCCACCCGCGTCGGCTTGATCGTGGCCGGGCTGGAGGTGCCCCACGCCCACCTCCACGTCCTCGGCATCGACGAGGAGGGTGACCTCGACTTCGCCCGTGCCCAGACCAGCCCAGACCCCGCCGACCTCGACGACGCCGCCCGGCGGCTGCGCGAAGCGTTGGTCGCCGCAGGCCACCGGGACCGTGTACCGGGCGCCTGAGGGTCCACGGCCCGCTCAGACGAGGCCGGGCAGGCTCGTCGGGCCCGGGTCGAGCTCGTCGGGCTCGTAGGGGGCCAGCAGCTCGGATCCGTCGTTGCGCACGTCGTTGACCGCCCGCGAGACCGGGCGACGCGTGAGGGTCTCCCCTGGCGCGGGGACCAGCAGCGGCTCGAGCGAAGCGGTATCGGCACCGCCGTCCAGCCAGAGGTCCCATACCTGCGGGGCCAGCAACACCGGCATCCGATCGTGCAACCCGGCCAGGTCCGGACCGGCTCGGGTGGTCACGATCGTCAACGACCGGAGGTGGTCTGCTCCGCGGGGCCCCACCCATCGCTCCCACAGTCCAGCCATCGCCAGCAGCCTGCCGTCGGCAGGGCTGAGGTACCACGGCTGCTTGGCTCGCGAGCCCGCCCGAGCCTGCCACTCGTAGAACCCGTCTGCTGGCACGAGGCACCGCCGCCTGCGGTAGGCCGCCCGGAATGCCCCACTCGTGGTGAGCGACTCGGCGCGGGCGTTGATCATCCGAGCACCGACGCCCGGGGACTTGGCCCACGGGGGCACAAGGCCCCAGTGGAACGTCGCGAGGCAGCGGTGCGGGCCTTCGGAGGCGACCGCGTAGACGTCCTGGGTGGGGGCAACGTTCCAGCTGGGCGGCAGCAGCTCGTCGGCAGCCACGGCTTCGAAGTGAGCGGCCAGCGTCCCCATCGGCGACGCCGCGACGAAGCGTCCACACACCGCGACGACGCTAGCGGCGCGACGCCCGCTGGGATGGTCCCGATCGACGCCCCCGGCTCCGCCTCAGGGCCGGCGAGCAGGTCCTCGCGCAGCTCCTCGGGCACGGCCAGCAGCGGAGGAGGTGAACGCCGGCGCACGAGTTGCCTGACCGCTGCTCACCTGGAGGGGGAACGCCCCAGGGACGAGGACGCGAGACAGCGCCTCGCGGTTGTGCCATCGTGCCGGCATGTCACTCAAAGGGAAGGTCGCCCTGGTAACGGGCGCAGCATCTGGGATCGGCGCGGCCTGCGTCGCCCGCTTCACTGCCGAGGGCGCCACCTGCGTCGGGGTCGACCTCGCAGGGAGCGACCTCGTGGCCGACGTGCGCGACGAGTCCGCCGTCCAGGCCGCGGTGGCCGAGGTCCTGAGCCGCCATGGCCGAGTCGACGTGCTGGTCAACGCCGCCGGCGTGGGCGAGGGCGGCCCGGTCCACCTGCTCGACAAGGAGCAGTGGGACCGGGTCATCGACATCAACCTCACCGGGACCTTCCTGATGTCCAAGGCGACGTTGGGGGCGATGCTCGCGGCCGGGAGCGGGTCGATCATCCACCTGGCCAGCATCGAGGGCCTCTGGGGATCGGACCTGCTGTCCGCGTACAACGCCTCCAAGGGGGGCGTTGTACTGCTGACCAAGCAGATGGCGATCGACTACGGCCGGTCGGGGATCCGGGTCAACTGCCTGTGCCCTGGGTTCATCGAGACGCCCATGACCGAGATGCTGCGTGCCCCCGGCATGGAGACCTATCACGACCGCATCGCCGACCAGCACATGCTCGGACGGTGGGGCCGCCCCGAGGAGGTTGCCGCGTGCGCCCACTTCCTCGCCTCGGACGACGCCTCGTTCGTGACCGGCCACGCGCTGGTCGTCGACGGTGGCTTCACGGCCGGCGTCCGCTTCGGCCTCGGCGAGCCCCTCGGGCTCTGAGGTCGCCAGCGGCAGCGTAGGGCCCCGGTGCGTGCGCACCGGGGCCCTACGGGGACTCCTGCCGTCGGGCCGGGGAGATTCGAACTCCCGACCTCTTGACCCCCAGTCAAGCGCGCTGAACCAAACTGCGCCACGGCCCGGACGAAGCGCCGACCATACTCGACCGCTTCACCCGTCCTGCCAGCCGACGCCGACGGCCCCGCCGCGATCAGACGTGGTGGATGACCCAGCCCACGCCCTGCGCGAACCGGTAGCCCAGGTAGACCACGGTGGCGCTGACCAGCAGCTTGAAGTGCCAGGGCGCCTTGCTCGTCGATCCCGTCGAGGCTCCCTCGGCGGCGTCCGACGAGGGTCGCGGATCAACAGGGCCGCCCACCTGGGCGCCGCAGGACCGGCAAGTGCCGTCGGGTGCCAGGGAGTTCGGGTTGTAGAAGCGGTCGCACCCCTCGCACCACGGCATCAGCGACCCCTCACACCCGGCGGATGGCGAGGATGGCCACGTCGTCGGTGAGCGGCTCGCTGGCGAAGTCGCTGGCCGCCTCCACCAGGGACTTCGCCAGCACATCAGGGGCGGCGTTCGGGTCGCGGCGCAACGCGTTCGCGATTCGCTCCTCGCCGAAGAGCTGCTCACCGCTGCGGGCCTCGGCCAGGCCGTCGGTGTACAGCAGCAGCAGATCTCCGTGGTCGAGGGGGATCTCACGACTTCCGTAGGTGCTGTCGGCGCTGAGCATCAGCAACGGGCCGGTGGCCCGCAGCGGTCGCACGTCACGATCGTGCGAGAGCCATGCCGCGGGGTGTCCCGCGGAGGCCACCCGCAGAGTGGCCGCTTCGGTGTCGAAGACCACGACACACAACGAGATCAGCTCCTCGGCGCGCTCCTGCGCCGACATCTGCCGGTTGAGCTCCTCCAGCGCCTGGGCCGGGTCCCGGAACTGGCGGAGGAACACGCGCAGCAGGTACTTGGCCTGGAACGCGGTGATCGACGGCTCGATACCGTGCCCGGCCACATCGCCGATGACCGCGGCGATGCGGGTCGGGGCCAGTCGGAACACGTCGTAGAAATCGCCGGCCATGAGGCCGGTTCCGGCCCGGTAGACCCGGCCCAGCTCGAAGCCGGCGAAGTCCGGGAGCTCTTCGGGCGCGAGCCGTGCGGCCCACCGCCGCGGAGCCAGCTCCTCCTGGGACAGCACCTCCTCGGCCCGGCGCTCCAGGGTCGAGCGGTCCTCGGCCAGGCGAGCGTCGCGCACGAAGTCCCGGCCGAAGACCACCGACACCGTCACCGGCACCAGCACCACCACCAGGAACAGGTCCGCCCCACGGGCGTCCCACAACGAGATGATGCCGATGCTGATCGCCAGCGCCGAGTACAGCACGGCGGTGTGGAGGTCCTTGCGGAACGCCGAGCGGGCCAGCATCGCCGCCTCGGCGTCGGTGCCGTACTCACCCTCGACCCGCAGCCAGACACGCTGGAGGCGCTGCGCCGAACGTCCCCACTCGATGGCGGCGACCAAGCTGGCCAGCGCGACGACCACTAGGACCGGCTGTTCCATGACTGGCGCGACGCTACCGCCTCGACGGGGCGCGCCTGCCGTCCGTGGCCTCTCGATCCCGCCGCCGACGCCGCTCAACCCGAGCGGCGTCGAACCCGCACCTTGATCGGGGTCACACCGAGCTCGAGGTCCTCGCGCAGACGACGCTCCAGGTAGCGCAGGTAGCTGACCGGTAGCTCCCGGTTGGCGAAGAGCGTGAACGTCGGTGGGTCCGAGGCCACCTGGGCGCCATAGAGGACCCGGGCTCCGTGAGGCCCTGGCTGGGCGGACTGCGCCGCTCGCAGCACCGTGTTCACCCGGCTGGTGGGGACCCGGCGCCGGTAGCGCTCGAGGGCCCCGGCCAGCGTGGGAGCCAAGCGGTGCACCCCCTTGCCGGTGAGAGCCGACACCTTCACGACCGGCGCCTCACCCAGGAAGCGCAGCTTGTCTCGAACCTGCCACCCCAGCTCCGTGCGCCGCTGGGCGTCGTCGATCAGCTCCCACTTGTTGAGCACGACCACGACCGGGCTGCCCGACACGTCGATCCGCTCCGCCAGGCGCTGATCCTGGGCGGTCACGCCCACGGTGGCGTCGATCACCAGCAGGGCGACGTCAGCCGCGTCGACGGCCTCGAGCGCCCTGACCAGCGAGAAGTACTCGGTCGGGGCGTCGATGCGAGCCCGTCGCCGCATGCCGGCGGTGTCGACGAAGCGCAGGGGCCCGTCGGGCGTGTCGACCACGGTGTCGACCGTGTCGCGCGTGGTGCCGGCCACGTCGTGCACCACGGAGCGCTCCTCGCCGATGAGGCGGTTGAACAGGGTCGACTTGCCTACGTTGGGCCGCCCTACGAGCGCTACCGCGAAGATCCGGTCCGCTGTGTCGTGGGGGCCCGGCTCGAGTGGCGCAGGGGTCTCGTCGCCTCCCCCGCTGCCGGCCGAATCCACTCCCTGGACCGGAACCGAGCCGACCTGCAGGTGCTCGAAGCCAGATTCGGGCAGCGGATCGGGCAGCGCCGCGACCAACGCGTCGAGCAGGTCGCCAGCGCCGCGCCCGTGCAGGGCACTCACCCCGATCGGCTCGCCCAGGCCCAGCGAGAGGGCATCGAACACCAGCGAGTCGCGGCCGGGAGCGTCGACCTTGTTGACGACGACCAGCACCCGGCCGTTGGCATGGCGGCGCACCGTTCGGGCCACCGCCACGTCCTCGTCGACCACTCCGGTCACGGCGTCGACCACCAGCAGGCAGACGTCGGCCTGAGAGATCGCCTTCTCGCTCTGCCGGCTCACCTTCGCGTCGAGCTCGTCACCGGCGGGCGACCACCCACCGGTGTCGACCAGCCGGAAGGTTCGCCCGCACCACTCGGCGCCAACCTCCTTGCGGTCTCGGGTCACCCCCGGCCGCTCCTCGACGATCGCGGTCCGAGCCCCGAAGATCCGGTTAACCAGCGTCGACTTGCCCACGTTGGGTCGACCGACCACGGCCACGAGCGGGGCCCTGCCCTCGGGCGAGGCTCCGGTCACCGCGAGCCGCCCCCCCGGGCATGCGACGCTCCCACGGCGCCCGTGCCGCCGAGCGCGGCGAGCAAGGAGTGCCCGTCGGTCCCGACCACCTCGACCGGCCGGGGCAGATCTGCCGGGGAGCTGCCGTCCAGGAACCTGCCGTTGGACAGGCACACGTCGGGCAGCAGGTATCGATGGCCGTCGGGCTCCTCGGCGAGCACGGCGGCCAGGTCGGCACCCACCAGCAGCCCCGCCACGGCCGTGTTGCCGCCGAAGAAGCGGTTCGCCACGCCGACCACCCGCACGTCCGATCGACCGATGCCCGCCAGCAGAGCTGGTAGGACCCGGGCCCCGTACTCGCCGGTCAACACCGCCACAGGCGCGTCGCGCCGAGGTCGGATCGACAACCCGACCGAAGCCCGCGCTCCCCGGTATGCCTCGTAGCCGGGATCGACCCCCGCCGCACGGTCCGCCGAGCGCAGCGAGCGATCGGCGGCGTCGAAGAAGCCGCGGGTCACCCCCGACGTCTCGGCCTCGACGCCCGCCAGCTCCGCCTCGAGGGTGCGGACCATGCCCACCCCGTCCTCGTGCATGGGGAAGCCCTCGTAGGTCTCCGCGGGGGGGAAGGGCCGATCGGCGAGCAGGTAGTACTCGTCGGCGGCGTGGACCACGCGCCGCCCCACGGCCCGGCTGAACAGCTCCTGCCACTCCCCCACGGCGTCGACCACCGCACGGGCCTCCCGTCGGGTGTGGGGTCGCATGCGAGCCTCGGCGTTGTGGCGGCTCACCCCGAGGGGCACCAGGCACAGAGACGCCAGGGCGCTGTACCGGTCGAGCACACCGAGCAGCGTGTCGTGCAGCACCGGTCCGTCGTTGACACCCGGGCACACGACCACCTGGCCGTGCACCTCGATTCCATGGTCGAGCAGGGCCCGCAGCCACCGCAGGCTCGTCGCCCCTCGGCGGTTGCGCAGCATCGCCGCCCGGACCTCGGGATCGGTGGCGTGGATGCTGACGTGCAGCGGGCTCAGGCGCTCGGTCACCACCCGCTCGAGATCGGCTTCGGTGAACCGGGTCAGCGTGGTGAAGTTCCCGTACAGGAAGGAGAGGCGGTAGTCGTCGTCCTTGAGGTACAGGCTGGATCGCAACCCCGGGGGCAACTGGTAGATGAAGCAGAACTCGCAGTGGTTGTCGCACGTGCGGACCTGGTCGAAGACGGCGGAGGCAACCTCGACGCCGAGTGGCTCGCCAGCCCGCTTGGGCACCTCGACTCGCAGCTCCAGGCCTCCCCGGCGCACCTCGAGCTCGGGGCCGTCGTCATCGACGAGCAGGCGCCACTCGATGAGGTCCCGGGGCACGACGCCGTTGACACTGCTCACCTCGTCGCCGACCGCGATTCCGGCACGCTGGGCAGGCGAGCCGGCCACGACAGCGGTGACGACCGGCAGGGGCACCGACCAAGGATAGGCGGGGCCGGCCCGAGTCGATCCGGGCCCACCGGGCGGGGCGGGTGCAGCCGGCCGGACCGGTAGCGTCGCGACGTGCCGGTGGACCAGGTCCTGCTCGCGGCCCCCCGGGGCTTTTGCGCAGGCGTCGAGATGGCCATCAAGGCCCTGGCCTGGATGGTGCGGGCCTTCGAGGCCCCCGTGTACTGCTACCACGAGATCGTCCACAACCAGCTGGTCGTGGAGCGCTTCCGGGCGCTCGGGGTGGTCTTCGTCGACGACATCGCCGAGGTTCCAGCCGGACGCCCCGTGATGCTGTCCGCTCACGGCTCCGCGCCCGAGGTCGTCGCGGCGGCCCGCGCCGGTGGAGGCTTCGTGGTGGACGCCGTCTGCCCACTGGTGACCAAGGTGCACCACGAGGTCAAGGTCCGGGCCGCCAAGGGCTACCAGATCGTCTACGTGGGCCACGACGGCCACGAGGAGGCGGTGGGCACGATGGCGGTCGCCCCGGAGGCCACCCACCGAGTCGAGTCCGTCGCCGATGTCGACGCCCTCGGCGAGCTCGCCGGGCCAGTGGCCCTGCTGGCCCAGACCACCCTGTCGCATCGCGACTGGTCCGATGTGGCCCGCCGTGCCGAGGAGCGCTTCGAGGGTCTGTGGCGCCCCGGGCGCAGCGACTTGTGCTTCGCCACCACGAACCGCCAGGGAGCGCTCGCCGCGATCGCCGGGCGCTGCGACGCCGTGGTCGTGATCGGATCGGCCAACAGCTCCAACACGCGGGCACTCGAGCAGCTGGCCCGCTCCTCGGGTTGCGAACGCGTCCTGCGCGTCAACTCACCCGACGAGCTGCCCGACGATCTGGAGGGCTGCGTCGGGGTCACCGCCGGAGCGTCCGCGCCCGAGGAACTGGTCGACGAGGTCATAGCCCACCTCGCGCCGCGCCTGGGCGTCGAGGAAGTGTCGATCACCACCGAGGACGAGTACTTCCCCCCTCCGCGCGAGCTGCGGGACATGCTCGGGGTGCTCGACGTGGTAGCGACCGTCCTGGCCGGGCGTGCTCCCGCAGAGCGGGCCCAGTGGCCCGACCGGGCACAGGGTGCCAGCGACGTGTTGGCCGCTCTCGCCTGAGCCGGCCGACGAGGCTCTAGCTCTCGCCGCGACCCTCGCCGGCGGGCGTGCCCGCTCGTTCGGCCCGTTCCTGCGCTTCGTCGAACAGGTCCTGCAGGGCCAGGCGCAACGCCTCGGTCGTGGCGCTCACCGCGGAGCGGGGCACGCGCCCCGAGGCGCTCGGGGAGGGGGGCGGCAGCGGATCACCCACCACCAGGACCAGCTTGGAGCAGTGCAGGGTGCGTGATCCCTTGGGCATCATCGCCTCACTCCCCCCGATGCCCAACGGGACCAGCGGTACGCCGGTGCGCCCAGCCACATAGGCGGGACCGTCGAACAGCTCGGCCACCACCGGCCCGCTGCGCCGCTCTCCCTCGGGGAACATCACCAGCGGTTCTCCACCCTCGACGATGTCCACGCACACCCGCAGCGCCTCGCGATCGGGGGTGCCGCGATGCACCGGGAAGGCGCCCAGCATCGTGACGAAGCGTCCCAGCGCAGCGGAGCGCCAGATCGAATCCTTGCCCAGGTACCGCATCCGCCGGGTGGTGATCAACGAGGTCAGCGCGAAGTCGACGTTCGAGCGGTGCACCGGCGCAAGGATGAAAGAGCCGGTAGCCGGCACCTTCTCGGCCCCCTCCACCTCGATCGACCCGGCCATGGTGGCCAGAGCACGGACGGCCCCCCGTACAACCCGGTAGGCGAACAGGGTCCCCGATCCGGGAGGACCGATCGGCGTCTGCACGCCGGCGCCGTAGCGGCGCTCGCTCGCCACGGAGGCCTCAACCATGGAGCAGGCCGGCCAGCTCGGACACGATGTCGTCGATGCTGCGCCCGGTCGTGTCGAGGACGACGGCGTCGGGAGCCTCGGTCAGCGGCGAGTCCGCCCGGCCCTGGTCGAGCGCGTCGCGCCGGGCGAGGTCGGCGGCGACGGTCTCGTAGTCGAGGTCCGCGACCTCCTTGGAACGGCGCTCGGCGCGCACCTCGGGCCGGGCGGTCAGGAAGACCTTGAGCTCGGCGTCGGGGAACACGACCGTGCCGATGTCCCGTCCCTCGAGGACCCCGCCCCCGTTGTCGTGCACCCACTCGCGCTGGCGACGTACGAGCTCGGCACGAACCGCCGCGTTGGCGGCCACCAGGCTCACCGCCCGTGACACCTCGGGACCCCGGATCTCGATGCTGGCATCGGTGCCATCGACCTCGATGCCCCCGGAGACGGGGACGAGCTCGACGCCTGTCGCCAACCTGGCCACCGTCGCCTCGTCGGAGGGGTCGATCCCTCGGCGCAACGCCGCGAACGTGACCCCTCGATACATGGCTCCGGTGTCCAGGTACGCGAGCCCGAGCCGCTGCGCCAAGGCTCGAGCGACCGTGGACTTGCCGGACCCTGCGGGGCCGTCGATGGCGATCACCCTCACGAGAGCGTGACGCTACCGTCCGGTAGGAGGCACCGACGCCACCTCCCCGCCCTCGAGCGCGGAGAGCTCGGCCCAGTAGCCGGGGAAGGTCTTGGCCACGCATGCCGGGTCGGCGACAGCGACGCCCGGCTGGCGCAGACCGAGCAGCGCCAGCGACATCGCCATCCGATGGTCCCCGTGGGGGTCGAACACGGTCGGGCGGACCGGTCCGGGACGCACGACGAAGCCGTCCGGCTCCTCGCTGGCGTCGACGCCAGCGCGGCGCAGCTCGGAGACCAGGGCACCGATCCGGTCGGTCTCCTTGGCCCTGATGAAGCCGATCCCACGCACCCTGGTGGGCCCCTCGGCGTGCACAGCCACCGCGGCGAGGGTCTGGGCGACGTCGGAGCGGTCGGCGAGGTCGACCTCGATCCCCCGCAGCGCCCGGCCTCCGTGCACCGTGGTGCGGTCCCGCTCGCGCACGACGACCGCGCCCATGGCCTCGAGCACGTCCACGAAGCCCAGGTCGCCCTGCACGCTCGCGGAGCCCAGACCCTCGACGGTCACCGTGCCCCCGCAGATGGCGGCAGCCGCGAAGAAGTAGGACGCCGTGCTGGCGTCGGGTTCGACCTCGTAGTCCCGGGCCCGGTAGCCGCCCGGCGCCACGGTCCACCCTCCATGGCCGTCGTGGTCCACGGTCGCGCCGAACGCGGTCATCACCGCCTCGGTCATCGCCACGTAGGGCGCCGACACCAACGCACCCTCCACGACCACGGTCAATCCATCGCCCAGCGCAGGTCCGCTGAGGAGCAACCCGGACAGGAACTGGCTCGACACGTCTCCGCCGAGGTGGACCGGTCCCCGCCCGAGCGCAGGCCCCCGGACGTCCACCGGGAGGTGGCCGGGCTCGCCGACCTCCTCGACGCGGGCCCCGAGGGCACGCAGCGCACCGAGCGCCTCTCCCATCGGACGGGCCCGCAGGCCCGGCGCTCCGTCGAACCGCACCGTGCCCGGGCAAAGAGCGGCGACCGGCATCAGGAAGCGCGCCGTGGTGCCCGACAGGCGCGCGTCCACGACGGCGACATCGGCTGGAGGACGCCCGGCGCAGCCGGTCACGCGAACCTCCGACGTGGACCAGTCGGCCCGCACGTCCACGCCGAGCGCGACGAGGCCCTCGACCATCGCCTCGGTGTCGTCCGCGTCCAGGGCATGGCGCACCACGCTCGTGCCCTCTGCCAGCCCGGCGGCCACCAACGCTCGGTTGGTCAGGCTCTTGGAGCCCGGCAGGTGTACCCGGGCATCCGGGGTGCCCACCAGGGGCGCCACGGGCAGGGGATCGGGCAGGTGGCGCAGATCGAAGGGGTCGCTCACGACGGTTGCGAGCCCAGCTGGACGACCCCGGGCCGATACGAGCGCCGCAGCAGCCCGTTGCGGAAGCGCTCGGCGTCGCCCGCCTCGACGATCACGACGAGCACGCCGCGCTCCCCCTCGGTGGAGTGCGCGATCTCGAGGTCGGCGATGTTGACGCCCAGCGCTCCGGCGAGGGTGGTCACGTCGGCCAGCACGCCGGGCCGATCCGGGACTGGCACCCGCACCTCGACGAGGTTCTCAGGGCGGGCAGCAGGACCGGGCAGATCGGCCCGCGCCGTGCGCGCCCGGCCCAGGACCTCGAGCAGGCCGTCGCGATCGCCCTCGTCGACCAGCCCGCGCACCGAGCGCAGGGCGTCGATGAACGCGTCGAGTGCGTCGAGGATGGCGGCCCGGTTGTCCACGCAGATGTCGGGCCAGATCCCGGGGTGACCGGCGGCGACGCGGGTCATGTCCCTGAACCCACCCGCCGCCAGGCGCAGCAGGGCCCGCTGCCGGGCGGCCCGTTCGGCGGCGAGGCCCATCAGGCTCGCGGCGGCCAGGTGGGGGACGTGGGACACCACCGCCACAAGCGCGTCGTGCTGTTCGGGGGCCAGCGCGAGGACCTCTGCTCCGATCCCCGACACCACCGCGCGCACCAGCGCCAGGGCGCCGTCGTCGGTCCCGGCCGTGGGGGTGAGCACCCACACCGCTCCGGTGAACAGGTCGGCGTCGGCGCCCTCGACCCCCGCCTGCTCGGAGCCGGCCATCGGATGGCCGCCCACGAAGCGGGGATCGTCCACGGCGGCGACGACGGTGGCCTTGACGGAACCCACGTCGGTCACGACGCCGTCGGTCGCGGCCAGCGCTGCGCGTGCCGCGGGCGGCACGGCGCGCACGGGGGTCGCGACGAAGGTGATCTCCGCCCGTGGATCGGCTCCCAGGGCGTCGAGCGCGCCGAGCGACAGGGCGTGGCGAGCGCGCTGCGGATCGTGGTCGCTGCCGGTGACGTGCCAGCCCGCCCGCCGGAGCGCGAGGCCGATCGAGCCCCCGATCAGGCCGGTGCCGACCACGCCGGCTCGCCGAACGCTGGCTCCGCTCATCCGGGCAGGTCGTCTCGCAGGCCCACAGCGCCGTGCTGGTAGACGTGGCGCAGCTCCGCCCGGCCCCGATCGGTGGTGACGTGGGCCAGCACCCGGATGCATCGCGGGGTGCCCCCGACTATGTCGAGCTCGCGGGCGCAGATCAGGGGGACGTCCCCGAGCCCGATGGTGCGAGCCGCCGCGGCCGGGAAGGTCGAACGGACGTCGTCCGTCGCGGTGAACAGGATGCTGATCAGGTCGTCGTGGGAGATCCCGTTGCGCGAGAACATCTCCTCGAGCAGGGCCACGACGCGATCGCGGACGTGGTCGGCATCGTCGACGTCGATCGTGGTCGCCCCTCGCAGGGCCCGCATGGCGGACATCGGCGACGACCCTACCGGTCGCTCCTCGACGCACCCGGCGGCACGGCTGCCCTCCGGGTCTCGCTCCGACGGCGCGGACGGGCGACAGCGGTGGCCAACGCCCGTACCTCGTCGGGGGTCAGGGGTCGCCATGAGCCGGGCGGCAGCCGACGGTCGACCAGCGGCCCGATGCGCACCCGTACCAACCGCTCGACGGGGTGGCCCACCGCCTCGAGCATCCTTCGCACCTGACGGTTGCGACCCTCGTGGATGACGAGTCGGACCAGCCCGGGGGCCAGGAGCGACGCCTTCGCCGGTGCCGTCGGCCCGTCTTCGAGCTTCCACCCCTTCGCGAAGGCGCCTGAGGGCTCCCCGCGAGACCGGCGGCTGCACGTGGGCCAGGTACTCCTTGTCCAGGCCGTAGGACGGATGGGTCAGGCGGTGGGCGAGCTCCCCGTCGTTCGTGCAGACGAGCAGACCCTCGGTGTCGAGATCGAGGCGACCGACCGGGAAGACCCGGGGCTCGGCCGGCACGAGGTCGACCACGGTGGGCCTGCCCTGGGGGTCCCCGGCGGTGGTGACGGTGCCCGCCGGCTTGTTGAGCAGGTAGTGGACCAGGTCCGCCCGGGTGGCCACCGGGGCCCCGTCGACCTCGATCCGGTCGGTCTCGGGGTCGGCGCGGTCGCCCAGCGCGGCGCGGCGACCGTTGACCCGGACCCGGCCGGCCGCGATCAGCTCGTCGCACGCCCGGCGGCTGCCGATGCCCGCAGCGGCGAGCACCTTCTGGAGCCGTTGCGGCTCCGTGCCGCTCATGCTCAGGACCGGTCGGGCGGAGTGAGCGGCGCGTCGGCGCGCAGGCCCGCCTCGAGCTGTTCGACCACCGAGGCGTCGGGAACGAAGGCGCCGAGCGGGGGCAGTTCGGCGAGACGGTCCAGGCCAAGCCTCTCGAGGAACAGGTCGGTGGTGCCGTAGAGGGTGGCCGTACCCGGGCCCGGGTCGTGGCCCTGCTCGTAGACCAGGCCCCGCTGGACCAGGGTGCGGATGACCCCGTCCACGTTCACGCCCCTGATGGCGGAGACCTGGGCACGGGAGATGGGTTGCTTGTAGGCCACGATGGCCAAGGTCTCGAGCGCGGCCGCCGACAGCCGGGCCGAGCGACCCTCGAGCACGAAGCGCTCCACGTAGGCCGCGAGGTCGGCATGGCTGGCGTAGCGCCACCCCCCGGCGATCCGTTGCAGCACGAACCCGCGCCCCTCGGCCTCGTAGGTGTCGGCCAGCTCGGCGCACACTGCGTCGACCACGTCACCGCCTGCAGCGCCGCCATGTTGCCGATGGCTTCCGCGAGCAGCTCGATTTCCCGCAGCAATGCAAAACCCGGCGGCGGATAGGCGAGCGCTCCGCAGTCGGTGCCGCCGACGACGCGGCCGCCGGAGCGGTGCAGCAGGCGCACCACTTCCTGATGTTTCTCCAGCGCCTTGCTGCCTTCGCCGACGTCGTAAAACCCGGGATGAATGTCCCAGTCGGGGCGGTCGCCGAGGTATTTTTTCATCTTCGCCTGGCGGGCGAGCGCGGCGGGCGGGATCAGTTTGCGATCCGCGTCCTGCAGGCAGGCGGCGGCGCCGGCCTTCGCGGTCCACAGCAGGTCGAGCGTGGTGCCCATATGCACCTGTTTCTCGACCATGGCGGCGATCCATTTGCGCGCCCGCTCGCCGTTCAGATCGGCCGCTTCCCAGCCCGCCATGGTCTGGGTCCAGAATTCCTTTTTCATCATCGAGGCGTCATTGCCAAAGCGCATGTTGAGCGCGCAGATGTCGTTGTAGGGCGAAATCCACACATGTTCGAGGCCGTCGATGCCGGCGTCGATCGCGTCCATGGACGAGCAGTAACCCAGATG
>CAVPEW010000075.1:0-144427 GCA_963703565.1 uncultured Microthrixaceae bacterium | reverse complement strand
CCACAAGATCACGGTCGAGAAGGTGCTGCCCGCCAACAGCGCCCCCACCGTTCCGGCGTGCATCGCCGGTCGGCGCGCCTGCCCGCCAGAGGACTGCGGCGGCACGTGGGGCTATCGCGAACTGCTCGAGATCCTCGCCAACCCGACCCATCCCGAGCACCACGAGCGACGCGAGTGGCTCGACCGACCGTTTGATCCCGAGACGTTCGATCCGAGCGAGTTCGAGGACAACCTCCGCAACGGCCGGCTCGCCACGTTCGACGACGAGGCGTAGCTCGGGCCCGTCACCCGCGGCCGGTCCAGCCACCACTTCGCGGCCGGTCCAGGCACCACTTCGCGGGCGATCCAGGCACCACTTCGTAGAAGCGCCCAGGCCGAGTCATTAGCCTGTTGCCATCCATAAGCACAGTGCTTATGCTGTGACTCGTGCTTATGACTGTGCTCCCCGCTCTTGAAGCTGCAGGCGCCAGCGTGCGCCGGGTCAAGAGCGAGCGACGGGTCCACGACCGGCAGGTCGACGCCATACTGGACCTGGCACTCGGCAAGGCGCGCGCCACGTTCGCGGTGGAGGAGAGGCGCCGAGCGCCGTACCCGAATGAGCTGATCAAGCTTCAGCCGATCCAGAAGTCGCTCGCCGGAGTTGGGACACCGATGCTTGTCGTGCCCTTCGTGTCTGAGCCACTCGGCTCTGCGCTGACGCAAGCCGGCTGGTCCTGGGCCGACGCCGCCGGCAACTTCGACCTTCGAGCCGACAACCTCGTGCTTCGCCAGCGTTCGACGATCACCCGACCGCGTGTCAAGGCGAGCCGCCTGCCGCAGGGATCTGGGAGTCTCGCCATCATCCGTACGCTCATCGGGTTCCCGCGCGGAACGAACGACGAGCCGGGTGCCAGCGCACTTGCGAACCAGGTTGGCGTGTCGCAGCCGCGCGCATCGCAGGTCCTGCGCAGGTTGCTCGAGCTTGATCTCGTCGCCCGTAGCCCGGAGGGGCGATGGTTGCCCGATCGCGAGGCACTGCTCGACCGCTTCCTGTCCGAGTACCGCGGCCCTGGGGGGTCGGAGCGCTACCTGTACAGCCTCGACCCGCCGAACGAGGTCGCAGCGCGCGCCGCGCAGCAAGCCGACGAGAGGTCGCTCGTGGTGTCGGCCGATGTGGGACCTGACCTGCTGCTCGCCTGGCGACGTCCCAGCGTGGTGATCCTCTACGCCCGTCAGCTCCTCGACCTCGACCGCCTCGGTGTCGTAGATGCGCAGGGCCGCCACGACGCGAACGTGATCATTCGCACTCCCGACGATGCGTCGGTGTTCCCGACGAACCTGCTCGTCGCCGACATCGACGGCGTCGACGTTCCCCTCGCCGATCCGACACAACAGATCTGGGATCTGCAGGACCTTGGAGGAGCCGACCGTCTGGAGGCCGCCGGGATGTTGAGGGAATGGCTGCTCAACCGCCCCTGACCCATGTCGTCCTCGCAGCGACATCAGTCGCAGACGACCTCGGCTACGTCGCGCTCAGCGACCTGGCCGACGTCCTCGGCGAGTCGACGTACCGGATCATCGGCGGCCACATGGTCAGCGCCCTCGTGGCGCGCTGGCAGCTCGGCGGAGATCTCTACCGCGAGACCGGCGACACCGATCTGGGCGTGCCGCCGGTGGTCGTGCGCGAGGAGGGCGTGATTGGGCGACTGATCGCACGCGGCTACGAGCAAGTCGAGGGGAACCGCTTCGCGCGGCCGGTCGACGACGTTCCGGTGACAGTGCGAGGCGGCGAGGGGCCGCGCAGCACCGTCGTCGACGTCCTCGTGCCAGCGTATCGGACGAGGGCGCGGAGCAACCATCGAGTGTCGGACGATCTCGTGACCACCGAGGTGCCGGGCCTGGCGCTCGCGCTGCAGCGGGAGCCGGTCGTGCTGCAGATGGCGCTGCGCCGGCTCAACGGCGAGCAGCTCGATATCGACGTGGCGTTCCCGGACGAGGTCGCCGCGCTCACGCTGAAGGCCTTCGCGTCGCAAGTGCGCGACAAGCCGACCGACATCGTCGACCTGTGGCGTTGCCTCGAGGTGTCGTATGCGGCTGGGATGGACGCGCACGCGTTCGCCCAGGGTGAGGCCGCCGAGGCGGCTCGCATCATTCGCGCGCTGTTTGACAGGCGTGATGGAGCCGGGATGTCCGCTCTCGAGGGTGAACAGCGCTTGTCCAAGGCCGCCGGCGACGAGCGCTTCACGCGCATCCGAGCCTTGGCCCAGCGGATACTGGCCTGAGCATCACAGCCCGAGCCCGAGTTGCGGGCCTGAGCGTGAGGGCGGCTCGTGCTGCAGGGCGTCGAGGCGCTCGATGACTCGCTGGGTGGCGCGGGCGGCTTGAAGGCGGTCGCGCTGCCGGACGGCGTCCGCCAGGGCGCGCTGTGTCGGGGCAGCAGCTTCGACGCCGAGGTCGTAGGCGTCGCGGGCCTCTGCAACGGCGTCGGCTGCGTCGGCGAGTGGGACGCGGAGGCGGCGCTTGCCGAGCGGGCCCGCATCGCGGTGCTGGGCTTCGAGCGCTCGGAGTTCTGCTCTCGCCGAGGACAGGACGCTACGGCGTTCGGCGACTTCGGTCTCGAACGGTCGTGCAGCGGCGACGGCTCGGATGACGGCTCGCTCCGCTTCTTCGAGCGGGTCGAGGGCTGGCTGTGGGGCGGCGCGCCACGTTCGGCGAGGTCCCGTCGGCGTGCAACCGCGGGGATGTCGAGCGCGGTCATTGCTCAGGACGCGTTCGAGGGTGTCGCGTGCGACGTCGAGATCGGGCTCCTCGGTGACGACGAGCAGCCGGTTGCCCTGGCGGCCTCGCGTGGCGCCGACGTAGAGGGCGCGATGGCTGGTTGCCGGCGTGACGAGCGTGTAGCTGCGGTCGACGGTGTCCCCTTGGTGACCGTGGGCGGTGGCGGCGTAGCCGAGGCGGACGTGCCGGCGGGCGTAGTCGGCGGGGAGCGTCACTCGGTCGTGTCCCCGATCCTGGGACACCGTGAGGGTGCCGTCGGCCTGAACGGTGTCGATGCGCCAGCGTTCACGGTTGCGGACGGGTTCGCCACCGGTGGTGCGCAAGGTTCGGTCGTTGCTCCGAGTGATCACCAGGTCGCCGGGGCCTGCGGTCTCGCCGCCGCCGATGGCTACGGCACGGTCGGGGTCGAGGTCGCCGCGGGCGCGCCGTCGGGCCTGGATGGCGGTGTTGAGCGCGTCGACGTGTGCGTTGGTCTCGGCGGTGACGGCGACGGTGCGCTCGCGCTCGTGGTCATGCACCCATGCCTCGGCGATCTGGTCGATGAGGTCGTGGGGGTCGCCGGCGGTCACCCGGTGGTGATCGAAGTAGGCGTCGAGGGCGATGGGGTGTCCGTTGCGTAGTGCGAGGGTCGCGTCGGCTTCCCACTGGTGGGCGAAGCGGTGGACGTGCTGGAGGTGGTGGGGGTTGCCGGTGCGGCAGAGCTCGTCGAACATGCCGCCGCGGCCGACGGCTTGGAGCTGGCGGGGGTCGCCGACGAGCACCAGTCGCCACTGCTGGGACTGGGTGAGCGCGACGAGTCGGTCAAGGGTGTTGGTGCCGACCATGCTGCTCTCGTCGACGACGAGGGTCGTCCCCGAGGGCAGGCGATAGGTGGGACCGGGCCCGTCCGGTCGGTCCCATTCGTAGAGGAGCTTGGCGATCGTGTCGGCCGGGACGCCTGTCTCCGCTGCGAGGACGCGGGCGGCCTTGGCGGTCGGCGCAACGCCGAAGGCGGGGCGGTGGTGTCGGGCCAGGTCGGTGGCGGCAGCGCCGAGCGAGGTCGTCTTGCCGGTGCCGGCGGGGCCGACGACGAGGACGAGGGGGTCGTGACCGGCGACGGCTCGGGCGGTGTCGGCCTGGAGCGGGTCGAGGCCAGCGGTGTCGACGGTGGCCGAGGGGGCGAGTTCGGAATCGTGGGCGGCGATCGCCCAGCTGAGGACGCGTTCCTCCTGGGCCAGGACCCGGTCGTGGGACAGGTGCGGCAGGTCGGGATCGATCCAGATCGAGCGGCCGTCGGATGCTCGGGTGGCACCGGTGGTGGCGGGGTCGAGGTCGACGTGGGTGTCGAGCACCTGATCGGTGGCGTGTTCGAGCGCCCGCGCCCAGGTGGCGCCGTCGAAGCGAGACTGAGGCGGGGTGGCTGCCGCGATCGCGCCGATGACGTCGGCGCGCCGCCAGGTGGAGCGCTCGGCGGTGATCGTGTCGAGGATGTCGTCGACGGTGGGGGCGGGCTGGTCGCGAGTGTGCTCTCGGGTGATGTGGCTCGCGAGGCGCTCGGGGGTCCACCCGAGCTCGGCTGCGTCGGCCAGCCACCGGGCCCGGGCCCGGTCGAGCGGGAGCTCGCTCTTGGCGGGTCGGGAGTCCTGAGCCGCCTCCCGTTCGATCGCGGCGGCCTCTCGACGTGTCGGGTCGCGTCCCTCTCGCTCGCGGAAGGCGTCGAGCAGGACGGCGTTGAGGTCCTCGACCTGGAGGGTTCGCTTGGAGAACGTTTCGAGCAGCTCCTCGGGAATGCTCGAGATCTCGGCCTGGCCGTCGACGATCGGGCCCCACTCGACGCCGTAGCGGTGGGTGAGCTCGGCCCGGACCACCGACTGGTAGAGGTTGCCGAGCGCGTGCTGGTGGTGCTTGAGGTAGTGGGCGTCGAGCGCGTACCAACGGCCGTTCGGCGCCTGGACCTTGCTGGAGACGACCGCGTGCGTGTGCAGCTGCGGGTCGTCCTCGCGGGAGGTGGACTGCTGGAACACCGCCATGGTGAGCCCGTTCGCATCGGGGAAGGACCGGGTGCCGTTCGCTCGCACCCGGGTGGTGCAGCCGTAGCGCTCGAGATGGGCGAGGACGGCGCCGACCGCCGTGTTGTGGGCGTCGAGCACGCCGCGATCGCCGGTGAGTCCCCACCAGACCGAGACCGATTTCGGCGCCGAGAAGGTGGCGTCGTAGCCGGCGACGGCCCGGATGACCGTGCCGTGCTTCGTGAGCCGGTCGACGAAGGGCGCACCGAGCGTCGTGCCGGTCTTCGGGTCACGACCCGAAAGGAGCGCCTCGAGGTCGGCGGTCGCGACCGCGCCTTCGAGGCCGAGGTCGGCGGCTTGCGCGCCCGTCCATCGGCCCGGAGGTTCCTGGGTCTGCTTCGGGTCGACGTAGCCGGCGTAGCCCCGATCCTCGCCAGCGTAGTAGATGGCCGCCGCCGCGGCGGTCGAGGCGTAGATCGTCCTCACCCGCAGCACGGGACACCTCCCGGGCGACATCCGGCGGGACATCCCGCCCGCCTCGCGGGCACCTGTCTGCGTTGTTGATCGGTTCGGTGGTTCATAGGTTCCTCGGTGGGAGGGCTGACCGGGGTGAAGTCAGGTGCCGAGCAGGGAGAGCTGGGTGGGCTCGGCGGGTGCGTCAATCGACGGGGCGTGGCTCGGTCGGCGGGTGGGCCGGGGCGGGACCGGGTCGAGGACGTCGGCGGGGAGCCGGAGTCGGTAACGGGTCGGACGGAAGGTGCCGTCACCGGCTCGGGTGTGCTCGGGTGCGAGCAGACCGGCGCGGGTGAGCGCAGCGAGCGCGCGCTGGGCGGTGTTCTTCGATGCGCCCATCTCAATGGCGAGGTCCCGGACGCCGACCTCGACCATCCGGCCGCCGGGGCCCGCGTGGGAGCGAGCGACGAGAGCCTCGAGCGCCACCCATGCCGACGCAGGCAGGACGCGACGAAGCGGGGCCGCAGCCGGCCCGACGAGGACCGGCGTCGACCCCGCGTGGGTGGCCATGGTCAGGCCGCGGGTGGGCGGTGGAGCTGCCGCTCGATGAACGCGGCGAGGGCGTCGCGAGGGATGCGCTTCTGGTTGCCGATCCACACGAACGGCAAGCCCGACGTGCCGCCGGTGCGCTCGTACTCGACGGTCAGCTCGTAGGCCTTGGACCGGCCGATTTGGAGCGCCTTGGCGGCCTGCTCGACCGTCAGGAGCGGTGGGAGGTCGTCGAACATGGAACATTGCTCCTTGCTATGGATCACACCAGAGACCAGTAGTCGCGCAATGTGCTAGTGTTGTCAAGAACATCTGGGAAGATTGGAGCCGGTGGTGCCTCGAAACCCCCGACGAGTCAAGACCGACAACGCCGCCGAGGCCGACGACGGCCGCCTCGACGTCAACGCCATCGTCTCGTTCAACGTGAAGGCGATCCGCGAACGGCGGGGGATGACCCAGACCCAGGTCGCTGAGCGCCTCGCCCAGCTGACCGGCAACCTCCTTCCCCAGGCTTCGATCTCGGCCATGGAGCGGGGCTTCGACGGCGAGCGGCGCCGACGGTTCGACGCCCACGAGCTGTACCTGCTCTCGCACGTGTTCGGCGTGCCCATCGCCTACTTCTTCCTGCCTCCGCCCGGCCACGACGGCGAGCTCGCCGACACCCACCGCTCGACCAGCGACGTCTACGTGTCGTTGCTGGGACAGGACTGGCAGCTCGACGACCTCGACGACCGCCTCCGCGAGCTGAAGCTGACGAGCCCTGAGGAGGTCACGGATCTCCAGGCGGCGCTGTACGTCGAGGGCGAGCACCCGCACAATTGGCATCAGCACTTCCGGACCTGGCGACGGCGTCGGCTCTCGGCGTTGGCCGTCGATCGATCCGACCGCCTCGACGAGGTCGCCGAGTTCCTCGTCGAGATCGGCACGAAGATCCGCGAGCTCGGCCCCAAGGGCTACTTCCTGTCGCACTCTTTCGAGGAAGGCGACGACCCGAACGCCGGCATGGCGTCGGACAAGGGGGACTGATGCGTGGATCCGTGATCCGCCGGGGCGACGTCTACTACGTGAAGATCGAGCTCGACCCCGATCCGGGGACAGGTCGGCGGCGAACCAAGTGGCACTCCGGGTACCGGACCAAGCGGGAGGCCGAGCGCGCCCGCATCGACCTGCTGTCGAAGGTCGACCGGGGCGCCTACGTCGAGCCGTCACAGGAGACGGTTGCCGAGTTCCTCGACCACTGGCTCGTGTCGATCCTACCGACGCTCAAGGCCACGACCTGGAACGGGTACCGGTCGAAGGTCCGCAACCACGTCGTGCCCTACATCGGCCGGATGCGCCTCAACCGGATCGACGGTGGGACCCTCAACGAGCTCTACGCCCGGCTCCTCGAGGGCGGCCGGCGCAAGCCGTCCCGGACCGGGAAGGGCTACTCCCCCGAAGTCGTCGCCCGAGCCCAAGCCCTGCGCGCCGGCGGGCTCTCGCTCCAGGCCACCGCCGACCGCCTCCAGGTCGAGTTCGACGAGGCCCGCCACATCACCAAGGACACGCTCGCGTCCCTGCTTCGGCGAAAGGCCGCCTACCGAGCCGACCCGACCATCGTCGACGACTCGAAGGCGCTCGACCCGAGCACCGTGAAGGCCGTGCACGTCGTGCTCCACAAAGCCTTCGCCGCGGCGGTGAAGTGGGAGCGGCTCACCAAGAACCCCGTCGACCACGCCGACCCGCCCCGGGTCGCCGTCGAGGCCGACCACATGCAGACCTGGACACCAGCGCAGCTGCGCACGTTCCTCGGCTCCACCGCGTCGTCGGCCGATCGGAACCACGCACTGTGGGTCCTGCTCGCCACCACCGGTATGCGCCGGGGTGAGGCACTCGGCCTGCGCTCGCAGGACGTCGACCTCGACGCCGGCCGGCTCCGGGTCGTGCAGACCGTCCTGTCGATCAACGGGAAGATCTCGGTCAGCGAACCGAAGACGGCTCGTGGTCGGCGCCCGATCGCGCTCGACCCGTCAACCGTCGCCGTGCTCCGCGACCACCGCCGGCGGATGCTCGAGGAGCGCATGCTCGTCGGCGCCGACCACTCCGACGAGGGCCTCGTCTTCCACCGCCCCGACGGCTCGGCGCTCCGACCGGAGACCGTGAGCGCCACCTTCCTCCGCCGCCAGGCCAAGCTCGACCTCCCGAGGCTCACGCTCAAGGGCCTCCGCCACACCTGGGCGACCCTCGCCCTGGAGCAGGGCATCCACCCGAAGGTCGTCCAGGAGCGCCTCGGCCACTCGACAATCAACATCACCATCGACATCTACAGCCACGTCTCGCCGACGATGCACGACGACGCGGCGAACCAGGTCGCCAGCCTGATCCTTGGAGCGCCACCGGACGACGACGTGATCGAGGGGGGGGAATCTAACGGAGTCTGAGGTAAGTTTGGCGGAACCCTGATTCTTGGAGTTCCGCCAAACTCCTGCCAAACTTGCACACATGCCAATCGGGGTGACCGACCTCAAACGAGTCCTCGAGCAGATCGCCGCCGGCGCCACTCCTGCAGACCTGGAGTCGGTTGAGCTCGACTTCAAGGCCCAACCCGGAAGCAAGCCAGACGCAATTCGCCTTCTCGTGGACGCCGCCATCTGCTTCGCCAACGCTGGCGGGGGAACCATCGTGATGGGCGTTGCAAACGGTGTAGCGGGAGCCGAAGCCTTCAAGGGAAGCGACCTCGATCCCGTAACCGTGCAGCGTCGAATCCACGAACTGACGGAGCCGGCGCTCATGGTCGGCGCACGGATGGAGGCGTTCGGGGGTGTGGAGCTCCTGGTGATCGACGTGCTCCAGAGCTTCGAGGTGCACGCGGACAAGCAGGGCCGCTCGACCCGTCGGCTCGGGACCGACTGCCTTCCGGTGAGCCCGCAGGAACATCGGAGACTACGCGAGGAACGGCTCGGCATCGACTGGTCCGGACAGAGATCAGATCGATCACTCTCGGAGATCTCCTCTGGTGCGCTCTCCGCAGCGAGGGACGCCCTCGCCCGGGTAGAGGACGACCGCCGTCCGCTCGCAACGCTGAGCGACGCCGATCTGCTGCGCGCACTGGGGGTGGTGGATACCGAGGGGGAGCTGCTCCGAGCCGGTGAGGTGCTGTTCCTCCCACCCGAGGAGAACCTTGCGCCAGCTGTTCTCTACCAGTACCGACCGACGCCGGGCGGTGAGGCGACCTCCGTCGAGCGGATCGAGGCGCCGTTGATGCTCGCCTTCGAACAAGCGATAGGGCTGGCTCGTGCACGGCGGAACGTCACACCGTTGACATTGGCCAACGGTCAGCAGATCGAGATTGCAGACTTCCCCGAGATCGCTGTCCGCGAGGCTCTGTCGAATGCCGTGATCCATCGGGACTACCGGCTCCAGAGCCCGGTCAACATCGAACACTCGCCGGCGAGCTTCGTCGCGGTCTCGCCGGGGCCCCTCGTTGGGAGTGTCACCGCCGAGAACATCCTCACCCACACGTCAACGCCACGGAATCCAACGCTCGC
Source organism: uncultured Microthrixaceae bacterium (assembly GCA_963703565.1). Classification (GTDB taxonomy): domain Bacteria; phylum Actinomycetota; class Acidimicrobiia; order Acidimicrobiales; family VFJN01; genus CAVPEW01. Next base: position 135,153 of record CAVPEW010000075.1, on the reverse strand, counting down.
TCGTGCTGCCCGCCTACTCCGACTCGCGGAGGAGACCGGACGCGGGATCGACCGCATGTACCGGGAGATGATCCGGGCTGGCCAGGACCTGCCAATCATCGAGGAAGGGGTCGACTACGTGCGCGTCGTGTTGGCAAACGGAGCACCAAGGACGTCGATCACACGATTCGTGCAGCTCGCTGCCTGCCGACGAGCGCGATGACACTGACGCAATGCTGGTCTTGTTCACCTTGTGCCAACGCAAGACCATCACCGCCGACGAACTCGCTCCGGTCGTACAGAAGGGCAAGGCCGAGGCCGCGGCCATTCTGGAACGTCTCAGCCAGGACGTTCCCGGCATCACCGAGCCGACACGCGAGTCCCAACGATCCAAGACCAAGAAGTACCGGCTCCGCGGCGACACCCTCAAGGCGCTTGGCACTGCCGTTCGATACCACCGTCGGACAACCGATCAGGTCGATCGAAAGGTGATCGCGCACCTCCACGAGTACGGCAAGCTGACCAATCGAACGCTCCAGAACATCTTCGACATCGATGTGTGGAGAGCGCGGGACATCCTCGCTGACCTCCAGACCCGAGACATCATCGTTCGGACCTCAGAGGCAGCGCGAGGTCCGAACGTCGAGTATGGCAAGGGCTCGGCGTTTCCAAAGTCGCGTCCGCGACGAACCAGGTCCAAGAAGCCGGCACCTACGGAAGGATGGACGAAGGAGCCGGGGCCCGAGCCGCCCAGCCTCTTCTGACACCCTCGAGCAGCGGGAGATCACCCAGCGTCAGGGCGAGCCGTTCCAACGCTGCTCGAACTCCGGGTCGACCCGGACCGCGAACGCTCGGCCTTGGCCCCGACTCATCCCGGTGCGGACCTGCCACCCGTTGCGTCGGGCGGCGAGGCGCGCCGCAGCGCGCCACTCATCAGCGGAAGGGACTCGCTCGACATCGACGATGGCATGGCCGCGCCGAAGGTACGGCTCCAGCTCGTCGGCGAGCCGCTCGATGCGTCGCTTCCGGAGGTCGGTGACCTGGCTCGCTGCCACGTTCGGCCTCCCTTCCACCGAATGTTCGGTAGAGACCCGGTAGAGATCGGGGGTTTTCGGGCCTCCGACAACGCCCTGACCAGGACCTTTGGAGTGGGCGAGGGGGGACTTGAACCCCCACGTCCTTGCGGACACTGGCACCTGAAGCCAGCGCGTCTGCCGATTCCGCCACTCGCCCGAGTGGACCAGGGAGCGTAGCGGACGGGGTCGCCTCCCCGGCCAGCTCGTGCGCCGGGCTCCCTGGGCGGGCACCGGTAGCCTTCGGCCCGATGGGGATCCGAGGGTTCGAGCGGCGCCTCGAGCGCATGGTCGAGGGAGCGTTCGCCCGGGCCTTCAAATCCGGTCTGCGCCCCGTCGAGCTCGGTCGTCGGCTCGTGCGCGAGATGGACGACGGCCGCTCGGTCGGAGTGCGGGGCGCGATCGTGGTGCCCAACGCCTTCCGGATCGAGCTGGCCCCCTCGGACCACCAGCAGTTCGAAGGCGTCCACGACAGCCTCGGTCGCGAACTGGCCGAGGCGGCGCGTGAGCACGCCCGCGACGAGGGCTACACCTTCATGGGGCCCGTCGAGGTGGACCTCGCACGCAACGACGACCTCTCCACCGGCCAGTTCCGCATCGGCTCCCGGCTGGTCGAGGGCGCCGGTGGAGCTGGCGCCGGTTCGCTCGTGCTGCCGAGCGGTGACCGCTTCACCATCGAGGAGCACGTCATCGCCGTCGGCCGCCACCCGGAGTCCAACATCGTGCTGGCCGATCCCAACGTGAGCCGCAACCACGCCGAGATCCGTCCTGAAGGCGACCACTTCTGCCTCGTCGACCTCGGCTCGACCAATGGCACCCGGGTCAACGGCGTGCGCGTGGAGCGCCATGTGCTGCGAGACGGTGACGAGCTGACCTTCGGCAACACCCGACTGCGGTTCGAGGCGTCCTAGGCCCGCCGTGCCCGACCAGCTGCTCAACCTGCTCAAGATCTTCCTGCTCGCTCTCCTCTACCTCTTCTTCCTGCGCGTACTGCGAGCCGTCTGGGCGGAGCTGCGGGCGCCGGCCGCCTTCGAGGCAGTGCCCCCGGCGGCCGCCCGCGCCCGGCGCGAGCGCCGTTCCCGGCGCCGGTCCCGCCAGGCAGGCGGCCAGCTGCGGATCGTCGCCCCCGAGGATCTCAAGGGTCGAACCTTCTCGCTGAGCGACGAGCTGCACCGTCGGGCGCGCCGCGGGCTGCCAGGTGACCCTCGACGACAACTACGCGAGCCAGCTCCACGCTCGGGTCTTCGCGCGCGACGGGCGCTGGTTCGTCGAGGACCTCGGCTCGACCAACGGCACCTACCTCAACCGGCGCAAGGTGACCGGTCCGATGGTGATCGGGCGCGGTGACCAGCTCCAGATCGGCAACACGATCATGGAGCTGTCATGACCTCGGTCCGGTTGCGTGCCGGCGCCGCCACCGACACCGGCCGCGTGCGGTCCGAGAACCAGGACAGCTTCGCCGTCGCCACTGAGAGCGACCTGTTCGTGGTCGCCGATGGCATGGGTGGGGCACGGGGCGGTGAGGTCGCCTCGCGCATCGCCATCGACACCATCACCGGCGCCTACGACGTCCCCGAGCCGGCCGTGCTCGCCGCCGCCGTGGAGTCCGCCAACGAGGCCATCCACCGTCGGGCCAGCGACGACCCCGAGCTGCGTGGCATGGGCACCACCGTCACCGCGGCAGCCCTCATGCCGGTCGACGAGGGCGACGGCGACCTCGATCGCATCGTCATCGCCAACGTCGGCGACTCCCGCGCCTACCTGTTCCGTGCCGGCGGGCTCACTCAGCTCACCGAGGACCACTCGATGGTCGCCGACATGGTCCGCGAGGGTCGCCTCGACCCCGGCGAGGCCGAGCGGCATCCGCAGCGCAACATCCTGACCCGCGTCCTGGGCGTCTTCGACCAGGTCCAGGTCGACATGTGGATGGTCGACCTCTGTGCCGGCGACCGGTACGTGCTGTGCAGCGACGGCCTGTTCAACGAGCTCAGCGCCGACCGCATCACCGCCGTTCTGCGCCGCTACCGCGATGACCCCGACGACGCCGCAGGGGAGCTGGTCCGCCAGGCCGTCGACGCCGGCGGCCACGACAACGTGACGGTGGTGGTCGTCGACGTGGTCGAGGACGGCGACTCCGCGCTGGCGGCCCCCTCGGCGATCTCGTCACGCCCCGTCGACCTCGCCGGCTTCACCGCGGCCATCCCGGAGGGGTCCGCCCCTCCGGCCGCGGAGCGCCCCGCACGGTCCCGGCGGCGTCGGGCGAGCGACCCTGACGCCCCCCGTACGCGGCTGACCTGGCGAGTCGCTGCCTTCGTCGCCGCGCTCGTGGCCGTGCTGGGTGGGGCTGCGCTCGCCGTGCGGTGGTACGCCACGTCCAGCTACTTCGTGGGCTTCGACGGCGACGAGGTCGTCATCTGGCAGGGCCGACCTGATGGCGTGCTCTGGTTCGACGCCACGATCGAGCAGCGCACCGGCATCCGGCGCGACGAGTTGCCGGGCCCCGCGCTCGACCGGGTCGAGGCACGGCGAGAGCAGGCGGACCTCGGCGACGCCCGGCGCTTCCTGGCCAACCTCCAGACCGACATGGCGCGAGCCGAGCGGGCCGCTAGCACCACCACCTCGAGCTCCACGACGGTCGGGCCCCCCGCCACCGTCGCGCCTACGACGACGGCGCCACCCTGATGCTGCGCGCCGTGCGACGCAACACCGAGCTCGGGCTGATCCTGCTGGGCACGCTGTTCACCGTCGGTGCCTATGTGCTGGCCAGCCTCGCCGAGGAAGCCACGATCCCGGCCAACATCGTGCCCTTCCTGGCCGTGGTCGCCGGGCTGCAGATCGCCGCCCACGTCGCGATCCGGCGGCTCGCCCCCGAGGCCGACCCCACCCTGGTGCCTGTCGCGGGCCTGCTCAACGGCCTGGGCTACGTGTTCATCGTGCGCCTCGACGAGGCCCGCGCCGACCCGCAGGGTCTCGCCGGCCTGCAGGCGGGTTGGGCCGCGGTCGGCATCGTGGCCATGGTCGCCACGCTCGTGGTGCTCCGGCGCGTCCGCGACCTCGAGCGCTACCGGTACACGATCGGGTTCGCCGGGGTGGGCCTGCTCCTGCTCCCACTGCTGCCGGGCCTGGGAACCTCCATCAACGGGGCTCGGATCTGGGCCCGGCTGGGCCCGGTGAGCTTCCAGCCCGGTGAGTTCGCCAAGATCGCGTTGGCCGTGTTCTTTGCCTCCTACCTGGTCGAGAAGCGTGAGTTGCTCGCGGTCAGCACCCGGCGTATCGGCCCGTTCGCGCTGCCCGACCTCAAGCACCTCGGGCCGGTGCTGGGGGCATGGGGCATCTCGCTGGTGGTCATGGTCGCCGAGCGCGATCTCGGCTCGTCGCTGCTGTTCTTCGCCCTCTTCGTGGCCCTGCTGTGGGTCTCCACCGAGCGCGGCGCCTACCTGGCGGTTGGCGTGCTGCTCTTCGCCGCCGGTGCCCTGTTCGCACACAGCCAGTTCACCCACGTGCAGGACCGCGTCGACGTCTGGCTGGATCCCTGGCAGGACCCAAAGGGTGACGGCTACCAGATCGTGGAGTCCCAGTTCGCGTTCGCCGCCGGCGGTGTCACCGGCACCGGCCTGGGCCTGGGCAGCCCCACGCGCATCCCGTACGTCGAGACCGACTTCATCTTCGCGGCGGTGGGCGAGGAGCTCGGCCTGGTCGGGTCGAGCGCTGTCCTGGTCGCCTACGTCTTGATGGTCGGGGCCGGGTTGCGCATCGCCCTGAGAGCCGCCGCGCCCTTCGAGCGCCTGCTGGCCACCGGGCTCACCACCCTGCTGGGAGTGCAGGCGTTCATCATCATCGGCGGAGTCGTGCGCCTCCTGCCCCTGACCGGGGTCACCTTGCCGTTCATGTCCTACGGGGGGTCGTCGCTGGTTGCCAACTACGTGCTTGTGGCTCTGCTGATCCGCATCTCGGACCGACCCTCCCCGGCCGCATCCGACGCTGCCGGCGTCCACGGCAGGGTCCGCGCGTGACCCGTCAGATCCGCCTGCTGGGCATCGGGTTGCTGTGCTGCTTCGTGCTCCTGTTCGTCCAGCTCAACCGCATCAGCGTCTTCGACGCCTCGTCGCTCAACGACAACCCCAACAACACCCGTGAGATCCTGCGCGACTTCAGTCGACCCAGGGGCACGGTCGGCACCGCCGACGGCGTGGTCGTCGCACGCTCTGTGCCGTCCTCCGATCGCTTCGAGCTCCAGCGCCAGTACCCCGAGGGCGAGCTGTTCGCGGCCGTCACCGGCTACTACAGCTTCTCTCTGGGCAGCACCGGGGTCGAACGGACCTACAACGACGAGCTCGCCGGGCAGACCAGCGAGCTGCGCCTGAAGAGCCTGTCGGACCTCTTCGTAGACGAGGACCGCGTCGGCAACGTCGAGCTCACGCTGCGAGCCGACCTGCAGCGCCTCGCCCGTGACCAGCTCGCCGGTCGGGAGGGCTCGGTGGTCGCGATCGACCCCCGCGACGGCTCGATCCTGGCCCTGTGGTCCTTCCCCTCCTACGACCCCAACCTGCTCGCCGATCACGACACCGCCAGGGCCGCCGAGGTGCAGACCCTGCTCGACGCCAGCCCGGAGAGGCCCAGACGGTCCCGGGCCTACCAGGAGCGCTTCTTCCCCGGGTCCACCTTCAAGCTGGTGACCGGCACCGCCGGGCTGCGCTCGGGCGCCGTAACCCCCGATGCACCCTCCTATCCCCCCTCCTCGGGGTACACCGCGCCGGGGACGAACCGCCCGCTGCGCAACTTCGGCGGGTCGACCTGCGGTGGTCGCCTCTTCGACATCCTGGCCGAGTCGTGCAACGCGGCCTTCGCCCGGATGGGCGTCGAGGTGGGTCCCGACGCGATGATCGACACCGCCGAGGCCTACGGGTTCAACCGGGTCCCGCCGATCGACCTGCCGGGCGGAGTCGCCTCCACGTTCCCGACCGACTTCGAACGCAACCTGCCCGCGCTGGCCCAGTCCGCGATCGGCCAGAACGACGTGTCGGCCACTCCGCTGCAGATGGCCATGGTGGCCGGAGCGATCGCCAACGGAGGCACCGTCATGGCGCCCCACGTGCTCGAACGTGTGGTGGACCCCGACGGCGACGTCGTCGACTCGTTCGACCCCGAGGTGTGGACCACCGCGATGGACCCGGGCACGGCAGCGACCATGCGAGACGCGATGGTTGGCGTGGTGCGCGGCGGCACCGCGTCACGCCTGGCCATCGCCGGCTTCTCTGTGGGTGGCAAGACCGGCACGGCGCAGCTCGGGACGCCGGAACCCCGCTCCCACGCCTGGATCGTCGGTTGGGCCGGTCCCGAGGGAGGGGCCGCCGAGGTGGCGGTGGCGGTGTTGGTGGAGGGCCAGCCCGGCGCCTCCGAGCAGACTGGCGGCCGGGTGGCGGCACCGATCGCCAGGGCGATCCTGGAGGCCGCGCTGCGACCTCCGGCTCCGCCCGCAGCCGAGCCGACCACGCCGGTCGGGCCCGGGTGAAGCACGCCTCCCCGGGCCCGGGGCCCTCCACCACCGATCATTAGGCTGTCGCCCGCCATGTCCCAAACCGGTCCCCGGATCTTCAACGGTCGCTACGAGCTGCACCGCCGCATCGGGCGTGGAGGCATGGCCGAGGTCCACCTCGCCCGCGACCAGCTGCTCGACCGGCCCGTGGCGGTCAAGGTCCTGTTCCCGGAGTTCGCCACCGACCCGAGCTTCGTGGAGCGCTTCCGCCGCGAGGCCCAGGCGGCCGCGAACCTCAATCACCCCAACATCGTGGGCGTGTACGACTGGGGCGAGGCCGAGGGCACCTACTTCATCGTCATGGAGTTCGTCGACGGGCGCAGCCTGGCCGAGATCGTGCGCGCCGAGGGTCCGCTGCATCCCGACCGTGCCGCCGATGTCATCGCCGACGTTGCCGCCGGGCTGGGCTTCGCCCACCGCAACGGGGTCGTGCACCGCGACGTGAAGCCGGGCAACGTGCTGATCACCCCCTCGGGTCAGGTCAAGGTCACCGACTTCGGCATCGCCCGTGCAATCGAGGCGGCGCCCGGCGACAACCTCACCCAGGCCGGCACGGTCATGGGCACCGCCACGTACTTCTCCCCCGAGCAGGCGCGGGGCCAAGCCGTCGACCCCCGCTCGGACATCTACAGCCTTGGCTGCGTCCTGTACGAGCTCCTCGTCGGCCGCCCGCCCTTCAGCGGGGACAGCCCCATCGCGATCGCCTACAAGCACGTGAACGAGACACCACCGTCGCCGCGCCAGCAGGACCCGGGGGTCCCGCGTGCGTTGGAGGCCATCGTGGCCAAGTGCCTCGCCAAGAACCCGGCCAACCGCTACCCGGCCGCCGAGGATCTGCGCGACGACCTGCGGCGCTTCCGTCGCGGCGCGGACATCGTGGCCGAACCGGTGATGACCCCTCCGCTCGACCCGGCCGCCACCGGGGTGCTGGCGGCCACCGATGCGACCACCGCATACCAGGGCACCGCCGTGCAGCGGGCTGCGCCCGATGAACCCGAGCGACGTTCGTCGCCCTGGTTCGTCGTGGGGATCCTCGCCGGGTTGGCGGCTGTGGCCCTGATCGTGTTCCTGCTGGCGCGAGCACTGGGCGTGGGCGACGACGACGCCCCCATGGTCGAGGTTCCCCCGGTCGTCGGACAGACGCTGGAGCAGGCCACTGCCGTGTTGGAGACCAAAGGGTTCGAAGTGAGCGCCGAACCTCGAGAGTCCGACCGCCCGGCGAACGAGGTGATCTCCCAGGACCCCGCCACGGGGAAGGCCGAGGAGGGCTCCACTGTGCGCCTCGTCTACAGCTCGGGCCCGAAGCCCCAGGCCGTCCCGGGGGTGGTGGGCGTCCCGTTCGACCAGGCCCGGGCGACCTTGGAGGCCGCGGGCTTCGTGGTCCAGCGCAACGACGTGCCCGACGACGAGGCTCCCGTCGGCCAGGTACTGCGCCAAGCCCCCGCGGAGGGAGTCGAAGTCGCGCCGGGGTCGGTCGTGCGCCTCGATGTCTCCTCGGGCCCGGCGCCGGTGGCGGTCCCCTCTGTGGCCGGGCTCAGCGTCGCCCAGGCGTCCAACCGCCTCGGGGCCGCCGGGTTCGAGGTCGGTTCGACCACCGAGCAACCCTCGGACACGGTGCTCGCGGGTCAGGTCATCGGTACCGATCCTCCCGAGGGCAGCACCCAACCGCCGGGCACCACCGTCGACCTGATCGTGTCCAACGGCCCGTCGCAGGCCACGGTCCCCTCGGTGGTGGGCGCCTCGGAGGCCAGTGCCATAAACGAGATCGAGTCCGCAGGGTTCAAGGCGAAGGCCACCGAGCAGGACACGACCGACCCGTCCGAGGACGGCCGAGTGATCGATCAGACCCCCGCCGGAGGCGCCTCGGCTCCGCCGGGGTCGACCGTGGAGGTGGTGATCGGGCGCCTGGTTCCCTGACGCTGACGTCAGGGGCCGGCCGCGCGGCCGCGTCAGCGGGTGGCGACCGGGCTCGCCAGGCGCAAGAAGTTGGCCAACAGGTCGTGGCCTGCGGTGCTGAGGATCGACTCGGGGTGGAACTGCACGCCGTGCACGGCGAGCTCACGATGGCGCAGCCCCATGATCGTGCCGTCGTCGGTGCGTGCCGTCACCTCGAGGACATCGGGAACCGTGGACGGCTCGACCACGAGCGAGTGGTAGCGGGTCGCCTCGAGGGGGTTGGGCAAGCCGGCGAACACCCCGGCCCCGTCGTGTCGCACGAGCGAGGTCTTGCCGTGCATGATCGTCGACGCCCGCACCACCTCGCCCCCGAAGACCTGGCCGATGCACTGGTGGCCGAGGCACACGCCCAGGATCGGTACTCGCCCGGCGAATGATCGGATGACGTCGTTGGACAGCCCGGCGTCCTCGGGGCGTCCCGGCCCGGGCGAGATGAGCACGGCATCGGGCGAGAGGGCCTCGATCTGGTCGAGGGTCAGCTCGTCGTGGCGGTGCACCTCGGGCTGGGCGCCCAGCTCACCGAGGTACTGCACGAGGTTGTAGACGAAGCTGTCGTAGTTGTCGATGACCAGCACCCGGGTCGCCACGGCCGCCGACCGTAGTCGCACCGTGGATCGCCGCCACCGCCTGGTGCGCGGCCGGGCGCCGAGGCTCACGATGCCGTGACCACGACCTCCTTGCCCAACGCGTCGGCGAGGAGGCTGCTGCGAGCGTTGGCGGCGTACACCTCCAGATCGATGTCGGTGTGATCGAGGCGGTGGGCGTGGACCACGATCCGGCCTCGGGTCCGCTCCACCTCCAGATCGCTCACTCCCGAGGCGTGGCGGCGGTCCAGCCCGATGGCGAGGCGCAGCACGCCGGCCAGGGCCCGGACCCGCGCCTGGTCACGTTCGCCCAGGGCGGCGAACTCGGGGTGCTTGGCCTTGGGGGCGGACTTGCGGTGATAGCGGGCCACCAGGGCGATGCACTCGATCTCGTCGTCGCTGAAGCCGGTCAGGTGCTCGGAGTTTCGGATCAGGTAGTAGCTGTGCTTGTGGTGGCTGCTGTGTGACACGAACTGGCCCACGTTGGACAGCAGCGCCGCCGCCTCGAGCAGCTCCCGGTCGTCGGGCTCCAGGCCCAGGTCCACAGCGGTCGCGTCGAACAGCTCGAGCGCCAGCCGGGCGACGGCTGCGGCATGTCCCGGGTCGTCATCGAGTTGTTGCACCAGGTGCTCGACGCTGCTGCGGCGCAGGTCCGACAGGTGGTGCAGCGTCCCTCCGTACCGCCGGCGCAGGAGATCGAGTAGCAGACCCTCGCGCAGCGCGAAGTCCGACACGGTCAGCTCGGAGGCCTCGAGCTCGGCCATCACCTGCTCGAGGATCAGCGCCCCCGCCAGGATGATGTCGGCCCTGGTGCGCTCCAGGCCCGGCAGCCGCGCTCGGGCGGCCACGGTGGGGGCTGCGACGAGGCGGGCCACCACCTCGTCGAGCGCGGCACGGCTCAGCACGAGGTTGTTCAGGGTTCGTACCGGGGTGGGGGAGTCGAGCTGGACGGCCATCGTGGCCAGCGAGGTGATCGTTCCCGACGATCCCACCAGGACCTCGGGCTCGAGTCGGCGGACCTCCCGCGCGAAGGGCGCCAGCATGGAGCGGACATGGCGCCGGCAGCTGTCGACCGCGGCCGGGTGGAGCCGTTCGCCCTCGAAGAACCGCCGGGTCAGGCGCAGGGCGCCCAGCTTGAGCGAGCGCGCGGCGAGCGACTCGCCCCGCTCGCCCACGAGCAGTTCCGTGCTGCCCCCGCCGATGTCGCACAGAACGAGCCGCCGGGCGAACAACGGAACGGCTTGGAGCACGCCGAGGTGGATCAGGCGGGCCTCCTCGGTTCCCGAAACGACCCGGACCGTCACTCCGGCCTCGTCGCGGGCCCGGGCGAGGAAGGCATCCCTGTTTTGCGCCTCCCGCACCGCGGAGGTCGCGACTGCCCCGATCTCGGCCCCGTGCACCTCGGCCAGCCGGCGGAACCGGCGCAACACGTCGATCCCGCGGTCGATGGCATCGGGGTCGAGCTGCTTCATGTCGCCGCCGCCCGATCCCAGCCGCACCATCTCCTTCTCGCGCTCGATCACCTCGAAGCGCGGAGAGGTCCCCTCGGTGTGGATACGGGCGACCACCAGATGGATCGAGTTGGTCCCGATGTCGACAGCGGCGAGGGTGATAGGGCCGGGCAAGTCGCCGTCGGAGGTCATCGGGACCAGTCTGGCCCTGGCTCCCAACTAGCGTGGCGACATGGCCAGCAAGCCCGCCAAGCGGAAGGTCCCGGGCGGTCGCGTCACCCCGAAGGGGGGTCGTGCACCCGGGGCGGGATCCTCGGCCGGAGGACCCGCCGCGTCGACCCGCTACACGCCCCCGGTGCCAACGTCGACCAAGGTCAGCCCGACGTGGGTGCCCGTGCTCATGTTCGCCCTGCTCGGCCTGGGCCTGCTGGTGATCTTCTGCAACTACCTGGGCGTGCTGCCCGGCGACACGAGCAACGGCTACCTGTTGGTTGGTCTCGCCCTCATCCTGGGGGGCATCGTCACAGCCACCCAGTACCGCTGAGGGCCCAGAGCGAGGGTGGCGCGCCGGTGACCGGGCGGCGGCGCGCCGGAGGACGCGGAGTTACAACGGTGTGACTCTCCCCAGCTTCATCCACAGCCTGTGGATGACGTGCCGGCGTGGTCACCCGTCGTCCACAGGGGTCAGCAGGTCCATCTCGTCCATGCAGTGGCGCGGCGGGTCCGGCATGCGGTCGTTGGCGACGGTCATGCGGACCTCGGTGCCGCACTGGGAGCACCTGTAGGTGATCTTGACCTTGCGGAGCTTCTCCCGGGGGAGGGGGCTCGGGTAGCGGCGCGGCCAGGCTTCGCAGCAGACCCAGTCCCGCCTTGCAGATCAACCAGGTCGCCAGCACGGCGGCGAGGACGGCCAGCGGGTTGCGCCGGGTGAGGTTCCACGCCGCCAATCCCAGCGCGACCAGGGCCACCGCCGTGGTCCTCGTCATGGGGACCCTGGTCCGCATCCGCCCAGGTTAGGGCCCGCCGCTGGACGCGACGACGGCCCGCCCAGGGGGACGGACCGTCGTCAGGCCGGCAGCGACTCCGGTCCCGAGGGGCCGGCGATCGTGCAGGGCAGGTTCAGAGGCGCTCGATGATGGTGGCGTTGGCCATCCCGCCACCCTCGCACATCGTCTGCAGGCCGTAGCGCCCGCCGGTGCGCTCCAGCTCGTTGACCAGCGTCGCCAGCAACTTGGTGCCCGAGCAGCCCAGCGGGTGGCCCAGGGCGATGGCGCCGCCGTTGGGGTTGACGCGGGACATGTCGGGGTGCAGCTCCTTCTCCCAGGCCAGCACGACGGATGCGAAAGCCTCGTTGACCTCGAACAGGTCGATGTCGTCGATCGACAGGCCCGACTTCTCCAGTGCCTTGTGGGTGGCGGGGATGGGGCCGGTAAGCATGGTGATCGGGTCGACACCGGCCAGCGCGAACGTGTGGAAGCGCGCCCTGGGACGCAGACCGAGCTGGTTCGCCCGCTCCTCGCTCATGATCAGCGCGGCCGAGGCACCGTCGGTGATCTGGGAGGACGTGCCGGCGGTGACCTTGCCGTCCGGCTTGAACGCCGGCTTCAGCTTGGCGAGGGTCTCCACTGTCGTGCCGGGGCGGATCCCCTCGTCGCGGGTGACCAGCTCGTCGCTCTCGACCAGGTTCCCGGTCTCCTTGTCGAGGCGCTTCTCCGGCAGGGCGATGATCTCGTTCTCGAAGCGGCCCTCCTCGGTGGCGACCATCGCGCGGCGTTGCGACTCCGCCCCGAAGGCGTCCAGGTCCTCTCGCGACAGGCCCCACTTGTCGGCGATCATCTCGGCCCCGATGCCCTGGGGGACCATCCCGCCGATCGATGCGTAGCGTTCCATCACCCGTGGCCCGAACGGGATCGAGCCGGGGATCATCGAGGCGCCCATCGGGGTCGTGGTCATGACCTCCACGCCCGCGGCGACGACGATGTCGTAGGCCCCAGCGATCACGCCCTGCGCCGCGAAGTGGGCTGCCTGCTGCGACGAGCCGCACTGGCGGTCGATGCTGGTGGCCGGTACCTCCTCGGGCCAGCCCGCTGCCAGCACGGCGGCCCGGCCGATGTTGGCGGCCTGGTTGCCGACCTGCATGACGCATCCCATGATCACGTCCTCGACCTGGGCGGGGTCGAGGTTGTTGCGCTCGACGAGAGCGTTGAGGACCTCGCTGGCGAGGTCCGCCGGGTGCCAGCCGGACAGCTTCCCGTTGCGCTTGCCCCCGGCGCTGCGGACGGCGTCCACGATCACGGCAGTTGCCATCGGCCTGCTCCTTTGTCGACGTTTCCCGGACGGCCGAGTGTGGTCGTCGGATCGACGTGGCGCAAACCACCCCGGCCGTGGTCGCCCCGAGGTACTCCGGTGCGCCGGAGGCCTCGTCGCGGATGCCGCCGGCTCGCGCTTCGGGCATCATGCCTGCCATGCCTCGAGCCTCCGAGCTGGTCCGGGTCGTGGCCGTGCTCGCCCACGACCTGGCCGGCGCGCTCGGCGCAGACGCTGTGCTGGGGCGCACCGTGGCGGTGCTGTCGCCGGTGCTGCCCATCGCCTCGGCCACGCTGGAGCTCACGGACGGCACGCACCGGGAGGTGACCAGCGCCACCGACGTCGCGCCCGGTGAACCGGTGGCGCTCGAGGTCGGCGGTTACGACCGCTCTCTCGGGCGGTTCACGGTCGTGCCAGCGGGGCCGTCGTTCGACGACTTCGGAAAGGACCTCTTGGCGATAGCCGCCGTCCACGTCGGCAGTGCGATCGAGCGCAACCGGCGCTACGAGGAGATCGCGGAGCCTCGAGCGCTTGAAGTCGGACTTCATCAGCCGGGTCTCCCACGAGTTGCGGACGCCGATCACCATCCTCAACGGCTACCTCGACACCCTGCTCGGGCACGGAGAGTCTCTCGGCGCCGACCAGCGCCGACACATGGTCGAGCGGTCGCGCGGCGCTGCCGTGCGCCTGGCCGTGCTCGTCGAGGAGCTGCTGCTGCTGTCGCGACTCGAGGTGGGGGTGCTGACGCCATCGCTCGAGGCGGTGCAGCTCGACGCGGTCCTGGCCTCGGTGCGGGCCGGTGTCGTCGACCCGGACTCTGTCGTGATCGGCCACGTGCCGGCGGCACGCGTGGTGGCCGACCCGGGCCTCCTGGCCAGGGCGCTGGGCCTCGTGGTCGACAACTCGCTCAAGCACGCGGGCGCGGCAGAGATCATGGTCCGCCCCGAAGGGAATCGGTGGGCGATCTCGGTGCGCGACCGAGGCCCCGGGTTCTCACCCGATGTGCGTCCGGTGGCGTTCGAGATGTTCACCCGCGGCCGGGCGACCACCACCGTCCCGGGCCTCGGCGTCGGACTGCCCCTGGCTCGCACCCTGGTCGAGTTGCTGGCTGGATCCATCGAGATCGTCGAGCCGCCCGACGGCGTGGGTGCGCTCGTCGAGGTCCACCTGGACGACGCTCCGGCGGTCTGAGAGAGGCGGGCCGGGCCGCGATGACGGGCCGGGCCGCGAAGACGGGGCGGCCCGAAGGCCACCCCGTCGCCGTCGAACGGAGGTCTCGGGCTAGATGACCCGGACGTTGACCGCCTCGTCGCCCTTGCGACCCGGTGCGACCTCGAACTCGACGTTGGCACCGTCCTCGAGAGAGCGGTAGCCGCTGCCGGCGATGTTCGAGAAGTGGACGAAGAGATCCGGACCGTCGGGCCGGGTGATGAACCCGTAGCCCTTGTCGTTGTTGAAGAACTTCACAGTGCCAGTGGCCATTTGACCCTAGTCGCTCCTGCTTGCTGATGGAGGGGTCCCTGATGACCACTCGCCTTGCGGTTCACATGCTAGTGCGCCGACGACCGATCGTGCTGGGCGCAGGCAACCGGGCGCTGTCACACCGTCGGTACGGTGGGGGACATGTCGCTCGATCCCGATCTGCACACGATGGCGTCTGGCCCGAACTTCGCCGCCTTCACCACCCTCGGGCCTGCCGGCACCCCCTCGACACAGATCATGTGGGTCGATGCCGACGGTGAGCACCTGCTGATCAACACCGAGATCGAGCGCCAGAAGGTCCGCAACGTCGAACGTGACCCTCGGGTGGTGGTGACCGTCATCGACCAGGAGACGCCGTACCGCTACGTGGAAGCGAGAGGCCGCGTCGTCGGGAAGGTCACCGGTGAGGAGCCCCGGGCGCACCTGGATCGGCTGTCGAACCTGTACACCGGGGCCGACTACGCCCAGCCGATCGGCTCGGAGCGGGTGCTGTTGCGGATCGAGGTGGATCGGCTCCACAAGCAGCTCTGAGGTAACGGGTCCACGCTTGGCCGAGGGTGTACCTTCGACGTAGGTCCTGAGGGGCCGTTCATCACGGGGTCGGCGGACGGCGCGAGTCGCCCCAGCCCCGCGACACCTGGGTCTGGTCCGCCCGCCGGGCCTGGGTGTGGGGACGGGCGCCCCGCCCGGCGCCCGTCCCCTTCTTCGCCTGCGGGAGCTTCCCGACCGCTCGCGAGGGGCCTCAGTCGGCTCCGTCGTCGGGCTCCGGGCCAGGTCGCTCGACGAGCCGTTCCACCCAATCGCCGAGCCGGTCCTTCAGCGCCTGGGCCCGATCTGCGTCGAGGTCACCCGCGGCGACCCGTTGGTCGATCCGCTCGGTCACGGGAGCCAGCAGGCCCTGCACCAGAGTGTCGCGGCTCACGCCTTTCTCGTCGGCGATGTCGGCCAGGCTGCGGCCATCGCGTAGCGCGTCGCGCAGCGCTTGGGGTTCGATCCCGATCACGTCGGCCGCAGTGCGCAGCCACGAGTGGCCGAGCAGTCCCGGACCGTGCTCGCCGTGTCCCCCGGGGCCGCGGGGACCCCAGTCCTGCCAGTCTCCCTCCACCAGCCGGTCGACCCGGTCGGGCAGCGCCTCCTTCGCCGCCGCCGCCCGCTCGTCGATTGCCTTCTCCCCGGTGTCCACCATGGCGGCCGTCACCGTGGCCAGGTCCACGCTGCGCTCGCCGGCGATCTCGGCGATTGTGTCGCCCGCCTCGAGTCGGCTGCGCAGATCGTCACCTGAGATCCCCAACGCTGCCGCCGCGGCGTCCAGGACCACGCCATCGTGCTCTGCACGCGGCCTGCCCCCGGTCGCTTCGCCGACGTCCTGCGTGGCGAGCACGTCGCTGAGCGGCACCTCGGCCGCCGACAGCGACGGCCCGCCGATCGTCACGGCGACCAGCCCGCCGCCCACGACTGCGGCACTCACTGCGGTGATGGCGCCTCGTGTTCGGAGCATCTGTTCCTCCTCGGTCTCTCAGCGCCCGTGGGGCGCTCTTGGGGTGGCGCGCCCCGATCGGCGGCTCGCAGCGATGGTCGCCCCCCCAGCTGGCAACTGGCTGGGAACGCGCGGCGGGTTTGGCGAGGGTCCTGTGACGCAAGTCTCATAAACCCGGGGAGTTGGTCGTTGGAGTTCCCCACCATCGCGCGCCACAATGGGACCCTCCGCATGTATGGCGGCCTTGCGGGAACCCCCCTGACCCCGCGCTTTGGAGGATCCGTGTTCGCTCGGTTGGGCAGATGGTGTCACGACCACGGGAAGGTCGTACTTGCGGCTTGGGTGGGAGTCCTCATAGTGGGCGGCGCCGTGTCCGGCGCTACGGGCAACAAGTTCCGCCAGGAGTTCGCCCTTCCCGACGTGGAGTCGCGCCGGGGCTTCGACATCCTCGACGAAGGCTTTGCTGGGCTGGGAACCGGCCAGCAGGTCCAGCTCGTTTTCCGAGCCGAGCAGGGCGTCGCCGATCCCACCGTCACACGGGAGATGAGCGCCTTCTTCGACTCGGTCGCCGACCTGCCCGACGTGAGCCGCGTGGTGAGCCCCTACTCGCCCGAGAGCCGAGGCGAGCAGATCTCCACGACGGGCGAATACGCCGGCAAGGTGGCCTTCGCCACCGTCGAGCTGCCCGAGGACGTCGAGTTCGAAGAGGGCCAGGACATCGGCAAGGCCATCAAGGCAGAGATCCCCAAGGTCGACGGCCTAGAGGTCGAGGTTGGCGGCGCAATCCTGGCCGAGTTCGAGCAGCCCTCATCCGAGGTCCTCGGCCTGGCCTTCGCCATCGCCATCCTCATCATCTCGTTCGGCTCCGTGCTGGCCATGGGCCTGCCCGTGGGCGTGGCCCTGTTCGGCATCGGCGTCGGCAGCGTCTTCGTAGTGCTGCTCAGCCACGTCCTGACCATCCCGGACTTCGCCACCGCGCTGGGCGTCATGATCGGCCTGGGCGCCGGCATCGACTACGCCCTCTTCATAGTCACCCGGTACCGAGAGCAGCTCTCGGTTGGCCACACGGTGGCCGAGTCGGTCGCCATCGCCATCGACACCGCCGGGCGAGCGGTGGTCTTCGCCGGGACCACGGTCGTGATCTCGCTCATGGGCCTGCTGCTGATGGGCGTCAGCTTCGTGCAGGGGCTGGCCTTCGGCGCAGCCGCCGTGGTGGCTTGCACCGTCGCCGCCTCGGTCACGTTGCTCCCGGCGCTGCTGGGCCTGGCAGGGCACCGCGTCGAGACCACGAGGTGGAGGGGGCTGATCGCCGCGGGATGCGTGGCGCTGGCCCTCATTGGCATCGCCCTCGACATCGTCCCGCTGGCGGCCGGTCTGGGCGTCGCCGCGGTCGCCACCCTCGTCCTGGGCTCGTTCTTCGCTCCGCTCAGGCGGGAGGTGCCGGCGCGGCCTCGGCCCGAGCTGCGTCGTACCACCTCCTACCGTTGGAGCAGGTTCGTGCAGCGCCGTCCGTGGACCTCGGTGGTGGCGGGCGCGTCATTGCTGGTGGTACTGGCGCTGCCGGTGTTCGGGCTGCGGCTGGGCTTCTCCGACGAGGGCAACTTCGCCAAGGACACCACGACCCGCAAGGCCTATGACCTCGTCGCCGACGGTTTCGGCCCCGGCTACAACGGTCCTTTCATCCTGGCCTCGGAGCTGCCGCAGGGCGCCGACCCCGCGGCGCTCGATCAGATCACACGGGCCATCGAGGACGACCGCGGCGTGACCCGAGTGTCGCCCCCCTTCGGCAACGGTCCCGATCCGAGCGACAGCCTGGCGGGCGCCGACGCGGTGCTCTGGAACGTCACGCCCAAGACGTCACCCCAGGACGCCGCCACGACCGATCTGGTCAACCGGCTGCGCGATGACGTGCTCCCACCGGTCGAGGAGGCGGCTGGCGTCGACATCGCCGTCACCGGCAGCGTCGGGGTCCTGGTCGACTTCTCCGACTACCTGGCCGCCCGGCTGCCGCTCTTCTTCGGGGGCGTCCTGACCCTGTCGTTCCTGCTGCTCATGACGGTCTTCCGCTCGCTGCTGGTGCCGCTCAAGGCCGTGGTCATGAACCTGATCTCCATCGGTGCGGCCTACGGGGTGGTGGTCGCGCTGTTCCAGTGGGGTTGGTTGAGCGACCTGACCGGGGTGCAGCCTGCACCCATCGAGCCGTTCATCCCCATGATGCTGTTCGCCATCGTGTTCGGGCTCTCCATGGACTACGAGGTGTTCCTGCTCTCACGGGTCCGCGAGGAGTGGAAGCGCACAGGCGACAGCCATTCCTCGGTCGCCGACGGCCTGGCTGCAACGGCGAAGGTGATAACCGCCGCGGCGCTGATCATGGTGTTCGTGTTCGGCAGCTTCATCCTGGAGAACAACCGGATCACCAAGCTGATGGGAGTCGGCCTCGCGTCGGCCATCTTCCTCGACGCCACAGTGGTCCGGATGCTGCTGGTCCCGGCCACCATGGAGCTGCTCGGCGGGGCCAACTGGTGGCTGCCGCGCTGGCTCGACCGCATCCTGCCCAACGTCGACGTCGAGGGCCATGCCGACCCCGTCGACGAGGACCCAGACGACGAGCGCGAGCCGGTCCTGTCCGGCATGCGCTGACCCGAGAAGCGGTGCCGGGTCCCTCCGGCGCCCCCCTCAGGTGGCGAAGCCGTGCCGGACGGTCGAGTCAGTCCGAGCCGGCGGTGACGAGGTGCAGAGTTCGCACCGCTTCATCGGCCCGGGCCACGAAGTCGCCGAGCGGATCGAGGGCGAGGTCGATGCTCAGGGCCAGGGATCCGTCGGGCTGGACGACAGGGCCGATCTTCTCGGCTCGAGCCGCTGCCTCGACATCCGGGTTCGGGCCTGGCACGAACGTCGTTATGCGAACGCGAGGCTCCCAGGCGACGCCGTCGCGATCCGCGGCCCGCAGGCGGGCGTAGTACCGGCGCCCGTCGTAGGCGACGGGATAGTCGCCTTCGAGGTCGCGCAGGGCTTCGGCTGCGTCGGCCGGCAGCTCCATCAGGGCCGAGATGGCGGCCTCGATGTCGTGCCGGCGGGCTTCTGCCCGCCCGTCGCCGGCGAGCAAGCCGAAGCGCACGCCCTCACCGGTGCGACCGGTGAGCCAGCGCGAGCCGTCGTCGGAGCCCACCGTCGGGGCGGAGCGGACCACTTCCAGCTCCAGCATCCCCGGCTCGACCAGGCGCCGGATCAGCTCGCCGACGATGTCGGCACGAAGGCGCATCGTCAGCCGGGCGTCGCCGGTCATGGGTACGAGGGAGACCGGCCCTGCCGGGCCCGGCCTCGTGCGTCGCAGAGCGATCGTCGCCGAGTCCGGATCGGCGGTCACCAGGACCTCCGGCAAGGCGTCGCAGTGGGCCGGGTGGGCCATTGCAGCGTCGAGCCCGGCCAGGAACGTGCCACGATCCACCTCCAGGCGTGGTCGCCGCTGCCCTGCAGGGCCGGTCTCCAGGCGGTCGTCGACGGGCACCTGCGCGGCGGGCTCTGCGTCGACCCCGGCGGTGAGTGCGGCCAGCTCGATCTCGTCCAGACGCGGGACCACGACCGTGAGCATGCCCAGGCCCACGGTGCCGGGCGCATCGGTATCGAGGCGGATGCTCGGCACAGCGAGGACCCGAGCGTGCTCGGCCAGCACCTCGACCAGCTCGGCGGGCAGGGCCATCGACGCCAGGATGCGGCCCGGGCTGCCGAGCTCGAAGAACGCACCCGGGGCTCGTACCAGCCAGCGCACACCGCCCGGCACGACCTGGGCCCAGACCACCGCCGGCAGAGCGGCACCACGGTCGCTGCTGGCCGTTGCCAGCAATCCCGCGACCCGCTCGAGCTGGTCCACCGGCACTGAGAGCTCCACGGCGCCTCCCTACGCTTCGACTCGTCGCAACCTACGCCGTGGGTCCGACGACCCGGCGCCGCTGCCCGGCGCGCAGGCGACGGAGTTGACGCCCGATGGGCCCCGGCGCCAACGTTGGCGGCTTTCGCCGGAGGGGGGTCGGGTCGAGCCGTGTCGATCTCCCTCGGACCTCGAGGAGATCGACAGTGACCATCCGTGGCAAGGCGTTCATAGCTGGGATCTACGAGCACCCGCTCCGGACCATCCCGGACCGCACCGTGGCACAGGTCCATGCCGACGTGGCGCTCGGTGCCCTTGCCGACGCTGGGCTGACCACCTCCGACGTGGACGCCTACTTCTGCGCCGGCGACGCGCCGGGTTTCGGCGGCATGTCCATGGCCGAGTACCTGGGGCTCAAGCTGAGCTACATCGACTCCACCGAGACGGGGGGCTCGTCCTATCTGGTCCACGTGGGTCATGCGGCGGCGGCCATCGCTGCCGGCAAGTGCAGCGTGGCTCTCGTCACCCTCGCCGGGCTGCCCCGCTCGGACCCGATGTCGATGATGGGCGGCCAGGCCATGTTCACAGGCGCCCCCGAGGGCGGCTTCGAGCTCGCCTACGGATCCTCGATCGTGAGTGGCTACGCGTTGGCGGCGAGGCGTCACATGCACGAGTACGGCACGACCTCCGAGCAGCTGGCCGAGATCAAGGTCGCGGCGTCCCACCACGCCCAGTACAACGCCAACGCGTTCCTTGCCAAGGCGGTGACCGTCGACGAGGTGGTCAACTCGCCGCTGGTCGCCGACCCCCTCCACCGCCTCGACTGCTGCGTGATCACCGACGGCGGCGGGGCCCTCGTGGTGGTGAGCCCCGAGGTCGCCCGCGACCTCGGTCGCACCCAGGCCAAGGTGCTGGGGCACGGAGAGTCGCCCAAGCACACCAACAACGGGCGAATCGACCTCACCTACACCGGCGCCCGCTGGTCCGGGCCCAGGGCCTTCGAGGAGGCGGGCGTGACGCCGGCGGACATCCGGTACGCGTCGATCTACGACTCGTTCACCATCACCGTGCTCGAGACCATCGAGGACCTGGGCTTCTGCGAGAAGGGCAAGGGCGGGGCCTTCGTAGCCGACCAGGGACTGCGATCGCCCGGCGGTCGGTTGCCGTTCAACACCGACGGCGGCGGGCTCTGCAACAACCACCCCGCCAACCGGGGCGGCATGACCAAGGTGATCGAGGCGGTGCGCCAGCTGCGAGGTCAGGCGTTCCCCGCGGTCCAGGTCCCGGACTGCTCCCTCGTGCTCGCCCACGGAACCGGCGGCTCGCTCGCCAACCGCATGGGCAGCGCCACCCTCATCCTCGGTCAGGAGGACGCGTGACCCAGCTCCCCGCACCCGCGCCGATCGTCACCCCGGAGACCAAGCCGTTCTGGGACGCGACCGCCGAGGGCCGCCTCGTGCTGCCCAAGTGCACCGCCTGTGGAACCGTCATCTGGTACCCGCGCCAGTTCTGCCCCGAGTGCTCCGGCCAGGACGTCGAGTGGATCGAGGCATCGGGCAAGGGCACCGTCTACAGCTTCTCGATCAACCGGCGCGGTGATGGCCCGTTCCGTGAGGCGTCTCCGTTCGTGCTGGCTTACGTCGAGCTCGATGAAGGTCCTCGGATCATGACCAACGTCGTGGACTGCGACCCCGAGAGCGTGGAGGTCGGCCAAGCGGTGACGGTGGTGTTCCACGACACCGGCAAGGGCACGGCCCTTCCCAGGTTCCGTCCCGCCTGATCACTCCAGGCGCGGAGGCCGCCCGCGTCACGCAAACGTGTCCGGCTCGATACCGGCTGGACCGCGTCCGGCGGACGCGGTGCCGGCTTGCGCTTCGGGCGAGCCCGGGGCGCCGACGGGCAGTTCGACACGCACCGTCGTGCCGGCCGCCGGCGACGAGCGCATCCAGACGTGACCACCGTGAGCCTCCACGGCTGCCTGAACGATCGCCAGGCCCAAGCCCGAGCCGCCACGGTGGCGGGAGCGGGACGGATCGGCGCGGTAGAACCGTTCGAACGCGTGGTCCACCTGGTCGGGGGCCATGCCAGGGCCCTCGTCGGACACCTCGAGCACGGCCATGCCGTCCCGTTGTGCCAGGCGCAGTTCGAGGGCCGAACCGGAGGGCGTGTGGGCCAGCGCGTTGCCCACGAGGTTGGCCACGACCTGGCGTAGCCGGGCCTCGTCGCCGTGGACCTGAACCGGCCCGTCGATCGCGGTCCGAACGCGGCGCGCGGGGTCCACCGCCCGGGCATCGCGGGCGGCGTCGCCGACAACGGCTTCGAGGGCCACGGGCTCGCGGAGCGACGGCCGACCCTCGTCGAGGCGTGCCAGGGCCAGCAGGTCCTCGACCAGCGAGCCCATCCGAACCGCTTCCTGCTCGGTGCGCCGCATCGCCTCGCGCAGCTCGCCGGGCTCGTCGAGCGCGCCCGTCCGGTAGAGCTCGGCATAGCCCCGGATGGTCGTGACCGGCGTTCTCAGCTCGTGGGATGCATCGGCAACGAACTGGCGCAGTTGGGACTCGGTGCGGGCGCGTCGGTCCAGGGAGCCCTGGATCGTCTCGAGCATGGAGTTCAGGGCGCGGCCCAGGTCGCCCGCCTCGGTGCCGGCGTCACCGGCAGGCACCCGGCTCGAGAGCTCGCCTGCGGCGATCGCGGTGGCCGTGGTGGTCATGGACTTGATCGGGCGCACTCCGAGCCGCAGGACCCAGTAGGTCACCACCGCCAGCACCGCCAGGACCGACAGGGTCGCCGCCACCTGTACCGCCACGAGCCGGTCGATGGTGGCGTCCACGTCGTCGAGTGGCATCGACACGACGAACGCGCCGGTCAGTACCGCTCCGTCGGTGGTCGTGGACCCGGCCAGGCGGCGACTCGTGACGACCATGGATCGGTAACGCCGGTCGGAACCCTCGCTTCCAACAGTGAACGGGGCGCCACCGCCATGCCCCGAGAGGAGGCGCTCAGCGTCGAGGAGGGGCTGCGGGGCGTCGTCGGTACGCAGTGTCGGCCCCACGATCGTTCGCACCGTCCCGTCGGTGGTGACCGCTGACAGGTAGACCGAGCTCAGCGGGGAACCTTCGCCCAGTCGCTCGGGGAGGTCGCCTACCGGCACCCGAGCGGCTGCCAGTTGGGCGTCGACCTGGTCGACCAGGTTCGCCTCGGTCACCCGGGTGATCACGGTCGCGGCGGCCACCAGAACCAGGGCAACCGCCAGCATTCCCAGCAGGAGGCGGGTGCGCAGCGACACCGTGGATCAGCGCGCCGGCTCGCGCAGCACGTAGCCGATGCCGCGCACCGTGTGGATGAGCTTGGGTTCGCTCCCGTCGAGCTTTCGCCGCAGGTAGCCGATGTAGGTCTCCACCACGCCGCCGTCGCCGCCGAAGTCGTACTGCCAGACGTGATCGAGGATCTGCGCCTTGGACACGACCCGGTTGCGGTTGAGGAGCAGGTAGCGCAGCAGCTTGTACTCGGTGGGTGACAGCGCAACCTCGTCACCGGCGCGGTGCACCTGGTGCGCATCGTCGTCCAGCTCGAGGTCGGCGCAGCGCAGCACGGAGGTCTCCAACGCCCCGGTGCGGCGCAGCACGGCGGTGATGCGGGCCACCAGCTCCTCCAGCGAGAAGGGCTTCACCAGGTAGTCGTCGCCGCCGAGGGTGAGGCCCCGGACCCGGTCCTCGGTGGTGTCGCGCGCGGTCAGGAACAAGACCGGCACCTGGCTGCCGTCCTGTCGCAGGCGCCGGCACACCTCGAACCCGTCGAGGTCGGGGAGCATCACGTCGAGCACTATGAGGTCGGGTCGGACACGGGTGGCGGCATCGAGCGCGCCGCGGCCGCTGGATTCGGGGTGGACCTCGAAGCCGACGTGTCGCAGGGCCGCCTGCAGCATCGATCGCAGGTTGTCCTCGTCGTCGACGAGCAGGATCCGTTCCCCGGGCACCCCCGCAGTGTGGCGCCCACAGCTGTGAAGTTGCTGTGAGCTGGCCGAGACGGCTGCCGGGGATCTACTCGTCCAGCTCGGCGCCCCTGTGGGATCGTACGACCCGATGCATGCCGGATCGATGGTCGGGGCCGGCGAGGGGCTGCTGGGGAGCGGCGTGGCGAGGGTGCTGCTCGTCGAGGATGACGACGCCGACGCCGTGCTGGTCGCCGAGCTGCTCGCCGAGGGCGCGCTACCCGTGTCGTTGACCCGTGCCCGGACGCTGTCGGAAGCGGTTGCCCAGCTCGACTCCGGTGGCGGTTTCGTCTGTGCCCTGGTCGACCTGGGTCTGCCCGACGCCGAGGGCCTCGGCGCCCTCGAGATGCTCCTCGCCGTTCCGGCCACCGTCCCGGTGGTCGTGCTCACCGGACTGGACGATCCCGCCCGCGGCGTCGAGGCCGTCGCCGCCGGCGCCGCCGACTTCCTCGTCAAAGGTGAGGTCGACGGGGGCTCACTGGCCCGGACGGTGCGGTTCGCCGTGGAGCGCAGGCGAGCTGAGGATGCCCAGCGGCAGGCCCTCACGAGCGAGCTGCGAAGGATCGAGTACGAGCGTCTGGAGCGAGCACTGGTCCCCGAGCCCGTGCTGCGGCAATCCAAGGTGGAGTGCGAGATCCTCTACAGAGCCGGCGGCACGCTGGCTGTCCTGGGAGGGGACTTCCTCGACGTGGTCGAGCGGCCCGATGGCAGCATCCGCCTGGTCGTCGGTGACGTGGCCGGTCACGGGGCGGGTGAGGCCGCAGTGGGTGTGAGCCTGCGCCAGGCATGGCGGGCCCTGGTCCTGGCCGGCTACGAGGACCAGCGGATGCTTCCCGTGCTCCAGCAGGTCCTGGAGCTCGAGCACCCGGAAGCGCTCTTCGTCACGGCCATAGACGCCACCCTCAGTCCCGACGGCACCGAGCTGTGCTACCGGGTGGCCGGGCACTGGCCAGCGCTGCTCCGTCGGCCCGAAGGCTGGCTGGCACTTCCCAACGATCGTCGTGGCCTTCCGCTGGGCGTTGCCGAACCCGAATGGGATGACCACGCCGTCCAGATGCCAGTCGACCTGGATCTGCTGCTGTTCACCGACGGTCTGGTCGAGGCCCGACGCGGCGATGGGCGTCTCGAGCTCGAGGGACTTCTGGGGATCCTCGACGGCTTCGACCAGGCCTGGACGCTCGAGCAGCTGATGCAGGTCGTGGAGGAGGGCAACGGCGGTGCGCTCGACGACGACGTGGCCGCCGTGCGGCTGCGCTCCTCGGCCCGGGCAGCACCCGGACGGGCAGACCCGTGACCCGTCGGCCCCGTTCGTTGCGCGCGTCGCTGGGCGGGCTCTTCGCGATGGTCGCCGGACTCGGGGTCGTGGGGCTGGTGGCCACGGCAGCGTCGTTCGTGGCCCTTCTCGACGCGAGCCACGACTCCACCCGTCGCCTCGAGCCGGCTCGTCTTGCAGCGGGCTCGCTGCTCTCGGCCTACGTGGACCAGCAGACGGCCGTGCGCGGCTACCTCGCGAGCGGGGACCCCGCGCTGATCGGACCGTACGAGGAGTCGGGCGACCAGGCGGCTCGCCTCGAGGCCGACATCGACCGCCGCGTCCGCGACGCCACGACGCAGCGCGAACTGGCTGCCGTGCGCGAAGCGGTGCGACAGTGGCGGCACGACGCGGCCGAGCCGTTGCGAGCGGCCGCCGCAGTCGGTGAGACGGTCCCACAGGAGCGCCTGGACGCGGCCAGCGCCCTGTTCGACGTGGTTCGGTCATCCCACGGGCGTCTCGCCGCTCATCTGGCCGAGCTGCGTGCCAACGCCCAGGACCGCATCGACCGGGCGACGATCGGCGCGGTCGCCTCGGGCGCAGCTACCTTTACCACGCTGGCCGCCGGCGGCATGGTCGTGTGGGTCGGGCTGCGTCGTCGAGTTCTCGATCCCCTCGAGGACCTAGCCGGCCAGGCCCGCGAGGTGTCGCGCGGAGATCTCGATCGAGAGCTTGGCATCACCGCGGCGGGCGAGATCGGCGCGCTGGCCGGGGCGATCGACGACATGCGGGTCCATCTGACGGACCAGATGCGCCGCACGGAGCGACAGCGCGTGGAGCTCGAGGTCGCTTCGGCGGCGCTGGCGCGCTCCAACGAGGAGCTCGAGCAGTTCGCGTACGTGGCCTCCCACGACCTGCAGGAGCCCCTCCGCAAGGTGGCTTCATTCTGCGAGCTCCTCCAGCGCCGCTACGGCGGCCAGCTCGACGAGCGGGCCGACCAGTACATCGGTTTCGCCGTCGACGGCGCGCACCGGATGCAGCGCCTCGTCACCGATCTGCTGTCGTTCTCGCGCGTGGGGCGCAGCACGGAGGGGTTCGAGCTCGTCCACCTGGGCGAGGTGGTCGACCAGGCGCGTTCGACCTTGGATCTACCCTTGGCCGAGGCCGGAGCGACGGTCGAGGTCGGGCCACTGCCCGAGGTACTCGGCGACACGGTCCTCCTGCACGCTCTGTTCCAGAACCTGTTGTCCAACGCGGTGAAGTTCCGCGATCCGAAGCGTCCCCTTCGCATCGAGATCGGGGCCACCGAGCGGCCCGGTGGATACCGGATCACCATGGCCGACAACGGGATCGGCATCGAGCCCCGCTTCGCCGAGCGGGTCTTCGTGATCTTCCAGCGCCTCCATCCCCGCGAGGCCTACGACGGCACCGGCATCGGCCTCGCCCTGTGTCGCAAGATCGTGGAGTTCCACGGAGGCTCCATCAGTGTGGATGCCGAGCGGGCCGAAGGCACCCGTTTGGTGATCGACCTGCCCGGTCCCGCTGCTCTGGACGCGCAGCGCCTCAGCGACGAGGCTGGCGAACCCGCGGCGTCCCAACCCTCGGCGGTCCCATCGGGGCTCGAGCCGGTTCCACCGTCGGGCCCTTCCACCACGGACCGACCAGGAGAACCGTGAACGCCACCCTCGAAGCAGTCACCCCCATCGAGATCCTCCTCGTCGAGGACGACCCCGGCGACGTGGCCATCGCCCGCGAGGCGCTCGAGGAGTCGAAGATCGCCAACAACCTGCACATCGTGTCCGACGGCGAGCAGGCCATGGCCTTCTTGCGCCGCGCGGGCGACTTCGAGGGTGCTCCGAGGCCGGATCTGGTGCTGTTGGACCTGAACCTGCCCCGCATGGACGGTCGAGAGGTGCTCGCCCACATCAAGGACGACACCGAGCTTCGGCGGATCCCGGTGGTGGTGTTGACCACCTCCCAAGCCGAGGAGGACGTCGTGCGCTCCTACGATCTGCACGCCAACGCCTACGTCGCCAAGCCTGTCGACTTCGAGGCGTTCATCGGCGTCGTCCGCCAGATCGACGAGTTCTTCTTCACGCTGGTCAAGCTGCCGCCGCGCTGACTCCGAGCATGCTCGCCGCCTGGGCCGCCCGCCTCTCGCCCGATGATCCCCTCGCGGGGCTGGAGGTGGGCGAACGGCCCGAACCAGCCGTCCCGAACGGCTGGACCACCGTGACGGTGCGTTCGGCGGCGCTGAACCACCACGACGTGTGGACACTGCGCGGCGTCGGGATCAACCCCGAGCGACTCCCCGTCGTGTTGGGCTGCGATGCCGCCGGCCTGGACGAGACGGGCGCGCCCGTCATCGTGCACGCCGTCGTCGCCAGCGACGGCTGGGCCGGCGACGAGACCATGGACCCGCGCCGCACCCTGCTGTCGGAGCTCCACGACGGCACCTTCGCCGAACGGGTGGTCGTGCCCCGCCGCAACCTGGTCCCGATGCCGGTAGGCATGGGCTTCGACGAGGCAGCCTGCCTACCGACCGCCTGGCTGACGGCCTACCGAATGCTCTTCGCCAGCAGCGGCGCGGCCCCAGGCTCGACGGTGCTCGTCCAGGGGGCGGGCGGTGGGGTCTCGACGGCGCTCGTCGCGCTGGGCCGCGCGGCCGGCTACCGCGTTTGGGTCACGGGGCGTAGCGAGGCCAAGCGGGCGCAGGCCCTCGAGCTCGGCGCCGATGCCGCGTTCGAGCCCGGGGCCCGTCTGCCCGACCGGGTCGACGCCGTGATGGAGACCGTCGGCGCGGCCACCTGGTCGCACTCGGTGAGGTCTCTGCGGCCCGGCGGGACCCTGGTCGTGTCGGGCGCCACCTCGGGTGATCCGGCCCCGATGGAGCTCTCACGGATCTTCTTTCGCCAGCTGCGTGTCGTCGGGTCGACCATGGGCACCCGCGACGAGCTCGAGCGCCTCGTGGCGTTGTGCGAGATCCGCGGGGTCAGGCCGATCGTCGACACCGTCTACGACCTCGCCGACGCCCGGTCGGCGCTTGCCCGCCTCGCCGGGGGCGAGGTGTTCGGCAAGCTGGTCCTGCGGGTCTCCGCTGGCGAGGGTGGCCGCGGCGGTGCCTGATGATCACGGTCGGGCCTTCGATGGGATCGTCGCCGCGAGCGACCCGGCGATGGTCGTGGTCACGACCGCGCT
This sequence comes from uncultured Microthrixaceae bacterium, assembly GCA_963703565.1. Taxonomy (GTDB): domain Bacteria; phylum Actinomycetota; class Acidimicrobiia; order Acidimicrobiales; family VFJN01; genus CAVPEW01. The sequence continues at coordinate 106,999 of CAVPEW010000075.1, read as the reverse complement.
CGGCGGAGCCGCCGGCGGGTGCCTGGTCGGCTTCCACGGCCAGGTGAGCATCGACCCCCGCCGCTACGCGGTGTGGCTGTCCAGGGCCAACCGCACCTACAGGCTGGCCATGTTCGCCGGGCACCTGGGAGTGCACTTCCCTTCCCGTGCGCCCGGCGAGGCCGCCGTGGCCAGGCTGTTCGGCTCGGTGACCGGAGATGACGACGACAAGCTCGCCCGGGTCGAGCACTTCCTGTCGCGTCAGGGTGTGCCGGTGCTCGAAGCGATCGAGAACCGAATGGTCATGCGGCGCGTCGCCTTGCTCGATCACGGTGGGGACCACGTCTGCTTCGTCGGGGAGCCCGTCGAGGTGTCGGCACCTCGCCCGCAGCGTCCCTTGCGCTTGTCCGAGGTGAGCGACGTCGAGCCCGGCCATCCCGGCGGGTGAGCTTGAGAGCTACGGGTGGATCAGAGCCGCAGCGGTCGGATGGGCGAGAACATGGCTTCGGGGTCGCCCCACCGATCGGGTGTGATGGCGTCGACGTAGAGCTCGATCTCGTTACCGTCCGGGTCGGTGATGTACAGCGAGTGCGTGATCGTGTGGTCACTCGCGCCCACGATGGGGACACCGGCACGCTCGAGCTCGGCCACCGCGGCGCGGAGGTCGTCATCGCTCTCGCCGATGCACAGCCCGAAGTGGTACAGCCCGAGCCTGCGGCCCGGCGGGATCGGCGATGCGTCCGGGCCGACCTCGATCAGCAACAGCTCGTGGTGGGTTCGCCCCGACGAGAACGCCGCGGCGGGGAACGGCAGCGGCGACTCGCCCCGGATCTCGTCCCAGCCCAGGATCGTCCCGTAGAAGCGGCGCGACAGCTCCAGGTCCCTCACGTAGAGAACGATGTGCCCGAGCTCTCGAACCTTCACGATCTTCCTCCTCGACGTCGGTCACCCCTCGCAACGCTGCCGGAGTCGTTCACCTTCCCGGCTCCGACGGCTTCGTCCGCACGGGCGGGTTCGGTCACACCGCCCTGTGCTTCGACCGCGGCCCGCACCGCTGCCGCCAGCGATCGTGCTGCGACGGCGCCTGCCTGCTCGGGCGACCTCGAGAAGTCTCCCCGTAGAGCCTCGGTGGCGAATGTCGACAGGTTGATCGCCGTGACGTCGAGCAGCCAACGGGGCGTGCGGCCGCGTCCGCCCGCCAGGTGCCACGCCCGGCTGCCGAAGCGTCTCACCAGCTCGTGGCGAGCCTCCCGGCGGGCGCGGGCGAACTCGGCCAGGGGCCCCTCCAGGTCGGGCGTGAGCGCCAGCTCCCAGTACACGCGACCGTGGCTTGCGTTCATCCGGTGGATCGACACGAGGCACCGATCGAGCCAGCGCTCGAGCTCCTCGCCCTGCTCGGGAGCGGGGATGTGCTCGCCGTAGCTGCGGACCGACTCCCCCAGCGCCGTTGCGAGCAGGGCCTCGCGGGACTCGAAGTGACGGAACAGGGTGCGGCGGCCGACCTGCGCTTCGGCGGCGATGTCCTCCATCCGTGCGCCCAGCCCGCGTTCGGACAGAACCTGGCGGGCGGCCCTCAAGATGCGCTGCCGGGCGATCTGGCGCTGTTCCTCGGGCAAGGATCGCCGTGCCTGCGCCCCACCCGGAGGGCCCGCGCGATCCTGGAGCACGGCGCAGTCTCTTGCTGGCACCCTGGGGTGTCAACCGGTCACCCGGGTGCTGGCGGCGTCGCGGGGGGTGACGTAGGGTCCGGCCGCGCCCGCCCGCGCCAGCGCGTGCCGGCCCGGGGGAAGCGTCGACGAGCGCGTGGGCGCCGAGGTCGAGGGGGGAGAACCGTGCAGGTAGGGATCCAGATGGTGTTCCAGTCCTACGGCTACGACCGGTCGGTCAGCGACGCCCAGGTGGTCGAGGAGGAGGTACGCCTGGCCGAGCTCGCCGACGAGCTGGGCTACGACGCCCTGTGGCCCGTCGAGCACCACTTCAGCGACTACGCGTTCTGCCCCGACAACACGTTGCTGCTGGCCCACCTGGCGGGGCGGACCCAGCGCATCAAGCTCGGCACCGGCGCCGTGATCCTGCCCTGGAACGACCCGCTGCGGGTCGCCGAACGGATCGCCTTCCTCGACACCCTCGCTCCGGGCCGGGTCCTCTTCGGCATGGGTCGCGGTCTGGCCCGGCGCGAGTACGAGGGGTTCGGCATTCCCATGGACGAGTCACGCCAGCGCTTCGACGAGGCCGCTCGGATGATCATCGAGGCCCTCGAGACCGGCACGATCCGCGGTGACGGGCCCTTCTACCCGCAGGTTCCCACCGAGATCCGACCCCGGCCGACCGGCGGGTTCGCCGAGCGCACGTATTGCGTGGCCATGTCGCCGGACTCGGTGTTGGCGGCGGCAGATCTGGGAGCCCGGATGGTGGTCTTCAGCCAGCGGCCCTGGGACGAGCAGGCCAAGGCGCTCGCCACCTACCGGGAGCGCTTCGAGGCCGCCCACGGTCGTGCCCCGGGCCCGCCTGTCACCTGCGACTTCGTGTACTGCGACCGCGACCCCGGCCGAGCCGAGGACCGGGCGCGCACCCACATCGCCGGCTACCTCACCAGCGTCATGCAGCACTACGAGCTGGCCTCGGACCACTTCAAGTCGGCGCGGGGTTACGAGTCCTACGGAAGCGCCGTCGACCTGCTCAAGGCGATAGGCCTCGAGCAGATGTGCGACATGTACCTCGGGGTGCAGGCATGGGGCACTCCCGACCAGATCATCGAGAGGCTCCTGTTCCGGCGAGAGCTGATCGGCGACTTCGACCTGACCGCATGCTTCCGGTTCTCCGGACTGCCCTACGAGGAGGCGTCTGCTTCCATGCGGACCTTCGCCGCGGACGTTCTGCCCACCCTGCGCGCCGAGGCCGTGGCGCGATGAGCCGCACCGCCACCGCCCTGGTCCTGACCGAGCCCGAGCGGCTCGAGGAGCGCAGCTTCGAGCTGCCCGACGCCGGTCCCGGCCAGGGGATCCTGCGCGTCGAGGCGTGCGGCTTGTGCGGCACGGATCACGAGCAGTTCTCGGGCATGATGCCGGTCGGCAACGGGATCATCCCCGGTCACGAGATCATCGGCGTGATCGACCAGCTGGGCTCGGGCGCGGCACAGGCGTGGGGGGTCGAGGTCGGCCAGCGGGTGGCGGTGGAGGTGTTCCTGCGCTGCGGCGAGTGCGACCAGTGCCGTGCCGGCACCTACCGGCGCTGCGAGCGCCACGGCTTGGCCGACATGCACGGCTTCGTGGGAGTCGACGGCGACCGGCCGCTCAAGGGTGGCTACTCGACCCACCTGCAGCTCGACCCCGACGCACTGCTCCTCGCGGTCCCCGACTCGCTCGATCCGGTGCTGGCGACCGTGTTCAACCCGCTCGGCGCTGGGCTTCGCTGGGCTTCGGAGCTGCCAGGAACCGGTCCCGGCGACGTCGTGGCGATCCTCGGCCCCGGGATCCGCGGGTTGTCGGCCGTGGCCGCGGTGCGGGAGGTCGGTGCAGGTTTCGTGATGGTCACAGGGGCGGGGCCCCGCGACGCGGACCGGCTAGCGCGAGCCAGGGACTTCGGGGCCGATCTCACCGTCGACGTCACAACCGAGGACCCCGTGGCCGCTCTGGCCGCCGCGACCGGCGGGCCGGGGGCCGACGTGGTGGTAGACGTCACGGCCAAGGCGCCCGCCGCGCTGGGCCAGGCTGTGGCGCTGGCGCGTCCCGGAGGCACCATCGTGATGGCCGGTGCCCGGGGCTCGGCGGAAACGCCCGGTTTCATGCCCGATCTGATCGTGTTCAAGGAGCTGAGGATCCTCGGAGCCCTCGGCGTGGACGCGGCCGCCTACCAGGCCGCGCTGGAACTGCTCGGCACCGGCAAGTACCCCTTCGCCGACCTCCCTCGGCGGGTCGTCGGGTTCGACGGGGCCGACGAGCTGCTGCGCGACCTCGCCGGGATCGGCACGGGAGTCCCGCCGGTGCACGCCGTCATCACTCCGTGACGGTGGCCTCCGCACCCAGCGTCAGTTGAGCAGCGCTCGCTGACCGGAACGCGTCGGGAGCTCCTCGGCGGTGTGGGTCTTGGTGGTCGCGCAACGGTACATATAGCGTCTTTCGTCACATTCAGCCGAGTGGGGCGAGAGGGGTACAATCGTGGATCTGTGGGTCGCGGCGATCTACCTGCCGATCGCCGGCGCAGTGGTGGGCCTGGCCACCAAGTGGGCCGCCATCAAGTTGATGTTCCATCCCGCCGAGTTCGTCGGGGTCGGCAAGGTGGGCTGGCAAGGGATCGTCCAGCGGCGGTCACCCAAGTTCGCGGCTGGCGTGGCGGACACGGTCACCGGCGAAGACCTCTCGGTCGATTCGCTGCTGGCTCGCCTCGACGTCGAGGAGCTCGCGCTGCTCGCCGAGCCGGCGATCGCAGCGAACGCCGACGAGTTGGCGGGCGTGCTGCTCGACGCGGCACGGCCGGGTGCGTCGGCTGATCAGGGCGCCCGCGGCCGACTGGCCGCGGCCTTGCCCGACCACGGGCTGCGGCTGGTCGGCGACACCGTCGCCGGTCTCGGCCCGACGGTGGCCCGCCATCTCGACGTGAGGGCGATGGTCGTGGACCTGCTCTCGGGCCGCAACGCCGACCGGCTGGCCCGGCTCACCCAGCACGTCGCCGGACGTGAGCTGCAATGGGTCATCTGGTACGGCGGGATCCTCGGTTGCGGCATCGGCATGATCGGCATCGCGCCGTATGGCCTGTTCGAGCGGTGGTGGTTGCTGCCCGTGATCGGGGCTGTCGACGGCCTGGTCAACAACTTCCTGGCCATCCAGATGATCTTCCGGCCCTTCGAGCGCACCCGGTACCTGGGGGTGTTCCCGTACCAGGGCCTCTTCCCTGCGCGTCAGCGTGAGATCGCCGCCTCCTATGGGGCGATGCTCGCCGACGAGGTCCTGACACCGGCCAACCTGGTGGCAAGGCTCGGCGAGGACGCCGCGAGCCTCCTACCCGAGGCCCTGCCCACGCTCGAGGTTGCTGTGGCACCGCTGTCGGCGGAGGTCGCCGCTGCCGCGGGCGAGGTCGACGACGCGGCGTTGCGCCAGCGACTGCTGTTCGCGCTGGTGCCCCGGGTCGGTTCCATGCTCGACCCCGCCCGGGCCGACATGGAGGAGCTGGTCACCAAGCAGCTCGACATCGCCCGCACCATCGAGCACACGTTGGCCTCAATGCCCAAGGAGGACTTCGAGCACGTGCTTCGCGGGATCTTCGAAGAGGACGAGTCGACCCTCATCGCGCTCGGCGGCGTGCTCGGAGGCGCGATCGGCTGCCTGCAGGCCGGCCTCGTGCTGGCAGTGGGGCTGGCCTGAGCCCCGAGCCCGTCGACCCCGAGCCCGCTGGGCTAGGGGTCGACGCGCAAGCTCGGCTCGGAGCTGCAGGAGGCGCTCGCTGCGCTGGACGGCATCGATCATCTCGTCGATCATCTCCAACACGACTCGCCGTGCCGGCTTGATCTGGTTCATCGAGCCGACGATCTGACCCACGAAGAACGTGGCCAGCTCGTGGGCTCCGCTGCCCTCGTGGTGGGCCACGCGCTCGATTCGGCGCAGGGCCTCGCCTACGAGCATCGTCTGCAATGGCATCGGGAGGGGCCCCGGCCCGTCGGGACTTTCCCAGGCCTCGGTCCACGCGGTGCGCAGCATCCGCGCGGGCTTGCCCGTGATCGAGCGTGACCGGACCGTGTCGGACGAACCCGCGGACAGGTACTTGCCCTTGATGACAGGGGTGGTCTCGGCTTCTTCGGTGGTCAGCCAAACCGAGCCGCACCAGACCCCCTCGGCTCCCAGCGCCAAGGCGGCGGCGACCTGGCGGCCACGGCCGATGCCGCCTGCGGCCAGCACGGGGACGGGAGCGACGGCGTCGACCACCTCGGGTACCAGCACCATCGTCGCCACCTGGCCGGTGTGGCCGCCGGCCTCGGTGCCCTGGGCGATGATCAGGTCGGCGCCGGCCTCGGCGTGGCGCCGGGCATGCTCGGTTGCGCCAGCGAGAGCTGCAACGGGCACGCCCTGAGCCCGGCCCCGCTCGATCAGGTGCGGGGGCGGGGGGCCGAGTGCGCTGGCGATCAGCCCGATCCGGTGCGCGAAGGCCACGTCGAGCAGCGGCGCCATGCTCTTGGGGTCGACACGCATGCCGCCGAAGTGACGGGCGTCGCCGCCGTCATCGTCGGCGGGCAGGGCCGGTACGTCGTAACGCTCTAGGAGCTCGTCGAGCCAGTTGCGTTGCGCCTCGGGGATCAGTTCGCTCAGGCTGGAGGAGTCGAGGCCCCCGGCTTCCTCGCCCACGTAGTGGGTCGGGATCAGCAGATCGACGCCGTATGGCTTGCCCTTGGTCTCGGCCTCGATCCAGTCGAGGTCGACCTCGAGCTGCTCGGGGCTGTGGGCCACGGCGCCGAGCACCCCGAACCCGCCGGCGTTGGTGACCGCCGCGACGACGTCTCGGCAGTGGCTGAACGCCAGGATCGGGAACTCGACGTCGAGCAGGTCGGTGACGGCGGTACGCATCGGGGCCTCCCTCGGGTTGGGCTGCATCGAAGCCCACCGCGGTGCACCGGGGCAACCTCGCGCACTGCTCGCTTGCGCTCAGGCCCTGGGTTCGGTGTCGACCGCCGGTCCCCCGCGCTCGGGTGCGGGTTCGGGGGACGCCTCGCCCACCACAGCCGTCTCGAGGCCCTCGAAGAGGAACCCGATGAGGTCCGGGTCGTTGAGGATCGCCCAGTCCGGTGCCATCAGCTTGGCGTAGCGCTCGAAGTAGAGCATCTGCTTGGCGACGAGGACGAGCTCGCGTGGCAGGCGGACGTCGTAGGTCGTGCCGACGCGCACGATGTCGATGAGGACCTGGCCGTAGGAGATCTCCGACAGGGGGCGGCCCAGGATGGGCTGCACGATACGGGCGATGTCGCGTGAGGACTGCTCGAGGTCCTTTGGGCTGAGCACCGCTCCCATCTGGTAGATGGCCTCGGCGACCTTGACGAAGTCGCCCTCGATCAGCAGGGCGGGCAGGCCGTGTCGGATGATCTCGCGCGTCGAGTCGTCGAGGCGGCCGACGATGCCGAAGTCGAGGAAGGTGACGTTGCCGTCCTGGTCGAGCATCAGGTTTCCCGCGTGCACGTCGCCGTGGAAGAAGCCGTGCTCGAGCGCGCTCTCCATCCAAGCCCGCACGCCCCGCTTGAGCGCACCGGCGAGATCCCATCCCTGGGCGCCCAGCTGGGCCAGGTCGTCGATCTTGAAGCCGTAGATGCGCTCCATCGTCAGCACCCTGGGCGTCGTGTACGCCCAGCGAACCGAGGGGACGCGCACGCCGTCGTTGGTGCCGAACGACCTGAGGTTCGCCTCGTAGCGCTCCATGGAGTGGGCTTCGTTGACGAAGTTCAGCTCCTCGGACAGGGTCGCAGCGAAGTCCTCGACCACAGCGGTGGGGTTTGCCATCCGGCCCTTCTTGGAGACGCGGTCGAGGATCGCCGCGATGCGCACGAGGATCCGCAGGTCGCTCTCGAGGCGGGCCCGGATCCCCGGCCTCTGGATCTTGACGACCACTTCCTCGCCGTCCTGCAGCCGGGCGGTGTGCACCTGGGCGATCGAGGCCGACGCCAGCGGTTCGTCGTCGAAGCGGTCGAAGACCTCATCGGGCGCAGCGCCCAACTCCTCGGTGAGGACCCGGTGCACCTCCGAGCGCTGGATGGGCGGTACCTCGTCGAGCAGGCTCCGGAACTCGTCGGCGAGCGTCTGGGGGAACAGCCCGGGGCTCGAGGCGACCAGCTGGGCCAGCTTGACGTAGGTCGGGCCGAGCTCGGCGAAGGCCACCTTGAGCTCGCGGGCCGCCCCGGCGCTGCGGTCAGCGCTGCGAACGCGTTGGCGCCCGACCAACACCCGCCCGGCGCAGCGGGCGAGGGTGACACCGGTCGTCGCGGCTCGCCCCACCTCCGGGCGCCCGAAGCCTCTGATCTCCTTGGGTCCCAGCCCTCTGGCGGCGGCCATCGCACCCCTTCCTACGCATTCCTACGCATCTGGGACGAAGCTACTCGAATGTTGCGATGTCGCGATATTCGAGGCGGCACGCTGCCGCTCCTGCGCGGCCCCTCCCGCCTCGGGCGCTTGGACGCCGGTGGCCTAAGGTCCTCGTTCGTCCCGCCGCTGGGGCGGGCCGCCCACACCCCCCACGGAGCCCGCGATGTACCCGGCCACGTACGCCGACAAGGATCCCGATAAGCCAGCCGTCATCATGGCCCGGTCGGGCACGACGGTCACCTACGGCGAGCTCGACGAGCGTTCCACGCGCCTCGCGCGCGTCTGGCGCGAGCTGGGTCTGCGCCGCGGTGACCACGTGGCCATCTTCATGGAGAACCACCCGCGGTTCTTCGAGGCGGCCTGGGCTGCGATGCGGTCGGGCCTCTACGTGACCACGATCAACAGCTATCTTGCGCCCTCCGAAGTCGCCTACATCCTGCGCGATTCCGGTTCCCGATCGTTCGTGACCACGCCCGCCAAGGCCGCCGTCGCCCTCGAGGCACTCGCCGACGCGCCGGGCGTCGAGCTCGCCCTCGTCGTCGACGAGGACGTGGAGGGTCTCGAGCGCTACGAGGACGCCATCGCCGAGGTGAGCGCCGAGCGCGAGCCCGATGAGCCCGCGGGCGACTTCATGCTGTACTCGTCGGGGACCACGGGCCGGCCGAAGGGCATCAAACGGCCCCTGCGCGACGCAAAGGCCACTGAGGGGTCTCTCATCGGCGGTCTGCTCGGTGGGATGTTCGGCGTGACCGAGGACAGCGTGTACCTGTCGCCCGCGCCGCTGTACCACTCGGCGCCGATCGGGTTCACGCTCGGTGTGCACTCCCTGGGCGGCACCGTGGTGGTGATGGAGAAGTTCGACCCGGTCGAGGCGTTGGCGCTCATCGAGCGCTACGGCGTCACCCACTCCCAATGGGTGCCGACCATGTTCGTGCGGATGCTGAAGCTCGACCACTCCGAGCGGACCCGCTACGACCTCTCCTCGCACCGCGTCGCGATCCACGCCGCCGCGCCCTGCCCCGTGACGGTCAAGCAGGAGATGCTCGAGTGGTGGGGCCCGATCATCTGGGAGTACTACGCGGGCACCGAGCTCAACGGCTTCTGCCTGGTCGGTCCCGAGGAGTGGCTGGCGCACCCGGGCACCGTCGGACGCCCCTTGATCGGCGAGATCCACGTCGTGGGCGAGCAAGGCCAGGAGCTGCCCACGGGCGAGGCGGGCACCATCTACTTCGGTGGCGCTCCCGAGTACGAGTACCACAACGACCCTGCCAAGACGGCCGACTCCAAGGACCCGGGCGGCCACGGCTGGACCACCCTGGGAGACGTCGGCTACGTCGACGACGAGGGCTGGGTCTTCCTCACCGATCGCAAGGCGTTCATGATCATCTCTGGGGGCGTGAACATCTACCCCCAGGAGACCGAGAACGTGCTGGTCACCCATCCCAAGGTGGCCGACGCGGCCGTCCTGGGCGTGCCCGACCCCGAGATGGGCGAGCAGGTCAAGGCCGTCGTGCAGCCCATGGAGTGGGCCGACGCCGGGCCCGAGCTCGAACGGGAGCTGATCGAGTTCTGCCGCACGAAGCTGGCGCACTACAAGTGCCCCCGCACGATCGACTTCGACCGGGAACTGCCCCGCCTGCCCACGGGCAAGCTGTACAAGAACCAGCTCCGCGACCGGTACTGGCCGAGCTGATGTGCCGCCGATTCCTGTGCACCACTGAAACAACATAGGATCGCTGTCGCAGTTCGCCCCCGACCGGAGTACACGCCCGATGTCGACCGCGCCCGCCGTCCCGTTCGACCCCTACAGCCCCGAGGTCATCGCTGACCCGTACCCGCGCTACGCCGAGCTGCGGGCGCTCGGCCCGGTCCACCAGCTCGCCGACGGGACGTGGATGGTCGTCGGCTACGACGAGGTCGTTGCCCTCCTGCGCGACCCGTCGGGCTTCTCCTCGGCCGCCGGCATGGGCGCCTTGATGTCCGGCCAGGTCGGCTCGGGGCGGCCGGCGGCCGAGAACCCATTCGGGATCTCCTCGGCCCAGGCCCGTGTGCTGATAGCCACCGACCCGCCCGACCACACCGCTCTGCGCAGGATGGTGAGCCGGGCCTTCACCCCCCGTGCGGTGGCGGCGATCGAGCCCCGCCTGCGGAGCCTGTGCGACGACCTGGTCGACGGGCTGCTGGAGCGCACCTCGGCCGGTGAGACCGTCGACCTCACCGCAGCGGTGGCGATGCCGTTCCCGGTCACGGTCATCGCCGAGCTGCTCGGCATCCCCGCCGAGCGACGAGACGACTTCAAGAGGTGGTCCGACGCGCTGGTGGGCACCCTGGCCGGCCAGGTCGACCTCCGTGGGGCTGCCGCCGCCATGGGCGAGCTCACGGCGTTCGTGCTCGAGCAGATCGGCCTGCGCCGCTCGGAGCCGACCGACGACCTCATCGGCCGACTCGTGGCACTGGGCGAGCTGGGCGTGGGTGACCTGGTGGCGTTCGTGATCCTGCTCCTGGTGGCCGGCAACGAGACCACCACCAACCTCATCGGCAACGGCGCCCAGGCCTTCGCCGACCACCCCGACCAGCTCGATCGGCTGATCGCCGACCCGTCGTTGCTGCCGTCGACCGTGGAAGAGGTCCTGCGCTTCGACGGGCCCGTCCAAGCTCTGTTCCGGGGGACGACCACCGAGGTCGAGGTCGGCGGCACGGTGATCCCCGCCGGGTCGATGGTCATGGTCTCCTTCGCTGCCGCCAACCACGACGGCGCCCACTTCCCCGATCCGGAGCGCTTCGACATAGCCCGCAACCCTCAGGACCACCTCGGCTTCGGCCACGGCATCCACTTCTGCCTGGGGGCATCGCTGGCCCGGCTGGAGTTCCGCCTGGTGGCCGAGTCCATGCTCGCCCGGGGGGCGCGCCTGCGCGCCGCGGGGGGAGCAGAGCGACTGACCACGGCGGTCCTGCGAGGGTTCCGGTCGTTCCCGGTGGCCGCAGCCTGAGTCGCCACCCGAGCCAGAAGGAGCACGACCCGCATGCCCAGCGCACCCCATTTCGACTACGACGCCGAGATGGCCGAGATGATCGGCGGCTCGGGAGCCCCGCCTGAGACCGGTCTGCCGGGCTACCTGGGGATCCGAACGACCGCTGTCGGACCGGGCACCATGACCGCCGAGATGGAGATCCGCCCCGAGCTGCTCAACCCGTTCGGGTCGGCCCACGGCGGATGCATCTCCGCCCTGGCCGACCACGTCCTCGGGGCCGTCCTGTATCCCGTGATGCCTCGGGGTTCGTGGGCGGCCACGACCGAGTTCAAGCTCAACCTGCTCGCCCCTGTGCGGGGCGGGGTGATGTCGGCCACCTCGACCATCATCGCCATGACCAAGCGGACCGCTGTGGTGCGCATCGACATCGTCAACGAGGACAAGCTGGTCGGCGCGGCCCAGGGGACCGTGACCATCTCACCTCCCCGTTGACCGCTCCAGGTGCTCGACGACTCCCTCGCGGGTCTGCGCCGCGGGTCGGGGTTGGCTGGGCCGGACCGGCGAGCCGGGCCAGCGGGGTTCACATCAGGTGCGGGAAGACCAGGGCCATCTCCTCGTTGGCGTTGGTCGGCACCGCGTAGTCGGTGCGGTCGCAGATCTTGTCGAAGCCGTCGCGCACCGCTTCCACGGTGAGGTTGGCGTCGAAGAGGCCCTGGCAGGCTCCGATGAACACCTCGCCCACGCGTCCGCCGGCTGCCGAGAAGATCCGGCCGGTCACGGGGCAGTCCTCGTGCACGAGGAACGCGACCACGGGCGACACGAGCGCCGGGTCGAGCTTCTCCGCGGCGGCGCCCATGAGCTTCTTCGGTCATGCGGGTGCGGGCGCCCGGAGCGAGCACGTTCGCCTTGATGTTGTACTTGGCACCCTCCTGGGCCAGGACCTTGGTGAAGCCCACGACCCCCATCTTGGCGGCGCCGTAGTTGGTCTGGCCGAAGTTGCCGAAGATGCCTGCCGCCGAGGAGGTGTTGACGATTCGCCCGTAACCCTGCTCGCGCATGACCTTCCAGGCCGGTTGGGTCACGTAGAAGGCGCCCTTGAGGTGGACGTCGAGCACTGGGTCCAACAGCTCGTCGGTGAGGTTGTGGAACGCCTTGTCACGCAGGATGCCGGCGTTGTTGACGACGATGTCGACGCGCCCGAAGGCGTCGAGCGCCGTCTTGACGATCGCTTCGCCGCCGGCGCGGCTCGACACCGAGTTGCCGTCGGCCACGGCCACGCCACCGCTGGCCTCGATCTCCTTGACCACCTGCTGGGCGGGCCCCTCGTCGGATCCGTCGCCCGACACCGAACCACCGAGGTCGTTGACCACGACCTGCGCACCACGGCTGGCGAGCAGCAGCGCGTGCTGGCGGCCCAGGCCGTTTCCCGCGCCCGTGACGATCGCAACCTTGCCGTCGTAACCGAGATCGCTCACTGCCGTCTCCTTGGTCGCGGCGCCCCGCGTTGGGCGCGTTCGCGACAGTAGAGCCCGGCTGTCTCGTCACGGAAACCGGCTTGGCCGCAGGATTGGGTCGGCACGGGTCGGAGCCGTAACGTGTCCTGACCAGCACCCGGGGGACCCAGGAGGACGTCGATGGCCACTCGCGCTTTGGAGGACGGGTACTTCACAGTGCCCGGTGAGGGGGGTGGATCCCCGCGTCTGCTCGGCTCGTACAGCCCTGCAGCCGACTTGCACTTCTTCCCGCGGCGGCGGCGCTGCCCGGTGACCATGCAGCCCGTCGAGGACGTGGAGCTCTCTCCCGAGGGCGTCCTGTACTCGTGGACCTTCATCGAGTCGCCCTGGATGGGCAAGAACAAGATGGGCGACCTCGAGGGTCACGGCGTCGGTCAGATCGACCTGCCCGAGGGAGTCCGGGTCCAGAGCGTCATCTCGGGTGCGATGGGCGACTGGGAGATCGGGATGCCGATGCGCCTGGAGCTGTATCCCGTGATGCAGGACAAGGAAGGCAACGACCTGGTGAGCTTCCGCTTCTCACCGGCAGGGGAGGGGTCGAAGTGATCGAGGACGTCTACGTGGTCGGCGTCGGCATGACGCCCTTCGGGCCCTACGAAGGCCAGGTCTCCGACCTGGCGTTCCAGGCCGGGGTCGGCGCTCTCGACGATGCAGGGCTGGGCTTCGACGAGGTCGGGGCCCTCTACAACGGCTACATCGGCAGTGGCGGGATGATGGTCGGCGTCGCCATGGCCAAGGACCTCGGCCTGACCGGTGTGCCCATCGTCCACGTGGAGAACGCCTCGGCCACCGGTTCCTCCGCTTTCCGGGAGGCCGTGCTGAACGTGGCCGGCGGTCACTCGCAGGTGGCCATGGCGCTGGGCTTCGACGACATGAACCGGATGGGCCTGGGTGGAGGGGCCTTCAAGCCCGGCGTCGAGCAGACCATGCTCCCGGCCGCGTTCTTCGCCATGTGGGCCACCCGGCGCATGTACGAGGTCGGCACGACGGTCGAGACCTTCGCCAAGATCGCGGCGAAGAACTGGAACCACGGACGGAACAACCCGTACGCGCAGCGGCGGGCCGACCACGAGGTGACCCCGGAGGAGGTCCTCGCCTCGCGGATGATCGCCTATCCCCACACGTCGAAGATGGCCTGCGCCGCCGGTGCCGGCGCGGCATGCGCCCTGGTAGCTACCCGCGAGGTGGCCGAGCGGCTCGCCAACGGCCGCCCGCTGGTGCGGGTGCTGTCCTCTCAGGCCGAGACCGAGCGCTACACCGACGGTCACATCTTCATGGGGGCGGTCGTGGGCCCGAGCGAGCTCACCCGCACGACGTCGGCGGCGGCCTACGAACAGGCCGGTGTCGGCCCGACCGACCTCGACCTGGTCCACGTGCACGACGCGTTCCCCATCGAGGAGCTCATGTACTACGAGCTGCTCGGCATCTGCGGCCCGGGCGAGGGCGACAAGCTGGTGGCCGAGGGCGCGACGTCCATCGGTGGTCGCATCCCGTTCTCCACCGACGGGGGGCTCACCGCCCGGGGCCACCCCGGTGGGCCTACCGGTCTCGCCCAGGTGTACGACGCCACCCGCCAGTTGCGCGGGGAGCAGGGCGCGAACCAGGTCGCCGGGGCGCGCACCGCGATGGTGCACATGATGGGCGCCGGCTCCATCTGCATCGTGCACATCCTCCAGCAGGCCTGACCCGGGCGGTTCCGCTACACGGGCGGCACCCGGGCGCTTGGCGCCGCGGGTGCCGCCCCGTAGCGCGCCCGGCGCCGGGTGGGCCACGGTGCTTCCGGGTTTTCTCCGACGCGCCGGAAGGAGGTCGGCGCCCGCGGCACGAACAACCCCTGTGACCGCAGTCACCGTGGCCGGCCGTCGGCCCAGGGGGTTGGACATGGCGTTGCTACAACGAGCAGGCGCCGGCAAGGCAGCGAACTTCCTGGACGAGGCCGGGCGCTTCTTCGCCATGGCCGCCGACGTTGTCGTTCGCCTTCCGCGGCGTCCGTTCCGGCCGATGGAGGTGGCTCGACAGACCTGGTTCATCTGCTCGGTCACGCTGTTCCCGGCGATGCTGCTCACGTTGTCGTTCGGCCTCGTGATCGGGCTGCAGGTGTACAACATCACCCGCCAGTTCGGTGCCGAGTCAGCCCAGGGTGCGGCCATGGTCCTCGCGATCGTGCGAGAGGCCGGTCCCCTGGGCACGACGTTCATGCTGGCCGCTGCCGGAGGCACTGCGATCACCGCCGACCTCGGGGCCCGCACGGTGCGTGACGAGATCGCGGCGATGCAGGTCATGTCGGTCGACCCGCTGCATCGCCTCGTGGTCCCACGGGTGCTCGGGGCGGCGTTCTCGGCGCTGATCCTGACCGGCATGGTCATCATCGGCGGGATCGCCGGTGGCTACTACTACGCCGTCATCATCAAGGGCTCCAACGGGGGCGCCTTCCTCGACGGGTTCACGATCCTGGCCCGCATGCCCGACCTGTACCTGGCCCTGCTGAAGGGCTTCGTCTTCGGCATCGTCGCCGCGCTCATCTCCGCCTGGAAGGGGCTCTACGCCAAGGGCGGGCCGGGCGGCGTCGGCAAGGCGGTGAACCAGGGCGTGGTCCTCACCGTGCTGGCCCTGGTGGTGGTCAACCTCGTGCTCACCTTCGGCTACCTGGCCCTGGTCCCGGACGCGATCGCGTGACCCAGACCATCGAGCCCCGTCCCGCTACCGACCCGGCCGCGCAGCTGGAGCCGCGCCCCTCCTCGGTGCGCCCGACCGGCCAGTTGCGCAGCGCGGCGGCCGAGGCCGTCGCCCCGGTCCTGCAACCGATCCGCACGGCGCAGATGATCTTCGACGTCGCGTGGAGGGCCGTGGTCAACGTGCCGGCCTCGTTGAAGTACCGCGCCCAGATCGTGTCGCTCATCTCCGACGTGTCGGTCGGGGTGGGGGCGTTCCTGCTCGGGGCCGGCGCGCTGATCGTCATGATCTTCATGACCGGCGTCATCGGCGTGCAGCTCAGCCTCGAGGGCGTCAAGGGCCTCGAGATCATCGGCGCCGAGGACCTCATCGGCTTCATCTCCGCCTTCGCCAACGTCCGCGAGATCATGCCGCTGGCGGCTGCGATCATCTTCGCGGCCCAGATCGGGGCCAACTTCACCGCCGAGCTGGGTGCCATGCGGATCTCCGAGGAGATCGACGCCCTCGACGTGATGGGCATCCCTGCGCTGCGCTACCTGGTCTCGACCCGCCTGGTCGCCTCGTTCATCACGGTGCTGCCCCTCTACGTCGTGGGCCTCTACGTGGGCCTGGTCACGACCCGGTTGACCTCGATCCAGTTCTTCGGCATATCGCCGGGCATCTACGACCAGTACTTCGAGCTCTACCTGCCCAGGATCGACATCGTCTACAGCGTCATGAAGGTCCTGGTCTTCATCGTGATCATCACCTTCGTGCACTGTGCCTACGGCTTCCGGGTCTCGGGTGGGCCGGAGGCGGTCGGCTACGCCGTCGGCCGGGCCGTCCGGTTGTCGGTCACGACGGTGTTCATCGTCAACTTCGCCATGTCCATGACCTTCTGGGGATTCGCCGACACCGTGAGGTTCTCGGGCTGATGGAACTCGTCCCCGTCCTTCGCAGGAGCATCGGTGGCCTGGTCGTGGCCGGGATGGCCGCGGCGTACCTCAACCAACCCGAGCCGGACACGATGGAGATGACCGTCGAGTTCGAGCGGGCCGGCCTCAACGTGCGCCCGGGCGACGAGGTGCGCGTGCGCGGCGTGCCCGTCGGGCGGATCTCCTCCATCGAGGCCGAGCCCGGAGCGCCCACGGTCCGGTACACGCTGGCACTGGACCCCGACACACGCGTCGCCGCCGACAGCACCGCCAACCTGGTGCCCAAGACGCTCTTCGGCGACAAGTTCGTCGAGCTCCAACCCGCCGAGGAAGACGCCCCGACCCTCGCCGAGGGAGCGAGCATCCCCGTTGATCGCACCTCGCCGTCGGCGGAGGTGCAACAGGTCCTCGACAAGCTCCAGCCGATACTCGAGACCTTCGACCCGGTCGAGTTCTCGGCCACGTTGTCGTCCTACGCCGAGGCCTTCGACGGCTCCGGCGCCGACATCGCCCAGCTCCTCGACGACCTGCCGCCCATCCTGGAGGAGTTCACCCAGCGCAAGGGCGACCTAGCCCGGCTGTTCGAGGCGGTTCCCGG
The DNA here is from genome assembly GCA_963703565.1 of uncultured Microthrixaceae bacterium. GTDB lineage: Bacteria > Actinomycetota > Acidimicrobiia > Acidimicrobiales > VFJN01 > CAVPEW01. The sequence continues at coordinate 90,292 of CAVPEW010000075.1, read as the reverse complement.
TGCGGCTGGCACCTTCGAAGCCCGCGCGGCAGAGCTCGCCCGAGCAGCGGACCACTTCGGCGACCTCGCCGAACTGGTGGCCGACGACGAGCCCGAGGTGGCCAGGTTCCTGGCCGGCACGACCGACCTGTCCGCGCGGGCGGCCGAGCTCCTGGCCGGCGAGCGCGAACCTCTGCAGGGCGCGCTCGACGGGATCTACGGCACCTTCGACGTCCTGTCGAACTATCCCGGGGCCATCACCGCCCTGCTCAGCGGCGCACCCCAGCTGCTCAACGGTCTGGCCGCCGCCACGACAACGGGCTCGTTCCGCGCGCCGATCGCCAACTTCGGCGTCATCAACGCCGGCAGCCTTCTCGACACCCCGGGCGCCCTCGGAGACGGCGGTGGCGGCACCGGGGTCGGGCCCGACATCACCGTCGCCGGCCTGCCCCAAGGTCCCTTCACCCTCGACCTGGGCCTGGCCAACACCGACGGCTCCCTCAAGCCGACCGGTTTGAGCGCCCTGCTGGGCAACCTGCTGGGAGGGCTGGTCGGATGAAGATGCGCGAGGACCTCGGCCTGCTGGCCAAGCTCGGCCTGCTGACCGCGCTCGGTGCGCTGTCGCTCTACGCGCTGGCGAGCCAGATCGGCCAGCTCAACGGCGCCGCGGGCATGCTGGCCGACACCTACCGGGTGACCGGGGAGTTCACCGACGTCACCGGCCTGGTCTCGGGCGACGCGGTCAACCTTGCCGGCGTGCGCGTCGGCAAGGTCGGCGGCATCCACGTCGAGCACGGCCGGGCGGTGGTCGGCCTCGACATCGACGACCGCTACCGGATCCCCCAGGGTTCGCGCTTCGAGGTCCGGTGGCGCAACCTGCTCGGCCAGCGGATCGTCGAGGTGCTGCCGCCCAAGGGGGCCAGTGCCGACGGGCCCGCCATCGCCGCCGACACGCGGCTGGCCAAGGACCAGACCGGCGCCGCGGCCGACCTGACCATGCTGCTGAACAACACCGAGCCGCTCATCGGCGACCTCGACACCACGACCCTGAACCGGGTGATGGCCACACTGGCCTCGGCGCTGGACGGGCGGGAGGAGACGATCGGCCGGGCCATCGACGACGGCAGTCGCCTGCTCGCCACCCTCGAGCCGCGCGCCGCGGCCATCGACCGCTCGATCACCAACCTGGGCAGGCTCATCGACGGCATCGCGGCCCGGGACACCGAGGTGCAGCGCTTCCTGACCAGCTTCGCCTCCACCGCCGACGTGCTGGCCGGTCAGGCCTCGAACCTGGGGACCACCGTGGCCGACGCCGACCAGCTCGTGGCGATCTTCGACCAGGTGCTCCAGGCCAGCGAGTCCGACCTCGACTCGATCCTGGCCCGCTCGACAGAGCTCGTCGAGGCCCTGGCCCAGAACAAGGAGGGCCTCAGCGAGGGCCTTCGCACCGTCCCGTGGCTGACCGGGGCCATCTCGCGGGCCACCCACAGTGGGCGCTACTGGCACGTCTACGCCCGCGGCCTGGGCGTCGTGAACACGAACCTCGACCTGCTCAGCCCGATCATCGGTCCCAACTACAACGACATCGGGCCAGACGCCCTGTCGGCACCGGCGCCGCTGCTGGGCCAGCCCCGGATCCCGCTCCCGCCCATCCCCGAGACCTCGATCGGCCCGCTCACCATCAACCCGTCGAGCCCCTTCACGCCCGCACCGCGTGACCAGGGCGGTGGGGCCACCGGTCTCGAAGCCCTCCTCGGCGGCCTGCTCGGCGGCCTGCTCGGAGGCAACCAGTGACCTTCCGCAACGTCCGACGCTCCGGCATCGTCGGCCTGGTGCTCACCGCTCTCGCGGTGGCGATCACCGGGTCCATCGGTGGCCTGCAGATCTTCTCCAAGCACTACTCGCTCTCGGCCGAGTTCGACTCGGCATCGGGCCTGGAGAGCGGTGACCCGGTGCGCGTCGCGGGAGTGAACGTGGGTTCGGTGTCGGGGATCGAGCGCAACCTGGAGAAGGGCACCGTCACCGTCGACATGACCATCGACGATGGCATCGAGCTGTCGGAGCGGACCCGGGCCCAGGTGCGCCTGCGCACCCTGCTCGGCAAGAAGTACGTCGAGCTCGCCGATCCCGGCGCGGGACGGCTGCTGGGCGACGACGACCGCATCCCGCTGGAGATGACCGACGTGGCGACCGACGTCGACACGCTGCTCAACTCGGCCGAGCCGACCCTGGAGAAGACCGACATCGAGTCGCTCAACTCCGTGTTCGCCTCCACCGGCGAGGCCCTCGACGACGGCCGGGCCGAGGAGCTCAACCAGATCTTCGGCGACGTGTCGACCCTGGCCTCCACCATCGCCGCCAAGGAAGAAGACCTGCGACGCCTCTTCGACTCCGCCGACCGGCTCTCCCGGGCGCTCGACGGCCGAGAGGCCGAGCTCAACACGGCCATCGACGGGCTCGACGTGGTCTTCGGTGCCCTGGCCGAGCGCCAGACCGAGCTGTCTGGTCTGGTCAGCGGTGTGGGCGACCTGTCCGACACCCTCAGCCCGTTCCTCGACCGCAATGAGGCCACCTTCACCGGGTTCTCCTCCAAGCTGGCCGAGGTCTCCCAGGTGCTCGACGAGCAGCGCGACCGCATCGACCTGGGCCTGACCGGCCTGCCGACCCTCGTCGAGCGCTTCTACAACGTGTCCAGGGAGGGCGCCTGGGTCAACGTCTACCTCGTCGGCCTCGTCGCCGGGCCGGTCCTGTCCGAGCCGATCGATCTGGGCTCGCAGACCACCCTGGATCCCGGCAAGGGCGGCGGCGTCCCGCTCCTGCACCTCGACCCCACCCAGACGCCGCTGACGCTGCTGCCCGACGAGATCCAGATCCCCGGCCTCGCCACCATCAAGACCGGCGACAACCGCACAGTCCTTCCGCCCGAAGGGTTCGGCAAGTGACCCGTTATCGCAACTCGAGCCCGTGGCGCCGCCTCGCCGCCGCCGTTGTGGTGGCGATGACCGGCGTGGCCACGTTGAGCCTGTCCGGCCACGGGATCGCGGTGGGCTCGGGAACCGGTTTCGAACCCGGCCGATACACCGTGGTCGCCGAGTTCCCCCGCGCCGTCGGGCTCTACACCCAGTCCCGCGTCTACATAGACGGCCTCGAGGCAGGCAAGGTCACCGACGTCGAGTCGCGCGCGGACCGAGTGGTGGTCACCATGCACGTCGACGACGTGCCCCTCGTCGCCGAGGCGACAGCCACGCTGCGGCTGCGCAGCCTCATCGGCGAGCGCTACGTCGAGCTGGGACCCCAGTGGACCGGGAAGGGTCCCCAGCTCGGCGACGGTGGGCGCATCCCCCTCGAGCGGGCCATCGTGCCCGCCGAGATCTCCGACGTGCTCGACGAGGCGACCCGTGTCTCCGAGCAGGTCGACTCCAGCGCCGTCAACGCCGTGGTCGAGCAGCTCGCCACCGCCTTTGGCGGCGACCGCGACGTGCTCGGCGGTCTCATCTCGAACCTGTCCGGAGCAAGCGCGGCGGTCGCGGCCAACCTCTCCTCGCTCGACGCCGCTCTGGCCTCGGTCGACCAGGTCATGGCCAACCTCGCCTCTCGCGACGATCGCATCGTCTCCCTCCTCGACCGCGGGGCGCTCGTCAGCGAGGCGCTCGTGACCCAGGACGGGGCGCTGGACGCCGCCATCACGGGCCTCGACAGGATGCTGGGCGAGCTGACCACCTTCTCACGCGGTCAGCGCGCAGGGTTCGCCGCCGCCTTCGACGACCTCGACCGCATCGGCCGGATCCTCACCGCCCACCAGGCCGACCTCGCCAAGATCCTCGAGTACGCCCCGCTCGCCAGCTTCGGCTTCGCCCGGGCCATCACCAACGACGGAGATCGCACGTACCTGGTGCCCCAGGTGACCGGGCTGCTCGTCGCTCCTTACGTGCCCACCCTCAACGCGGACGGCGGCGTCGGCTCCGAGATCGGCGACGACCGGTTCATCCCCAGCATCGACTTCGCCGGCGGCGCGCTCGACAAGCTCACCCCGCCTGCGATCGACCTGACGCCGGTCCTGGGCACCGGGCCGTTGCTGCCGGAGGCTCTCGCTCGGACCCATCACCCACGACGCCGGCGGGGAGGCCCAACCGTGAACCGACGACTCGTCCTCAGCCTACGGCTGGGAATGGCCGCACTCGTCGTGCTGGCCGCCTCGCCGTTGCTGCTGCGGCTCCGTCCCGCCGACATGGACGACTACGCCGTCGAGCTGGCCGACGCCACCGGGCTCGTGCCCCGCAACGACGTGCGCCTCGACGACGTGGTCGTGGGCAGGGTCACATCGGTGAAGGTCGACGGCCTCGCCGCCCACGTCGGCTTCGAGGTGGACCCCGACTACCACCTCCCGGCCGGCACGGGCGTGGAGGTCCGCCAGACCAGCGTGCTGGGGGAGAACTACCTCGAGTTGGTCCCGCAGGGATCGGGAAGGCTCGAGCCGGGCTCGACCATCCCCCTGGAGCGCAGTCGCCGAAGGGTCGACCTCGAAGACGTCGTCTCGGTGGCCGGTGAGCTCACCGCCCAGGTCAACGTCGACAACATCAACCGGGTCCTGGCCGGCGTCGACCGTGGGATCGGGTCCGACCCGGCCCGCCTCCAGCGCTTCTTCGACACCTCGGCCGGCGCCGCCGACGCCTTCGCGGCCAGCAAGGACGACCTGGCCCGCACCATCGAGTCGATCGACTCGCTGTCGGCCAGCCTCGCTCCCGACACCGACACCTACGCCGACGCCATCGCGCGCTTCGCCGGAGGAGCCGAGGCCTTAGCGAAGTCGAACGACCAGCTGGCGCCCTTCATCGATCGCGTGGGCGCGCTGTCGGGCGAGTTCTCCGGCCTGCTCGATCGCAACAACGTCAAGATGGTCAAGGCCTTCAGCCAGATCGAACCCCGCCTGACCGAGCTGCTCGGCAACCTCGACGAGGTGGTGGGCGTGGTCAACGGGCTCTACGGGTTCAACAAGGGCTGGTCGTGCGTGACCGACGGGCTGTACCTGAACTTCGTGTTCCCGCTCACTCCGGAGCTGGCCACGCTGGACCTCTCGCCCGATCGCTGCGCCAACCCCGACGCCGGGCCCCGAGGCCGCCAGACCCAGCAGATCGTGGTCACCGGCATCCCGCGGATCAACATCGACGACCCGCTCGGCACCGGCAACCTCGACATCGGGGCGGGCTCGTCCAACGAGAACCTCGGCGTCACCCCCACCGGCCTGTCGGGCCTGCTCGGCGGCCTCGTTCCGTCTGCCCCGGAGGGAACCAAGTGAGGCTCACCCTTCGCCAGCTCGCCAACGTCGCGCTCGTGGCTGCGGTTGGCTTCGTCGCCCTCGCGTGGGCCGTCATCGGCCTCGCCGACCTCGACCCCCGCAAGGAGACCGCCTCGGTCACGGTGCTGTCGCCCTCCGCGTCGGGTGCGCTGCCCGGCGCCGAGGTGACCTACCTGGGCGTGCCAGCCGGGCGGGTCAGCGACACCGACAACGTCGGCGACGGTGTGCGCATCGAGGCTCGAGCTAGAGCCCCCCGGACCGATGGCGCGGGAGCTGCGCGCGGACATCCGCCAGAAGACGGCCTTGGGCGAGCCCTACGTCGACCTCTCCCCGGCCTCGGCCGATACGCCCGAGGGCGACCCCGACGGCACGACCATCCCCGAGGACAGGGTGGGCACGCCCCGCGCCCTGGACACCCTGCTGGTCAGCGCCGACAAGTTCTTCGCAGAGCTGCGGCCCGACACGTTGGACCGTTTCATGGAGGGCGCCGCCGGCATCGTCGGTCACGAGGCCGAGCTGAAGTCCTTCCTCGCCGACGCCGCCGACATCTCCACCACGCTGTCGGCGCGCCGCAACGAGATCGGCACGCTCACCCAGAGCGCCGCCGAGCTCGCCTCCACCCTCGACGACCACCGGGGCTCGCTCGACCGCGCCATCGTCGGCTTCGACCGGCTCGGCACCGTGCTGGCCAGCCGAACCGGTGAGCTGTCGGCTCTGCTGACCGATGGCGCCGACTTCGGCGAGTCGGCGGCCGGGTTGGTGTCAGACGTCCGCCCCGACGTCCACGGCATCTTCGAGGGCCTCGACACCTTCTTCTCCAACCTGGGCGACAACCCAAAGCGCTTCGGCGAGACCCTGGAGCTGGCGCCGACGTTCATCACCCGGTTCGGCGAGACCTTCGAGGGCGGTTACTTCTGGCTGTCCGCCGGTGGAGGCTTCCCCTTCGTGCCCGGCACCTTGCCCCGCCTCGGCATTCCCGTCTACGGCACCGGGTTGCGGATCGACCGGATCTTCCTGCCCTCGATCGCCCAGCGCATCCGTGTCGACCTGGGCGGCGAGCCCCAGGCGATCATCCCCCTGCTCAGCCCGGAGGACACCCAAGCGGTCCTGACCGACCCCGCGGCTGCCGGCGCGATCCAGCAGCGCGAGGCGGCGGCCGCAGGGGTCACCCTGCCCCAGGGGTGAGCCCAGCTTCGGAAGGCTCCCGGGCACGCCGATCGGGCCGGCGAAGTCGCGCCCGACTGGTTCGGTGGGTGCGGTTCGCGGTTTGCCGCTGGCGCGTCCGTTCGGTGCCGCTGAGTCCGCTACCGTCTCGTCATCGAACGTTCAGAGCACTTCGACGCTGGACACCTTGTCGGCGTCCTCGTCGACCGTGACCAGCATCCCGACACGCACGAGCCTGGGCGCTGTGGCGGCTGAGGTGGTCGTGGCGCCATCTGCCGGCGGAGCTGCATCCACCACGATGCTCTGGTTCACGACCACCAGGAAGGTGCTCGACCCGTCGACCTCGGACTGCAGCGTCGGGCCGGCGATCAAGTTGCCCTGGCTGATGGACCCGGACTGCTCGATCCCCGAGAGGAAGTTCTCACCCATGGCTTGCCGGAACTGGCCCTCGAAGTCCTTCGTGCCCAGGGCGAGCACCTCATCGATGTCCTGGGAGGCCGTGCGATGATCGAACGAGGTCACGGCGACGGCGAACTCGGAGACGAGATCCCGGTCGTCGGAGGACCCGGTGGGGACCGACCCGTCGTCGCCGAGGCGGGCGATCGACAGGCCGGCGCCGCCGGCGGTGACGACCAGCGCGACCCCCGCGGTGACGGGGCTGCGCAGGATGGAGCGAAGGCCGGGCATGCGCCAACGGTACACCGGGGCACAAAGCTGACATGGTCGGTCGCAGGGGTGTTCCTGCTCGTCGCGCTGGTCGCGACGCTGGTGAACGCGACCCGAGGCGACACCGACGAGGACCGGCGCGACCGGATAGTCGACCTCGCCCGGGACGTCAGCCTGGGGATCACCGCCTACGACTACCGCGACATGGAACAGACCCGCGACCGGGTCCTGTCCCAGGCGTTGCCGAGCTTCGAGGGCGAGTACGAGCAGGTCCTCGGCGCTGGGGTCACCCAGGCGTTGACCGCCAACCAGGCGGTGGCCACCTCGAAGATCACGGTCGGACCCATGGTCGCCTCCGAGCGTGACCACGAGGCACGGACCTTCACGGTGGTGGAGCAGAAGGTCGAGACTGCCGCGCAGGCCAAGGAGAACACCCAGCGCCTGCGGGTCGAGGTGACCATGGTCGAGACCCCCGACGGGTGGCGTGCCAGCGGCATCGAGGTCACCTGATCCTGTGCCGCCTCCCTGGGCGGTCCGTCCCTTCCGAGCGGATTGCGGATGAGACGAACGACGTCTAGCGTCTCGTGAGCCGCGCCATGGGGGTGCAGCGAACAAGGGGAGGGCTGTGATGGCGATCGAGCGTTCGACGTTCTTCATCGACGGTACGTGGACCGCACCGGCGGGTTCCGGTGTCCTCGAGGTGCGGTCCCCGGCGACCGGTGAGCTGGTGGGCACGGTGCCCGAGGCCACGGTGGCCGACGTGAACACCGCTGTGGAGGCCGCTCGGCGTGCCTTCGACACGGGTCCCTGGCCCCGCATGACCATGGCCGAGCGCGCCGAGGCCCTGTCCAAGGTTCACGCCACGCTCGCCGCCCGCCAGGACGAGCTGGCCTCCTTGGTCACCGACGAGGTCGGCACCCCGATCAGCTTCTCGTCGATGGTGCAGTCGATGGTCCCGATGACCTTCTTCGACTACTATCTGAACCTCGCTCGCGAGTACCCCACCGAGGAGCTGCGTCCGGGCATGCTCGGCCCGACGCTCGTGCTGCACGAGCCTGTCGGCGTGGTCGGCGCGATCGTGCCGTGGAACTACCCCTTCTACCTGACCATCGCCAAGGTCGTGCCTGCGCTGCTCGCCGGCTGCACCGTCGTGGTCAAGCCCTCCCCCGAGACCCCGCTCGACACCTACCTGCTGGCCGAGGCCGTCGAAGCCGCAGGCCTGCCTCCGGGCATCATCAACCTGATCCCGGGCGGCGCCCAGGTGGGCGAGGCGCTGGTGTCGCACCCCGAGGTCGACAAGGTCAGCTTCACGGGGAGCACGGCGGTCGGCCGGCGGATCATGGGCATCTGCGCCGAGCACATCCGCCGGGTCACCCTGGAGCTGGGCGGCAAGTCCGCCTGCATCCTGCTCGACGACGCCGACCTCGATGTCGCCCTGCCCCAGGCGGTGGCCGCTGCCACGCTGAACTCGGGCCAGACCTGCGTCGCGCAGACTCGCCTGCTCGTGCCGCGCGCCCAGCACGACGAGGTGGTCGAACGGGTGGTGGAGCAGTTCGCCTCGCTGGCGGTGGGTGATCCCCATGACCCGGCCACCGCGATCGGCCCGATGGTGTCGCCCCGCCACAAGGACCGGGTCCTCGGCTACATCGAGGTCGGCCAGGAGGACGGCGCCAAGCTGGCCACGGGGGGTGGCACCCCCTCGGGGCTGACCGCCGGCAACTACGTCGAGCCCACGGTGTTCGTCGGGGTCGACAACAAGATGCGGATCGCGCAGGAAGAGGTCTTCGGGCCCGTGCTCGCGGTGATCCCCTACGACGGTGGCGATGACGGAGCAGCCTCCATCGCGAACGACAGCATCTACGGGCTGTCGGGTGCGGTGTGGACCGGCGACACGGCGCGGGGCGTGGACATGGCCCGGCGCATCCGGACCGGCACGTTCAACGTCAACGGGCTCGGCATGAACCCCGCGGCCCCCTTCGGCGGCTACAAGCAGTCCGGGATCGGGCGCGAGCTCGGGCCTGAGGGCCTGCTGCCCTACCTGGAGTTCAAGTCGGTGTCGGTCCCGGCGGACTTCACCCTTTGAGCTCGGCTCCCCGGGGCCGGTTGGCCGGCCCCGGGGAGCCCTCCTAGCGTCGCCGACATGACCCCCCAGGACCTTTCGGCGGCACCGGGGCGCCCGGGCCCAGACCAGGATCCGGTCGCCTCGCCCGAGCGGATCGCCACAGCCACCGCCCTGCGGGCTATCGGCCATGCGATCGTGGGCCACCACGTCGACGACGAGGCGTTCGCCCGGCTGCGGGCGGAGGTTGAGCGGTTCCTCGCGGAGATCGAGCACAACCCAAGCCGCAGTCGTCCCGTGGCTGACATGAAGCGGCACCTGTTCGAAGCGCCGCCACCGGACGGCGGGACCATGGAGCACTATCCCGACTGCGTGGTGTCGGGTCCGGCCAACCCGATGGGTGTGGCCATCACCGCTCACCGTGAGGGCGACGAAGCGGTGGCCACGGTGGCGCTGGGTGCGGCGTTCGAGGGCGCTCCGGGCAGGGCTCACGGCGGCATCGTGGCCGCGGTGTTCGACGATGTGCTGGGCTTCGTGCTGTCGATGCTCGAGACGCCCGCCTTCACCGGTCGCCTCAGCGTGTCCTACCTGGCCCCCACTCCGCTGGGACGGCCGCTCGAGTTCCGGGCCCGCCTCGTGCAACGGCATGGCCGCAAGATCACGATCGAGGGTGAGGCGCGCGATGGCGAGACGTGCTTCGCTCGGGCAGAGGGCCTGTTCATCTCGATCCCGCCCGAGCGCTTTGCCGTGGGGGCGCCCCCTGCTCCTTGAGCGCCCGGCGCAGGATCAGCCGACTTCGATCCCGGTCGGGGCTCCGGATCGGCGGGTCTGTGCCCAGGTCTTGCCGGCCTCCACGTCGATGTCGTGGGGCAGCCCCAGGACGCGCTCGCCGAGGATGTTGCGCTGGACCTCCCCTGTTCCGCCACCCACGGTGAGCGCCGGGGCGAACAGGAAGCCGTGGTGCCACAGGCCGGGGTTGTCGCCCCGCGGGCCCACGTCGGTGAGCATGCCCCCCGCTCCGCAGAGGTCCTTGGCCAGGGCCATGATCCGCTGCCCGTGCTCGTCTGCGAGCACCTTGCGCACCGACGCCTCCGGGCCCGGAGGCTCGCCCTTGATGGCGGCGGTGACGGTGCGCAGACGGATGAGGCGCAGAAGCTCGGATTCGGTGTGCAGCCGTGCAAGCCTCTGGCGTACGAGCCGGTCGGCAGCCCCCCCGGTTGACCGCACCAGCTCGATCAGGTCCTCGGAGGTCGGGCCCATGCCCCACAGCGCCCCACCCGACGACAGCGAAACCCGCTCGTTGCCGAGGGTCACCTTGGCCAACGCCCAGCCGCGGTTCACCTCGCCGACGAGGTTCTCCGCCGGAATGCGCACGTCGTCGAAGAACACCTCGTTGAAGGTGTGTGTGCCGGTCATCTCGATGATCGGCCGGACCTCGATGCCGGGCGCGTCCATGGGGCAGATGAAGTACGAGACCCCCTCGTGCTTTGGCACGTCGGGGTCGGTCCGTGCGATGAGGATGCCGTAGCGGGCGAACTGGCCCAGCGACGTCCAGATCTTCTGCCCGTTGACCACCCACTCGTCGCCGTCGCGCACCGCCCTGGTGCCCAGCGAGGCCAGGTCCGAGCCCGAGCCGGGCTCACTGAAGAGCTGGCACCAGATGTCCTCGCCCGACAGGAGCCCCATGAGGTAGCGATCCTTCTGATCGGCCGTGCCGGCGTGCAGGATCGTGGGGCCCGCCCAACCGATCCCGATCGGGTTCATCGGGCGGCTCACTCGGGCCCGGCGCAGCTCCTCGTCGATCAGGAGCTGGTGGATCGGGTCCGCGTCGAGCCCCCACGGTTCCGGCCAGTGTGGAGCGACGTAACCCGCCTCGGCGAGCTGGCGCCCGGTCGGCTGGGGGTGCTCGGCTATCCAGCGCCGCACCTCGAGGCGGCGCGGGTCGTCGTCGGGGGGAAGTTCGAAGTCCACGGCGGGGGTCCTTTCGGGAGCGCCGGCGCAGTCGCTCAGGTGTGGGCGGGTGCGGTGGGTGACGCCGCGAGCTGGGCCCTCACCGCGGGAAGCACGAAGTCGGCCACGAAGCCCATGGCGCGAGCCGATGGCAGGGTGGCCAGCGACAGCGTCATGCGCACCACGAACTCGGCCAGGCCCTCTGCCGCGTCGTCGTCGTACCACCGCCGCAGGTGGGTTGCCGCGTAGGCGGACGCAGCGCCCACGATGGCCTGGGTGGTGGCGCCACCGGGGTTGAGCAGCACCGTCTCCGGTTCGTTCGCCAGCAGGTACTGGAGCGCGTGGTGCTCTTCGATGCGGTCGAGCGCGGCTTCCACGCCGGCAGCCACCAGCTCCTCGGGGGTCGACGCAGCGTCGAGGCGTTCGTCGATGCCCGTGAAGAAGCGGTCGACCTCGGCGCGCACCACCGCTTCGAGCAACGCCTCCTTGCCGCCTGGGAACATTCGGTACAGCGTCGCCCGGCTGCACCCTGCGCGACGGGCGATGTCGTCGACCGTGGTCTTGGTGACCCCCCAGCGAGCCACGCAGTCGAGGGTGGCGGCGATGATGGCGTTGCGCTGGTCGACGGCGCCGGAGCGCCGATCGCTCGGGGTGACTTGCACGGTGACGCTCCTGGGTACCGGTGCCGTGGCGGACCGGGCGGCGGCGGGGGAGGCGCGGCGGGGGAGGCGCGGCGGGATGGTGCTACGAAGCGCGTCGACCCTAGCACGCCGAGCCACTGAGACTTGCGACGTCCCATGCCCCATGTACACTGCTGTCGTGGTTCGGGGGACCCACCGCAGCTTCACCAAGCGCCATGGCGCGCCGTACGTGATCATCGACGGCTGCATCGAGTGCGGCATCTGCGAACGGGTCTGCCCGTACGACGCGATCTTCATGAGCGACGAGCTCGAGTACGTCGTCGACGGTGCGCTCTGCCCGAGCTGCAACCGCTGCCTGGACCCGTGCCCGGTCGACACGATCGTGCCGATGGACGACCCCAGGGCCGTGCGGGTGCGCGAATCGAACCGGCCCTTCGTGTTCGAGGGGTGGCAGGACCCGCTGGAACAGCAGCCTGAGCCAGGAGGTGCTCGATGAAGAAGTTCATGGTGCCCGACGAGTTGGCACGCGACGAGCGGTTCGTGCGAACGGAGGTACCCCTCGACTTCCTGATGGCCGAGGAGGTGACCGTCGAGCAGGTCGAGGAGACGATGATGTCCCTGCTCGCCAACGACGAGATGCGCGCCGCCATGCAGGACGGGGCGGCCGGCGGCGGCGCCCCCAACCTGTTCAAGCGCGTCCGCCCCGATGACGAGGAGGCCCCGCTGTTCATCAAGTCCCAGATGCACGGCATCTTCATGGGCGAGATGCAGGCGCTCGAGGCTGCGGGGCGCTCGGCGTGGGACTTCACCGACGACGACGAGCTTCCCTGGAAGTTCCAGCTCGACATGGCCCGCCAGTGCTGGGACGAGACCCGCCACGTGGAGATCTACGGCGCGCTGCTCGACCACGTCGACTGCGAGATCGGTGAGTTCAACGAGAACCTCTTCCTGTTCGAGTTCGGTTGCTCCGACGATCCCGCCGAGCGGGTGGTCGGCGTGAACCGCTGCCTGGAGGGCCTGGCGTTGGACGTGTTCAACGACACGATCCGCTTCGGCCGCCAGGCCGACGACGAGACGATCTGGCGCAGCGTCGACTACGTGTCGGCCGACGAGGTGACCCACGTCCGCTTCGGCCAGGTGTGGTCCAAGGCGCTCACCGAGGGCGACCCGGCCCGACGCAAGAAGGTGGTCGACTTCCAGCGCAAGGTCGACCGGGCGTTCTCGCTGGGGGGGTTGCGCGGCAACTACGACGGCGCGAACGCCGACAAGTTCCTGCCTCTCGCCATCGAGTTCCGCAAGCTCGCGGGCTTCACCGACGCCGACATCGCCGAGGTCGCCGGCGCGGCACCCAGGATCGTGGGTGCCACGTGAGTGCCAACGGCTCTGCCGAGTCCGGACACGAGGTCGTCTCCGGCTACGGCTCGGGGCGGCGTGCGCAGCCCTTTCCGTACTGGGACCGTCGCCGCCTCGTTGGGGAGTGGACCGTCGAGGAGTCCGTCGAGCGGATCGTCAACTACAAGTACGCCGAGCAGCACCTCTCGGCGGCGATGGGCGGCTGGGTGGCGACCATCCCAGAGCTCGACGTCAAGGCGATGTTCGGGCCCCACTGCTACCAGCACGCCTGGCACGCTGACCTGTGGCGGAGCCGCCTGCCGGAGCTGCGCGAGACCCGGGAAGACCGGGCCGAGCCGGCCAACGATGCCTTCGCCCACTTCATGTCCGAGCTGACCAGCCCCTACGACCAGGACCTCACCATCGAGAAGCTGGTCGGCATCTACCGGGTGCTGGTCCCCCATCTGCTCGCGGTGTACAGCTTCCACCAGCGGGTGACCTCCGACATCGTCGACGCCCCGACCGTGCGCCTGCTCAAGTTCATGATCGACGACGACGTGGAGCAGCTGATCACCGGCGAGATGATGATCCAGGACCTGGCCCGTGCGCCCGAGCTGCGCGAGCGCGCCGGCAAGTGGCAGACCCACCTCGACGTGCTCCTCGCCCGCTCCGGTGGGGTCGCCGGCGAACACACCCTCGGCAGCCGCTCGGCCATCGTCCAGCCCGGTAAGGCCGTGTTGGGGGCGGCCCTGCGCGAGCGGCGAGCAGCCGCCAAGAGCACGAGTTGATGGCTGGCGGCGGCCCCGAAGACCTCTACGAGGGAGACGCCACCGTCGCCGAGACCCTCCAGATCGAACAGCGGCTCCGGGGAGCCGGCTACGCCCAGCTCCCCGAGGTCCTCCGTTCGGGAGGAGACTTCGAGTTCGGCGGGGCCACCGTCGACGAGATCGTCGCCGAGGCGAACGCCTACCTGCGCCATCAGCAGACCGTGGAGCTGGCCGGGGCGACGATCCTGGCCGCCATCGGCGAGCAGGCGGTCAAGGCCCAGGCGTTCGACGCCATCGCCCAGGTGCTGCGCCGCAGGAGCTAGGCATCAGTCGACGGGCTCGAACGCGGCGACCGGAGTCGCAGGAACCACGTTCACACTCCGGCCGACGAGGCACTGGCCGGCCAGCGCGACCGCCACCTCCGCGGACCCGACCAACACGGCCCGCTCGCCAGTGGGCAGGCGAGCGAAGGCCGGTGCCGCGGTGGGGGAGCCGTCGCGCTCGAACACCGTGGTGTGGCCCTCGATCACCGCGGTCCCGGACGGCGCTGCCGACACCGGCAGCGCCGTCGCGTCGATGTCGGCCTGGGCCTTCTCGCAGCGGTCGGATCGCCAACCGTTGGGCGGCGGCTTCGAGCCGTAGATCCCGACGGCATGCTTCGTGACGTACCAGCCCAGGCCCGTCGCCAGCCCGAGCTCGCTGCGCCCGGCCCGCAGCTCGTCCACGACGCAGGCGATCCCATGGGTGGCGTAGTTGTTGCCCGGCCCGCCGAAGTAGGGCATCGACCCGGTGAGGGTGAGCCGGGTCGGGTCCTCGACCCCAAGGCCCAGAGCGTTGGCAGCCATCTGCATGGCCACGGGGAAGCAGCTGTAGAGGTCGACGGCGCCGATGTCGTCGATGCCGACCCCGGCCGCGGCGAGGGCCGCTCGCCCAGCGGTCTCGATCGCCACCGAGTGGTCCAGCGACGGCCGCTGCGAGGCGAAGAACACCTCGGTGCAGCTCCCCGCCGACCACGGGAACACCCAACGGTCCCGGGCGATGCCGAGGTCGGCCGCCGTGCCCGCCGCCATGACCACGACGGCGGCCGCCTGGTCCACGGCGATGATGCTGTTCATGCGCTTGGTGTAGGGCGCGGCGATCATCCTGTTGTCGGTGGTTGCCCGGCTGATCTCGCCGGGCTCGTAGGCGGTCGGGAACCAGGCCAGCTCGGGTCGTTGGGCCGCGATGGCCGACATCGGCGCGCAGAAGGTGCCCAGCCAGCGCTGCTGGTCGTCGATGGAACGCCGGGCGACAGCGGCCAGCGCGCTCTCGAAGATCGGGTACATGAACGGGGGGCCGGCCAGGCCGGCGGCGATCTCGAGCTCGGTGGCGCCCATGCGAGCGTCGCCGACGACCCTGTCGGCCGGCCCCGCGCTGGCCGTGGGCGTGTCGTCGGGCCCGCGCCGACGGGCCGAGGCTCCGGCCTCGGCTCCGCCGATGAGGACCGCGTCGAGCGTTCCGGCCGCGATCGCGTCGCACGCTGCCGCCAGCAGGCTCTGGGGAGAGTTGCCGCCGATCGTGGAAACGACCCGATCTCCGTCGCCCACCCCCAGGCGGGCGGCCAGCTCGGTGGCGGCCCGCTCGTTGGGGTCCGACAGGATGCTCACCACCCAAACGGCGTCGATGGCCGCGCGGAGCGAGCCGGTCGCAGCCGCGTCGGCGAAGGCGTCCTCGCCGGCCTGCGAGAGCAGATCCAGGGCGGTGGTGGGGTTGCCCGGGTGGTAGGTGCGCTGGCCGGTGGCGACGATGACCGGGGTGCGGGGATCCATGGCCGGCATCGTAGGAGGCGCCGGCCGGTCCCCCGCCAGCCGAGCCCGGTGTGGTTGGCAGCGGGTTTCAGCCCGCGGCGCCTGCCGAGGAACGGTCGGAGGCCCGACCCGATGCCGGCGAGTCGGACACGATCACCGGGACGAGGAAGTTGGCGAGGAGCTCCTCGAGCTCGTCGTCGGTGCGCTGCTTGGGCCCCGCGACGGTCAGCAGCGACAGGATTGCGCGCAACGTCCACTCGGCGGCGTCGTCGAGGTCGATCCCCTGGCGGAGCCTGCCCTCCTGCTGGGCCCGCTCGAAGAAGGGGCGCAGGAACTCGGCAGTGATGGCGAAGAGGGCCTCGGAGGCGCCCGCGACCGAGCCCGTGATCCCCGCCGACTCGGGCGCGAAGAGCAGGGCGAGGTTCTCGTCGGTGCGTACGGTCCGCACCGTGTAGATGACCCCGGTGATGACCGCGTCCTCCAGGGAGGGCTCGGCGGCGAGCTGGAGGCGAAGGCGGGTGAGGAAGCGGCTCGCCTCGCGCATCAGCACCGCCAGGATGATCGCGTCACGGCCCTCGAAGTAGCGGTACACCGTGGCCCGCGAGACCCGCGCGCTGGCGGCGACGTCCTCCACGGTCGTCTTCACCACCCCGTAGCGCTGGAAGCACGACTCGGCGGCGTCGATGAGGCGCTCACGCGCCGCGGACGAGTCGCTCGGAGCGTCGGCACCCCAGCGAAGGTTGCTCACGCCGCGACGATACAGCGGCAGGCATGTGTCGCGAGACGTTCGATGTCGGATGTCGCGTACCGCTGGCGGCAGGCTGCGGGACGGGCCGGCACCAGCCGGTGGGATCAGGCGGTGAGCTCCTTGAGCCTCACCTGGAAGGCTGCCTGCTCGGGGCTGGGCGAGGCGGCGCCGGCCTGCAGGGCCATGATCTTGCTCATGTCGCCCTCGACCTTGATCTTGCCGCCCATGAAGGCCTGCATGGCGACCGAGAAGTTGCCTTCGACGAAGATCTCCCTGGCGACGTCGTAAGGCACGGTGATCTTGGTCGAGGCGCCCTCGGCCAGGCCGCGCTGGAACTGGCCGTTCGCGAGGTGAACCTCGGTCTCGCCCTGTGCGCCCCCAGTGACCACGACGTTGAGCACCAGGTCCTTCATGGTGTCGGGCGGCTCGGGCGCCTCGTCGCGCAGTGCCTCGACGGCCTCGAACCAGGGCTCGGACAGGAACTCGTGCATCTGCGCCACTCCTCGATCTCGCCAGTGTGGACCACACTGTCGGCTGGAGGGGGCTCTCAGGTCAAGACGGCGAGACGCCGTGCGTCCGGCGTCGAGTCGTAAGCCTGTCGCGACTGCTGGTGCTAGCCTCGAGGCGTGTCCGAGGTCGCTGGCGACGACGCTACGGTGTTGCGCGCCACCGAGGACCTGCCCCCGGTCCCGCCGGCGTCGCTCGACGTGTACCTGGACGCCGCGGCGCGCTGCTTCGCCAGGCACGGCATCACTCGGACCAGTGTGCCCGACGTCGCCTCCGAGGCTCGGGGTCAGCCGCACGACCGTGTATCGCCAGGTCGGCTCGATCGACCAGATCGCCCGCCTGCTGCTGGCACGAGACCTGCACCGGTTGCTCGTCACCCTTCCGAACCGGGGCGAGCTCAGCGGGCCGGATTGGGTGGTCGCCATGCTCGAGCGGGTCGTGAGGTTCGCGTGGGACCACCCGGTGATGGACAAGGTCCTGCGCGACGAGCCCGAGCTCCTCGGGCCGTTCATGACGCGGGAGCTGTCGAGCGTGGTGGCCCGGGTGTCCCAGGTCGTGCAGCCGATCCTGGCCGACGCGATGGTCGAGGGGATCGTCGCGTTCCGAGACCCAGCAGTGGTCACCGAGCACCTCGTTCGCACCGTCATCTCGCTCGTCCTGGCTCCGCCCGCGGGGGAGCTGCGCGACGTGCTGCAACTCACCGTCGGGCCTCTCCTGGAGGTTCGGGCGTAGGTCCTGGGACCTGCCAGGCGATCTCCCGAAGCTCCCGGGGTGGCGGAGAGTGTGGGATTCGAACCCACGGTGAGCCGAAACCCACAACGGTTTTCGAGACCGTCCCATTCGTCCGCTCTGGCAACTCTCCGGTGGTCAAGCTAGGCGCGGCTCCCGGCGCTCGTCGAAGAAGGTTCTCAGCAGGCTGGCGGCCTCGACCGCTCGGATCCCGGCGACCACCTGCATCTCGTGGCCCAGGCGCGGGTCCGAGCAGATGTTGTAGAGCGATCCGCAGGCCCCGGCCCCAGGATCGGTCGCACCGAACACGACACGCCCGACCCGGGCCGCGAGGGCCGCTCCGGCGCACATCACGCACGGCTCGAGTGTGACGACCAAGATGGCCCCCGCCAGGCGCCAGTCCCCGACGAGCTGCGTGGTGGCCCGAAGGGCTAGGACCTCGGCGTGGGCGGTGGGGTCGCTGCGCCGTTCGCGCTCGTTGCCCGCCACGGCCACAACCGAGCCCCCGAAGATCACCGCTGCGCCGACGGGCACGTCGCCGGCCTCTCCGGCCTCTGCGGCGGCTCGCAGGGCGAGGGCCATGGCCTGATCGACGTCTGGATCCCCGGTCACCCCCGGACGCTATCGACCGCCCGACAGGACTCGGTACCGAGGGTGTCGAACGGTGGGAGCGTGACGGAGGTCACGGCAACTCGAACGGAACAGTCAGCGATGGCTGGCCGGCGGGGCTTGCGCCTGCGCAGCGGGGTGCGGGCCGGAGCCGTTGCGGTCCTGGCTGTGCTCGTCGGTGCGGTCGCCGCCGCCGGCGAGCCCCCCGGGGCCGGCCTGCCCACGCGCTCTGCGCTGGACCAGGGCGCCTCGGTCGCCCACTCGGCCTCCCCCGTGGCCTCGGCTCGGCCGGCCGCGACCACGCCACCTCCGCCACCGTCTGGTCCGACCCCTCAGGACCCGGTGGGGCAGGAGTCGGCCATCACCGTGCCCGAGACGTTCGAGGGCCCGCCGGCACCGGCGGGTCCCCTGGGAGGGCTCGATGATCGACCTTCGGGCCGGCCCGGCGTCTACGGGGTGTTCATAGGGATCGACGACTATCCCGGTAGCGACGCCGACCTCCGCTACGCGGTGGACGACGCCGAGGCAGCCGACCTGGCCGTCGGTTCGTTCGGCGTCCCGCCCTCGAACCGGCTCGTGGTACGCGACGGGCAAGCCGATCGGCCCACCGTGCGAGCCGCGCTCGACTGGTTGGTCGCAAGGGCTGGACCGGGATCGGTGGCGGTCCTGTTCTACGCCGGCCATGTCCGCGACCTCGGGGGCGGGCACGAGGCCCTGGTCGTCGCGGAGGGTGCGGACCTGCGCGACGATGAGCTGGCCGCCGCGCTAGCCCCGCTGCGAGCCGAGCGGTCCTGGGTCGTGATCGCGGGGTGCTACGGCGGGGGCTTCGACGAGCTCCGAGCGCCCGGACGGGTGCTCACCGCCGCCGCGCCGGCCGGTGCGCTCGCATACGAGAACAGCAGCATCGGAGGCTCGTACCTGGTGCACTACCTCTTCCGGCGAGGCTGGCTCGACCGCCTGGCCGGACCGAGTGTGCAGGAGGCGTTCCGATTCGCCGTGACGGCCATCGGGCCCGATCGCCAGCCCGTGCAGTACGACGACCTGGGTTCCCCGTTGCGGCTGGACCAGGTCTCGTTCGAGCAGCGGGCTCCAGTGGTTGCGGCCCCGCCACCGATCCAGGTGGCGAGGCCGTCGGGCGGATGCCTGCTGGGCCTGTGCGGGTGAGCCGGTACCTGACCTCGGGTCCGGCGGATGGCGGACGGCGGGTGGCGGAGGGAGTGGGATTCGAACCCACGGTGGGTTGCCCCACACACGCTTTCCAAGCGTGCCGATTCGGCCGCTCTCGCATCCCTCCGGGGAGCGAGACGCTACCCTGAGCACCGGTCCGCTCCTGCACGTGGCGGTCGGGCCCTGTGCAACCGTGGCCCGTGAACCGAGTCAGGGCCGGAAGGCAGCAGCTCTCAGCGGGGCCCGCGGTGTGCCGCAGATCGCCTGACCGTCACGTGGAGGAGCGGACTCTCCGCGCCAGGGCCGGGACGCTGAAGGAAGGACCCCGGTAGGGTCCCCTCGATGGCCGAGGGCTACCAGGCGCTGTACCGCCGATACCGGTCGAAGCGGTTCGCCGAGCTGCGCGGCCAACCCCATGTGGTGCGGGCTCTGCGGACAGCCGTGGCCGAGGACCGGGTCGGGCACGCCTACCTCTTCAGCGGTCCCCGGGGTACCGGCAAGACCTCGACCGCCCGCATCCTCGCCAAGGCGCTGAACTGCGACGCACCGGTCGACGGCGAGCCATGCGGGGTCTGCGAGCACTGCCTCTCCGTCGACGAGGGCCGGATGGTCGACTGGCTCCAAGAGCACGACGCGGCCTCGAACCGCGGGATCGACCGCATGAAGGAGATCCTCGAGCGGATCCCGCTGGGCACCTCGGGGCGGCGCAAGGTGGTGATCCTCGACGAGGTCCACATGCTCACCCCGCAGGCGTCCAATGCGTTGCTCAAGTCGCTCGAGGAGCCGCCCGCGCACGTCGTGTACATACTCGCCACCACCGACCCGCATCTGGTGCTGCCGACCATCCGCTCCCGCACGCAGCATTTCGAGTTCCACCTGCTGCCCACCGAGGAGCTGGCCGACCACGTGCGGTGGATCATCGAGGATGCCGGCCTCGACCTCGGTGAGGACGCCGTGGCGCACGTGCTGCGCGTGGGTGGCGGCTCGGCCCGCGACACCCTCTCCGCGCTCGACCAGGTGGCCGCGCTCGGCGGGGTGCCCGACGACGCCGAGCCCGTCGAGGCCGTGATCGATGCCTTGCGCGGGCACGACCCCGGCGCGGCCCTAGTGGCGGTCGCCGACGCCGTGACCGCGGGGCGAGAGCCGCGCGCGCTGGCCGCCGCGCTGGTGGCCCGCCTGCGCGATGCCTTCTTGGCCCGGATGGGCGCCGCCGACCGCCACCTCCCCGAGGCCGACCTCGAGCGGGCCGTGTCCCTCGGGGAGGCGTTGGGGGCCGGTGGCCTGACACGAACGCTCGAGCTGCTGGGCGAGGCCATGGTCGACATCAGCCGCAAGCCCGATGCGCGCCTCGCGCTCGAGCTCGCCCTGGTGCGGTCATGTCGCGCCGACCTCGACCTCGACGTGGCCACTCTGGCCGCGCGCGTCGAGCAGCTAGAGAACCGGCTGGCCCGATCAGCGGCCGGCGGGGCCGCCAGCCAGGGTTCGCCAGACCCGGCCCCGAGCGCGCCCTTTGAAGCGGATCGGGCCCGGGCCCGGCTCGCAGGGCGCGACCTGCCCGCCGGACCTGTTCCGACGCGCCGGCGGGGCCGACGCGAGGACGGGTCGCCGTCGGGATCGGCCGTGGCGGATCCCGGAGCCGACTCCGAGTCCGCGGCGTCTTCGGATGAAGCCCGGGCCTCGGCGGTTGGCGCCGATGCATCCGAGGCCGTGCCGTCGGTTGCCGCGCTCGCCCAGGCGTGGGAAGGGGCCGTGCTGGGCCACCTGCCCAACGGTGCTCGAAGCATGTACCGGCTGGGTCACTTCGTGGAGGGAGACGAAGGGGTCGCGACCTTCGCGCTGCCCAACTCCCCCCACCGGGACCACTGCGAGAAGAAGCGTCCGGAGGTCGAGCGGGCACTGGCCGAGCACTTCGGGAGGCCGGTCCCGCTGCGCCTGGTCGTCGGTGCGGTCCCCCCGGCGCAGGTAGCCGCCCAGCCCACTGGGTCCCACGCGCTCGACGGCCCGGAGCCGGCTGACGAGCCGGTGGGGCTCGACGAGGTCCGGGCACTGCCCGACGCGCCCGACGAGTCGACCGGGGTCGAACGGCTGGCCAGGGCGTTCCCGGGCGCGAAGCTGATCGACGAGCCGTGACACGACCGTACCGCCGGCTCGGGAAGCTCCCCGAGTGGGCTGGCCCGGGCCTACGCTGGAGCGGTGACGGGACCGAGCCCATCGACACCCGAGCCAGCGCCCGGCCCGGTTCCCGGTGGGTCGGCCTCCGGTAGCTCCTCGTTGCCGCTGACCGATGCCCTGGCAGGCCTCCTGGGGCGAGGGTCGTCGGGACCGGGCCTCTCCGATCTGCTGGCACAGGCCCAAGCCGTCGTCGCGGCGCAGGCCCGGGCCGCCGACACCGTCGTCGAAGGTGTTGCAGGGGGGGGCGCGGTGCGCATAGAGGCCTCGGGCACGGGTCAGGTCCTGGCCGTGCGCATCGATCCCGCGGCTGTCGACCCGAGCGATGTCACGATGCTCGAAGACCTGGTGCTAGCGGCCCTGGGCGACCTCAACGACCGGCTGGCGCGACTCCAGCGCGAGGTCCTGGGGGGCCTGGGTGGGCTGCTCGGCGGCGGAGCCTGAGTGGCGGTCTACCCCGTCCCGGTGGCCGAGCTGATCGACGAGCTCGGGCGCCTGCCCGGCATCGGGCCGAAGTCGGCCCAGCGCATCGCGTTCCACCTGCTCAAGTCTCCGACCGACGATGCCCTGCGCTTGGCCAGAGCCGTCGTGTCCGCCAAGGAGCAGGTGACGTTCTGCAGCAGGTGCTTCAACCTGGCCGCCGGACCCGAGTGCGAGATCTGCTCGGACCCCCGCCGTGACCCAGGTCTGCTGTGCGTGGTGGAAGAGCCACGCGACATCGTGGCCGTCGAGCGCACCGGTGAATTCGCCGGCCTGTACCACGTGCTCCAGGGCGCCATCAGCCCCATCGACGGGGTCGGTCCAGATCAGCTCCGCATCCGTGAGCTGCTGAGTCGCCTCGGTGACGGTGTACGCGAGGTCATCCTGTGCACGAACCCGAACCTCGAGGGTGAGGCGACAGCGCTCTACCTGGCCCGCCTGCTGGCTCCTCTGGGCGTGCCGGTGACACGCATCGCCAGCGGGCTGCCGGTCGGGGGCGACCTCGAGTACGCAGACGAGTTGACCCTCGGCCGGGCGCTCGAGGGACGCCGGGCCGTAGAGACCGGCTAGCGGCTGGCTACTCCGAGGGGGGTTGGCGGGGCGGGGAGCCGAACCGCATCCTGACCAGGGTCCCCCCACCGGAGGAGCGGAACTCGACCTGGTCGGCGAGGTGCTGGATCAACGACAGGCCCAGCCCGCTCTCGTGGTGGAGCCGTTCTGGGTGTGCCGCCGGAGGCACCGATGGCACAGACGCCGGATCGAACCCGCCGCCGACATCCTGCACGGCCACGATCGCCTGGTGCTCACCTAGCTCCACCCTCACCCGGACCGGCTCGTCGGGCGAGTCGTGGGCATCGATGGCGTTGGCGCAGGCCTCGGTGACGGCCAGGCGGAGGTCGTCGAGCGTGACCCGTTCCAAGGCGGTGCCCGCGGCCTCTATCGCTGCGGTGAGCGTGTCGCGAACGACCGACAGGTAGTCCCGCCGAGCCGGCACGACCAGCTCGACGACGGCCACCGCTCAGCGCTCGCCGTCGAGCACCGCAATGGCCTCCTCGGCCGAGGCCGACAGCGGAAGCGCTCGATCGAGAGCGGTCAGCTCGAACACACGCCGCAATCGATCGCGGGTGCAGACCAGGCGCAGGTCGCCGCCGTGGGAACGGGCCCGCTTGAGGATCCCGACCACCACCCCGAGCCCGGTCGAGTCGAGGAAGTCGACGTCCTCGAGGTCGAGCACGATCCGGGTGCGGCCCCGGCCGATGATCTCGACCAGCTGCTCGCGCAGGCGCGGCGCAGTGGCCACGTCCACGTCACCGTGGACCTTCACCACGGCCCACCCGTCCAGCTCGCTCGCCCCCACCGAGAAGTCCACGACAGGCAGGCTAGTGGAGCCCGGAGCGGGCCTCACCGGGATCGCACGCGTGGAACTACGGCGCTGTCATGGCCATCCCTTCGAGGCGTACCGTGCAGTGGTGCCCTCGCTGAGCACGTGGCGCCCGGCCTGGCCAGCCCACGACGGAACCGCGGAACCCGTCGGAGCGGTCCTCCGACGCGTACGCGCCGCCGCCGGGCCGGGGCAGTGGGAGCTCGTCGAGCTTGCGGCCCGCTCGGCGCGCCACGGCACGGTCGACCCTCCGCTGTCGGCGGACCTGAACGCCTTGTTGGGGGGTCGGCCGTGGTCGCACCAGGCCGAGGTCGTCCGCCTCGGCCGCCGGCACCATGACGTGGTCCTTGCGAGCGGAGCGCGAAGCGGCCGCTCGAGCTGCATGCGGGTCGTCGCGACCGAGCGAGCCCTGGCTGTCCCTGGAGCCACGGTCCTGGTCGTGGTGCCGACCCGCGCCCACGCCCGCGCCCACGTCGAGTCGTGGGGTCAGGTCGCTACCGGCATGAAGGTAGCTGCCTACGACAGCGACACGAGCGGCCCGGCACGGGCCCGAATCCGGCGGGAGGCGACCGTCGTGCTCGCCACGCCCGAGATGGCCCACCTCGCCATCGTGGGCGACCACGAGCGTTGGCGTCGCTTCCTGTCCAGGCTGGAGCTGGTGGCGATCGACGACCTCGACGATCTCGCCGGCTCGCTGGCTGTGCACACCGCTCACCTGCTGCGCCGGCTCCGCAGGGTCGCCGAGCTCCACGACAGATCCCCCTCGCTGGTGGCGTCCGCCGGCCCGGGAGGTGACGCCTCACAGTGGGCTTCGGGCCTCTGGGGCACAGAGGTCCTGGCGGTGAGCGATGACGGCGCCCCCCGCGGGGTCCGCACCCTTGCGGTCCACCGCGCGGGGCGTCGTCGCGCGGAGCCCCGCGTGGCCGCGGCGATCCTCGCCGAACTGGCCCGCGGTGGGCGACGGACCCTCTGTCGCACCGCCGGCCGGAGCAGCGCGGAAACCCTCGCCGTCGCGGTCCGGGCGCGGCTCGCCCCCCTGGGCTCCGGCCGCGTTGGGGTCCATCGGGGCGGGCTCCTGGCCGAGGAGCGCCGAGATGTCGTGCAGGGGCTGCGCTCCGGCGCTCTCGACGTCGTGGTCGCCGCCGCTCCGTGCTTCGCAGGGTTCGAGGATGCGGGTGTGGACACGTTGGTCTTCGAAGGGATCCCAGATCCCCTCCACTGCCTGGGTCACGAGCTGGACCGGATAGGGGCCGGGCGCGACACCCTCGCCGTGGTGGTCGCCGGTCCCGGTCCCTTCGACCGTTGGCTCGCCGAGGACCCGTCCCGCCTGCTGGTCGGCGCGGAGCCGCGCGAGGTCGCCAGCGGCGATGCGACCGTCCTCGACATGCACCTCGAGTGTGCTGCCGCCGAGCTCTCGCTGACCCATCGGGACCTGCGTTGGTGGCCCCGCGACCTCGACGATGGCGTACGTCGGCTGGTCCTGGCCGGACGTCTGCAGGTCAGCAGGTCCGGCTCCTCGGACGGCCCCGTCGCGCTCGTCACCGGCACCGCGTCAGGGGCGCGTTACGTGCCGTGGCGGGGAACGTGGGACAGCCCGGTGCGGATCCGCACGGTCGGAGGTGAAGCGGTCGGCGACGTCGACGCAGCCCGCGCCGCCGAGACGGTCCACCCAGGTGCCAGCTACCTCCACCAGGGTCGAGCGTGGCGTGTGGTCGACCTCGACCTCGACCGGCGCCAGGCGGTGGTCGAGCCCGACGACGGTTCGACAGCTACCTCGGTGCGCCGGCGGACAGGTCTTCACCTCGGCCGGCCGGATTCAGTGGCGAAGGTCGGAGAGGTCCAGGTCTCGGCGGGAGAGGCCGTGCTCGAGACGCGCGTCACGGGTTACAGGCGGGTCGAGGTGCACAACGGGCGCCTGGTCGAGCGGGTTCCCCTGGCCCTCCCGGCGCGAGTCGTGCCCGGGTGGGCGTCCTGGTGGGAGTTCACGCCTCGCACGGTGGCTCGCTCGGGTCTCGACCGGTCGGGTGTGCGCAGGGCGATGCATGCGATCGAACATGCCCTGGTAGCGGCGGCCCCCGTGGTGATCGGCAGCGCCGCGGCGCAGGTGGAAGGTCACACGCTCGGCCCGGCAGGGACGAGTGACCGCACGGTCGTGGTGATCCGGGTCGAATCCCCCGCACGAGCCGGGGCCTTGGTCGCCGCGGCGCCACGGCTGGCCGAGGTGGCCTTGGAGCTGGTGGGGGTGTGCGGGTGCTCGAACGGGTGCCCCTCGTGCCTGCACCGGCCGGGCTGCGCCCGATCCAATCGGGGTCTCGACAAGGCGGCCGGCCTCGCCCTCTTGCGTCGGGCCACCTGCGGGGGCGATCCCGCTGTCAGTCGCGAGCGAGTCGGGTGATGCGACGTAGGTGCAGCGCCCAAACCCCGAGCACCAGCCCGACTGCGATCGGCACCACGAGACCACGACCTTCGTCCTCGTAGGTCAGCGAGGCCAGCTCGTCGGCCGGTAGGACCGGTTCGTCCGAGCCCGGCTCGCGATCGCCGAAGGGGAGTGTTTCGGAGAACCCAGTGTCGGCGGTCGCGCTCGCCGACGGCTTGCGTAGTCGGCTGACCGAGGAGCTGGGCAGGGTCAGGCGGCCGCCGATCCGACGGCCGGCCCCGGGGGTGCCATCGGTTCCGTGTGCTCCCGGGGCGGGCGGCACGCCGGGGAGGGGGTCGAACACGACTGCTCGGGAGGTGGCAGCTGCCGAGACCACCGGTCCATCCGGCCCGTTGCGTACCGTTCGCACGGCGAAGCGCAGCGATCCACCGCCTTCGGGCACGCCGCTGTCGATCGTGGAGGTCTCAGCGGTGTCGCCGAGGGTCACGACCGCGCCGGTGGCGTCGGTCCGCTCGACTCGGTAGCCCAGGAGATCGGGCGGCGCGTTCTCGGGTCGCTCCCAGCGGATCAGCACGGTCCGACCCTCGGCGGCGGCGGCCACTCCGGTGACGGGAGGGCCTGGCGCGGCGACGCGGATCTGACGGGTGGCGAGTGTGCCTCCCGGCTGACCGGCCACGGTAAGGAGCAGATCCAGCCGATAGGCGCCGTTGCACTGGAAGCCCAGTCCCGCGCGGAAGTCGAAGACCCGGGGCTGGTCCGGGCGGCGGGTCACCTCGGCATCGATCGGTGCGGGGGCGCTGCACCCGGCTGCCAGGTCAGCGGTGGGCACGGCGCCGACCGACAGGTCGGGGCCGTCACCCAGGATGGGCAGGACGTTCTTGGCCACCCCTGCGGCGAGCACCTGCGACTCGGTGGACGTGGCCCCGTCGGCAGGGGCGGTGAACCCCGTGCCGTCCCACCCGGGCGGGGGGTCGTCGGCCCGGGCGACACCGCTGCCCAACACGACAGCGGCGACAGCGGCGACCGTGGCCCCGAGAGCGGAGCGGCCAACCGGCCCGCGCGGCGCGACGCGCAGAGGTGCCCGACGGGGGTTCAAGCGCGTTGTCCCGTGTGGGCGGACACCAGGTCGGCCTGCACGACCAGGCGTTGGCGGGCGGAGCCCTTCGGGTGGCATGTCGTGAGGGTGAGCATGGCACGGTCCGGTGTGTTGGCCACGACCCCAACCTCGGTAGGAGCGATCGGGAACGGCTCAGCCCGCACCGAGTAGGTGCACGAACCGATGGGCGTCTCCAGGCGGATCCTCGATCCCGGCCGGAGGAGATCGACATTGTGGAACGGCCGGCCATACGTGGTGCGGTGCCCGGCGATGGCCACGTTGCCGACCTCGCAGGGCAGGGGGGAGGCCGGGTAGTGCCCGGCGCCGGCGCGAAGCGCGCTCGACGAGGTGCCCTCCACGACGACCACATCGACGTCGATGTCGTCGATGAGTATCCGCGTCAGGCCGTCGCCCTCCTCGAGGGTGCCGGAGCGGTAGGCATCGGCGAGGTCGGGGCTGGCGAGCTCACGGTCGAGGCGGGACTGGATCCGGCTCTGGACCAGGTTGGTCCAGAACGGGTAGCCGACCGTCGCCACGGCGCCGACCAACAGACCGCTCCAGCAGGCGGTGAGGGCTACGCGGGCCAACGGCCTCCGGCGTAGGAGGCCGACGACCGGTCGGAGGGGACCGCCGGATCTCGCGCCCGTGGGATCAGGCGCAGGGGGTGTCGCACCTCGGCGCGCCAGCGGTGCGTACACGCTGAGAGCGGAGGCGACGACGACGATGAGGGCGGCGGCGAGGAGCTCGGTGGACAGCGTCATCGGGGCATGCGGTGAGCAAGTGGAACGGCCCGCCCCCCACAGCAGCGTCGGGGGCGGGCCGTCGGGTCGGTTGTTGCGTCAGCGGGAGACGCCGGCCCCGGCCCGCCGGGTGAGGGCCAGCCCGACGAGGGCAAGGGCGACGATGCCACCCAATGCTGCCATCGGGACCGGGTCTCCACCGGTCTTGGGAAGGGTGCCGCGAGCGTTGTCGGCGGGTGTGCCGGCGCCCGGACCTGCCGGTGGCCCGGCGAGCACGGTGCCCGAGTTGGCTGCGGCGGAGCTCTCCGCCACGGCGAGGTCGACCGCGGGCGTCCCGTTGTTGAGCAGCGACAGCAGCTCGATGCCCACTGCCGAGGCCCGGCCGCCGGTGGTTCCCGGCCCGAAGTCGTAGCCGAGCTCGGTGGCGCGGGCCTGGGTCAGGTTCTCGGCGGCCGCCACGTCGAGGCAGATGATGTCGGCCAGCGGGTTGGCGGCATTGCCGCACTGCAGCAGGTTCAAGCTGGTCAGCTGGGCGGTGGTGTCGTTGAGCAGGTCGGACAGCCCCACGCCTCCCAACACGTCGCCCAGGATGCCGAGCAGGCCGCCGCCGAGCTGGACGTCGATCGGAGCCGGGTTGATGTCGGTCGTCGGGGCGCCGGTCTTGGCGTCGCGGTTGACTGTCACCTCCGACCGGCCGACCGTGAGGGTCAGCAAGGCGTCGTCGGCCGAGGGGAGCACCTCGATCACGGCTCCCTGGGACAGGGCGTGGGCCATCACGCCGTCGGTGTCGTTGGCCCGGGCCTGCACCTCGTCGGGGGCGACCGTGACCCGCAGGAGCGGGCCGTCGCCGCCGAGCAGCCCGCCGAGCAGCACGTCGAGCTGGGTGCCGAAGATGCCACCGAGATCGGGCAGGGTCCCACCACCGGGAAGGCCGCCGAGCAGCCCGCCGAGCAGGCCCTCGAGCAGGTCGGTGACGCTGCCGGTGCCGGTTCCACCGAGGCCGGGAAGGGTGGGAAGGCCGCCGGCGGGCAGGCCCACCTCGAGCACGATCTCGCCGCTGTCGGAGGTGGCCGAAGGGCCGCCGTCCACCGAGGCGGTGGTGTTCACGCAGGCGATCTGCACCCCGAGCAGGTCGATCAGGTTCTGGTCGACCTCGCAAGCCTCGTTGGAGGCCGCCCCGCCGGGGGCCTGCGAAGGTGCTCCGTCGGTGCTGAACAGGGGGGTGGCCAGTGCTTGGCCGTCGGCGATGGCCTTGGGCGAGGAGTTGATCGCAGCGCTGGCATCGGCGGCGGTGAGGTCGAGGTCGAGCAGGCCGACGCTGAGCTGGAGGGCGGTTGCGCGACCACCTGCAGCGTAGGGATCGGGGGGGGCGGCTCCGGCGGGTCCGGCCACCAGCGCGGTGGCCACGACGCCGACACTGACCGCGCCTGCGAGGCGCCTCTTCATCTTGGGACTCCGTTCCCCCGGCTGACCGGGATCTCTCTGTGTGCTGCCACGGCTGGCGAGCGGATCCGAGCGCAGCGGATCGCCCCGCTACTCGGGCGGAGTTCGACGCAACGCGCGAAGTTCCTGCTCCGCCGGAGCAGATGGTGCGGTGAACCTACTCGATTCGAGCGCGCACAGTGGTATGAACAGGAAGTTCCGGTAGCAATCGCCCTACGAAGGCCAGATCGGTCGGGATCCGGTAGGTCACCTCCACATCGGCCCGCGCCCCGCTGCGCCGCCCTCCCCTCACCGTGACGCGAAGACGCTTCGGGTCGAGCCCACCCGACGCCCGGGCAGCGGTGGTCGGGTCCTCTCCCACCGCCGCCGCCCGGGCTGCCTCCCGACCGGCGTGGCCGACCAGCACGACGTCTCGCGCCACCAGCGCCACCTGGAGCACCGCCAGCAGGAGCAGTGCGACCAGCGGCAGCGCTAGCGCCAGCTCGACGCTCGCCTGCCCCGGCGAGGCTTGTCCCCCTTCCGGGGCCCGGGGCCCGTCGCCGGTCACATCGCGGCGATCGGCGACGGCGTGCCGGCGCGCCCTCACGACACCTTGTCCAGCACCTCGTCGACGACCCCGTCGAGGAGGTCGCCGATCTTGTCGGTCTTGCTGGCCCAGGCGACCAGGAGCATCGCCACGGTGGCCGCGCCGAGCAGAACCAGGGCGTACTCGGCTGTGGACTGGCCACGATCGTCCCGGTGCAGGCGCACCAGCGCTGCGCGACCGGTGCCTGCCGCCCACAGATGCAGAGCGGTGCAGAGATGGAGCATGTCGTTACCTCGTTCTTCGCATGGATTGCGGTCGTGGCCAGCCGGCTGGGCCGGCGAGCGAGAGGCGGCTACGCCACTAGGGAGCCGAGCGATCCGGCGAGAAGGGGGATGACCGTGAGCAGCGCGAAGGCCGGTAACACGCAGGTGACGAGAGGCAACAGCACTCGCACCGGGACCCTGCGGGCCCGTTCCTCGGCGCGTCGCCGCCGTGACAGGCGCAACTCGTGGGCACGCTGATCGAGCATCGGTAGAAGGGCAGTGCCGTGGCGGAGGTGGTCACCGAGTTGGTGGGCGAGCGCCCGCGGTCCCTGGCCCAGAGCACCGAGGGAACGACCTAGGGAATCGGCGAGCGAGGAGCCGGCTCCGGCCTCTGCGCGGGCCACGCCTAGTGCCTGAGCGACCGGGCCCGTGCCGGTGGCTGCCACCAGTGCCACTGCGGCCCCGGCATCGTGGCCGGCACCCACGCAGAGCCGGAGCATCTCGACGACCTCGGGTAGATCCTCCCCGAGGCCCAGGCGGGCCGCGCGGGCCGCGCGGAGTCGGACCACACGCGGCCGCATCCACAGCCCGAACCCCACGAGCAGCCCCAGCGGAAGAGCGACAGCGGCTGCGACCAGGCAGAGGGCGACCGCACCGGCCGCCCTCCAGGCCCGGCCCGCGGAGCCGATCGAGGCTGGGACGGTCGGGCCGGGGCCAGGGTCGCGGCCTCCTGGTCGTCGACTGCCGGCGGGCAGAGTCGCCACGACGAGGGCCGCTCCCAGCGAACCGGTGGCCAGGATCGCTCCGGCGGCGTGGGAGGCGGCGTTCATCCCACGTCTCGCACGATGCGGTGCATCCACCACAGGCCTGTGCCGAGAAGGGCAAGGCCCACCACGGCGCAGGCCAGGCCGAGGCCGGGCCGAACCAGGAAGGCGGCGGCCCGAGGGTCGACGGCGGCCACCACAAGGGCGAACCCGGCCGGGGCGAGGCCCAGCACTGCCGCCGAGGCGCGGGCCTGGGTCGCCAGAGCGCGCGCCTCGGCTCGAACCTGGGCGCGCTCACGCAACGAGGCCGCGACCGCGTCGATCGAGCGTGCCGCCGGGCCGCCGCTCGTTGCTGCCAGGACCATGGCGGTCGCCGCGATGGTGACCTCGGACGAGTCGGACCCGTCGCGCCAATCGCGCACGGCATCGCCAACGCCTGCTCCAGCGCCGAGCGAGTCGCGGACCCTGGCGAGCTCCACTCCGAGCCGACCGGGCGTGCGTGCCGCCACGGTCGCGATAGCGGTGCGCAGGCTGGCTCCGGATCGCAGCTCGCCGGCGAGGCTCTCGAGGGTGGCGGGCAAGGCCTTGTCTCGGCGGCTCCGGGCCCGAGCCTCGAGGGGCTGGCGTACCAGGTGCGGCCCGAGACGGCACAGTGCGGCCACCAGTACCGTCGGCACGACGACGAGCAGTGAGCGGCCTCCGAGCAGCGCTACCGCCGGGAGGCTGGCGAGCGCTACGACGGTGGCCCCGGAGGCGGCCAGCTCGAGCGTCCGAGCGGAGATGGCGAGACCGGCGTGGTCGGCAAGGACCACGAGGGACTGGAGCTCGCTGGCTGGAGCGGGGGCAAGGTCCGCCGTGTGGAGCTTCGCGAGTCGGCGCCGGGTCGCCGACCGTGACCTGGGGATCAACCCGGCGCGGGCTGGCGCGTTCACTGGTCGCACCAGACTGGGTCGGGGGCCGGCGCGTCAGGGTCCCGCCTCGGGCGACGGGGCAGGGCGTGCAACCCGGCCCGATCGGCGAGCTCGCGTACGCGTACCGTTCCGAGGTCCTCGGGAAGCACCTCGGCGACGCCGACCACGCCGCGTCGGCCGCCCGCTGAGCGAGCCACGTGGACGACGAGATCGATAGCGGCTCCCAAGTGATCGCGCACGGCGGTCAGCGGCAGGGCAGCGTCGCTCCAGGACACCATCGTCTCGAGGCGTCGCAGAGCGTCTTCGGGACCGTTCGCGTGGCAGGTCGTGAGCGAGCCCTCGTGCCCGGTGTTCATGGCCTGCACCATGTCGAGCGCCTCGGCTCCTCGGACCTCGCCGACGATGATGCGGTCGGGGCGCATTCTGAGGGCGTTGCGAACCAGGTCCCGGATCGTCACCTCCCCCAGGCCGTCGGCCGACGCGGGGCGCGCCTCGAGGCGCACCACGTGGGGCGCAGGGAGCTGGAGCTCGGCCGCGTCCTCGATGGTCACGATCCGCTCACCGTCGGGCAGAGCGGCGGCCAGCGCGTTGAGAACTGTGGTCTTGCCGGCGCCCGCACCGCCGCTCACCACGAGGTTGGCGCGTGCGGACACCGCCCAACGCAGCAGCTCGTCGACTCCTGGCCCGCAGAGCTCGGCGAGGTCGAAGCGACGGGCACCGAAGCGACGGATCGTGACGCAGGGCCCGTCCACGGCCAGCGGCGGCACGATCACGTTGACCCGTGACCCGTCGGGGAGGCGCGCGTCGACGAGTGGCGCGGTTCGGTCGACCCGCCTGCCCAGTGGGGCCACGATGCGCTCGACGATCAGCGAGATCAGGTCGTGGTCGAGCGAGACATCGGTGCGCTCCAGGCGCCCTCGGCGCTCGATCCAAACCGGCCCCGGTCCGTTGACCATTACCTCGGTGACCTCGGGGTCTGCCAGCATCGGCTCGAGTGGCCCCAGGCCGCGGGCGCGGTCCAGCACCCGACGGGTGATCTCGGCGACGGTCGACTCGGACGTGACTGGGAACGCGGCGCGAACCCGGGCTCGCACCGCCGCCGGATCGCCGAGCACCGCAGGGTCGCCACGAACCAGTTCGTCGTGGACAGCCGCTGCGGTCGCGGCCGCGTCAAGCGGCATGGCGGAGGCCTCGTTCGAGGGTGCGGGGAAGCCGAGCCGCCAGCAGACCGGCATCGACAGCTCGTGCCACGGCCGGGTCGAGGGGCACCTCGGCCCGCACCGGCGCGCCGATGGTGTCGGCGATGTCGTGGCGGTCCAGGGCGCGGCCCGGCTCGCCGACCACCACGATCTCCGATGGCACGAGCGTCCCGGCCAGAGCGCGCCGCAACGACAGGAAGCACGGTCGGATCACCAGCACCGAGCGCGTCGCGCCTGCCGCCACGGACAGGGCGGCTCCGGACGGCCGGGTTCCACAGTCGGCCACCACGGTTCTACCGTCGGCGGCGAGCAGCGCACCGAGCACCTGCCCCCGGGTGGGGTCGAAGTCCCCCTCGCCCCGCGGTAACAGGCTCATCGCGTCGCCGACGGGCACCTCCAGGCGGGCCAGCGCGTCGACCGGGACGCCGTCGCCGGCTGCGCACCAACCGGCGAGGCCTGGACTGGCCGGCTCGGCGATGCCCAGAGCGGCTGGCAGGTCACCGGCGAGATCCACCAGCAGGACTCCGTCCGGCGAATGGCGGCGGCACACCAGTGCCAGTGCCGCGGAAACCACCGTTGCCCCAGCTCCGCCCTTGGCCGACCAGCATCCGATCAGCACGATCGCTCTCCTCTGTGACCGGGTGCGTTGCGCACCTTCGAACCACTGGGGAAAGCAGATGGAACTTAGAGCCCGCTACCCGGTACCCGCAAGGGGTCGAGGAGGCGTCTTGCTCTCGCCGTCCCAGCCGTTGATCGCGCTCGTGGCGCGGGCTGGGAGGAACCCGTCAGACGGTGCGGACCTTGCGGACTAGCACGCTGAGCAGGCCGGCCGCGATCACGAGGAGCAACAACTTCTTCATGGGTGCGAGCGTAGCCTCCGGGCTCGAGCGGTGCCGCCGAGCCCGCGAGGAGCCGCCGCCCGGCCGCTCGTGCGAGTGGTAGCCGTCAGACGGCGAGCAGGTCTCGTGCGCCGGTGTCGGAACTGGGGTGGCGCAGCTTCGACATCGCCCTGGCCTCGATCTGGCGGATCCGCTCACGGGTCAGGTTGAAGTGCTCCCCGACCTCCTCGAGGGTGCGCGGCTCTCCACGATCGAGCCCGAAGCGGAGCTTGAGGATCTCGCGCTCGCGGTCGTCGAGCGGGGCCAGGAGACGGTTGATCTCATCCGGGAGCAGCGCAGTGGCGGCAACCTCGAAAGGAGACTCCGCTGCCCGGTCCTCGACAACGTCACCGAGCTCGGCATCGCCGTCCTCGCGGAGTGGTTCCGACAGTGACAGCGGCTCGGCAGCGAAGCGCAGCGCTTCGGTGACCTTGTCCTCGGGCATCTCGACCTCTGCCGAGAGCTCGGCGAGCGTGGCCGGTCGGCCCAACTTCAGCTCGAGTCGCGCCCGGGCCTTCTGGAGGCGGGCCAGCGTGTCGCCCGCGTGGACCGGCAGGCGGATGGTTCGGCCCGTGTTGGCGATCCCGCGGGTGATGGCTTGGCGGATCCACCAAGTGGCGTAGGTGGAGAACTTGAAGCCCTTGCGCCAGTCGAACTTCTCGACGGCGTGCATCAGACCGAGGTTGCCCTCCTGGATCAGGTCCAGTAGCGGCAGGCCCGATGCCTGGTACTTCTTGGCGATCGACACGACCAGGCGGAGGTTCGACTGCACGAAGGTCCGCTCGGCCATCTCACCCTCGCGAGCAGTGCGGCGGACCTCCCGTCGCCGAGCGACGCTGAGAGGCCTACCGTCCTCGGCCCCCACCTCGAGGATCGCACGGGCCTCGTTGCCGGACTCGATCAGCTGAGCCAGGCGAACCTCGTCGTCCTTGGTCAACAGGGGATACTGGCCGATGTCGGTGAGGTAGAGGCGGACGAGATCTTCCTCGTCCCGCTCGACACGCTCCTTCGGCACTGCTGGCACCTTCTATCGGGTTCGACGTTGCGACGCAGAGCACATGGGTGCCAACGGCAACGCTCGGGCAGACGGACACGCACCAGGCGCGTGATCGGGTTGCGGAGTCACGATACCCCCGCGGTCAAGGGCTGCGGCCCCGTCGTCGACCAGCGATGGCGCCACCCGAGGGGCCCGGGCGAGCCGCTAGCGTGACCGCCGAATCGGAGGCGGAGATGGAGGGATCCAAGGGGACCGGGCTTCTGCGTGCCCAGCGGCGCGCGCCTGCGGCTGCGCCGCCGCGCCGCCCGTGGGCCGAGGTCTCCCTGGGAGAGTCCGCCGCCGAGGCCGCCCGGGGGTCGGTCGAGGCCTTCGAGTCGATCTTCCGGGCTCTTGCGCCGTCGGTGGCGAACTACCTGCGCCTGCACGGCGTAACGGAGGTGGACTCGGTCACCAACGAGGTCTTCGCCCAGGTGCACGCCCGCCTCGACTCGTTCGAGGGAACCGAAGACGGCTTCCGCGCCTGGGTGTTCACCATCGCACACCATCGGATGGTCGACGAGCGGCGCCGGGCTTCCCGGCGGCCGCCGGTCGACAGCGCCGCCGATGTGGACGATGCCAGCTGGACCGGTGACGCGGAGGCCGACGCTCTCGATGCCCTCGGCTCGGCTCGAGTGGCAGCGCTGCTCGGCAACCTGTCGCCCGACCAGCGGGAGGTGGTCCTGCTACGAGTGGTGGCCGACCTCCCCGTGGCCGAGGTCGCCCGGGCGACCGGGCGCACCCAGGGCGCCGTCAAAGCCCTCCAGCACCGAGCGATCGCCTCGCTCCGACGTCAGCTGGACGCGGCGAGGACGCTGCGATGATCCCTCAGCCGGAACCACCGCGGGAGGACCACGACGCCGTGCGGGCCAGCGATGGGTGGCTCACCGACGCCGAGGTGGAGCTCTTGATGTGCGGTGCCGCGCCCGACGGCCGCGCCGATCTGGCAGCCACGGCGGCCGTGCTCGCCGCCGTTCGAGACCTCCGCGGCCCAGCGCTGTCGATGCGGCCCGAGCTCGAGATCGCAGTCCGACGCACGGCTGCGCACCGACGGGCCGCGACGGTCCGCCCTACGGTGCCTCGCCGGCCTTCCGAGGCCCTCGAGCCGGTCATGCCGCGGGCAGGGCGATCCCGATCCTCGCCCGGGCGCGACTCGGCCGGTGTCGTCGTCGCCACCCGCCGTCGACTGCAGCTCGCCGCTGCCGCGGCGCTGGCCGTAGTCGCCTTGCTCACCGCCGCTTCCCGCGAGGCCCTGCCGGGCGATCTGCAGCGGGTGGTCTCCACGGGAGCATCGGTGATCGGTCTGGACCTTCCGGACGGAAGGACGACCGACGACGCAGCCCCCCCGGCTGGCCTCGGCCGCATCGGCGTGCGCCGGGCCCTGGACCCGAGCGTCGCGGGCAAGGGGATCGGCGCAGGCACCTCGAACGCCGCAGGGGGCCCCGAGGATGGAGTAGGTGGGTCGGCCGAGTCGGCTCGGGCGCGAGCCACCGGCGGCTCCGACAGCGCCCGACAGCAGCCGAAGGGGCCCGCAGCGCAGCCCGACGCCGAGCGGGGTGAACGAGCCGGTGTCGGTGGCGCCGCAGGTCCGCCCGCCGAGACGCCTGGCGCGTCGGGAAGCAAGCATGACGTGCCCCTCGATCCCGCCGGCGCGGGATCGGGTGGGCAGGGACGTGCCGGCGCCACCCCGTCGGGCAATGCTGGCCGGGCCGACGACCAGTCGCCCTGAGCCTGGAACCGGGGGCCGCTGTCCGGAGGCCAGGAGCGGCGACTCGGCAGGGTGCCTGGCGGGAGGGCACCTCGTCCCGCGGGCACGTCGTCCTGCGAACGGGTCTCACCTGGCTGCGCCAGTGACGGTCAGCGCGACCGGGGCAGCGGGGGGAGCAGGCCACCGGCCCGGGCCAGGACCGTGCGCACGGCGGCGACCGGCTCGGGCTCATCTGTCCGGTAACCGGCATCGGTGTCCAGGGCTCGCCGCTGAGCGACGCCCTCGTCCGAGTCGGCAGCCAGGTCGGCGAGCACCATGTCCAGCGTGCGAGCCAGCGTGGCGTCGGCCAGCGGGTTGACCCGGAGCCGGTGGCTCTCGAGCGCTGCGCTGAGCTTCGGGACCACGAGATCGTCCAGGACGGTCAGTCGGGCCCGGTCCGACTCGACGCCCGCGAGTCCCCGGAGCGCGTGGTCGAGCTGCTCGGGCGGCTCGACTGGGATGCCAACCAGCGGGCGACGCGCCTCCCACATCTCGAGGTGCCAGCCGTGGCGGCGCGAGCGCGACGACCAAGACGCGGCCAGCTCGTCGATGCTGGTCGAGGTGGCCCAGTGGCCGGTCAGAGCGAACAGGTGCGCCTCCACCCACCGGTAGCCGTCCAAGGCAGCGGCGGTCTCGAGCAAGGTCAGGGGAGCGACGCCGGGATCGGGCAGGTCCATGCCGTCAGCCCCGGAACCGGTTGGTGATCGGCATCCGTCGGTCCTTGCCGAATGCCTTGGGGGTCAGGCGGGGCCCGGGCGGGCTCTGTCGACGCTTGTACTCGGCGAGGTCCACGAGGTGGGCGATGCGGTCCACCAGCGCGGCGTCGTGACCTGCGGCGACGAGCTCGGCTCTCGTGCGGTCGTCCTCCACGTAGGCCTCCAGCAGGGGGTCCAGGACCTCGTAGGGCGGCAGGGTCTGGTCGTCGCGCTGGTCCGGTCGCAGCTCGGCCGAAGGTGCCTTGGCGAGCACCGCCTCGGGGATGACGTCACGGCCGGCACGCTGGTTCCGTGCCCGGCACAGCTCGTACACGAGCAGCTTCGGGACGTCCTTGATGACCGCGAAGCCTCCTGCCGTGTCGCCGTAGAGGGTCGAGTACCCCACCGCCAGTTCGCTCTTGTTGCCGGTGGTCAGCACCAGCCACCCGGGGAACGTGTTCGACAGCGCCATCAGGAGCACGCCTCGGATCCGAGGTTGGAGGTTCTCATGGGTCAGCTCCGCCGGGTGCCCCGAGAGACTCGGTCCGAGCATCGCCTCGAACGCGAGGTGGGCGGGCTCGATCGCGATGGTTCGGAGCTCGATGCCCAGCCGTTCGGCGAGACGCTCGGCGTCGCTGCGGGAGTGGTCGCTCGAGTGGCGGCTCGGCATGGCCACGCCGTGCACCCGGTCCGAGCCGAGCGCGTCGACGGCGACGGCGGCGACCAAGGAGGAGTCGACCCCCCCGGAGAGGCCGATGACCACCTCCACGAAGCCGTTCTTGGTTACGTAGCCGCGGGTGGCGGTCACGAGGGCCTCGTAGACCTCGTCGACGGGCCCGAGAGCCCGCGCCACGGTCCCCGGCCTCTCGACGCCGTGTCGGGCCGGGCGCTCCGACACGGCCGTCGCCGGCAGGGGGTCGGCCGATGTCCGCCCCCGCGGGTCTAGCAACCTCTTGCGGTAGACGGGGCGGATCTCGAGGTCGACGATGTCGGTACCCTCGCGGAACTGGGACATGCGGTGGACGACCTCGCCGTCGCGATCCACGATGAGCGAAGCCCCGTCGAACACCAACTCGTCCTGGCCGCCGACCTGGTTGACGTACACCAGGTGGCAGTGGGCGTCCTGGGCGCGGGTGGCCAGCATGCGCTCACGCTCGGCGAGGCGACCGCGGTAGTAGGGGGAGGCGTTGAGGTTGAGCAGGACCTCGGCGCCGCCGTCGGCCTGGGCGTCGATCGGCCCGTCCGGGCTCCATGCGTCCTCGCAGATCGAGATCCCGACGCGCACGCCGGCGATCTCGAAGAGGTGGAGCGGTCCGCGCCCTGCCGTGAAGTAGCGCTGCTCGTCGAACACCGCGTAGTTGGGCAGGTGGCGCTTCCGGTAGACGCCGCGCACAACGCCCCCGGCACACACCGCGGCGGCATTGTGCAGGTCTCGGCCGAGCTCGACGAAGCCGACGACTGCAGCGCAGTCGCCGCTATGACGTGCGATCGCGTCGAGCGCGTCGATGTTGGCGGCCACGAACGCTGGCTTGAGGAGCAGGTCCTCGGGCGGGTACCCCGTCACAGCCAGCTCCGGGAACACGGCTACGTCGGCCGATGCCCTCTCGGCCTCCTGGTAGGCGGCCAGGATCCGATCGACGTTCCCGTCGAGATCTCCCACCACGGTGTCGAGCTGGCACAGGGCCACGCGCAGGGTCGCCACGTCGGGATCGTAGAGCGGCACGCGAGACTCCCGACCATGGCTGGCCCCGCTGCGTTGGCCTCGCTGGTCGATCGTTGCCCCGCCCCCGAACGGGTACGTGCCGCGCTGGCGTCGCTGGCGGAGGCGCCGGACGCAGTCGAGCGGTTGGTCGCCGACACCGCCCTGGCCGCCCGCGTCGTAGGGGTGATGGCTGCGAGCCGGAGCCTGACCCGGCTCGTGCTCGCCGACCCCCGGGCGATCGACGTGCTCGCCCAGCCCGATCGGCGTGAGCCCCTCGCCGGGGACAGCGGGCTCGACGAGGTGATCGCCTGGCGGCACAGAGAGCTGTTGCGCATCGCCAGCGTCGACCTGCAGGGCGGGGAGAGCCTCGAGGTCGTGACCGAGTCGCTCTCCGACGCGGCGTCGCTGGTGCTCGAGGCTGCCCTGCGCGCTGCGCTGGGTGACACCGCTGGTCCGGACCTCGCCGTGATCGCCTTGGGCAAGCTCGGTGCCAGGGAGCTGAACTACGCGAGCGACGTCGACATCGTGTTCGTCTCGGAGGGCGACCCGGTCGCTGCGGCCAGGGTGGGGCGGCGGGTCGTGGAGTTGGCCGGGCGCGCTCTGCGGGTGGACACGACCCTGCGGCCCGAGGGGCGTGACGGCCCACTGGTGCGCACCTTGTCGTCCTACGAGGCGTACTGGGACCGCTGGGCCGAACCCTGGGAGCGCCAGGCACTCATCAAGGCGGGGCCCGTGGCCGGGTCCGAGGTGCTCGGCAGGCAGTGGATGTCGGCTTCCGCCCGGGTGGTCTGGGGCCGGCCCTTCGATGCCGAGGCCTTGCGCCAGGTGCGGGATCTCAAGGCGCGCGCGGAAGCGGAGGTGCGCCGTCGCCGGATGACCGAGCGCGAGATCAAGCGGGGCCCGGGGGGGATCCGCGACGTGGAGTTCGCGGTGCAGCTGCTCCAGCTCGTGCACGGCCCTGCCGATGCCGCGCTGCGCCGGAGGGCGACGTTGCGAGCGCTCGAGGCGCTCGCAACGGGCGGCTACGTCGACTCGGCAGATGCGCGCCACCTGGCCGACGGCTACAGGTGGCTACGTCGCGTCGAGCACGTCCTGCAGCTGCGTGACGAGCAACAGACCCATGCCGTGCCTGTCGAGCGGGCCGAGCGCCGCCGCGTAGCTCGCGTGCTGGGCTACCGGGGCGACCCTCGTCAGGGCGCCACCGCCCACTTCGACTCGGACCTCGCGGCCGTGCGGGCGCGGGTGCGCACGGCGCACGAGCGGGTCTGGTTCCGACCTCTGCTCGCGGCGTTCGCCGGGGCGGGGACGCTCACACCCGAGGCGGCCGCCGAGCGGCTCAGCGCCTTCGGCTTCCACGACGTCGCCCGAACCCGTGAGGCCGTTTCGGACCTGACGCGGGGCCTCAACCGCTCGAGTCGGATGATGCAGCAACTGCTGCCGTTGCTGCTCGACTGGTTGTCGGGCTCACCCGACCCCGACCAGGGTCTGCTGGGGCTGCGCCGGCTCGCCACCGGCGAGCAGCGGAGCATGGAGCTCGCTTCGGCCTTCCGTGACTCGCCGGAGGCGGCGCGCCAGTTGGCGCGCATGCTCGGCACCAGCCGGTTGCTCGGGGAGATCCTCGAGGCGAACCCGGATTGCATAGAGCGCCTGGCCGACCCGTCGCTGCTGCGGACCCGGCCCCCGCCCGAGCTGGTCGAGTCGGCGCGAACCGCCGTCTCGTGGCGCACTGACCTCGAGGAGCGCCAGCGTGGCCTGCGACGTTGGACGCGTAGGCAACTGCTGGGCATCGCGGCGCGCGACGTGCTCGGCCACGACGACGTTCGGTCGGTCGGCTCCGACCTCGCCGCTGTGGCCGAGGCGACCGTGCAGGTCTCCTTGGAGTCGCTCGCCCCCGCCGTGCCCTTGGCGGTGGTCGCACTCGGGCGCCTGGGCGGGTCAGAGCTCGGTTACGCCAGCGACCTGGACCTGGTCATCGTGCACGACGGCATCGGAGCCGGTCCGGCTGCGGAGGCGGAACGGGTCGCTGGTGCCCTGCTGCGCTTCGTGGGCGGGGCGACGCCCGCCGGCCGGATCTGGTCGATCGACTACGGACTGCGACCCGAAGGCAAGGACGGCCCCCTGTCACGCAGCCTCCAAGCCTGGTACGAGTACCTGGAGCGCTGGGCCCAGACCTGGGAGCGCCAAGCCTACCTGCGGGCCAGGGTCGTGGCCGGCGACCGGGCGCTGGGCGATGCCCTGATGGGTCGAATCGGCGCATCGGTGCTCGATGAGCCCCTGAGCGAGACGGCTCAGCGGGAGATCCGCCGGATGAAGGCAAGGGTCCAGCGCGAACGACTCCCTGCGAACGAAGATCCCGAGTTCCACCTCAAGCTCGGGCCGGGAGCGCTCGTCGACGTCGAGTTCACCGTGCAGCTGCTGCAACTCGTGCACCAGGTTCCGGGCACGTCGACCATCGCTGCGCTGGGGCGGCTTACGGACCTCGGACACCTGGACCAGGCGGAGGGGCACGCCCTCGCCGAGGCGCACCGGTTCTGCGAGCAGACCCGTAATCGCCTCTTCCTGGTCGCGGGACCGGGTGACGCGCTGCCTACTCGCGCCGACCGACTGGTACCGCTGTCCCGCTCGCTGGGGACCACCCCCTCGGGCTTGCGCGAGGAGTACCGCCGGGTCACGCGCCGGGCCCGCCGGGTCGTCGAGCGCCGCTTCTACCAGCCGAGAGGGCTAGACCTGGCGTGATGGCTGTCGCGTCCAGTGGCCACTCGTCGCCGCACGCTTCCTCGACAGCGGTTGCGAGCGCGCTGCCTCGGGGTCGTCACCGTCGGGTCGTGGCAGCGGGGGTGCTGTTCGCGCTGCTCGTAGGTGCCGGCTGCGGCTCCGAGCAGGACCCCGGCCTACCCGAGGACGGTGCCAGCGTCACCCGCCCGCCTGCGGTGACGCTGGCACCGTGCCCCCCCGGGGGACCCGACGCCACCACGGCACCGGCGGGTTGCCTGGGCGCAGACGGCAGCCTTCTCCGCCGCTGACGTCACCTCGGCGGTCGGAACCCGGGCTCCGCTCAACCCGTCGCCGGAACGCGCCCCAGTAGCCCCAGGAGACGGTCCGCCGGGGGCGAGCCGGGATCGACAACGACCTCTTTGCCGAACACTCCGCTGCCGGAGATCAGGTCGCGACGTGGCGACCACACAGACCACAGCAGCTCGGCCACCTGGGCTGCGATCGTGGCCGCCTGGCCTGTGGCTGTGGCCAGGTCCCACCCGTGGACTGCCAGGTCGGTCAGCATCTGGGTCGCGTATTCGGTGCCAGGAGCGTCGCCGAACGAGAGGTGCACGGTGCGTTCGAGCGCCGCCGGGGCGCTGAATGCCTGAAGGGAAGCAGCAGCGGCAGAGTCCCACGCAGCGACGGGGTCGGAGCCGAGCACGTCTCCGTCGTAGCGCCCGCCGACCTCGGCGAGGGTCTGCCCGTCGAGCAGGTGCGGGGCCCACAGGTGCTCGGCGGTCACGTGGTTCAGCAGGGCTCGCACATCCCAGTCCGAGCACGGCGTTGGGTCGCCCCACTGCGTCGGACTCACGGCGTGCACGCGGGCCGAGAAGGTGTTCGCCTCCTGGGCGAGCAAGTGAGCGAGGTCGGACATCGGGCACCTCCGCGGGTATCGGTGGCCGAAGCTTGCCCGTCCGACGCCGGGCCGCCAACCGGGACCACGCCGGCCGGGCTGTCCCAAAGCGGACGTTCCGGCATCCCGTCCGGTCCCGCCTGACTGCGTTCGCCGTTTCGGGTTCCATCGCGGCTCTTGCCGGTGTCGCCATGATCCTGCTCGTGTCGATCACGGGCCCCGCCACCTTCGGCCTGTCGTTGTCGCTGACCGTGCTGCTCTACGCGACCGTCGGCGGCACCGGCGCCCTCGTGGGCCCCCTGATCGGTCCGCTGCTGCTGCTGGGGCTTCCCGAAGCCCTCGATCTGTCGAGCAACGGCGACACGACGACGTCGGACATCATCGCCGGACTCGCCATCATCTACCTGATGATGACCCGCTGGGATGGGCTGGCCGGGATGCTCAAGCGCCCAACCAGCGTCAGCGCGAGCACCGGACAGGTGGGTCCCCGGCGCACCATGCGCACCCTGCTGGGCGCCCGTGACGGTGCCGGTCCAGGCGGTGCCGGGGGGCGCTCGGCCCGGGTCGGGGGACAGTCTCGTGGTGGAGCGCCGGGTCCGGAGGTGACCGCCGACGCGGCCTCGTCGCTGCCTGGTGCCGTCGAAGGTGGCGGGGCCCGGCCCTAGGGACGCGACGGCCGGGCGAGGTCGGTTCCTCGTCGCCGAGCAGGCCGGCGGGTCGCCTAGAAGGGGAAAGGCGCCACGTCGCGGCCGATCTGGTCCAGAGTCGCTTCCTGGTCCGCGTCGAGCTGTACCGAGAACACGCCGAGGTTCTGGGCGAGCTCGGCGGGCGACTCCGGGCCGATCACGGCGCTGGCCAGGACCGGGCGCGCGAGCAGCCAGTGCAGCGCCAGGTGGGCTGGCGCGTACCCCCACTCTCGGGCGCGTGCCTCGAGGTCTGCCGCGGCCTGCGTCTCCTCGGCCCGGTACTCGATCGGCACCCCCCAGCGGCGCAGCCCGCTGTAGGGCCGGCCGACCACCTCCCCGCCGGCGAGTGCGCCGCCGGCGAGCGGGCTGAAGCAGGTGAGGCTCAGCCCGAGCTCAGCGGCCGCCGGCACGATCTCCGCCTCGACGCCGCGGTTGATCAGGTTGTACACGTACTGGTTGAGCACCGGGCGGGCGAGGCCGTACCGGTCGGCGGTCATGACCGCCTGGGTCATCTGCCAGCCGGCGTAGGTCGACAGTCCGACATAGCGGACCTTGCCCTGGCGCACGAGGTCGTCCGTCGCGCGTAGGGTCTCTTCGATGCCGGTCCGGTCGTCGGGGTGGTGGAGGTGGTACACGTCGATGTGGTCGGTGCCGAGGCGGCGCAAGCTGCGTTCGACCTCGCGCATGATGTGGTAGCGGCTGAGCCCGCTGTCGTTGGGACCCTCACCCACAGGCTCGGAGACCTTGGTGCACAGGATCACCTCGTCGCGGCGGCCGGCCAAGGCCTTGCCGAGAAGCTCTTCGGCGTGGCGGCGCTGCGCAGCCGGCGGCAGACCCTCGCGGTCGAACGCGGGCCGGTTCCCATAGGTGTTCGCGCAGTCGAACAGGTTGATCCCCGCGTCGAGCGCGGCATGAACGACTGCGTCGCAGTCCTCCTCTGCCGGAGCGAGACCGAACACCGCTGTGCCAAGCGCGAGCCGCGACACGCTCATCCCTGTGCGTCCTAGCTCCACGTACTCCATCGGTCCTCCTGCGGTGCGTGCGAACGACCATCGTCCGTGCCGTGCGGGCGTGGACGATGGTCGCCGATGCGGATCCCGCGGCGGACCGTAGGCCGCGCAAGCCCAGGTGGGACCGCGGGTTCCGGGGTTCGGAACGCGCTGATCAGCCGTTGAGCTGATCCCGTGGTGCGTCGCTCGGCCCTGTCGTCTCACGCGCGATGGGTCGCCGGGCTCACGAAGCGCGTTGAAGGGGCCGGGCCCTAGATGTCGTAGTAGAGGGTGAACTCGTAGGGGTGTGGGCGCAGGCGCAGAGCGTCCACCTCATGGCTGCGCTTGTAGCCGACCCAGGTCTCGATGAGGTCGTCGGTGAACACTCCACCGGCCCGGAGGAAGTCGTTGTCGGCCTCCAGCGCGTCCAGGGCCGCCTCGAGCGAGCCAGGCACCTGGGGTACCTGGGCGAGCTCCTCGGGCGGCAGATCGTAGAGATCCTTGTCGACCGGGGTGGGGGGTTCGATCCGGTTCTGGATCCCGTCGAGCCCGGCGAGCAGCATCGCGGAGAAGGCCAGGTAGGGGTTCGACGTGGAGTCCGGGCACCGGAACTCGACCCGCTTTGCCTTGGGCGAGCGCTGCCCCACCGGGATACGGCAGGCGGCGGAGCGGTTGCGCGAGCTGTACACGAGGTTCACGGGCGCCTCGTAGCCCGGCACGAGTCGCTTGAAGCTGTTGGTGGTCGGGTTTGTGAACGCGATCACGGCATGTGCGTGGTGCAGCAGACCGCCGATGTACCAGCGGGCGAGGTCTGACAGGCCCGCGTAGCCAGACTCGTCGTAGAAGAGAGGTTCGCCTCCCTTCCACAGCGATTGGTGTGTGTGCATGC
This sequence comes from uncultured Microthrixaceae bacterium, assembly GCA_963703565.1. Lineage (GTDB taxonomy): Bacteria > Actinomycetota > Acidimicrobiia > Acidimicrobiales > VFJN01 > CAVPEW01. Next base: position 45,313 of record CAVPEW010000075.1, on the reverse strand, counting down.
CCGACCCATTGTCCTCGAAGATCGGCTTGGGCATGAACGTGAGGCTCTTGCCCGCCGCCCAGGCGACGTTCTTGAGCACGTACTTGAACGTCATCAGCTTGTCGGCCATCGACAGCAACGTGTCGAAGCGCATCCCGATCTCGCCCTGCCCGCCCGATGCCACCTCGTGGTGGTGCAGCTCGGTCGGGATGCCCACCTGGTGCAGGGTCGCGGCCATCTCCGAGCGCAGGTCCTGGTAGTGGTCCATGGGAGGGGCCGGGAAGTAGCCCTCCTTCGTCCTGGGCTTGTAGCCCAGGTTCGGGCCCTCGTCGGCGCCGGTGTTCCACTGGCCCTCGACGGAGTCGACACGGTAGAAGCTCGAGTTCGGCCGCGTCTCGAACCGCACATCGTCGAAGACGAAGAACTCGGGCTCTGGGCCGAAGTAGGCGGTGTCGCCGATCCCGGTCGAGAACAGGTGCTCCTGGGCCTTCTGCGCCACGTAGCGGGGGTCCCTGGTGTAGCGCTCACCGGTGATCGGGTCGGCCACGAAGGCGTGGATGACCAGGGTCCGCCGTGCCCGGAAGGGATCGACGTAGGCGGTGTTCGGATCGAGCACCAGGACCATGTCGGATTCTTGGATCTCCTGGAACCCGCGCACCGATGAGCCGTCGAACGCGTGCCCGTCCTCGAACTGGCCCTCGTCGAGCACGTCCGCAGGGATGGTGACGTGCTGCATCACGCCGGGCAGGTCGCAGAAGCGGATGTCGACGAACTCGATGCCGTCGGAGCCGACCAGCTCGAGAACTTCGGGGGGAGTGCGTTCCTGCACGTGAGCCTCCGTGAGGGGGAGCGGTTGCACCCCGGCCGGGGGCCGCGGTGCAACTTAGCTGCCTGGACTGGATCCGCAGCGGGCTGTCAGGCCAGCTGGGTGCAGATCGTCTCGATGATCAAGCGGGTCGTCACGTACGGGTCGCAGTTGGCGTTGGGCCGCCGGTCCTCGATGTAGCCCTTCTGGTCGACCTCGACCTGCCACGGGATCCGTACCGAAGCGCCCCGGTTGGACACGCCGTAGGAGTACTCGTTCCATGGGGCCGTCTCGTGCAGGCCAGTGAGGCGCTGCTCGATGCCCGGGCCGTAGTTCTCGACGTGCAGCTCGGCGCGGGTGCCGAGGGCCTCGCAAGCGGCCAGGATCGGCTCGTAGGACTCGCGCATCGCCTTGGTCGAGAAGTTCGTGTGAGCGCCGGCCCCGTTCCAGTCACCCTTGACCGGCTTGGGGTCGAGGGTGGCGGACACGCCGTAGTCCTCCGCTATGCGGTACAGCAGCCAGCGCGCGAGCCACAGCTCGTCGGCCACCTGGGGTGCGCCGACCGGGCCGACCTGGAACTCCCACTGGCCGGGCATCACCTCGGCGTTGATGCCCGACAGGTTCAACCCGGCCGCCAGGCAGGCGTCGAGGTGGGCCTCGGCGATGTCCCGGCCGAAGACCTCGTCGGCGCCCACGCCGCAGTAGTAGCCGCCCTGGGGTGCGGGGAAGCCGCCGATGGGGAAGCCATGGGGGCGCCCGTCCTTGAAGAACGTGTACTCCTGCTCGATGCCGAACATCGACTCCTGATCCTTGAACCGGTCGGCCATCTCGACGCAGGCGGCCCTGGTGTTGGACGGGTGCGGCGACATGTCGATGTTCAGGACCTCGCACAGCACCAACAAGTGGTCGCCGCCGCGGAGGGGATCCGGGCAGCTGAACACCGGCTGGAGCACGCAGTCGGACTGATCGCCCGGCGCCTGGTTCGTGGACGAGCCGTCGAAGCCCCAGATGGGCAGAGGACTCGGGTCCTTGATGATCTTGGTCTTCGAGCGCAGCTTCGGCGTGGGCTCGGTGCCGTCGATCCAGATGTACTCGGCCTTGATCACGACTGGTGGGTCTCCTCGGCGCACGTTCGCAGATGGTCCGGCAGCGACCCCGCGTTCGGAGGGGCGCGGCTACCGCCGGCGCACGCTTCCAGCAGGCCGTTTCCCCGCGTTTTCTCAAACGTGAACGCTGTGTGAACCGCCGAGTCAGGCTACCGCCGAGGCCCGACCGCTGTCATGATGCCACGATGGAGCGCCAGCGGGACTACGTGCTGCGGACCGTCGAGGAGAGGGGTGTGCGCCTCATCCGGCTGTGGTTCACCGACGTGCTCGGGCAGTTGAAGTCCTTCGCCATCTCGCCCGCGGAGCTCGAGAACGCGTTTGCCGAAGGGATGCGCTTCGACGGTTCGGCGATCGACGGCTTCAGTCGGGTGCAGGAGTCCGACGTGCTGGCACGCCCCGACCCCAACAGCTTCGAGCTGCTGCCCTGGGCGGACAGCTACGGGACCTCGGCCCGCATGTTCTGCGACATCGTGAACATCGACGGCTCGCCCTTCGAGGGCGATCCCCGCCAGGTGCTGCGGCGCAACCTGGACCGGGCCCGGGAGCGTGGGTTCAGCTTCTACGCCGCGCCGGAGATGGAGTTCTACTACTTCGCCGACGGCGACCCGTCGAGGCCTCCAGAGCCCCTCGACCAGGCGTCGTACTTCGACCTGACCACGGCGGACGTGGCGTCCGACCTGCGCCAGCGGACCATCCACACGCTCGAGGCGATGGGGATCCCGGTCGAGTACAGCCACCACGAGGATGGGCCCAGCCAGCACGAGATCGACCTGCGGTACACCGACGCCCTCACGATGGCGGACAACGTGATGACCTTCCGGTTGGTCGTGCGCGAGGTCGCGCTCGAAGCGGGGGTGCACGCCACGTTCATGCCCAAGCCCCTTGCCGGGGTGCAGGGCTCGGGCATGCACACCCACTTCTCTCTCTTCGAGGGCGACACGAACGCCTTCTACGATCCAGGAGACCCTCGGACGATGTCGAAGGTGTCCCGCGGGTTCATCGCCGGCCTGTTGCACCACGCGCCCGAGATCGCGGCTGTCACCAACCAGTGGGTGAACTCCTACAAGCGCCTCGTCGTGGGCTACGAGGCCCCCACCTACGTGGCCTGGGCGCGCAACAACCGCTCCGTGGTCATCAACGTCCCGCCGATCAAGGCGGGCAAGGCCGAGTCGGCTCGCCTCGAGTTCCGTGCCCCCGACCCCGCGTGCAACCCCTACCTGGCCTTCTCGGTCGTGCTGGCCGCCGGCCTCAAGGGCGTCGAGGAGGCCTATGACCTCCCCGAGGAGACGGCGGTGAACCTGTACGCCCTGACCGAACAGCAGCGCCGGGCCGAGGGCATCTCTGTGCTGCCTGGCTCGCTCTCGGACGCTCTCGACCTCATGGAGGAATCCGAGCTCGTGGCTCAGGCGCTCGGCGAGCACGTGTTCGAGTGGTTCATTCGCAACAAGCGGGCCGAATGGCTCGAGTACAAGACCCAGGTCAGCCAGTTCGAGCTCGACCGGTACCTCACCCGTCTCTGACAAGTCACCCGACCGTGCCATCCGAACCGCTGCTGATCCACCCGGATCCCGCTCCACCCGAACTTGCTCAGGCCCTCGATCTCGCCGGCTACCCCTGGAAGGCGGCCGGCACGGAGACCGCGGCCGGAGCCGCCGAGCCCCAGGACGGCTGGAGCGGAGCGGTCGTCGTCGCCGCCATCGAGCCCGAGCCCGCGTTCGCCCTGAGCCGGTACCTGCGAAAGCGCGATGTGCCGCTCGAACCGGTGCTCCTGTTGGTTCACGGCGGCCAGCTGGCCGAGCTCGAGCTGCGCGAGGACCTCTACGACGACTTCTGCCTGTGGCCCTTCCAGCCCCGTGAGCTCGAGGCCCGACTGAAGCACCTGTTCTGGCGCACGGGTCGGGGGGCACGGCCTGAGCTGGTCGAGTACGGCGATCTGGTGCTCAACCTCGAGACCTACCAGGCAGCCATCGCCGGCAAGCCGCTCGACCTGACCTACATGGAGTACGAGCTGTTGAAGTTCCTGGCCGCGCATCCCGGCAAGGTCTTCACCCGCGAGACGCTGCTCAGCCGGGTGTGGGGCTACGAGTACTACGGAGGAGCCCGTACCGTCGACGTGCACGTCCGGCGACTCCGGGCCAAGCTCGGCGAGGAGCACGCGGGCCTGATCCAGACCGTGCGCTCGGTGGGCTACCGCTTCGGCCAGTCCCGCTGGGCCGCCTGAACCGAGGGCCTGATTGCGCGCCGGCCCCAGGGGCTGCTCAGCGGTTGAGCTCGACCAGCTCGCTGCCCTCGTGCAGGGCTTCGCCGTTGTCGCGCAGCGCCGTGCCCAGGAGGCCCGCTGCCAGGGCGCCCGACATGGCCACGGCGACGGGCATCACAACCACGAGGATCACGACGAGGACGATCGCTCCGGCCATCGCGTCATCCTGCCTCGCGGTGGGCCCACGCCTCCACCTCGACCAGGGCCCCCAGCGGTAGCTCGGCCACCCCGACAGCGGAGCGCGCCGGGCGGTGATCGCCGAAGACCTCCGCGTAGACCTCGTTCATGCGGTCGTACTCGCCCCCGAGGTGACGCAGGAACACGGTGGTCTTGACCACGTCGGCCAGCGTGGCGCCCTCGGTGCGCAGCAGCGCCTCCAGGTTGGCCACCGCCTGGCGCAGCTCGGCCTCGAGGCCTCCGTCGACGAGGCGGCCGTCGACGACACCGATCTGCCCGGCTGTCACCAGCCAGGCCCCCGCTCGCACTATCGGCCGGTACGGGCCGGCGACGGTCACCATGGCACCAGTGTGGTCGACTCGACGGGCTCGGGCAGGATCACCGCCACCGAGCTTCCCGTCGGCCAGTCCGTAGGGCAGCCGGTGCGCAGCCAGGCCACGGCTGCGACAGCCACCATCGCTGCGTCCGAGCAGCGTCGCGCCGGACCGGCGTCGTCGGCCACCTCCACCTCGACGGGGGGCGTAGCAGCCGCTCCCAGCACGCCGAACGAGCGCACCGTGAGATCGCCGACGAACCCGTGCTCGTCGACGGCGAGGCCCTCCCCGGACATCCACGACAGCGCCATGTGCGCAGCGCCGGTGACATAGGAGCGCACCGCGACCTCGTCGAGCACCTCGCCGGGCCAGACCGTCACCACGACCGTGCCGTCATCCGCGAAACGGGCCCGCGCGGAGCCCTGGCCCGGTTCGGTGACCATGCCTGCGGAGCCCGCCGCTCCTGCGTTCAGCACCACCGCCTCGGCCCACCCCGCGGCGCGCATCGCCGCCGACGTCGGCGGCCCCGGGTGGTCGACCTGCTCGACCCGCAACCCGGGTGCCACCGCCGCGATCCGCTCGGCGATCCCCGGAGTGCGCACGATCCGCAGGATCCCGGTTCCGTCGGGCAGCGCTCCCCCGGCCACCGGTGGCCGCTTGGGGCCGCTGGCTGCCACGTCCTCGCGCCGCAACACGACTCGCACCGCCCTGCCGTGCTGGTCGGCCAGCTCGCGTGCGGCGCGAGCCACACGGCCGTCGAGCTTGCTCCCGAAGGCGCCGCCGTTGGCGAGCGGGCGGGCCGGCTCGCCGCCGGGGCGGCACCACGATGCGTCGAGCTCCAGGTAGGCGGGCTCGACCCACGAGGTGCGAAGCGTCGCAGCCCAGTTCCCAGCGGGCAGGGCCAGCGGCGGGCGCACGGCCGAGCCGCTGCGCCTGCCCCCGACGGTGCCGGCGCGCGCCCTGGCCTCGGCGAGGGTCTCGGCCACCGCCCAGCCGCCACCGGCGTCGGGAACCGCGACCAGGGCGTCGTGGGGCGCGGTGTCGGCTGCGAACCCGGCGCGGCCCAACACGGCGTCGGGGCCCACGATCTGGGGCGCGCCCCCTCGATGGTCGCCCGGCGCGCCGCTGCGGCACGGTCCCTCGGGGCTCGGCGAGGGGCAGGGTCCGCCACGGTGGTTTGGGGCGTGGCCGCGGTCCAGGCGTCGAGGATCGTCCGCCATCCGGTGCAGCGGCACAGGTGGGCCTTCAGCGCCAGCTCCACGGCGTCCCGCCCGGCCCGGGGGTCGAGCGCGGCGAGTCGGCAGAGGATTCCGGGCGTGCAGAAGCCGCACTGGCTGGCGCCGGTGGCGTCGAACGCGTCGACCAGTGCGGCCCGGCGGTCCGGGTCCAAGCCGTCGACGGTGGTCACCTGGCGACCCTGCACCCGCCGAAGCGGCGTGACGCAGGCGACCCTCGGTGCGCCGTCGACGAGCACCGTGCAGCAGCCGCACTGACCCTGCGGGCTGCACCCGTCCTTGACGCTGCGCCGGCCGAGCCTCTCGCGCAAGGTGTCCAGCAGAGACCCGCCGTCGTCGTCCAGGGACAGGACATCGCCGTCGAGGGTGAACTCGACGGGATGACCTCGGGGGGGCACGCCGGCAGGATAGGTTCGACGGGTGGCCCCAGCGGTGCGTCTCACCCGTCGCCGGCTCCTGGGACTCGGCATGGCCGGCCTGGGCGCGACCGTGCTCGCCGCGTGCGGCGACGGCGGCGAGGGTGACGACGTCTCGGGGGTTCCGAGCCCGGCGTCATCGGGAGATCCTGCCGCTGACCTGGCCCTGTTCCAGTTCGTCGGGGGCGGAGCCGTGTTCGCCGCAGGCGTACCGGGAAGGCTCCCGTTCGGGGTCGGTGATCGCGAGGCGCTCTTGCCCGCGTCCCGTACGCCCGATGCCCTCGAGGTCACGATCGTCGATGGCGACGACCGGACGGTGGGTTCGCCCATCTCGGTGTCGCGCCACTCCCAGGATCTGCCGCGCGCCTACTACCCCCTCGAGTTCACCCTCGACGAGGCCGGCACCTACACGGCGCGGGCACAGATCGAGGGACGGACTGCCGAGATGTCGTTCCAGGTGTTCCAGCCCGATCAGGTCGAGGTGGTGGGGCGGGGAGACGCCATGCCGGCCCTGGTCACGCCCACGGTGGCCGACCCCCGTGGTGTCGACCCCATGTGCACCCGCGAGCCGCCATGCCCTCTGCACGACCGCACGGTGAGCGACTTGCTCGGCGCCGGGCGGCCGATGGCCGTGTTGGTGGCCACACCGGCGTTCTGCCAAGTGGCGATCTGCGGGCCTGTGCTCGACCTCCTCCTCGGTGTCGCCGACCGTTACGCGCAGCGGCTGTCGCTCGTGCACGCCGAGGTCTACCGGCGTCCCGAGCAAGGCATCGACGATCCCGACGCCTACGCCGATGCGGTTACCGACCTCGGTTTGTTCTTCGAGCCGTCGCTCTTCCTCGTCGACGCCGGCGGGACGGTCGCAGACCGCCTCGACAGCATCTACGACACCGCGGAGCTCACCGCCGCCCTGGATGCGCTGACCGGCTCATGAAGCCCGGTCGGCCCGACCGTTGACCCTGCTGGCCGGCCTCCATCAGCGACCTGGTGCCGATCCGGACCGCCTCGCCGCCGAGCTCGGTGGGACCTGCGTGCACGACGACGCCGAGCTCGGCCGGCTCCTGGCCCAGCCCACGGTGTCGGTTCGCCAGATCGACGAGCTGCTCGCGCTGGCCGCGGCGGGTGAGTCAGCCCAGCGGGTGGCGATCCTCACTCGCCAACGTGCGGCGGACGCGATCCTGCAGCGCAGCGCAGGTCCCGAGGCGCGGCCGAGCCCGCGGGCCGCTGCCCTGCTCCGAGCCTCCGAGGAGGTCCTGTCGGCTCGCGCAGAGCTCGACGCCGCGCTCGACGCCGTCACCCCGGGCGCTGCCGCCCCGTCCACGGTGGCGCCACGCGCGGAGTCGGCCTCCGCCGCGGGGATCACGAACGAGACGGCGAGTGGCGAGCGGGCGGGCGACGAGCCCTGGTCCGGGTCCGGGGTCGAAGTCACTTCGTCTGGCCACCTCGGCGGCCCACGCCACAGCCGCCTTCCGGAGGGTCAGGACCGCGGGGCTCCGGCGGCGGGCCGTCGCCTCTGGCTCATCTCGCTAGGGCCGATCGTCGCGGTGGGAGCCGTCGGTCTGCTCGGCGCGGCATGGGGCTCGGTGCCGCTGTGGTTGGCGCTGCTTCCGGTGCTGGTCGCGTGCTCCGTGGTGATGCGTCTCTTGCGCCCCACCGACCCAGCCTCGGGAACGGCGGAGCCAGCGAGGCCGGCCCTCGACTCCGACGCTGGCGATGCCGGTGCCGATGCCGGCGAGGCAGCGACCGGGAGCCTCGGAGCCGGTGAAGACGTCGCGACCGGCACGGTCATGACGGTCGAGGCGGCTCGTCAGAGGGTCGACGCCGCCGAGCGAGCCTGGCGAGCGCTGGCTGGTCCCGACGCCGATCCAGCCCGTGCCGAGGAGACTTTGGGGATGTGGGATCCGCAGTACGGCGATGCTCGCCTGACGGCGTCCAAGACGCCCGCGGTCAGGGCGACGTGGGTCCTCCTGGAGACGCTCGCGCTGCGTTGGAACGCGGCGTGGGCGGCGATAGGGAGTGCCGGCCCTCAGCCGATACAGCGACGTGCCGTGGACGAGCTCGCTGCGTGGGCGGCACGGCCGGTCGTGCTGGCCCCCGGGGTGAGCCCGAGAGCGGAAGCGGTGCGCGCTGCTCGGCCGCTGGCGGCCGTGGTGGTCACCGCGCCGGTCGATCCCGCCGGTTCGCAGCTGGTGGGCGGAGGGGCGCCTACGGCACCCGAACGGCCAAGGTCGCCGGCGTCAACGGAATCCCGTCCAGCGCAACCACGGTCGGGGTCGACCTCACCGCGGTAGCGCCCGGTGCGGGAGGCTGCCGCCGGTCGGTCCAGGCGCTCTGCACGTCGGCTCTGCTGCTACGCGCGAACCCTCTGCTTCTGGCGGAGGGATCCGCAACCCGTGGTAGCGCCGGTCAGCTGAAGGACTGGCCGCAGCCGCAGCTGCGCTGGGCGTTCGGGTTGTCGATGGAGAACCCGGCGCCCTGGAGCCCGTCCTTGTAGTCGAGGGTGGCGCCCTCGAGCAGAACGGCGCTGGAGGGGTCGACCACGACCTTGACCCCGCCCTGGTCGCTGGCGAGGTCGTCGACGGTGACGTCGGTGTCGAAGAACATCTCATAGCTGTAACCCGAGCATCCGCCGGGACGTACTGCGACCCGCAGAGCTAGCGCCTCGGCTTCGCCCTCGGCGTCCATGAGGGCACGAACCTTGTCCGTTGCGTTGTCGGTGAGGGTGATCATTGGGATCCTCCGGGTGGCCTGGGCCGGCACGACGAGCCTACCGGGTACGGGCCGCCACCTCGACCTGGCAAGGGGTACGGGCACCGATGTCACAGAACGAGACGACCGCAGCATCGCCGCGCCCCTCCACGAAGCCCTCGACGAGGCCGCGGTGCAGGCTGCACACCAGGTCGGGCGCGGTCTCGGCGAGCTCACGGAACGGGCAGCGTGTGAACGCCACGGTGATTCCCGCATCATCGTGCACCCCGGCCGGATCGAACCCGAGCAGGTCGAGCTCGGCCAGCAGGGCGTGGTCCCAGGTCGAACTTGGCTCGACCTCTCCTGCGTCGTGACGGCCCTGGTCTCGCCCGGTCTCTCGGGCGTCGCCCGCCGGGATCGCGGCGTCGGCAGCGAGCCGCAGCAGCATTCGGGCCAGGACGGGGAATGCCGGCGGCTCGAGGCCCAGCGCGGGCGCAGTTGCGGCCAGCGAGTAGCGGTGCTGAGGCCGTCCCACCGCGCCACGGGCGTCGATGGTCACCTCCAAGAGCCCCAGCTCGCGCATTCGCTCAAGGTGCGGACGCACGGTGTTGGGGTGCAGTCCCAGCGACTCGGCGATGTCGGCTGTGGCACGCGGCGCCGGGGCGCGCGCCAGCTCGAGGTAGATCGCGTAGCGGGAGTTGTCGCCCAGCGCCTTGAGCAGAGCCAGGCGCGACGGCCCCGTGGGGACGCCGGAGGCCCCGTTCGGGCCCGGTACGGTATCGGTCACCGCAATCGAGTTTACACGGCGTCGACCGGTAGAATCCGTGGCGTGCCCGAGCTTGCGGCCCCTCCCCGCCCCGACGACGTGTTCGGCGCCCTGCGGGGCGTCGTCGACCCCGAGCTGGGCAGTGACGTCGTTGACCTCGGGATGATCCGGAACGTGACGGTCGCGCCCTCGGGCGAGGTCGAGGTGACCGTCGCCCTGACCACGGCTGGGTGCCCCTTGCGAGCGCAGCTCCAGCGCGACATCCGGGTTCGGGTCTCCTCCCTGCCGGGGGTGCTGTCAGTCCGCATCGCGTGGGCCGAGATGACCGAGTCGGAGCGTGCCTTCGCGATGGACCGCGCTCGGTGGAACATCGCCCAACGTGTCGAGGCCACGTCGCTCGCTCCCACGACTCGGGTGGTCCTGGTCGCATCCGGCAAGGGTGGGGTCGGCAAGTCCTCGGTAACGGTCAACCTCGCCGCCGCCTGCGCCCGGCGGGGCCTCACCGTCGGGGTGCTCGACGCCGACATCTGGGGCTTCTCGGTGCCTCGCATGCTCGGGGTGTCGGGCCGGCTCGCCGGTCGAGAGCAGGACGGTCGTGCCCGGATCCTGCCGGTGGAGCGCCCCGTCGGCGACGGCGTGCTCCGGGTGGTCTCGATGGGCCTGCTCGTCGATGACGAGGAGACGGCGCTGATGTGGCGCGGACTCATGCTGAACCGCGGCGTTCAGCACTTCCTCCAGGACGTGGAGTGGGGCGACGACCTCGACTACCTGTTCGTCGACATGCCGCCCGGGACCGGTGACGTGCAGATGGGGGTGGCCAAGCTCGTGCCGCGAGCCGAGGTGCTGGTGGTGACCACCCCGGCCACGGCCGCGCAGAAGGTGGCGGTGCGGGCCGTGGGCATGGCCCGCAAGAACTACCTACGCGTCGCCGGGGTGGTCGAGAACATGACCGCCTTCGAGTGCGACCACGGCAGGTCCTATCCGCTGTTCGGTAGCGGCGGTGGGGCGCATCTCGCGGCCGAAGCCGGTGTGCCGCTCCTGGCGCAGATCCCGATCGAGCCTGCGGTCGCCGCCGGGGGCGACGAAGGCACCCCCATCGCTCTCGGTGAGGGCCCTGCCGCCGAGGCCTTCAGGGCTTTGGCCGAACTGCTGGTGTCCGAGGCGGTCCCGCCCGTCGAGCTCGCCGGATGCACGGCGCGCATGCTCGATGCCGCGGTGCGCGCCCTCGACGCGGCGGATGCAGCCGGTACCTGAACGGCGCGCCCGGCACTCGGCGCGGCCGCGTCTCAGCGTGGAAGCGTGACCACGAAGCAGGCCCCGCCCTCGTCTGCAGCCTGGTACTCGAGGCGGCCACCCATTGCCTCGATGAGGCCGCGGGCCAGCGACAGACCCGCGCTCGAAGGCCGGCCCCGGGCGCGGCCGCGCGGGAGGTCTCGTACGGCGTGCACCTCCGAGAAGGCGGCCTCGATCCGATCGGTCGCCAGACCCGTGCCGTGGTCGCGAACGACGATCTCGACCGTCGCGGTGCCGCGCAGCACCTCGCATCGGACCGGCTCCGCCCCGTGCACGAGCGCGTTCTCCACCAGGTGCGCCAGGACCTGCTCGAGCCGCCGGGGATCCGCGTGGACGACGGCGTCGAGGTCCCCCGCCAGCTCGACGCGCTCGACGCCGGGGTGGTGCGACAACATGCCCAGGGTGGCCGCCACGGCGTGGGCGACCTCCACCGGTCGAGGTGAGAGCAGCAGGCTGTGCGACTCGAGGTGGCCGACGTCCGCGAGGTCGTCGGTGAGACGGGCGATCCGCTCGGCGTGCGAACGGATCGCCTTGCCGATGCGGGCGACCCGGGTGTGGTCCAGATCGCCGGCGTAGGTCTCCAGGGTGATCCCCAGGCCGAGCACGACGGCGAGCGGGTTGCGCAGCTCGACGGAGACCAGGTCGACGAAGGCGTCCTTGTGTCGGGCCAGGTCCCGTTCGGCGGTCACGTCACGCATCACGCCGAGGTAGCCCATCAGCTCGCCGCCCACACGGCGGTCCACGACGCGGGCCTGGACGAGGCGCTCGATGCCGTCGAGCCGACGGAACCTCAGCTCCTGCCAGGCGTCGGTGCGCTCGGGACCCAACAGGTCATCGACGTCGGGGCCCTCGGCGAACGAGGCGAGGTGCCGTGCCTGCACCCCCACCAGCTGGTGGCGGGACCGGCCGACCATGCGGCCGAACGCCGGATTCGCGTAGCGGATGCACCCGCCGGGGTCGATCTCCGCGATCGCGTCGGTCGCGTGCTCTACGAGGACCTCGTAGCGCCCCGCGATCTCGGCGCGGATGTCCACGGCGGCTCGCCAGTAGCCGCTGGCGACGGCATCGGTGAGCCGGTCGACGGCCGGCAGGGTGCGCCCCAGCAGCGAGGCCAGGGCGTCGGTCGGGTCGGCGCCGCGGTCGCGGCCCAGCGCGAGCGCCGTCTGCACCACCACGTCACGGCTGATCCGGATCGTGATCAGCACCTCGGGCAGGCCGATCCCGGACCGCGCGGCACCGGCGCCAACCTCGCCGAGCTGTACGAGGAGGTCCTCGTCGACGTCGTCTCCAGCCTCCACCAGGGCCAGGACCGCCTCGAATCGGGCCGAGGCCTCGGTGACGAACCTGTTGCGGCGGTCCCGGCCCCAGCCCTGGGCATCGGGGCAGGCGTCCAGGTAGCTCTCGAGCACCTGTTCGGCCATCAGCCCGGCGCTTCGGGCCAGATCGCCCAGCAGCGAAGCCGGGTCCGCTCGGGCTCGCCCGGTCGGGGCGGTCGGGAAGGCCAGGACCCGAGCACCACCGCTGAGGTCGGGATTGGTCCCCGGCGCAAGGCCCGCCGGAGCGTCAGCGGTCGTCGCGGCGCCCCTCGGGCGGTTCCTCGACGAGAACCGCTCGATGTCGCGAGCCGCGAAGCGAAGCCCACCGGGGCCCTCGTCGGTGGCCAGGAAGCCCGCGGCGGCAAGGGCGAGCACAGCGTCCACCGGCAGGCCGAGCGCGTCCGCTGCGTCGCTCGCGCGAAGCCGACCGGACGCGGATGGACCGCCAGCCATGGGGCATGGTTCGCCGAGCAAGGCTCGGATTCCTCCGCCCAGTGGTGGCAGGTTCGGGCTGCCTAGCCCGCCACGCGGCGCCAGTGCCGATCGGGATCCGTCGCAGGATCGCCCGGCTCGCCAGGGCCAGTACGGCCACCGGCGGCCATCGCGATGGTTCCTTCGGACTCGAGCTTGCGCAGATGCGCCCACACCGACCTGGCTGCCACGGGACGCAGCGCCTCGTCGAGGCCGGGGTAGCACTTGGCGACGATCTCGCCGATGGTGGCCTGGCCTGCGGAGCCGACCACATCGAGGATCTGGCCCTCGCGCGCCAGGCGATGGGCGATGTAGGCGTCGAGCGTGGCGGCGGGATCCTCGATGACGTGGCCGTGGCCGGGAGCGATCCGTCGCAGGGCAGGGGTGATGGCCCGGAGGCGCCTCAGCGATGCCAGATAGGCCGCCATGTCGCCGTCCGGTGGCGGGACCACCACGGTCGAGCCCTCCATGACGTGGTCCCCGGAGAAGAGCAGGCGCTCCTGTTCGAGCACCAGGCAGAGGTGGTCGGACGCGTGGCCGGGCGTATGCAGCGCACGCAACGTGAACTCGGTCCCGCGCAGGGTCTCGCCATCGCCGAGAGTGGTGTCCGGCGCGAAACCCTCCCGGGCGCCGAAGCCAACCACCCGGGCACCGGTGCGATCGGCCAGGGCAGCCGCGCCCGGCGCGTGGTCGGGATGCGAGTGGGTGCACACGATCCAGCGGATGCGGTCGCCCCCGCAACCCACGACGGTCTCGGTGTGGTCCAGGTCCACGGGTCCCGGGTCGACGACCGCGATCTCGTCGATCCCGACCAGGTACGTGTTGGTGCCGGGTCCGGTCATGAACGACGGGTTGGCGCACAGGATGCGCCGCACGAGCGGCGAGATCGCCGTGGCCACCCCCGGTTGCAGCGGCCTGCGGTCGTCGCTGTCTGCAGGTTGGGGCCCGCGGCTCAGACCGACCGTGGTGCCCGCCCCCGCGCTGCTGACCGCGATCGGGTCATCGGCCGAGTCCCCGGCGGCGGGGGTCGGGATCCTCCCAGCTGTCCACGTCGACAACGTCGCCTCGGCCTGCTCTCCGCCCTGCTGGCCAGCCCGGCGCGCTGATGACCGTCACGATCCGGCTGCCCTCGCGTATGCGGCGCAGCACGACGGACCGCACGACGGCTCGGGTCGGCGGCAGCAGCAGGATCAGGGCCAACACGTCGGACAGGAACCCGGGGGCCACCATGAGCGCCCCCGCGAACAGCACCAGGGCCCCGTCGATGATCTCGGCAGAGGGGACCCGCCCCTGCGCGACCGTGGCCTGGAGGCGGCGCAGCACGCCGACACCCTCCCGGCGGGCGAGCCATGCCCCGAAGAAGCTGATGGCGACCAGCGCGAACAGCGTGTCGAGCACTCCGAAGGCCTGGGCGACCTGAACGATCACGAACAGCTCGGCCAGCGGAGCGAGAAGGAACACCACCGCCATGGGCACGAACACCGTCGCACCCTACAGCCGGCCAGGAACTACCGTCTCGGCGCCATGGCCGGAGATCGCCCGCCCGGAGATCGCCCGATCGGCGACGACCGGGGGCGCGGGCGCTCGGCGCGGCACCGGCCATTGCGAGCCGGGTCGGGGCCCGCCGATGGGTCCTCTCGGCCGTCCGTGTGGCGGCGGGCGGTGCCCCGCTCGATGCTGGGCGTGGCCGCCACCCTGTTCTTCATGGGCATCGCTGCCGCCTTCACGGGAGCGGTCCTCTACAGCTACTTCCAGTACCAGTTGGACAAGACCAACGAGGAGGTGGACCGGTTCACCTCGGGCTTCGGGGACAGGGTGGACGACGCGCTGGGCACCATCGCGAGCCAGCGGGACTCGGCTCTGGGCGAGATCGATGCCCAGTTGAAGGATCTCGAGCGCTTCGCCGCCACCAGCGAGACGCTCACCGGACTCGTGCAGGCCAGCGCTCCGTCGGTGTGGTTCGTGTCGACCCTCGACGAGGCGGGGCAGCCCTCGGTGGGCTCGGCCTTCGTGCTGTTCTCGGACGCCGACCAGTCGTTCCTGGTCACGTCGTTCACGACCGTGAGGGCGGCGACCGCGTCACCGTCGCCAGCGGTCACCATCCGAAAGGACGCGAGGGAGATCCCGGCACGGGTCACCGCGTGGGACCCGGGCAACGACCTTGCCCTGCTCACCGTCGACGAGGCCAAGCTGCCTGCCCTCGGCTGGGCGCCCACCGATCCGCCTCCCCAGATCGGCGACCGGGTGTTCGTGCTGTCGGGCTCGGGTGCCGCCGGCGCTGCCATCACCCAGGGCGCCATCGCGGACGTGTCGGGCAGCGGGCTCCAGCACGACGCCCCGGTGGGGGCCGCCTTCCAGGGCGGGCCGGTGCTCGATGCCGACGGCAAGGTGCTCGGGGTGGCCAGTCGAACCTTCGCCCCACAGGGGTTCGCCCCCGAAGCGGTGTTCATCGCCGTGCCGATCCGCAACGTGTGCACGACGATCGTGCAGTGCCCCGAGGGCGCTCAGCAGCCGCCGTCGGGCTGAGCCCGGACGGGCGCGGCCCTGGCGGGAGCTCAGTTGATGCCGAGCACCCCGCCACCCCTTCGCACGGTCGTGGTGGTCGTGGGTTCGGTCGTGGTGGTCGTGGTGGCCGATGGTGCCGACACAGGGGGTGGCGCGGCCGCCTGCTCGAGGGGCCCGCCGCCGCTCAGCTTCGACGGGGCCATGGGGGGTGCGGGGGCGAAGCCGCCGCGGGCGATGCGCTTGACGAGGTCCGCCACCGGCGTGATCGGTGCCGGCTGGTTGAACTCGGTGACGGGCACCCCTGCCAGCGCCTCGCGCATGAACGCCTGCCACAGCCGTGCCGGGTGGCTCCCACCGGTGACGGCTCTGACGCCCTTGATGTTGGTCAGCGGGGCCGGCACGCCGCCGCCCGGCGGGTCATAGCCCATCCAGACAGCGGTCGACAGCGTCGGGGTGTAGCCCACGAACCACGCGTCGCGGCTGTTCTGAGCCGTGCCGGTCTTGCCCGCTGCGGGGCGGTCGATCCCGCGCCCCGCAGCCGTTCCCGACACCAGCACCCCCCGCAGGATGTCGGTCGCGTTGTCGGCCACCGCCTCGCCGAGCACGCGCTCGGTCGTCGGAGCGGTGTTGTCGACCAAGACCTTGCCGTCTCGGTCGAGCACGCGCAGCACCGGTGTGGGTTCGGCGCGCAGGCCACGTGCTGCGAAGACGCCGTAGGCCGAGGCCATGTCGAGGGGAGCCACCGACTCCGTGCCCAATGCCACCGCGGCGCTGTGCACGGAAGGGTCGTAGTCGCGCACGCTGGTGAGCCCCATGCGCTTGGCGAGGGCCATGACCTTGTCGACACCGATGTCGAGGATGAGGCGGGTGTAGACGGTGTTGACGGACCGCCGGGTGGCCTCGCGCAGCGGGAGGTTGCCGTACCGGGCACCCCCGAAGTTCTCGATCTGCTTGCCGTTCACCGTGTGTGGCGCGCCTGAGTAGACCGTGTCGGGGCCGACCCCCTGGCTCAGCGCCTCGGCGAGAACGAACGGCTTGAACGAGGAGCCCGCCTGGCGACCGGCTCCGCCCCCGGCGGCACCGAGCGCGTAGTTGACCTGCCGCGTGGCGTAGTCGCGCCCTGACACGAACGCCCGTACGTAGCCGGTGGGGGGCTCGACCGCGACCAGCGAGGTCTGCAGGTCCGGGTGGGTTCCCTCGAGGAGTTCGGCCACCCGAGCCTGGGCCGCTGCCTGCTGCCTCGGGTCGAGGGTGGTCTCGATCCGCAACCCTCCCCGGTACAGCAGGTCGCGCCCGCCGGGCAGGTGTCGCTCGAGCCAGTCCACCACGTAGTCACGGAAGTACGGCTGGCTCGACTCGGGCACCTGGGCCGGCTGGACGACGGTGGCGGGCCCGGGCGGCGTGCCGAACGAGGCCAGCCACACCGGTTCGGCGACTGCCGCGTCGTGGGCGGCGCGGTCGATCATCCCCTCGTCGAGCATCGTTCCCAGCACGTGGACCCGGCGCTGCTCGGCCAGGTCGCGGTCGGCTCTGGGGCTGTACCGGCTCGGCGCCGGGATCAGCGAGGCCAGCAGCGCGGACTCCGACAGGGTCAGCTGGGACACGGGTTTGCGGAAGTAGGTCTCGGCGGCGGCACCGACCCCGTAGGCGCCCTCTCCGAAGTAGATGATCGACAGGTACTCGAAGAGGATCTCGTCCTTGCCCAGCTTGCGATCGAGCTGGCTGGCGAGCACTGCCTCGCGCACCTTGCGCCCGATGGTGCGCTCGTTGCCGGTGACGGTGTTCTTCACCAGCTGCTGGGTGATCGTGGAGCCGCCCTGCGCCGGGGTCCCGGAGCGAAGGTCGGACCACAGCGCGCGCAGGGTGCCGCGCACGTCCACGCCGCCGTGCTCGTAGAAGCTGCGGTCCTCGGCGGCGATGACCGCCTGCTTCAGGACCTCGGGGATGTCCTCGGGGCGGACAGGGATGCTGGTCTCGAACTGCTTGAGCGTGGCGATCTCGTTGCCGGCGGCGTCGACGATCCTGCTGACCTGCGAAGGTGCCGGCGGGGTGCGCTCTGGCACCTTCGCGGGCAGCGGCAGGAAGAGCAGTGCGGCCAGCACGACAGCGACGCTGGTGATGGGCGTGACGACCACGACGAGCCCGAACGCCGTGACGGCGTGGAGCAGACGGCGCATGCGCCCGAATCGTCCCACGCCGCGAACGCCGGAGGTGCGCACCCCGTGTGATGCTCGTCCGGAACGCCGTTAGCGTCGGCCGGCGGTGCCCCAGGATCCCGCCGATGTCGACTCCCCGCCCACCGCTCTGTTCGAGCCCCTGGGCTCGGACCGCTTCCTGCCCACGACGCGGGCCCGCGGACCGTGGTCGCCAGGAGCGCTGCACGGCGGCCCGGTGGCAGCCCTGCTGGCCGGCGCCGGCTGCCGCGAGCCTCGACGTCGACAACCGTGGCCTGGTCCCGGTCCGCCTGACCGTCGAGCTGCTCCGGCCGGTGCCCCTGACCCCGCTGCGGGTCGCGGCGCGCACGACGCGCCCGGGTCGCAAGGTGCGCCTCGCGGCGGTGGAGCTGACCGACGAGGAGGGTCGGGCCGTCGCCTCGGCCACGTTGCTGGCGATCCGGTCTGCCCCGGTCACGGTCCCCGACCAGCCGGCCGAAGAGCTTCCCCCCGGATACGAGGGACGCGACGCCGAGCCGGTGGCACTGGACGGGGTCTCGTACCCGGCCTTCCACAACACCGGCGTCGAGCACCGCTTCGTGGCCGGAGGGTTCGGCGACGCCGGACCCGCGATCGACTGGATCCGCCTGGCGGTGCCGGTGGTCGCCGGCGAGCCGGTCCTGCCGCTTCAGCGTGCGGCCGCGGCGTCGGACTTCGGCAACGGGATCTCGGGGCTCGCCGGCTTCGGTGAGCTCAGCTTCATCAACCCCGACCTGACCGTGACCGTGGTGCGTGAGCCGGTAGGGGAGTGGGTGTGCCTGCAGGCGCGCTCGAGGTTGGGCGCCAACGGAGTGGGGTTGGCCGAGAGCACCCTGTTCGACCGCGCCGGGCACCTGGGCCGGGCCGTGCAGACGCTGCTGGTGGAGCCGCTGGGCTGAGCGGAACGGTCGCGCTCCGGTGAGCTGCGATGACACCGGACCGGCGTGGCGCCTCCGCCCCCCAACGGGGCGCCACGCCGGTGCGGCGATCTCTACCGGTCTAGCCGGCCAGGGCGCGGCGCTCCGCTTCGCTCAACCCGCCCCAGATCCCGTGGGGTTCGCGGATGGCCAGGGCGTAGTCCAGGCAGGGGCGACGCACTGGGCAGGCGAGGCAGATGGCCTTGGCCCGGGACTCCCGGGCGAGCTTGTCCTCCTTGCGCTCGAAGTGCGCAGGAGGGAAGAAGACCTCCGCGTGCGGGCCCCGGCACGAGGCCCGCAGCTGCCACGCGTCCTCGACATGCTGTGCGCTCACCAGCATCCCCCTTTCGGGTCAGGACCCTAGGACCGCTCCACGAGTCCGGACAAGGGGCAACGACCGCGAGCAGATGCTCGCGGCAATGTCAGTCCAGCTGGTCGGAGGGGTCGCGTCGCGAGGCTCGACGCTCGCGGTAGTCCCTGGCACCACCCGTCTCGGGCTCGACCTCCAGGACCAGGCCCTCTATCGACACCACCCTGACGACCGAACCGTCCGCCAGCGGGGTGGAGCGGTTGGTCCGAGCGCGCCACGGAGCGTCCCGCACGATGACCGTCCCGTCCGGGTCGATGGCGCCGGCAGCGCGGCCCAGCTCGCCGATCATCCACTCGCGCCCGATCGTGGGAGTCGAGAACCGGGTGCGGACCATGGCCGGCATGCCGCCGATCATGGCCAGAGCCAGCCCACCCACGCCGGCCAGCAGGGTCAGCCATGACAGCGTTTGCCCGTCGTAGAAGCCGACCGATCCC
The DNA here is from genome assembly GCA_963703565.1 of uncultured Microthrixaceae bacterium. GTDB lineage: Bacteria > Actinomycetota > Acidimicrobiia > Acidimicrobiales > VFJN01 > CAVPEW01. Next base: position 26,069 of record CAVPEW010000075.1, on the reverse strand, counting down.
AGCACCAGGGCCACCACGGCGATGCCGCTCCACACCCGCGGCACACCCGTTTGGACGTCGACCGCGAAGCCGAAGGCCGCCAACAGGATCAGGCCCACGGCCCAGCCCCTCACAGGCAGCTCGGCCAGGCCGAACGCCGACAGGATCAAGCAACCGGCGCCCACCACCCCGGCGATGCCGACGCCGGCGGTGTAGAGCTCGAACACGACCAGGCCGAGGCCCACGACCAACAGCAGGTAGGCGACAGCGGGGCTGGCCACGGTGTGCAGGAGCTGTCCCAGCAGCGGCAGCTGGCCGAAGCGCACCTGGGTCTGGGGCTCGCGCCGGCGTTCCCCGTCCACTACGCGGACCTCGCTTTCCACCCCGTCGAGACCGACCACGAACTGGCCGATCACCGGGGAGTCGTTGTCGATCACGCCGAGGGCGACCGCGTCCTTCGCCCCGAGGTGGTCCCCCACCGCCGCGCGTCCGCCCAGGTCGATCTCCTCGGCGACGTCGTCGAGCAGCTCGACGTGGCTGCCCGGCGCGATCCCCGAGGTGCGCGAGGCCGCCACCAGGCGGGCGGCACCGCCGAAGGCCTTCGATCCCGACGGGCCGATCCAGGCGTCCACGGGCACCCGTGCCCCGGCCACCGTGCGCAACAGCCGGTCGAGGCGGGCGTCGGAGACCACCGAGCCCTTGCTGTTGACCTGCAGCACCAGGGCGACCGCGCCTTCGCGCTCGGCGTCGGCGACCTGCTCCTCGACGAAATCGACCAGGACCCGATCGAGCAGACCGCTCACCTCGACGACCGCCACGAAGCCCGTACGTCGCCCCTCCTGGCCCGGCCCGGCGGTCGAGGCCCCGGCCGGCGAGACGGTGGTGACCAAACCCGAGCAGGCAAGCAGGATCCCCAATCCTGCGATCACCCCACGGGACGAAGCGGTCGACTTGGCTAGGGTGCCTCGAACCGGGCGCGACGCCGGAGCCGCCGGCGCTACGCCGGGCGGAGGCGTCACTCGTGGATCCGGCGCGGTTCTTCGCATCATCTCGGCTTGTCATCGTGGCCGGCAAGGGTGGCGTGGGCAAGACGGTGGTCACCGCCGCTCTGGCCCGGGCGGCGGCGCGCTCAGGCCTGTCGACCCTCGTCATCGAGGTCGAGGGTCGCTCCGCGCTCCCTGCGATGTTCGGCGTCGGCCCCCTCGACTACGACGAGAAGGTGCTGCACCGCGGTGGCGGACCAGGCGGCGACGCCGACGTCCGCGCCCGGACCATCACGCCCGACCAGGCCCTGCTCGACTACCTGCGCGACCACGGCCTGTCGCGGATCTCCCGCCGGCTCGTCAACAGCGGTGCTCTCGATGTCGTTGCCACCGCTGCTCCGGGCATCCGCGACATCCTCGTTCTGGGCAAGGTCAAGCAGCTCGAACGCATGCCGGCCGCCGACCTGGTGGTGCTCGACGCCCCCGCCGCCGGTCACGCGATCACGTTCCTGCAGTCGGCGCACGCTCTGGTCGACGCGGTAAGGGTCGGACCGATCAGCACCCAGGCCCAAGACGTGATCGATCTGCTCACCGACCATCGTCGCTGCCAGGTGATGCTGGTGACGTTGCCCGAGGAGACCCCGGTCAACGAGCTGGTGGAGACCGCGTTCGCGCTCGAGGACCGGGTGGGGGTGGGGCTGGCGCCCGTGGTCGTCAACGGCGTCTACGACCAGCTCGATTGCCTCGCCGAGGACCCCCGGACCCTGGCGCTCGAAGCCGGGGTGGACGTGGCCCAGGACATGCTCGACGCGGTCGCCGCCGCGGCCCGCTTCCGAGCCGACCGCGCGGCGCTCCAACGCTCGCAGCTCGAACGCCTGGCATCGGCGCTGCCGCTTCCGCAGATCTCCCTGCCGTACCTGTTCACCACGAGCATCGGCCCGGCCGAGGTGGACCTGCTCGCCGATCGACTGCTGGCCGGCGTGAGCGCGTTGGCCGACCACGACGGGGTGGTGATGTGAACCTCGGCGAGGTCGTTGCCTCCTCGAGGACGGTGGTGTGCTGCGGGTCCGGCGGAGTGGGCAAGACCACCACCGCGGCGGTGCTGGCGATGGAGGCCGCCCGCCTGGGGCGGCGGACGGTGGTCGTGACCATCGACCCCGCCAAGCGCCTCGCCGACGCCCTGGGTCTCGACGGGCTGTCCGACACGCCCAGTCGGATCGAGGGCACCTGGCCGGGCGAGCTGTGGGCGACGATGCTCGACACCAAGTCGACCTTCGACACGCTCGTGCGCCGGCACGCACACGACGCCCAGCAGAGCGAGCGGATCCTCGCCAACCGCTTCTACCGCAACATCTCCGGCGCCCTGTCGGGCACCCAGGAGTACATGGCGATGGAGAAGCTCTACGAGTTGCACGAGGAGAGCGACTTCGACCTGGTGGTCGTCGACACGCCCCCCACCCGCAACGCCCTCGACTTCCTCGACGCCCCGAGGCGGTTGACGACGTTCCTGGACCACCGTCTGTTCCGAGCGCTGGTCACGCCGAGCCGGGGCATCGCCCGGGCGGTCAACGTCGCCGCCCAGGCGTTCCTGCGGACGGTGGCCAAGGTGGTGGGTGCCGAGGTCATCGAGGACGCGATGGCATTCTTCCAGGCCTTCGAAGGCATGGAGCAGGGCTTCAGGGACCGCTCCGCCCGGGTGCTCGACCTGCTCTCGTCCGATCAGACCTCGTTCGTGCTCGTCGCCTCGCCGAGGCCCGACACGATCGAGGAGGCCGCGTACTTCGCCAGTCGTCTCGGTGAGGCAGGGATCGCGGTGCGGGCGCTGGTCGTGAACCGGGTCCATCCCCGCTTCGTCGAGCCGGCGACGCTCGCGGCGCTGCGCGGTTCGGCCGTTCCAGCCGTTGGAGCCTCGGCCCAGCGCTGGGACAGCCTGGTCGCCAACCTGGCGGACTTCGCGACCGTCGGCGCGCTCGAGGACGCCCACCTGGCCGGACTCGAGGCCGCGGTCGCACCGGCCCCCGTGGTGCGGGTGCCGTACCTGCCCGGCGACGTCCATGACCTGGACGGCCTCGAGGTCCTGGCCCGCTACTGCGCCGGCGGCACCTGAGCCGGCCCGCTCAGGAGTCGCCGCGGCTCTCGGCCAGCGCTGCCGCGGCGTCAGCCACGTTGTCGGTCACCGACACGATGCGATCGAAGCCGGTGGTGTGCAGCAGGCGGGTCAGGGTCGGCCGGCTGCAGGCGACGGCGACGTCACCGCCCGCCTCACGGGCCCGTCGGATGCCACCGATGAGCGCACCGAGCCCGGCCGAGTCCATGAACGGCACCCCCGACAGGTCGATGAGGAGGTACTGGCGCGGAGCCAACTCGCTCAGTGCCTCGCGGAAGTGACTGACGGTGTAGGCGTCGAGCTCCCCGAGAGGGCGGCACAGGGTGTAACCGGTGGCGTCCTCCACCTGGATGTCGAGCACGGCGGCGAGCCTCCACGACGATGGGTGGACCGGGAGATGATAGGGGTTCAGGGCATGCAACCCTCCCGGCGCGGCCCCGACCGCGACGACACAGCGGGTCGCCGGGGGGCGCCGCGGGGACGTCGAGAGCTAGGTTCGGGCGGTGCCGGACGTGCTCATCGCCACAGACGCCGACTGGGTCCACGAGGACGTCGAGGCCGCCCTCGGCGGCGCTGGCCGCGACATCCGGCGGGTGCGCGCCGGCGCCGCCGTGCGGGCGGCCGTGGCCGAGCGGGCACCCGACCTCGCCGTGCTCGACCTGCAGATCGGCAACATGGGGGGCATAGCTGCGTGCCTCGACCTGCGTCTCGAGGAGAGTGCCGGGCGGGCCCCTCACGTCCCGGTGCTGCTCCTGCTCGATCGCCCCGCAGACGTCAACCTGGCCCGCCGCTCGGCCGCGGACGGGTGGGTGGTCAAGCCCCTGGAGGCCCTCTCGTTGCGTCGTGCCGCCGACTCCCTGCTCGCCGGTGACACCTACTTCGAGGGCGTTCAGGACACCGTCGTCGCCTGATCGTGGGGCGACCGACCGGAGACGGTTCCGGCTGGGAGGTCCCCGTCGGGCACCGCTAGGATGCTTGACCCTTCGGGTGGTGGCTCAGCTTGGCAGAGCGCTGCGTTCGGGACGCAGAGGTCGGGAGTTCAAATCTCCCCCACCCGACCAACAGATCCCGGGTCAGAACCGGTCTTCGCTGTGCGCAGCACGCGGTCCCAGGCGGTGCGGCCCGATTCATGGCCGACGCGATGGCCCAATGGTGTCGCTTCGAGCTCTGCTTCCGCCGGCTAGACGCAAGGGATGGTCATCTCGAACCTGACCGGATCGCTTGACGCCAGCCGGAGCCGCCCCCCTTCGGCTTCGATCAGGCTGCGGGCGAGGTGGAGGCCGATGCCCGAGTTGCGGGCTCCGGGGCTGCGCCGCTCGAAGATCGCGTCGGTGCGATCCTCGATCCGGCCCTCGTCGCACACCTGGACACAGGCGCCGCCGCCGATCCGGTCGAGAGTGAGCGTGATGGTGCCGGAGCCGTGAGCGACGGCGTTGTCGAGGAGCACGTCGAGGACATGGCCGAGGGCGGCAGCGGCAGCGGTGGTCCGCACGGCGGCGTTCGGTGGCTCCCAGCGCAAGGCGCGGCCTTCGGTCGCGGCCCTCCGCGCCGCTGCGGTGACCGCTCGGGTGATGATCCCGCGCAGGTCCACCGGGGTGCGGTCGGTGTGGGTCTCGCGGGCCAGCTCGAGCAGCGAGGTCACGGTGGACTCGAGCCGGTCGGCCTGGGAGAGCAGCTCCGCCAAGATGGTCGTGTGGTCGGCGCGGGGTGCGAGTTGCTCGGCTTCGATCGCGGCCCGCATGGCACTGATGGGGGTGCGCAGCTGATGCGATGCGTCCGCGGAGAAGGAGCGTTCACGGGCCATGGCATTGCCGATCTGCTGACCCGCAGAGTCGAGCGCCAGGATCACTTCGTCGAGCTCGGCGACGCCCGTGGGATCGATGGTGGTGAGATCGCCCGCCCCGAGCCTCGCTGTCGCCGATCGGAGCGCTTCGATCGGTCGTGTCAGGCGGATGGTCAGTACCCAGCCGACGACGCCGGCCGCGGCGGCGATCCCGATGGCTGCGAGCCCGAGGCGGGTGATGGCGTTGGCGGTCGACGCTCGGGCCTCGTTCGAGGACTCGGCCACACGCACGACCACGGGTTCGCCCCGCCCATCGTCATCGGCGACGAGGATCGCGGCTACGACCTGCCCGTCGAGGTCCTCGAGGTCGTCGCCGGATCGCAGGGCGTTTCGCACGGCACGGTCGGCCCGGGCCGGGCCGTCGCCGGTGAGGAGCGATCCGTCGGAGCTGTAGAGGGCGTAGTCGTGCTCGCCATCGTCGGGTAGCCGGACATCGCCCGGGTGGGCCGGGTCGATGGCGGCGACGGCAGTCGCGGCCTCCCGCTGGGTCTCGAGCCGCTGCGACTCGCGGTCCCTGGAACCGATCGCGACGGCTGCGGGCACGAAGAACGCGGCGATGGCGAGGACCGCCACCGCGACGACGGTGAACAGGATGTGGCGCCGCACGGTCAGGGGGTCTCGAGCCTGTAGCCGACACCCCTGATGGCGGTGATGCGGCTGGTCGTGCCGGGCAGCTCGCCGAGGTGTCGGCGCAGGGCGTTGAGATGGACGTCGAGGGTCTTCGTCGAACCCCACCAGTGCTCGTCCCAGACATCGGCCATCAGGTCCTCACGTCGCACGACCCGGCCGGCATCGGACGCGAGACGGGCGAGGAGGTCGAACTCCTTCGGGCGGAGCTTCGCCTCGCGGCCACCGACGAAGACTCGGCGCGAACCGAGGCGGATCTCGAGATCGCCGGCCCGAACGGCCTCGTCTGCGGCCGCGGCGGTGGGCGTGGTCACGCTGACGGTGCGAAGGTGGGCGTCGATCCGGGCGAGCAACTCGGCGAGCCGGAACGGCTTTGTGACGTAGTCGACCGCGCCCGTGCCGAGCCCGGCGACGATGTCGGCCTCCTCGTCCCGGGCTGTGAGGACCAGGACGGGTAGACGGGGCTGGTTCCGGCGGAGGCTGGCGACCAGGTCGAGGCCGTCGCCATCGGGCAGGCCGAGGTCGCAGAGCACGACGTCGAAGACGCTGTCTCGCAGCACCTGCCGGGCGCCGGCGATCGTGCCGACGGTCGAAGCGTCGTAGCCGGTCGCGATGCAGGGCGCGCCGGAGGCTCGCCGCGATGCAGCGCGTCGTCCTCGATCACCAGCACCGCCGGCACCTGTCCCACGCTAAGGCCGGGTGATGACGACGGACCGGGCTCCACGACCGGCAGCTTCGCCACACCCCGGTTCGAGGACGGCAAAGCGGCTTCTTTCCGTCCTCTCATCGCCTTCGCACCGCCTCCTTGAGATGGGTAGGTGACGGTGGGCTCTCCTTCACCCCCAGGAGCTCACGTGCGTGCCCCCCTCAAGCTCATCCCCTTCGTCATCACCGGCGCCATTGCCCTCGGAGCATGCGGCGACGGTGGGAGCACCGACACCGCCGACTCGTCGGGCGGCAGCACGGCGGTCACCGCTGCGGCCCAGACCCGAGTCTCGGCCAACGACGCCTCCCGCGATGAGATCGCAGCTGCGATAGCGACCGCCGGAGTCGACAGCGCCGACCGGTGGGCCGGCGAGGTCGTCGAGTACCGGCCCTACTCCAGCCAGTCCGACGCTGCCCGCCTCCGCGAGGAGCTCGCCAAGTACGGACCGGACGACGCCACGCTCGACCGGATCCTCAGCGCCCTCGCGATCCCGTGACGGACACGCCGATCCCCATCGACGCTACGACGGCCCTTCGACGAGGCCTCTTCGGCCTCACCGGCGCTGGAATCGCCGGCACGGCTCTCGAGCTTCGCCGCCATCCACCACTGGGGGACGCCCGCCCAGATCATCCCCTGGGTCGCCCTCGGGTTGATCGCCACGACCTTCCTCGGCATCGTGGTGCGCCCCAGCAGGGCAACCGCGCTGACCGCACGCTGGACCGGGCTCCTCCTCGCCGCAAGCGGCCTCTACGGCGCCATCGACCACATATCCACCAACGTCTCCGCCGGCGCGCTCGACGCCCAGTACTCCGCCCGGTGGGAAACGATGTCGACCGTCGGCCGGTGGTGGGCCGCGACGAACGGCGGCGTCGGTCCCGCCCCGACACTCGCCCCTCTGGTACTTGCCCAGATAGGCCTCTGCCTCGCCCTCGCGACCGTGGGCCACCCGGTCCTGCGTCGCACCTGAGCCTGCAGCCGAGCGCGACGCTCAGCGTCGGGCGAGGAGCTCCTCGGCGATCTGGACCGCGTTCAGGGCCGCTCCCTTGCGCAGGTTGTCGCCGGAGAGGAAGAGCGCCAAGCCGTGCTCGACGGTTTCGTCGCGCCGCAGGCGGCCCACCAGGGTCACGTCGCCGCCGGTCACCGCGAGCGGGGTGGGTATCTCGGCCAGCGACACGCCGGGTGCGCCGGCCAGCAGCTCGACGGCACGCTCGGGGTCGATGGGGCGCGCGAACCGGGCGTTGATCGACAGGGAGTGCCCCGAGAAGACCGGGACCCGCACGCAGGTGGCCGAGACGGCCAGGTCTGGAAGGCCCAGGATCTTGCGGCTCTCGTTGCGCAGCTTGGCCTCCTCGTCGCTCTCCCCGCCCCCGTCGGGCACCAGCGAGCCGGCCAGCGGCACCACGTTGTACGCGATCGGTCGGGCGAACGCGACCGGTGCCGGCAGCTCCACCGCGGCGCCGTCGTGGGTGAGCGCTGCGGCCCGGTCGGCGGTCTTGCGGATCTGCTCGTCGAGCTCGGCCACCCCGGCCAGGCCCGCCCCGGAGGTCGCCTGGTAGGTGGAGGCCACGAAGGAGACCAGACCGGCCTCGCCGTGTAGCACCGACAGCACCGGCATGGCCACCATCGTCGTGCAGTTCGGGTTGGCCACGATCCCCTTGGGGATCGAGTCGAGGGCGCTCGCGTTCACCTCGGGAACCACCAGGGGCACCTCGGGGTCCATCCGCCACGCGGAGGAGTTGTCGACCACCGTCGCCCCGACGGCCGCCACCCGCGGGGCAAGGGCTCGGGACGTGGCCGCACCGGCCGAGAACAGCGCGACGTCGAGCCCTTCGAAGTCGGCATGGGTGGCGTCCTCGACCACGACCTCGCGCCCGGCCCACGTCAACGTGCGCCCAGCCGAGCGCGCGGAGGCGAACAGGCGCAACTGGTCCACGGGGAACCGGCGCTGCTCGAGCACCGAACGCATGACCCCTCCCACCTGGCCGGTGGCACCCACGATCCCTACGCGCATCGTCCCAGGCTACGGACCGGCGCGGCCCAACGCCCAAGGGGCCGGGAGGTTCGCCGCCGGGCGCCGGGCCTCAGCCCGCGGCGTCGAGGCCGAAGGCCCGGTGCAGGGCCACCACCGCGTCCTCGATGCGGCTGCCGCGCACGACGCACGAGATTCGGATCGCCGAGGTCGAGATCATCTCGATGTTGATGCCGGCCTCGGCCAGCACCTCGAACGTGGTTGCGGCCACGCCCGGGTTCGACTTCATGCCCGCACCGACCAGGCTCACCCGGGCTATGTCGGCGTCGGCGGTCACCCCTGTGGCACCGATCTCACGGGCCAGCGTGTCGCACTCGGCACGGCCCGCGTCCAGATGGGCCCTGGGCACCGTGAACGAGATGTCGGTCACGCCGTGCTCGGACACGTTCTGCACGATCATGTCGACGTTCACCCCCCGCTCGGCCAGCCTGCGGAACAGCGTCGCGGCGATGCCGGGCTGGTCGGGCACGCCGGCCACGGTGAGCTTGGCCTCGGAGGTGTCGTGCACCACCGCGGAGACGATGGCCTGCTCCATGGACGGGTCCTCCTGTCGCACCCAAGTGCCCGGCTCCCAGGTGAACGCCGACCGCACGTGCAGGGGCACGCCCCACGTACGGGCGAACTCGACGGAGCGCATCGCCGGCTTGGGACAGCCGCAGGCGCACATGTCGAGCATCTCGTCGAAGCTGACCGCGGCCATCCGCCGTGCCGACGGCACGACCCGGGGATCGGCGCTGAAGACCCCGGAGACGTCGGTGTAGAGCTCGCACGCGTCCGCACCCAGTGCGTGGGCGAGCGCAACAGCGGTGGTATCCGAGCCGCCCCGGCCCAGGAACGTGATGTCTCGATCCACCGACACGCCCTGGGCGCCACCGACCACGGCGACGCGCCCTGCGTCGAGCGCGGCCCGCACCCGTTCGGGGCGCAGCTCGAGGATCTTGGCGTTGCTGTGCGCGTTGTCGGTGATGAACCCGGCCTGGCTGCCGGTGAAGCTGTCGGCCGGCACCCCCAGGCCGTGCAGGGCCATGCACAGCAGAGCGGTGGCCTTGCGCTCACCGGCGGTGATGAGCATGTCCATCTCGCGTCCGGGTCGCACGTCGGAGACCTCGTTCGCGAGTCGGATGAGGTCGTCGGTCTCCTTGCCCATCGCCGACACCACCACGACCACCGCGTCGCCGCGGCGCGTGGTCCTGGCCACGTGGTCGGCGACCTCGCGCACCCGCTCGGGATCGGCCACCGAGGTCCCGCCGAACTTCTGCACGACGAGCACGGCCGGTGACGCTACCTCGCCGCTCCGGGCCCTTCTGACGTGCCCGCTAGGGTCCCTCGCCGATGCCGACCGAGAAGCGGGCGCGCCAGCGAGAGGCTCGCACCCAGAAGCTGACACGCCACACGAGGACCTCCAAGCGCCAGCAGCGCGCCCGTACCGGTCGTACCGTGGCCATCCTGGTGGGGCTCGTGGTGGTGGTCGCCGCGGCGCTGGCGTTCTTCGGTGGCGACGACGACTCCGACTCGACCGCCACGGGCTCGACCACGACCACCTCCACCACCACCGCCGAGGAGCCCGTCTACTCCGATCCCGCGGCGTCGGAGGCCGTGCTGGCCCGAACACCGCCCGAACCGCCCGGTGCGGCTGCGACGACGCCGGCGGATGCCGTCGAGCGTGAGGTGCTCATCGAAGGGACCGGTGCGTCGCTCGAGCCCGGCGGCACGATCGTGGTGCACTACGTGGGGGTGCTCGGCGACGGCACGACGTTCGACTCCTCCTGGCCCCGGGGCGAGCCGTTCGAGACGACGATCCCCGGACAGGTCATCGACGGGTGGAACGAGGGCCTCGTCGGCGCCCGCGTCGGCGATCGGATCCGGTTGACCATCGGCTCGGACAAGGCCTACGGGTCCACCGCCCGGGGCGAGATACCGGCCGACTCGGCGCTCATGTTCGACATCGACGTCGTCGACGTGCGCCCGCCGTCGGGCTGATCGACCGCCGCGAGCGGGAGGCTCAGGCGGAAGCATGCTCCGGCCGAGCCCGGCGGTTCGACGCACATGACCTCGCCCCCGACGCGTCGAGCCGCCTGACGGGCGATGTAGAGACCCAGCCCCACGCCCTGCTCACCTCGGGTCAGGTGGTCGCCGAGGCGGGTGAACTTGTCGAAGATGCGCTCTCGATCGCTCGGCGGCACACCGGGGCCCTCGTCGGTGACGGTGACAACCACCTCGTCGCCCTCGCGCCCGGCGTGCACGCGCACCGTCGTTCGGTCGGGAGAGAACTTCACGGCGTTGGACAGCAGGCCCGACACCGCAGCGCCTGTCAGCTCGCGGTCGGCTCGCACCACAGGCTCCTCGTCGACGCGCAGCGCGACCTCGATCGACGGGCGGCAACGGCTGGCGTCCGCTGCCTGCTCTTCGATCAACGGGCCCAGATCCACCAGGGCGGGCTCTGGCGCCGGGCCGGGTCGCGACAGCGAGGTGGCCCGCAGCAGGCTGGTGACCAGATCCTCGAGGCGCTGCTCCTCGCGCAGCATCACGTCGTAGATGCGGGCGCGGTCGGCGGACGTGAACTCGGCGTCTCGGCGCGCCAGCGTGTGCAGGAAGCCCTTTATGGGTGTCAGCGGCGTGCGCAGCTCGTGGCTCACCTGCGCGATCCACCCGTCCTTGTCATCGGCGAGCTTCTTGCGCTCGGTGTCGTCACGGGCCACCACGACGTAGCCGCCCTCGCGTAGAGGCGACCAGCTGCACAGCAGCCACCGCGGCTCGCCACGCGCCGTTACCGAGACCAGCTCTGTGCGCGCCGTCGAGCCGCGGCCCGGGTCTGCCGATCCGTGGCGGGGTGAGCCGTCCTCGGCCTCGGGTCGGAACACCGCGCCCACGGGCACCCCCAGGGCGTCCTGGGCGGGGGTGCCCGTGATCGCCTCCATGGCCGGGTTCCACGTGCGCACCAGCAGGTCCGCGCCGCTGGTGAAGATGCCGTCGGAGGACGACTCGAACACGTCGGCCAATGTGGCTCGCTCGGCCTGAACCGACGCGAACAGCGAGAGGCGGTGAAGGGTCGACGAAATCCGCTGGGCCAGCGCGTCCAGGATGAGCTCCTGGGTGGGCGTGTAGGCGCGTCCGTCGGCACGGGCGCTCACCGCGATCGACCCGCAGGGCAGTCCCGCATCGTCGAGCAGGCGCATCCGGCTGCCCGGCCCGTAGAGCGAACCCGGATCGCCCGCGGTGACGCGCACCGTGTCGCCGATGCCCTCGATCACCACCGTGGCCGAGGGTGCGCCGAGCAGCACCAGTGCGTGGTCGGCCAGCTCGCTGGCCGCTGCCTGAGTGCTCAGCGCCCCGGCGAGGGCGAGCTCGGCCCGGTGAAGGCGTTCGATCTGGTCGCCCTGGAGACCCGAGCCGCGTCGACCGCGCACCCCGGCCAGCGCCAGCGCGGTGGTGGCGATCACGACCAGCGCAGCTGTCGGCCACCAGAGGGCGGCGATGGCCGCGCCCGCGGCGACCGTCGCTCCGGCGGCCCATCTGGCGGTCGGGCCCCCAGCGGCGAGCACGCGTCGGTGGCGGTTGTCGAACATCTGGGACTGGGGCCTCCGTTCGAACTGATGGTCCGACGACGACCCGTGCACGTCCATGGCCCGTTGGGGCCATATGACATGGCCCGCTGTGGCGGGAAGCGATGAATGGCCCGTTGTGGCGGGAAGCGATCAATGGCCCGCTGTGGCGGGCCCGATGGGGTCAGCCGCCGTCGGGACTCGGCAACGTCGTCACGTCGGCGGGCGAGCCGTCCAGCACGACCGACACTGCGCCCGTGCCGGCCACGGTCCAGCCGCCGTTCGACGACCAGATCAACGCTGTTGAGTCGTCGATGCCGACCAGGCGCGTTCGCGCGGGAGCGATCCGTTCGGTGCGCCGCGCCTTGTCCTCGCTCCAGGACTGGTGGTGCGGGATCACCGCGGTCTCGCGCAGCAGGCCCAGCCCGAGGGTGAACGCACCACCGCGGGGGTCGACCATCGGGTCGCAGAGCACGCTCGCGCCGGCCGCGGTGCCCGCCAGCACGGCGCCGTCGTCGAACGCAGCGCGCAACGCGTCCCATGTGGCACTGTGCAACAGCACCGAGCGCAGGTGCATCGGCGACTCGCCGGCTAGGTAGATGAACCGTGCCTCGCGCACAGCTTCGGCGTGCTCGGGTGCGGTGGCGTGGGCACGGGTCAGCACGCGCACCGGTAGCACCGTGGCGCCCAGGCGCTCGAACCACCCGGCTGCGGCGGTCAGCGTGCGCTCGGGATGCTCGTATGCGGCGCCCGTGGGCAGGACGGCCACCTCGGTCGTACCGCTGGCCGCCAACAGCTCGGCGTCGAAGCCGCAGCCGTCGCGCCACTCGCCGCCGCCGACCAGGGCCAGGGTTCCGGGCATGGCTGGTCACGCTACCGCCGGGGTCGCGCGGCGTCGGCGCCGCCGGCACGGCTTGGAGCCGCCCGGTCGACCCCCGTACCGTGAGCCGCCATGACCATCACACGGCTGGGCATCGTCGGTTCCGGGATCATGGGCTCGGGCATCGCCGAGGTCGCGGCGAAGGCGGGCATGGACGTCGTCCTGCGCTCTCGCCGCCAGGATACCGCCGACGCCATGGTGGCCTCGCTGACCAAGAGCCTGGCCCGCCAGGTCGAGAAGGGCCGCCTCGATCAGTCCGTGGCCGACGAGGTGCTGGGCCGCGTCAGCGCCACGAGCGAGCTCGAAGCGCTGGGCGGGTGCGACCTCATCCTCGAGTCCGTGGTCGAGGACCTGCTGGTGAAGAAGGAGCTGTTCGCCCAGCTCGACGCCATCGCCGAGCCCGGCGCGCTCGCTGGCCACGAACACCTCCACGCTTCCGGTCGTCGAGTTGGCCGCCGCCACCGGGCGCCCCGAGGCGGTCTGCGGCATCCACTTCTTCAACCCGGCGCCGGCGATGTCGCTGGTGGAGGTGATCCGGCCGCTCACGGCTTCTGACGACACGATCGCGGTCGCCCTCGCCTTCGCCGAGGCGTGCGGCAAGTCACCCGTGGAGGTGAAGGACCGGGCCGGGTTCGTGGTGAACGCTCTGCTGTTCCCGTACCTGAACAACGCTGCCCGCATGCTCGAGTCGGGCACGGCCAGCAGAGACGACATCGACGCCGCCATGAAGGGCGGTTGCAACTTTCCGATGGGCCCGCTCGCGCTGCTCGACCTGGTCGGGCTCGACACCTCGGTGGCCATCCTCGACGCCCTCTACGACGAGTTCCGCGACCCCAACTACGCCGCGGTCCCGGCGCTGCGCCGCATGGTCACCGCGGGAATGCTGGGCAGGAAGTCGGGCCAGGGCTTCTACGACTACCGCAAGTAGCGGGCCGGTCACGAGCCACTTGTCGCCCGTCGGCGACCCAACTGGAGCAGGGCCGGGCGCGGTGCCAGTCGAGCTTCCCCCGAACCGCTGGGCGTTCCCGTCGGCGCGATCAGCGGGGGCGGACGGCCTCGTCGCGTTCGGAGCGGATCTCGCTCCCGCGACGCTGATCGCTGCCTACCGGGTCGGCCTGTTCCCAATGCCCGCCGGCAGCGAGCTGGGTTGGTGGTCGCCCGACCCCCGGGGCGTCATCCCCCTCGACGGACTGCGTGTCTCCCGCTCGCTGGCGAGGGCGACCAGGCGCTTCGAGATCCGGGTGGACACGGCCTTCGAGGCCGTGGTGGCCGGCTGCGCCGACCCCTCACGCACGGGCGGGTGGATCGATAACCGGGTCCGTCGCGCCTACCACCAGCTGCACCGCCTGGGATGGGCCCACAGCGTGGAGGCCTGGGACGACGACGGGCTCGCCGGGGGCCTCTACGGCGTCGCGGTCGGTGGCCTCTTCTCCGGCGAGTCGATGTTCCACCGGCGGCGCGACGCCTCCAAGGTGGCCCTGGTAGGTCTGGTCGACCGGTTGCGATCCGCGCCCCACGCCACGGAACGGCTCCTCGACGTGCAGTGGGTGACCCCGCACCTGGCGAGCCTCGGAGCGGTGCCGATCTCCCGTGAGCGCTACTTGGCCCGCTTGACGGTGGCCGGCTCGTTGCCTGACGCGTGGGGCTGACCCGCGGTGTTGGACCGCGCCACGTCGCTCACGCACGGCCCGTGCTCGGGCCCGCTCGGGCAGGTGCGTGCCGCTTCGGAGACAGCGGCGCCGTGGCTGCCGGGCTCCGGCTGCGACTCGGGCGCGGCTTCGGGCTCGGCCTCGGCTTCGGGCTCCGGCTGCGACTCGGGCGCGGCCTCGGCTTCGGGTTGGTCCGTGGAGACCTCCACCGGCGGGACTGCTTCGGGCACCCGGGCCGACTCGGGCAGCTCCACCGAGTCGGGCACCGGCACGGGCTCTGGTCCTGGCGGTCCGCCGTCGAGCGCGGCGGCCAGACCTCCTCCGGCGAGCAGTACGGACGAGGCGATGGCGACGGCAATGGGTCGGCGCATGTAGGAGCAATCGCCGCGAAGGATGCATCAGACACGGGTTCGGCCACGTTGTGTGGTCACCTTCTGGGACGAGGCCTTCCCCTGAACGCCCGCGGCGGTCGCCCCGCCGGGCGCTTGTGGCATCCGGCGGGTGGGAGGGAAGCTGGAGCATGACCGCGCCGCGCCTCGATCAGCCCGATCGCGCCTGGTTGATGCGCACGTACTCGGGCCACTCCAGCGCGCGCGCCTCCAACGAGCTGTACCGCACGAACCTCGCCAAGGGTCAGACCGGTCTGTCCATCGCGTTCGACCTGCCCACCCAGACCGGCTACGACCCGGACCACCCCCTCGCACGTGGCGAGGTCGGCAAGGTCGGGGTCCCGGTCTGCCACCGAGGCCACATGGCGACCCTGCTCGAGGGCATCCCCGTCGGGGAGATGAACACCTCTATGACGATCAACGCCACGGCCCCCTGGTTGCTGGGCCTCTACGTGGCCAACGCCGAGGACCAGGAGGTGCCGGCCGAGGCGTTGAGGGGGACCACCCAGAACGACATCGTGAAGGAGTACCTGTCGCGGGGGACCTACATATTCCCGCCGCTGCCCAGCCGCCGGCTGATCGTCGACATGATCGCCTTCTGCGCCCGACGGATTCCCAAGTGGAACCCGATGAACGTGTGCTCGTACCACCTGCAGGAGGCGGGAGCGACCCCGGTGCAGGAGCTCGCCTACAGCCTCGCCACCGCCGTCGGGGTGCTCGACGCCGTGCGGGAGTCGGGCCAGGTCGACGACGACCGCTTCGACGCCGTGTTCGCGTCCATCAGCTTCTTCGTAAACGCAGGCATCCGCTTCGTGGAGGAGACCTGCAAGATGCGGGCCTTCACCCGGATGTGGGATCGGATCGGCCGCGAGCGGTACGGCGTGAGCGACCCCAAGGCTCGCCGCTTCCGCTACGGCGTTCAGGTGAACAGCCTGGGCCTGACCGAGGCCCAGCCCGAGAACAACGTCCAGCGCATCGTGCTCGAGATGCTCGGCGTCACCCTCTCGCGCGACGCTCGGGCCCGCTCGATCCAACTGCCGGCTTGGAACGAGGCGCTGGGCCTGCCCCGGCCGTGGGACCAGCAGTGGGCACTGCGGATGCAGCAGGTCCTGGCGTACGAGACCGACCTGCTCGAGTACCCGGACCTCTTCGACGGCTCCAAGGTGGTGGAAGCCCGTACCGACGAGCTCGTCGAGGCCGCCACCGCCGAGCTCGACGAGGTCCTCGCCCTGGGCGGGGCGTTCGAGGCCATCGAGGAGCTCAAGGGCCGGCTGGTTCGCAGCAACGCAGAGCGCATGCGGCGGATCGAGGCAGGAGAGCGCACCGTCGTCGGCGTGAACCGCTACCGGGAGACGACCGAATCGCCCCTGGGCGGCGAGGGCTCGATCCTGACCGTCGACCCTGGCGTGGAGCTCGAGCTCGTGGCCGACGTCGAGGCCTGGCGGGCCGGGCGCGACGCCGAGGCCGTCGCCCGGGCGCTCGAGGCCCTTAGGGCGGCCGCCGCTTCCGGTGACAACATCATGGACTCCACGATCGCGCTGGCGCGCGCCGGCGGGACCACCGGCGAGTGGGCAGGCGTGCTGCGGGAGGAGTTCGGCGAGTACCGCGCCCCGACGGGAGTGGCCGCCGCGACCGGCGGGCCCGCCGGCGCTGCAGGCCTGGCGCAGGTGGCCGAGCGCGTCCGGGCACTGGTCGGTGGACCCGTGCGCCTCCTGGTGGCCAAGCCCGGCCTCGACGGGCACAGCAACGGGGCCGAGCAGATCGCGGTGGCGGCACGCGACGCCGGCATGGAGGTCGTCTACCAGGGCATCCGGCTCACCCCCGAGCAGATCGCGGCGGTGGCGGTGGACGAGGACGTCGACGTCGTCGGCCTGTCGATCCTGTCGGGATCGCACCTCGACCTCGTCCCGGCCGTGGTGCGCCTCGTGCGGCAGGCCGGTCTCGACTGCCCGGTGATCGCCGGTGGCATCATCCCCGAGGCCGATCGGGCCCGCCTCGCAGATGCCGGCGTCGCTGCCGTCTACACGCCCAAGGACTTCGAGCTGGCCCGCATCATGGACGACGTGGTTACCCTCGCCGAACGTCACCGGCGCGAGCCGGCCCGATCGGCTGCCCGTGCCGGGTCCTGAGCCGGCCGGGGGCCGCGCCGAGGGCGACCTGCCGCTGGATCGCTCCCTGTTCGACCCCGCTAGCGGGCTCTTCGGGCCGGCCTTCTTCCTGGCCACGGTGCAGCTGCGGGTCGAGGTGTGCCGCAGGGAGCTCCGACCGCTGTCGCTGGTGGTGGCCGAGGTCCTCACCGGACTGCCTGACGGGCCTGTGCAGCCGGCGTCCCCGCCGGTGGTGGCGCGGGTGGTGAGAGCGACGTTGCGCCTCGCCGACGTCGCCGGGCGCCTCGCCGACGGCACGTACGGCCTGCTCCTCGAGGGCACCACGGAGGACGGCGCCATCTGGACGGTGAGCAGGTTGCGGCTGGCGCTGGGGACCCGGCCCGACGGCCGGGTCCTTCGCGCCGGCATCGCCTGCTACCCCGGCCACGCCCTCGATGCCTCGGAGCTGCTGGCGGGAGCCCTGGACGGGCTCGGCGCGGCCCGGCAGTGGAACCAGGACCGGGTCGAGGTGGCCCCGGCGCCGCGAGGCTGACCGGTGCCACTGACACGGGGTCGAGCATCGGCGAGGGATCGAACCGGCGCGAAAGGGATACGGTCGACCGATGCTCGACCGGTACCTGGCCGTCCGCGCACGAACCGAGGAGCTCGCCGCACCGCTCGGTCCTGAGGACCAGGTGGTGCAGTCGATGCCGGATGCCTCGCCGACGAAGTGGCACCGGGGGCACACCAGCTGGTTCTTCGAGGAGTTCGTCCTGGCGTCGGTCGAGCGTCCGGGCCGGTCGGAGCGGCGGTACCTGTTCAACAGCTACTACGAGGCAGTCGGGGACCGTCAGCCCCGGGACCGCCGTGGAATGGTCACGAGACCGACCGCATCCGAGGTCGGTGCCTACCGGCGTGAGGTCGACGACGCTATGGCGGAGCTGCTGGGACAGCGGTCCACCCAGGATCTGGACCCCTGGCTCGCGGCGCTCGTCGAACTGGGCGTGCAGCACGAGCAACAGCACCAGGAGCTGCTGCTCATGGACGCCAAGCACCTGTTGCACCAGAACCCGTACCGGCCGTCGTACCGGGACCAGCTGCGCTCACCCACCCCGCGGCGCGACGACGGCTGGCACTGGGTCGAGCATCCGGGGGGCATCGTCGAGGTCGGCCACGACGGCCGCGGCTTCGCGTTCGACAACGAGGCGCCCCGCCACGAGGCGATCCTGGTGCCCTTCGCGTTGGCCGACCGGGTGGTGACGGCGGGGGAGTGGGCAGCCTTCGTAGCCGACGGCGGTTACCGCCGACCCGAGCTTCTGGCTCTCCGACGGGTGGGCGGCGGTGCGCGACCAGGGTTGGGAGGCTCCGCTGTACTGGGAGCCGGACCCTCGCCGGCGGGGCGACTGGCTGGTGTTCACGCTCGGCGGGCTGGTCCCGCTCGAGCCCCTCGAACCCGTCGTGCACGTCAGCTACTACGAGGCCGACGCCTTCGCCCGCTGGGCCGGGTGCCGCCTGCCCACCGAGGCCGAGTGGGAGGCCGTCGCGCACCCCCTGGTCAGCGAGCTCGAGCGCTGCGAGGGCAGCGACGTGGACGTGCACCTTGCCGAGGACACGGCTGTGCACCCGCGTCCGGCGGCACCCCACCGCGCCGGAGGGCCTCCGCGCCAGCTCTTCGGCGACGTGTGGGAGTGGACTGCCTCCGCCTACCTGCCGTACCCGGGGTTCCGTCCCGCTCCCGGAGCGGTGGGCGAGTACAACGGCAAGTTCATGTCGGGCCAGCACGTGCTCCGTGGCGGTTGCTGCGCCACGCCGGCAGGTCACGTGCGTGCCACGTACCGCAACTTCTTCGGCCCCGCCAGCCGCTGGGCGTTCAGCGGCGTGCGCCTGGCCCGCTCGTGAGCGCCACCGCCGGCCGAGCCGTGGTCGAGGTCCACCTCGACGAGGGCGACTGGGCCTCCCACCTGGCAGCCGAGACGGCCCGGGGCCTGCGCGACCGGCCCCCGTGGACACCGCCGGTGTGGTTCTACGACGAGGTCGGGTCCCGACTCTTCGACCGCATCACCGGGCTCGAGGAGTACTACCCGACACGTGCCGAGCGCGCGGTCCTGGCCGCCAGCGCCACCGACATCGCCCGGCGCAGCGGCGCCACCACGCTCGTCGAGCTCGGCTCGGGTACCTCGGCCAAGACGACGCTGCTGCTCGACGCGCTCGACGATGCCGGCACGCTGGAGCGCTTCGTGGCGCTCGACGTGTCCGAGGCCGTGCTGAGAGAGGCCGCCGACTCGCTCGCAGAGCGCCGCCCGGGCCTGGAGGTGCGCGCCATCGTGGGCGACTTCCACCGCCACCTCGGTCGGGTCCCAGCCGGGGGCCGGCGCCTCGTCGCGTTCCTGGGGGGGACCATCGGCAACCTGGACCGCACCGGTCGGGCGCAGTTCCTGGCCGAGGTGGCGGCGATGCTGGGGCCCGGGGACGCCCTGCTGCTGGGCACCGATCTCGTGAAGGACCCGGCGCGGCTCGTGCGCGCCTACGACGACTCGGCCGGGGTCACCGCCGCGTTCAATCGCAACGCCCTCGCTGTCATGAACCGTGAGCTGGGAGCCGACTTCGAACCCGGTGCCTACGCCCACCGGGCCCACTGGGACCCTGCCCGCCAGTGGATCGAGATGCACCTGGTGGCACGCAGCGCCCAGCGGGTGCGCGTGTCCTCGCTCGGGGTGGAGCTGCACCTGGGGGCGGGGGAGCATCTGCGTACCGAGATAAGCGCCAAGTTCACCCCTGCTGGCGTAGGCGAGGAGTTGGCGGCCGCGGGGCTGGAGGTTCAGGCAGGCTGGACGGACCCGGCGGGAGACTTCCTGGTCACGCTGGCCGGCCCCCGACACACACCCGGTTAGGTCCAGCGCGCAGGGTCGGCGCCGAGCGGGCGTGCCCCCCAGCGCAGCGCCCCCGGCGTGGCCGAGAGCCGGGCGACGACCGACGGCATCGGGACGCCGTCGAGCACCTCGATCATGGCTCGAGCGATCACGTGCGGGTCTGCCAAGGTCTCGGACAGGTCATAGACCGGGGCGGCCGCGGCGCGAGCGTCCTCGAAGGCCGCCAGCACCTCCTCGCGGGGGCGGGTCGAGCAGAACCGGGCCATCTGGCCGTCGATCTCGGCGCGCGCCGCGATGCGCCCGTCGGCGGTTCGCAGGTCGTCGCGGTCGCCGAGGCCGAGCAGCTCCATGACCCGGTGGGCGACGCTCTCGGCGGAGGTGGACACCGCCACCCAACCGCCGTCGGCGCAGCACCAGGTGCCCCGGGGAACCGAGTAGGGAATGCCCGAACCCAGGCGGGGCTGCAGGTAGCCGGTGGTCGCCCAGGCCGAAGGCATCGGGCCCATGCACGTCAGCAGCGAGGTCCACAGGTCCACGTCGACGACCTGACCCACGCCGGAGCGCAACGCCACCATCGTGGCGAAGGCTGCGACGAGAGCGGTGATCTCGTCGGTCAACGCGATGGGCGGCAGCAGCGGAGCGCCGTCCGGTTCCCCGTTGACGGCGGCGAAGCCAGACATGGCCTCCGCCAGGGTCGCGAAGCCGGCCCTGCCCGCGTACGGGCCGTCCTGGCCGAAGCCGGTGACCCTCGTGACGACCAGGCCGCGGTTGCGGGCCAGCAGGACGTCGGGAGCTAGGCCCAGGCGTTCGAGGGTGCCGGGGCGGAAGTTCTCGATCAGCACGTCTGCACCGTCGACGAGCCCGAGCAGGACCTCCCTGTCCGCGTCGGCCTTGAGGTCGAGCGCGCAGGAGCGCTTGTTGCGGGCCAGGACCTTGAAGTACAGCGACACCCCGTCGGCCGGGTCGGCCAGGCCGAGGTGGCGAGCCGAGTCGCCGCCGTCGGGCCGCTCGACCTTGACCACGTCGGCTCCGAAGTCGGCGAGGTAGCGGCCGGCTCCGGGGGCGGCCACCACGGTGGCCAGCTCGAGCACCCGGAGCCCGGCCAGGGGGAGGGCACGCCCTGCGGCTTGGGCCGCGGGCCCGGGCTCGCTCAACGGGGTAGCACCGCGAAGCAGCGGTCGGCGAGCTCGCCGAACGCGTAGCGCTCGTATGTCCCCTCGTAGAGCGCCCGCGTCCGGTCCGACCATTCCAGCGCCTCGGGGGTGGAGATCCGGCGCAGCACCTGGAGCAGGCCGCCCTCGTGCACCCTGTACTCCGCCCACGCCCCGGGGAACTCCTTCACGCTGGCCACCTCCACCCATCGAACAGCTCCGGTGGCGGCGAAGCGCCGGACCCGGCAGCGGTGGGTGTGGCCGCTGAGCACGGCCAGGACCCGTTTGCGCCGGGCCACGACGGAGACCAGAGCCTCGGAGGCGTCGGGGTCGATGCCGAAGTAGTCGGCGGGTCGCTGCGTCGAGGCCGGGTCCCACACGTGGTGGTGGGTCAGTACGAGCACCGGCCGGTCGGCACATCGGGCCAGGTCGTCGAGCCAGTCGAGCTGGTCGTGCGAGAGGGTCCCCCCGGCGCGGCCGGCGACCGAGGAGTCGAGAACGGCGACGGTGAGTCCCGGCAGGTCGACGCGTTGGGTCTCGTGGGCTTCGAAGGTGGCACCGTCGTAAGCGTCGTGATTGCCGCGAATGGTGACCAGCCGATCTCCGAAGGCAGCGCCATAGACCGCCCGGTAGCGCTCGTACTGGTCCTGGGTGCCGTCCGCGGTGAGGTCACCCTTGGCGACGACCAGGTCGGGGCCCAGCGCGGTGATCTCGGCCACCGCGCCGGCGCTCATGACCTCGGGGTAGGGCGGATCGCCCGGCGCGGCCCGCAGCACCGGCGACACGTCGTGACCGTCGACGCGCCCGCACTCGGTCTCGCCGAAGTGGACGTCGTTGACCGTGGCCACCGTCGCCAGGCGCAGGCCCAGGTCGGGCAAGGTACGGGCGGTGAGCCCCTCGAACCGGTACTGCGTGGCCGGTCGCAGCCCGCCCCGGACGTGAACGGACGGACCGTCGTGCACGACGATCTCGTCGTCGGCGACGGTGGTCAGCTCGGCCACTGCGCCGGGGGCGACCCAGCGGAGGGTGCCCTCACCACGGCCGTTCCCGGCGTGCAACCGCCGGCCTGGTCCACCAGCGGCCGCTGAAGCGCCATGCGCCGGATCGTCGCGGGCCCAGGCGCGGCTCGGCGGGGCGGGGCCAGCAGGCGTCGACGGCGGCCACGATCGCGGCGGCCTCCTCGGCGGTGGGGACCGGCCGGACCGCGGTGCCGGCGGGGGTCACAGCGGTACGTTCCCGTGCTTGCGCTTGGGCAGGTCCTCCCGCTTGGAGCGCAGCATGGCCAGCCCGGCCACCAGCTCGGTGCGGGTGCGGGCGGGGTCGATCACGTCGTCGACGAAGCCGCGCTCGGCCGCCACGTAGGGGTTGCAGAACCTCTCGGTGTACTCGTCGACCAGCTCGGCCCGCCTGGCGACCGGGTCGTCGGCGTTGGCGAGCTCCTTGCGGTAGACGATCTCGACCGCGCCCTGCGGGCCCATCACGGCCAGCTCCGCGGAGGGCCAGGCGAATGCCAGGTCAGCGCCGATCGACTTGGAGTTCATGACCACGTAGGCGCCGCCGTAGGCCTTGCGGGTGATGACCTGGATGCGCGGCACGGTGGCCTCGCAGTAGGCGTAGAGCAGCTTGGCTCCGTGGCGGATGATGCCGCCGTACTCCTGGTCGACGCCGGGCAGGAAGCCGGGCACGTCGACGAAGGTGACCAGGGGGATGTTGAACGCGTCGCAGGTCCGCACGAAGCGGGCGGCCTTCTCGGAGCTGTTGATGTCGAGCACGCCCGCGAGCACCATCGGTTGGTTGCCCACGATGCCCACCGGGGCCCCGTCGATGCGGGCCAGCCCGCACGTCACCGACCCCGCCCAGTGCGGGAAGTACTCGAGGTACTCGCCGTCGTCGACCACGGCGCGGATGACAGCGGTCATGTCGTAGGGCATGTTCGGAGAGTCCGGCATGATCGCCGTGCAGCTTCCGGGCAGGCCCGCTCGGGGTCGTCGAGCGGGGCTACCCGGGGCGGCTCCTCGAGGTTGTTCGACGGCAGGAACGACAGCAGGTACTTGACCTCGTCGAGGCAGGCCTCCTCGTCGCTGGCCACGAAGGTCGCCACGCCCGACTTGGTGGCGTGGGACATGGCGCCGCCGAGGTCCTCGAGGGTCACGGTCTCGCCGGTGACGGTCTTCACCACGTCGGGCCCGGTGATGAACATGTGGGACCGCTCCTTCACCATGAAGATGAAGTCGGTCATCGCGGGGGAGTACACGGCCCCGCCGGCGCAGGGACCGAGCACGACGCTGATCTGGGGGATGACCCCGGATGCGGCGACGTTGCGGTAGAAGATGCCGCCGTAGCCGGCCAGGCTGACCGGGCCCTCCTGGATGCGCGCCCCGGCCCCGTCGTTGAGCCCGATGAGCGGGGCACCGACCTTGACCGCGAGGTCCATCAGTTTGTGGATCTTCTCGGCGAAGACCTCGCCGAGCGCCCCGCCGAACACCGTGAAGTCCTGGCTGAACAGGAACACCTGGCGCCCGTCGATGGTGGCCCAGCCCGTGACCACGCCGTCGGTGTAGGGGCGTTCTGTGAGGCCGCTGTCGAGGGCCCGGTGGCGGGCGAGCATGTCGAGCTCGTGGAACGAACCCGGGTCTACGAGGTACTCGATCCGCTCCCGAGCCAGCATCTTGCCCTTGGCGTGCTGACGCTCCACGGAGCGGTCGGAACCGGCGTGGAGCGCCTGCTCCTTGCGCTTGGCGAGCTCGGCCAGCCGCTCGCTCATCGGATGCTCGGTCACGACGGCCGAGGGTACCGGTGAGCCGCTGGGGCCAACCACTCCGACGCGCTCACTGCGGGGGCCCGCGGGGGCCCGCCGCCGAGCGTAGGGCGCCTACCGTGGGTGCAGTGCAGCTCCCGGTGATGCCGCCAGTGCGGCCGATGTTGGCGCGCTCGGTGCGATCTGTGCCCCGCGGCGACGACTTCGTGTACGAGCCCAAGTGGGACGGGTTTCGCGCGATCGTGTTCCGCGACGGCGACGAGGTGGAGCTCGGCAGCCGCAACGACCGGCCACTGACGCGGTACTTCCCCGAGCTGGCCGAGCCGCTTCGCACAGCTCTGCCCGAACGGTGCGTCCTGGACGGTGAGATCGTCGTGGTGCGCGACGGCGGGCTCGACTTCGACGCGCTCCAACTCAGGGTGCACCCCGCCGAGTCCCGCGTGAAGCGGCTGGCGGACGAGCTGCCCGCGTCGTTCGTGGCGTTCGACCTGCTGGCGGAGGGCGACGAGGACCTGACCGGCCAGGCCCTGCGTGTTCGTCGGGCCCGGCTGACCTCGGCGTTGGCTGCTCACCCCCGGGTGCACCTCACCCCGGCCACCACCGACCCCGAGGTTGCCGAGGACTGGTTCGAGCGCTTCGAGGGCGCCGGGTTCGACGGTGTCATTGCCAAGTCCGCGCACGGGCGCTACGAGCAGGACCGCAGGGTGATGTTCAAGGTCAAGCACGAGCGGACCGCGGACTGCGTGGTCGCCGGCTACCGGGTGCACGCGGACGGAGCAGGCGTCGGCTCGCTCCTGCTCGGCCTGTTCGACTCCGCCGGGATGCTGCACCACGTGGGGGTGGCGGCATCGTTCAGCGCTGCCCGTCGTGCGGAGCTGGTCGACGAGCTGGCCCCGCAGCGCGACGGGGCGATCGAGGGCCACCCCTGGCGCGACTGGGCGGAGGCGCAGGCTCGAGCCGGGGCCCGCCTGCCCGGGGGCAGGAGCCGCTGGAACGCCGGCAAGGACCTGGCCTGGGAGCCGCTCCGTCCCGAGCTGGTTGCCGAGGTCCGCTACGAGCACCTCCAATCGGGCCGCTTCCGCCACGGGGCCCGGCTCGTGCGCTTCCGGCCCGACCGCGAGCCGGCGAGCTGCACCTACGACCAGCTCGAGGAGGCCGTCCCCGCCGAGTTGGCTTCGGTGTTCGCGGCGGGGGTCCCCGACGCGCGCTGAGGATCGGCTCAGCGCGCCAGGATGCCCACGATGTCGATGACGAAGCTCAGCGGAGCGTTGGGGGGGATCGGCCCGCTGCCGGTCGCTCCGTAGGCGAGGTCCGAGCCGATGTCGAGGCGGATTCGCTGCCCCGGCCGCGCACCGGGCAAGCCACGGTTCCAGCCCTCGATGACCTGGCCCGGGACCTGTGTGACGAAGGGCTGTCCCCGTGACCAGGAGTCGTCGAACACGGTGCCGTCGGCGAGGGAACCGACGTAGTGAACCGCGATCACGTCACCCTCGGCCACCGGATCGGTCCCGGCGTCGCCCTCGACCATCGTGGTCACCACGAGGGAGTTGGCTGCCAGATCGCCGTCGGGCAGCACCGGGTCGGGGACGCTGCGGCCCAGCACCTCGGCGGCGATCTCCGGGTCGCCCATCACCGCTGCGATCTGCTCGTTGGCGTCCGGCGCGGCGACGCTGGTGGTCCCCGACTCGGCCTCGGTCACGGTGGGCTCGACCTCGGAGCTGAGGGGCTCCTCGTCACCGCAGGCGACCAGGGTGGCGCCGGAAAGGACCAGCGCCAGCGCAGTGGCGACACGACGACGTCCCATGGGCACCTCCGGGCCGGTGGCGGGACGGGTCACCGTAGTGGGTGCCGGCGCGCCCGACGCGATCTGGGCATCGCCATGGCCCGGCGCCCTGGCGAGGGGCGCGACTTGCCGCCGAGAGGTGGGTCGCGTTGCACTGGAGTGCCCACCCGAGCCGCCCCGAAGGGACGCAGATGACCGACACCGCCCAAAGGACCGAGACCACGACCGCCCTCGACCCGGTCGCCGAGGTGACCGCTTGGCTCGAGGAGAACTGGGATCCCGACCTGACGGTCGGCGAGTGGTGGGAGCGTCTGGGCACCTCGGGCTGGGCGGCGCCCGGGCTGCCGGACCACGTGTACGGCAAGGGCCTGGGTCGCAACGACAGCGTGCGGGTCCAGCAGGCGATCGACGACTTCGGCGCCCTCGGTGCGCCGGGCGGGTTGGGTCTCCTGCTCGCGGCGCCGACCATCGCCACCCACGGCACCCAGGACCAGATCGAGCGTCACGTCCGCCCGATCGTGACGGGCCAGAAGGCCTGGTGCCAGCTCTTCAGCGAGCCCGGTGCCGGTTCGGACACTCGGGGCCTGCAGACCCGCGTGGTGCGCGACGGCGACGAGTGGGTCGTGACGGGCCAGAAGGTGTGGACCTCGGTGGCCAGATCGCCGACATGGGCATGCTCCTGGCGT
>CAVPEW010000074.1:0-62836 GCA_963703565.1 uncultured Microthrixaceae bacterium | reverse complement strand
TACCAGGCGGCTTCGGACCCCACGGGAGCCGAAGCACGATGAGCGGGATCGACGACCCCCGACCCGGCGGTCGACCAGACGGCTCGACCGACCCCACCCGCCTCGACGACGACGCCCTCATCGAGCTCCTCGCCCAGGCCCTGGGATCGCACCGCAAGGTTCCCGAGCACGTGTCGACCACCGCAGGCGAGACGTGGTCCTGGGCCGACGCCGATGCGTCGATGGCCCAGCTGGTGTTCGACTCGTCGAGCGCCGAGCCCGCCGGGGTGCGGGGCACTCCCAGCGAGTCGCGCAACCTCGTCTTCTCGGCCGGCGACCTGGAGGTCGACCTGCTGGTCGGCGCGACGGGCGGGCGCGCCATCGAGGGCCAGTTGATACCGGGGCGCTTCGCCTTCGTCGAGCTCTTCGCCGACTCGTGGGTGCAGCGCGGCTTCACCGACGACCTGGGCCGCTTCGGCTTCAGCGTCGAGCGCCCCACCCAGGTGCACCTGCGCTTCCACGTGCCGGGCGGCACCAACGCCGCGACCCCGACGTTCGAGCTCGGCTGATCCGGCCGGTGTGCGGGCCTGCCGCACGGGGCAGGGCGCGAGGGCGGTGCAGGCACCGCCGAAGGGAGGACCCATGGCCGACATCGGATCCCCGAGGGACGCGAGCAGTCTCGTGGCCGTGCTCGAGGACTTCCGCGCAAGGGGCTTCACGGTGGACTTCGCCGTGCTCGACGACGGCCGGCTGGCCTGCGGCGCATGCCGGGCCCGCTCGGAGCCCTCGTCGGCCTCGATGGAGGGCCTGCGCCGCGTGGAGGGCGCCTCGGACCCGGCCGACATGGCCGCGGTGCTCGGCATCACCTGCCCGTCGTGCGGCGCACGCGGCGCTCTCGTGGTCCGCTACGGTCCGGAGGCCTCCGCCGGGGAGGCAACCCTGTTGCGCGCCGTGGAGGACGACCGGCCCCGATGATCCCGTCGGCCCCTCCGTCACCGGTCGACCGAGGCCGGTGATCTGGGAAGCTTGCCGGGTGCGCGTGACTCACAGGGTCGACTACGCCGTGCGGGCCTGCACGGCTCTGGCACGGATGCTGGCCGCGGAGCCCGCAGTGCCGGTGAGCAAGGAGCGCCTCGCCACCGCCGAGTCGATCCCGCCCACCTTCCTCGACGCCATCCTGCGCCAGCTGCGCAACTCGGGGGTGCTCAAGAGCCACCGCGGGCCGGAGGGTGGCTGGACGTTCGCGCGCCCGCCAGCCGAGATCTCGGTGGCCGACCTGATCCGGGTGCTCGAGGGTCCCCTGGCCTCTGTGCGGGGCGTGCGACCCGATGAGCTGGCAGCCCAGGGCGAGCCCGAACCCTTCGTGTCGCTGTGGATCGCCGTGCGGGTGTCGCTGCGCAGCGTCCTCGAGGCGGTGACCGTGGCCGATCTGGCGGCGGGTCGACTGCCCGCCCAGGTGCGCCGTCTCACGACCCGGCCCGGTGCCTGGGACCAGGCCGTGCGGCGCTGACGACGAGGTGGCGGAGGCCAGCGCACCCCGGCCTGCTGCAACGGCCCACGAGGGAGGGGTGCCTTGCACGAGCTGTCGCTGTCCCAGGCCATCAGCGCCACCGTGACGGCCCACCGGGCTGCTGCTCTGGGAGCATTCCCACGGTCAGCCTGTGCTGATCCTTCCCCGCGACGGCATCTGCCTCCCCGACGATCCGACCCCGACGGTCGGGCTGATCCTCACCGGCCCTGCCGCCCGTCAGTGGTCGTCCGGCCCATGCCCGAGGTTGCTGCTGACGAAGGACTCGAAGCTCGGAGACATCCACGGCGCTGCAGATCTCCTTGCGCAGCCAGGCTGTGGCGACGACCCGATCCGGAAGCAGCGGGTTGGGGGCCACGACCACGCGACCGCCGGCCAGGGCCGTCAAGCGGTCCAGCTCGGCGGCGTCGAGATCCCGGTACTGCAAGAGGACGCCGCCCGCTTCGAGGTGACCCACCTGGCGCGGACGGGACAGCGTCTCGGTGAGCACCCCCCCGAGAGCCGGGCCCGGCTGGTGTGGACCTGACGTCGGAGGATCGGTGGAGTAGACGAGGTCCTCCTCGTCGACCCCGATGGGGTGCAGCAGGGAACCCTTGTCGAATGCCTCTTCGAACGCCGCCCCGCAGACTGCGGCCGGCGTCGTCGACGAGCTGCTCGTGGTGGTGGTCGAGGCACCGCGCGCAGGTGAGGAGTCGCTCGTCACCGTCGGCCGAGGGCTGTCCGCCTCCCCGTTGGAGTCCTCGGCGCAGGCAGCGGAGGTGCCGGCCAGGCCGATGAGCACCAGGGCTGTACAGAGCGTACGGGCAGCGGGCATCCACGGTCTCGTCGAAGGGGGGTCGTCGGGTCCACACGGCAATGGCGCCGGTCGGCGACGGGCCCGTGTGCGACGCGGTCCGCGTTCGCCTCATCGAGACGGGCGAGGCCATGGAGGAGCTTAGTGGAGGTGATGGGATTCGAACCCACGGCCTCTTCGATGCGACCGAAGCGCTCTAGCCAGCTGAGCTACACCCCCGAAGGGAGCGACAGCGTACTCGCCATCGCCGCCCGTCGAGCGCAGTGACATCCGGGCAGGCCCGCCGCCTAGGGTGCGCGCACCGAACACCTACGAGAAGGGCGGGCCGTGTCCTCACCGTCGATCCAGCGCGACCAGCGGCTGCTGTTGCAGTGCGCGTTGGCCCTGTTCGTGTTCACGATCGTGGTGGGGATCCTCAACGGCACCGACGCCGTGGACTTCGACCACAAGACCCTGATGACCCACGTGCATGCCGGCACGCTGGGCTGGATCAGCCTGTCGGTGTTCGCCGCCTCGCTAGGGCTCTTCGGCCCTGGGCACCCGGGTCCGTCCTGGTCGGTGGCGCTGATGCGGGTGCTGCCGGCGGTCACGGTTGCGGCGGTGGTCGCCTATGTCACCGCCTTCTTGACCACGACGTCGATCCTGCGCCCGATCCTCGGCTCGTTGGCCGGCGTGGCCATGGTCGGCTGGTTCGCGTGGATCCTCGCCCGGCGGGGAGCCGTCGTGCTCAGCGTGCCCCGCCTCGCCGTGCTGGCAGCCATCACCTCTCTCATGATCGGGGCGGTGCTGGGAGTCCTGCTCGGCATCGAGTACTCCGGCGAGGCGGACGTGCTGCCCTCCGGGAGCGAGGGAGCGCACCCCGCCTCGATGGTCATCGGGTTCCTCATCCCCACGGGGATGGCCCTGGCCGAGTGGGCCCTGCGACCGGACCTTGTCGAGGTGCGCGCCGACCGGGCAGGGCTCTACCAGGTCGGCCTGCCCTTCGTGGGCGGGCTGCTGGTCATGGTCGGGATCCTCGCGGACGTGACCCCGCTGGTGGCTTTGAGCCTGCCCTTCGAGGTCATCGGCGTCGGTCTGCTCATCCGCCGCCTCTGGCCGGGACTGCGCAGGGTGAACTGGGCCGACCAGGGTTATGTCCGCAACGCCGCCGTCACCGTTGCCGCCCTCTGCGCCGACATCGTGCTGTTCGTCTACATCATCGCCCGCTACGAAGGCGACGTGGATGCTGCGCCGGACCGGGTCGTCCTGGCCCTCGACCACCTCATGTTCCTCGGGGTGATGACCAACGCGCTGTTCGCGCTGCTCGACCGCCTGGTCGGGGCGAGGCTGCGGGCCGGCATCGACCACTTCGTGGTCGTGGCCACCAACCTGGGTGTCGCCGGCTTCGTCATCGGCCTGCTCGCCGACAGCACACCGCTCAAGCGCACGTTCACACCGATCATGGGGATCGGGCTGCTGGTGGCGGTCGTGGCCTTCAGCGCCAGGCTGTGGCGGCGACCCGGTGGCAACCCGGTAGGGCCGGTCACGACGGCAGTAGCGCCCGCCGGGTGAGCGCGCTCCCTCGGACCTGCTGCGCCGGAGCGCTGCGCCGGAGGTGCGGCCCTAGTTGACCGCCGAACGGTAGGCCTGCTCGACGCCAGGGGTGGCTCTGTGCTCGGGGAAGTACCGGACCTTCATCTCCCGCTCGGCGGCCTGCTGCTGGATCCGAACGAGCATGACGACGTAGCACGAGAAGAGGATGTCGACTGCCAACTGCAGGATCCACACGACCCCGCCGAGCACGAGGGCGGCGGCGAGGGTGACCGCCACCGCTCCTAGCAGGGTCACGAATATGTCCCGCCGGCGACGGCGCACGTCGTGGCGCGAAGGCGCCTGCGCGGGCCGCGAGGCGCCCGGCGGGCGCGATCCGGTGGGGCGTTCGGCCCTCGACATCGCCCTGCTCTGCTGGAAGCCGGGGGTGGCCCGTTCCAGCATGTGGAGCTGGTTGCGGAACATCGCGATCGAGTCGCCAGGCCGGTTCTCGCGCCGGTTCTGCAGCGCGGGCGGCACGAGCACCGCAGCCCAGATCACGGCGAGGATGAGAAGCACCACTACTGTCACGCTCCGTCGCCTGCTTTCCTGGCTCTGGACCGTAACCCGCACACGCCGGACGGTGGTGGATGGGCGTGCGGGCTGCAGTCGGGATGTCGGGATTCGGGCGCCGACCTGGACGCGCGTGACCATTGCGGTCGGCTGACGTTCGTTACGGTTCTACTACGACACGCTCGGCGGCGCCACCGGTGCGGGCGCATGCGCTGCCGGTAGGCGGGCCGATCGAGCGTCAGAGGCCGAGATCGAGATCGCCCTCGCCATCGAGGCTCCGGCGCCAGATCCCCGAGCGGCCACCGGTCTTCTCCCACAAGGCGAGCGAGCCGACGACCATCGACCGGTCAGCGGACTTGCACATGTCGTAGATGGTCAGCGCCGCCACCGCGCACGCGGTCATGGCCTCCATCTCGACGCCGGTGCGGTCGACGGTGTCGACCTGGGACTCGACCTCGATGAAGTCGTCCTCGATGCGGAAGTTCACCAGAACCGACCCCACCAGGAGCGGATGGCACAGCGGGATCAAGTCGGAGGTGCGCTTGGCGGCCTGGATCCCGGCGACGCGTGCGACCGCCAGGACATCCCCCTTGGTGATGGCCCCCCGGGCCACCAACGAAGCGGTCTCGGGCTGCATGTGCACTCGGGCCTTGGCCACCGCCCGCCGATGCGACGGATCCTTGGGGGTGACGTCCACCATCCGGGCACGGCCCAACGGATCCAGGTGGGTGAGGCCGCGGTCGGACATGGCGGTGAGTCTAGGGGTCGGCGCCGGTGCGGCCCGATCCGAACCTGCCCGATGGGGCAGAAGGTTCAGCCGCCGATCTGGCTCATCGACCGGGCAGGGCGCACGAAGCGCACCTCGGAGATGCCGTGCCCGGCGCGCTTGGCAGCGATGCACGTCGTTACCAGCTCGACCAGCTCGTCGTCGTTCGCGCCGGCGCGCAGGGCGTCTCGCACCGGCACCTCGTCGGTGGCGAACAGGCACGAGCGCAGCGCCCCGTCGGCGGTCAGGCGCAGCCGGTCGCAATGCTCGCAGAACGGCCGCGTGACGCTGGGAATGACCCCCACCTCACCGCGGCCGTCGACGAAGGCGAACCGCTCCGCCGGGGCGTGACCCCGCTGGAGCGGTTCGAGCGGGCCGAGGCCCTCCTCGAGCCGGGCAATGATCTCGGCCTGCGACACGACCTGGTCACGCCTCCACGCCCCGTCCGCGTCGAGGGGCATGAACTCGATGAAGCGCATCGTCGCCCCCACAGCGCGAGCGAAGCGGGCGAGGGCGACGATCTCGTCCTCGTTGACCCCGGCCATCACCACGGCGTTCACCTTGACCGGGTCGAAGCCCGCCTGCACCGCCGCCGTGATGCCGGCCAGCACCCGGTCGAGCTCGTCGCGCCGGGTGAGCTCCACGAAGCGATCATGCCGCAGGGTGTCGAGCGAGACGTTGACCCGGCGCAGCCCGGCGGCGTGCAGTTCGCGGGCATGCTCGGCGAGGGTGGTGCCGTTGGTCGTCATGGCCAGGTCGACGCCGAGGGTGGCGAGCTTGGCCACCAGCAGGGGGAGGTGTGCCCGCATGGTCGGCTCGCCGCCGGTCAGGCGGATCGAGGCGATGCCGAAGCGGGTGACGAGCACCCGGGCGATCCGCTCGATCTCCTCGAACGTCAAGACCTCCGAGCGGGGCAGCCACTGCATCCCCTCCGCCGGCATGCAGTACGAGCACCGGAAGTTGCACCGGTCGGTCACCGAGATCCGCAGGTCGCGGTGCACGCGACCGAAGCCGTCGACGAGCGGCTGGCGTGGCGAACCGACGATCGTTTGACCCACGGGTCGAGTCTACGAGCCCGCCCCGCCTCCCTCGCGGGGCGCGACCGGCCCGGGCTCGCCGACCTCCTCGAGCACCAGCACCGGGACCGGGTCGCCCGAGCGCACCCCCTCGCCGTCGGCCAGCACGGCCAGACCCTGCGCGCCGGCCAGGCCGCTGAGCTGATGGGAGCCCTGGCCCGCGAGGGCCAGAGCAACCAGCGTGCCATCGCCCTCGGGACGCAGAGCCACACGCAAGAAGTGGACCTTTCCATCGGGCCGCCGAAGCAGGTCGGCGCCCGCAACCGCCAGCACTGGGGCGCGCAGCGGGTCGCGGTGGCCTGCCATCGCCCTCAGCGCCGGGCGGGCCAGCAGCTCGAAGGACACCAACGACGACACCGGGTTCCCCGGCAACCCGAACACCGGTCGTCGGGCAGGGCCCACCAAGCCGAAGGCGAAGGGCTTGGCGGGGCGGATGGCGATCTGCATCCAGCGCATCTCGCCCATCCGGTCGAGCACGACCCGTACCAGGTCGATGTCGCCCATCGACACCCCACCGCTGGTCACCAGCGCGTCGCAGCCGGCGCCCGAACCCACCGCGGCCTCGACCGCGGCGGTGATGGCCGCCTCGTCGTCGCGCACCAGGCCCAGATCGACGACCTCGAACCCGCAACGCCGCACCGCGGCCGCGACCGCCACACGGTTCGAGTCCCGGATCTGGCCCGGCGCGAGCGCTCGCCCCGGGGCGACCAGCTCGTCGCCGGTCGACAGCACCCCAACCACGGGACGGCGCACGACCTGCGCAACGGTGATCCCCAGGCTCGCGAGCACCCCCAGATGAGCCGGCCCGAGCCCTTCTCCTGCGGCGAACACCCGTGCACCGCGGGACAGGTCGTCGCCGGCGTGGCGGACGTGGGCGCCGGCGGAGACCGGGACCCGCACCTCCACGGTCGCCCCTCCGTCGAGGCGGTCCGTGTCCTCGACCATCACCACCGCGTCGGCGCCCTCGGGCATCACCGCACCGGTGAAGATGCGCATCGCCTGCCCGGGCCCGAGCGGGTTCGTGGCCGGGTGTCCGGCAGCGACCTCGGCCACAACGGGCAGCCGTACCGGACCCGGAGCCGCTGCGGCCAGGTCGACGGAGCGAACCGCATAACCGTCCACGGCGGTGTTGTCGAACGGCGGGACGTCCTCGCCCGCGAACACGTCGCCGGCGAGGACCGATCCGTCTGCTTCGGCGAGGGGAACGGTGAGCGGCTCGAGGGGGTGCACGCACGACAGGACGTACGCTCGGGCGTCCTCGAGAGCGACCAGGCTCACCCCAGAGCTCCCCGGGCCCGGACCACCTCGTCTAGCCAGCGCCCGAACTCGGGCCCCAGGTCGGGTCGGGCCAGTGCCAGCTCCACCGTCGCTCGCAGGTAGTCGAGCTTGTTGCCGATGTCGTAGCGGCCGTCGTCGAAGACGTAGCCGTAGACCAACTCCTCGGTGAGCAGAGCGGCGATGGCGTCGGTCAGCTGCAGCTCCCCACCCGCTCCGGGCTCGAGGCGTTCCAGGTGGTCGAAGATCGACGAGGAGAAGACGTACCGGCCCATCATCGCCAGGTCCGACGGCGCGTCGTGCGCCGGAGGCTTCTCGACGACCCCGACGAGGCGCACGAGCCTCCCGCCCAGCGGGCCGAGCGGCGCCGCCGGCTCGACCGAGGCGCAGCCGTAGGCGGAGATGTCCTCCTTTGGCACCGCCTTGAGCGCCTGAACGCTGGCCCCGGTCGCCTCGTGCACCGCGATCATGTCGGCCAGCACCGTGGAGGAATCGCCCATGATGTCGTCGCCGAGCAGGACGGCGAAGGGCGCGTCGCCGACGTGCTTCCGGGCGACCGAGACGGCGTGGCCCAGGCCCTTGGCCTCTCCCTGGCGCACGTAGTGCACGTCGGCGAGGTCGGCCAGGGCCCGAACCTGGTCGAGCTGGTCGATCCTTCCCTTGCTCTGCAGCTCCAGCTCGAGCTCGATGCTGCGGTCGAAGTGGTCCTCGAGGCTGCGCTTGTTGCGTCCGGTGATGATCAAGATGTCATCGAGGCCGACCCGTACCGCCTCCTCGACCACGTACTGGATGGCCGGCTTGTCGACCACCGGCAGCATCTCCTTGGGCTGGGCCTTGGTAGCGGGCAGGAAGCGGGTGCCCAGGCCCGCTGCAGGGATCACCGCCTTGCGCACTTTGCGGACCACGGACATCGTTCAGCTCCCGGCGGACGAGGGGGTCGGGCCGGGCTGGCCGACCAGGGCGACGGCCCGTTCTACTCGGTTCTTGCCCGCCCGCTTGGCCCGGTACAGCGCCTCGTCGGCGGCGGCGACCAGGGACGACCGGTCGACGGCGTGGTCGGGCACCGTGGCCAACCCGACCGAGCAGGTTATCCGGACCGGTTCGCCGCCGACCAGGAACGGTTGGCCTCCCACGACCTGGCGCACCCGGACGGCGGAGATCGCAGCCGAGCGCACGTCGGCGCTGACGAGGAGCACGGCGATCTCCTCGCCCCCGTAACGGGCCACCAGGTCGACCTCGCGGGTCACGCTGGTGACGCGCCGGGCGATCTCGACCAGGATCCGGTCTCCGGTGGGATGACCGAAGCTGTCGTTGACGATCTTGAAGTCGTCGATGTCGACCAGCAGCAGCGCCAACCCGTGGCCGAACCGGTGGTGGCGCTCCAGCTCGAGCGCGATGCGGCGGTCGAGCTCACGACGGTTGGCCAGGTCGGTCAGGCCGTCGGTCACCGCCAGCCGGGTCGCCTCCTCGTGCAGGCGGGCGTTGCCGATGGCTGCCTCGGCGGGTTGGACCAGCGCCGTCAAGGTCTCGACATCAGCCGCGGAGAAGCCGTTCCCCGATCCGTCCTCGCGCCCGAAGAGGCAGATGACCGCCACGACGGCGCCGTCGACGAGGATCGGCATGGCGACCGCGGGCGGCCACGTCGTGCCGGCCGCTCCCGGTGACGCCGGACCAGCGATCGGCTCTCCGTCGTCCGCGCACCGCTGCGCCAGACGGCGCCCGGACGCACCCGTGGCCAGTGTCCGGTCCTCGCCCGCCAGCACGACCGGGTCGAGGCGGTCGCTGTCGCGCACCCAGCCCACCGCCGTTCGTGCCGACAGCACCGAGCGGGCCATGTCGGCGGTCACGCCGACGATGGCGCCGACGTCGTGGGTGGCGGCCAGGACGTCGCCGAGGCGGCGCACGGCCGAGCGAAGGGCACGCTGGCTGTGTCCCAGGTGGGTCGCGTCGCGCTCGACTCGCTCGATCATCTCGTTGAAGGCCTTCACGAGGCGCGCGACCTCGGGCGGCCCGGTGGCGGGGACCTGCACGGGAGCGGCACCGTCGACCTCGCCCCGGCCGATCGCCTGAGCACGCTCGGCCATCGCGCGCACCGAGCGCCAGACGGCGAGGACCACGATCAGCGACGACAGGTAGGCGGCTGTCGATGCCGCCAGGAGCCCCACGACCACGGCGCCCATGCTCGGGTCGAGGTCGTCGATGACCAGGTTCGCCGCCGTGACCACCGCCAGCAGCGGCAGGGTCACGGTTGCGAATATCCACCCTGCGAGCCGGAGGGCAGCGGGCACGGCTCGGGGTCCGGTCAGCGCCCGGACGCCCTCTCGAACGGGGTCGCCATGGGCGCGATCGTACCGAGCGCGACCCCGGTGGCTCCGGGCGGGCCCTGCCGGTACGCTGGCACTCGGCCTCGCCGAGTGCCAGACCCCCCGAGCGCCGGCTGAGCAGGAGGATGGAGTGCCCACCTACGAGTACCGCTGCCGCTCTTGCGGGACCGACCTCGAGGCCGTGCAGTCGTTCGACGACGACCCGCTGACCACCTGCCCCGAGTGCGGGGGTCCGCTGCGGAAGGTGTTCGGCACCGTGGGGATCGCCTTCAAGGGCTCTGGGTTCTACAAGAACGACAGCCGCTCGGGCTCGGGGAGCCGTGCAGGCTCGGCCGCGTCCGGGACCGGATCCACCCAGGCGGAGCCGAGCTCGACCGCGGGCTCCGACAGCGGGGGCGGCGCGGGCAAGGCGGGTGACGGGCCGGCCACAGGCTCGGACAAGCCGTCGTCGGGCTCGGACAAATCGGCGTCGGGAACCACCGGCTCCTCGTCGGTGTCGACCGGTTCCGGCACCGGCTCGGGCACCTGACGCCACGGCAAGCGCCCTTCCCCCATCGCGCCTGCGTCGCTAGGGTGCCGTCGGCTTCCCCCGTCGGCCAGACGCTGGAGGAAGCCCGTGCCCCGAACGCCCCCGACCAGGCGGCCCCGACGCCTCGACCCGCTGCTGCACCTGCGGCGGCACCCATCGCTTCGCAACGGGCTCGCGCTCGCCCTGGCGGCAGTCGGAGCAGTCGGCATCACCCAGCGCGTCGGTGACGCCGAGGCGCTGCGCGACGCTTGGGGGCGGGCCCGGACGGTCGCCGTGGTGGTCGACCGGGTCGGCCCCGGGGAGTCGCTGGCCGGGCACCTGCGCGCCCGGTCGCTGCCAATGGCGGCCGTGCCCCAGGGGGCGCTCGACGTCCGGGGCGCCAGCGGGCGAACGGCGCGCGACGCCCTGGTGCCCGGCGAGGTGGTCGTCGCCGCGCGCCTCGCACCCAAAGGCGTCCGGGGGCCGGCCGCGCGGCTGGGCCCCGGCGAGCGGGGGGTGGCCGTGCCGGTTCCCGACGGGGCAGCGCCGCCGGTGCGCGCCGGCGACCGTGTCGACGTCGTGTCGATGCTGCCCGGCGGCGCCGACCGAGTCCTCGCCCCGGCAGCACCGGTGATCCACGTAGGCCAACGCGTCATCACGGTGGCCGTGCCGAAAGCGGACGCTGCCGATCTGGCCGCGTTGGCCGGCCAGGGCGGGGCCGGCATCGTGTTGAGCGGCCCGTGACCGCTGAGCGCACCCGCCGCGGTCAGCGCACGAAGTACCAGCCGAGCACGCCGACGCCCACCGTCACCCGGTAGACGACGAAGGGCGTGAAGCTCCGGGTGCGGATCAGGCGCAACGTGGCCCACACCGCCACCCAACCCGTCACTCCCGAAGCGACTATCCCCCAGGCGAAGGCAGGCCCGAACCCGTCGGGGATGCCTTCCGAGCGCACGTCGAACGCCTTGAAGATCAACGCTCCTGTGATGATCGGCAGGCTCATCAAGAACGCGAAGCGGGCGGCCGCATCACGCGAGAGCCCCGTCGCTCGACCGACGGTGATCGTCACGCCCGAGCGCGACACGCCGGGCTGCAGCGCCAGCGCCTGGCCGACACCCATCGCGACCGCGTCGCGCACCCCGACGGCCTCCAGCGGGCGTCGGCCCGGTAAGCGGTCGGCCACGGCCAGGACGAGGCCGAACACGATGAGCATCGTGGCGATCAGCCAGATCTGGCCCGTGTTCTCCTCGATCGGGTCCGACAGCACGGCCCCGGTGAGGCCGGCGGGCACCGAGGAGGCCACCAGCAGCCAGGCCTGGCGACGGTCGGCGCTGCCCCGTCCGGCCGGTCGCAGCACAGCCGAGGCCAAGCGGACCAGATCCCGACGGAAGTAGGCCACCGCCCCGACCAGCGTGCCGAGGTGGAGTGCCACGTCGAAGGACTTGGCCAGGCTCTCGTTGCCGGCGAAGTCGTCCCATCCGAACACCCAGGGCACCAGTTCGAGGTGCCCGCTGGACGAGATCGGCAGGAACTCCGAGAGGCCCTGGGTGATGCCGAGGACGATGGCGTGCAGGATCGGCATGGGCGCGAGGATCCTAGGAGTTGCCCGGGCCTGCGCCAGGGACGCGGATCCGGGTTCAGCGACCGCTGAGAGCTACGTCGGGGATGACCAGTGTCACGCCGGCGGACCCGTCGGGGAGCCACTCCAGATCAGCACCGACCGCGCCGACGTCGAGCAGCAGGCGCTGGACGGCCGATGCGACAGTGGCTTCGCGCACCGGCTCGGCCGTGGCGCCGCCGCGGATCATCAGCCCCTCCACGCCCACCGAGAGGTCGCCGGACACAGGGTTGACGCCCGAGTGCAGGCCGGCCATCGAGGTGACCAGCAGGCCGTGGTCCACACCTGCCACGAGGTCGTGGTGGGTCCCGCGACCGGGGGCCGCGGCCAAGGCCTGGGCGCCCACGGCAGGCGTCGAGGAATAGCCGCGCACAGCAGAACCCGTCGAGGCCGTCCCGGCGCGTCGACCCGTGTAGCTGTTGTGCAGGAAGCCCTGCAGAACCCCACCGGCGACGAGCTCGGTGCGTCGACATGCCAGTCCCTCACCGTCGAAGCGCTCGGCACCCATGCTGCGCGCATCGGTCGGGTCGTCGACGAAGGTGAGCAGCGGTGAGGCGATCGTGTCCCCGACGCGCTCGGCGAAGGGCGAGCGGCCCTTGAGGACGGCCTCGCCGTTGAGCATCCCGCCGACGATGCCCAGCAGCGTCGCTGCCTGACGCGGCTCGAGCACCAGCGAGACGCGCCCCGAGGCGGGCTTGGTCGCGCCCAGCAGCCGAGTCGCCCGCTCCACCGCGTCGAGCGCGGCCGCCTCGATGTCGAGCTCGAAGGGAGACCGGCCCACCGAGAGGCCGAAGCCGGTCTGGGTCTGGGCGCCGTCGGCGGCGAGCGCCTGCACCCCGACGTGGCAGGCGCCGGAACGGGCCCATGCGGCGATGCCGGTGCTGGTGGCTACCGCGACCTCGCCCACAGCGTCGCTCCACATGGCCGTGCGCACCCCGGTGATGCGGTCGTCACGCCGGCGGGTGGCTGCCTCGAGGTCCAGCGCTGCAGCGATCTTGGCGTCGAGAGCGAAACGCTCCAGCTCGTCGGAGCAGATGTCGAGCGGCACCGCCTCCACCCCGTCGGGCGTGGCCAGCGCAGCGAACTCGTCGGGCTGGGCGAAGGTCGCGTTGTCCCTCGCCTCGGCGAGCGCATCGATCACCGCGGGCTCGTCGAGGGTGCCCGCGTAGGCGAATCCCTGGCGGTGGTCCACCACCACCCGTACGCCGACGCCCGCCGAGGTGGCCTGCATGAGCGCCTCGACCTCACCGGCATAGGCCCGCACGGTGGTCGAGCGGGAGCGGGCGACGTAGACCTCGAGCTGCTCGTGGGGCCCGGCCTGCGCCGCGACCTGCTCGGCTACGGCGGCCAGCTCACTCACGCCGCGGTCCCACCGATGGTCAAGGCGCTGACGCGAAGGGTCGGCACGCCGTCGCCCACGGGCACACCCTGGCCATCCTTGCCGCACATCCCTGGACTGCCCATGGCGAAGTCGTCGCCCACGGCGTCGATCCGGGTGAGCACGTCGGGCCCATTGCCTATGAGGTTCCCTTCGCGCAGCGGCTCGGTGATCCGGCCCCCCTCGATCAGGTAGGCCTCCGTCATCCCGAACACGAAGTCGCCGGTCGCCGTGTTGACCTGCCCTCCCCCCAGATGGGCGACGTACACGCCGTGATCGGTGGAGGCGACGATCCCGTCGGGGTCGTCGGTCCCTGCTGCGAGGTAGGTGTTGGTCATCCTGACCATCGGCAGGTGCTTGTACGACTGGCGCCGGCCGTTGCCCGACCGGGGACGGGACTCGTCACGGGCCCTCAGGTGGTCCCACAGGTAGTCGGTGAGAACCCCGCGTTCGATGAGGACGTTCCGCTGCGCTGGCGTGCCCTCGTCGTCGACCGACACGTGCCCCCACTCACCGGCCATGGTGCCGTCGTCGACGAGGGTGACGGACGGGGACGCGACCCGCTGGCCCCGACGACCGGCGAACACCGACGCGCCCTTGGCGACCAGGTCGGCCTCGAGGCCGTGGCCGCAGGCCTCGTGGAAGAGCACGCCCCCTCCACCGGGCCCGATCACCACCGGCATCGTCCCGGTGGGCGCCGGACGAGCTGCCAGCTTGACCAGGGCGCGTTCGGCTGCGCTGCGGGCGAGATCCTCGACGTCGTAGTCGTCGAAGAGCTCGAAGCCGACCGTCCGGCCCAACGACTGGTAACCGGTCTGCATGCCCGCGTCCCCGCGGGCGACCGCCATGACCGAGAACAAGGTGCGAACCTGGTCGTCGCTCACGACCAGCCCGTCCGTGTTGGCCACCAGGATCCGGCGGCGGCCGTCGCTGTAGCGCGCGGTGACCTGGCCGATCGCCGAGCCGCTGGCACGGGCCGCGTCGTCGGCACGGGCGAGCAGCTCGACCTTGCGGGCCTTGGCGACGGTCTCGGGAAGCACGGCGGCGCCGGGGGGAGGGTCCACGACCGCGCCGGTCGGCACGACCCGGGTCGCTCGACCGCCCGAGCGGGCTGCGGCACCGGCGGCCTCGGCCGCCAGCGAGAGCGACTCGG
Organism: uncultured Microthrixaceae bacterium; assembly: GCA_963703565.1. Lineage (GTDB taxonomy): Bacteria > Actinomycetota > Acidimicrobiia > Acidimicrobiales > VFJN01 > CAVPEW01. The sequence goes on along the minus strand of CAVPEW010000074.1, from coordinate 48,356 downwards.
CGCTGAGGTCCGCTGTGTGAGCGAAACCGGTGGTGCCCCCGGCGACCACGCGGATCCCCGCCCCCCTGTCGCGACCCGACGACACCTGCTCGACCCGCCCGTCGTCGAACACCGCCAGCGAGGATGCGCGGTCCTCGACGAAGATCTCCGCGAACTCCCCCCCGTTGCGCACCGCGGCGTCCAGGGTGCGGCGGACCACATCGGCATCGAGCACTGGGCCTCCTGGGCGGGGAGCGGCACCGGCGTTGACCCGCCGGCGGGAGCGGCGCGTATCGTACCGCCGTGCCCCTCGAACCCGGGTTGGCCGGCAAGGCCGAGCTGACGGTCACGGCCGCCGACACCGCCGAGGCGTTCGGCTCCGGCGACGTGCCGGTCCTGGCCACGCCGCGCCTGCTGGCGCTGTGCGAGCAGGCAACCCTGAGCGCCATCGAGGGCCACGTGCCGCCCGGTTCGACCACGGTGGCCATGCGGGTCCAGATCGACCACCTGCACCCCACCGCGTCGGGCTCGAGCGTCGTGGCCGAGAGCACGCTCGAGCGCGTCGAGGGCCGGCGGCTCACCTTCACGGTGTCGGCCAGCGATCGGTGCGGGCTCGTAGCTGCGGGGCGCGTGACCCGGGTCGTGGTCGAGACCGAGCGGTTCCTGGAACGAGCGCGCTGAGCACGACGGCCGGTCGCCGCGCGGCTCACCCGCGCCGCACAACCCTACGACTCGAGGCCGTCCAGGAAGTCGACCAGCGCCGCCCACCACTCGCCGGGCGCCTCCCACTGGGGGCTGTGGCCCCCACCCGCGACCACGGCCAGGCGAGCACCTGCGATCGCCTCCGCCATCCGCCGCGACGGACCGAGGAACGGCCGGTCGTGCTCGCCGACCAGGACCAGGGTCGGCAGGTCCAACCGCCCCAGGCGTGAGAGACGGTCGGGGTTGCCGGCATCGCCGATGAGGGCGGGTGCCATCGCCGCGTACATCGCCGGCGCCGAGGCCAACATCTTGGCGTCGGCGATGGCGTCGTAATCGGGTCGCCTGCGGAGCAGCTCCGCGCGGGCCGCGGTCTGCAGCGGCGGGCTCTCGAGCGCGTTCTGCGCGGCGAGCAGGGCTGCCATCCCCTCGGTCCGGGCCAGGTGTGCGGCGAGGTCGGCCAGCACAGGGTCCACGCCTCGAACCGGACCGTGGCTGGTGTCCATGAGGACGAGAGCCTCGAGGCGCTCGGGTGCGCCGAGCGCGAGCATCTGGGCGACCATTCCGCCCATCGAGTGACCCAGTACCACAGCGGAGGGCCACGAGAGGGCGTCGAGGAGGCCGGCCACGTCGGCGACGAAGGCCTCGAGGGTGTACGAGGCCTCGTCGTCGGGGGCGTCGCTCAGGCCATGGCCGCGCAGATCGGGCGCGACTGCGTGCCAGCCGCGCTCGGCCAACGGGACGAGCCACTCGGCGAAGTCGACCCGCCCACCTGTGAAGCCGTGCACGAGCAGGAACGGACGCCCGCCCTGGCCGGCCTCGGCGACTCGCAGGCGAATCGCACCGTCAGCACCTCTGATCCCCAGATCCCGCTCGGTCACCGTCGGCGCCACGACCCGGACGCTACCGAGCCCCAGGGCCGGTCACCCACCCGGTCAGAGCCTCGCCGAGCCCGACGGTGCCCAGCACGGGCGGAGCGTCCACCTCGACGTCGCGACCATGGTCGTAGGCCTCGGTCTCGAGCACGACGTCTACCTCGGGCGCCCGGCTCCGGCCGGCGAGGACGTCCGAGGCGCGCACCACCACCCGGCGGGCGAGGCCCTGTCCGTCGAGCCAAGCGTCGAGGCGGACCGGCCCATCGCCTCGCCTACCCGAGCTCGAGGCGACCAGCGCCCCCGCGAGGCTCCCCCCCGGCACGAGGTCGACGAGTCGGATGTCGCAGCGGTACCGCGTGGCGGGCACGCCCCTCACACGGGTCCGGCCAACCTCGCGCACCGGTGGCTCCACGGCTGACAGGACATCGAGACCGACGGCGACGTCGAACGCCGGCGAACCGGTCGCGGCAGACCACACGGCCTCTGCCGCCGAGTCGGCCGAGGCGCCGCCGTCCACCGTGACCCAGCCGGGATCGAGGACCGGTTGGCGCAGGTAGGCCACCCCGCCGACCACGATGGCCTCACGCACCTCGGTGACGGCTCCGGTCGTCGCCCCGGCCAACTCGGTGAGAACGACGCCCCGGCGCTCGCGTCCGTCGATCGCTCCTCTCGAGCGCGAACGCAGCACGACCCGACCGTCGACCTCGATCCGCAGCTCCGAATCGAACCGCACCGACCCTGCAGCCCGAGCCCGGGCCACCGAGTCGACCATCCGCGCCGTCGCGACGCGGGCCCCGGCCGCCGTCTCGTCCCCCAGGACGGTGCCGACATCTCCGGAGTCACAACCCGCGGCGACCAGGGCCACGACCAGGACGGTCGTGACGGAACCCCGTCGCTTCAGGGCACGAAGCAATCCCATGACCCACCTCCGGGCACCCCGGAGGTGCCCACCGGAACCGACTGGTGGGCGGGGTTTCGGGCCCTCCCCGCCGAGCAGGGCCTCCAGGCAGGTTAACGGAGCACTCCCCTAGGATGAAGGGGCACGTCTACTGCGAGGGGATTGGGGTGTCGGCAACCCGGTCGCGCAAGCCCCTGTGGATGATGCTGGCCCGCGTCGGGCTCAGCGTGGGCCTGCTCGTGTTGCTCGTCAGCCGCGTGCCGTCGTTCGACATGGACGAGCTCGTCCCGGAGTGGACCTGGCGCACCGCGCTGTGGCTCAGCGCCTCGGCCGCGCTGACCCTGATCGCCTTCGCCCTGTCGGTGCTGCGCTGGCAGAAGGTGCTCGACGCCCTGGGTGTGCACGCCGGCCTCCCACGCCTGCTGTCTCACTACCTGGCAGGCCAGTTCGTCTCCAACGTCCTGCCCACCACCATCGGGGGCGACGTGTTGCGGGTCAGCCGCCTGTCCCGAGACACCGGGGACGCACCGGGGCCGTTCGCGTCGGTGGTGCTCGAGCGCCTGACCGGTTGGCTGGTGCTACCGATCATCAGCGTCATCGGCTTCCTGGTGAACCCCGGGCTGCGCCATCTGGGCACCGCCACCAGGGTGGCGCTCGGCCTCGCGTTCGCCACCCTGGGCGGGCTGGTCGTACTGCTGCTGGCGGTGGCGAACCGGCGCATCGGCGGCCGCTTCGCCGCTCGGGAGGGCTGGCGCCGATTCGCCGGCGCCGTGCACCTGGGCCTCACCGAGCTGTGGCGCCGGCCCGGTGCAGCGGCCGCAGTGCTCATCGCCGGATTCGCCTACCAACTCGTGCTCGTGCTCGCCGCGGTCGCCGCCGCGGAGGCACTCGGGGTGAAGCCGGCCGGGCTCACGGCGTTGCTGGCGTTCTTCCCGGCTGTGGCCATAGCCCAAGTCCTGCCGATCGGGATCTCCGGCCTGGGCGTCCGCGAAGGCGCCTTCGCCCTGTTCCTCACACCGCTGGGGGTCTCCACCGAGGACGCGGTCGCCCTCGGCCTGATGCTCTACCTCCTCAACCTCGGAGTCAGCCTGCTCGGCGCACCGGCCTTCGCGGTCGGTGGCCGCGGCCAGCCCGTCGGCACGGAGGGCGACGCCGCCGACGGCGACACGGTCGTGGCGTGACCGCACGACGGACCGGCCACTAGACAGCCCCCCTGTGGCCGACGTAGCCAGGCAGACTGCGACCCGGCCGGGGGGCCGAGCACCGCTGAGATGGTGGAAGGAGGTCGCCTACGCGGGGGCCATCTACCTCGTGTACTCCGCGGTGCGGAACCGGTTCGGCTCGGCAGGGGGCGACCCCGGCCCGGCGTACGACCACGCGAAGCTGGTCATCGACTTCGAGCGGTGGCTCGGGCTCTACGTGGAGCCCGACATCCAGCAGTGGTACCTACGACTGCCCGCTCACGGCGTGATCCGGGTCTGGAACGTCTTCTACGGTCTCGCCCACTTCGTGGTCACCGGTGGTGCCCTCATCTGGTTGTACCGCAAGGATCCCCGGCGGTACCCGCTCTGGCGCAACACCCTGGCATTCATGACGGTCGTGGCCCTGATCGGCTTCGCCTCGTTCTCCCTGATGCCGCCACGCCTGCTCGACGACCCCGGCCGCTACGGCGGCTGCCAGATCTACGCAGCCGAGGACCTGACCCGGGCCGGCCGGACGCCGGGGGCCGAAGACGCGGCAGTGGCAGACGGCGACGATCCCGTCTGCAACCGCTACGGCATGGTCGACACCGTGGCATTGCACGGGGGCTGGGTCAGCTTCGGCGACGAGGGGATGGAGGAGGTCTCGAACCAGTACGCGGCGATGCCTTCGATGCACATCGGCTGGTCGACGTGGAGCGCGCTCGTTCTGGTGCCCCTGCTCCGACGCCGTCGATGGCGAGCGGTCGCGACGGCCCACCCGTTCGTCACGCTCGTGTGCATCATCGTGACCGCCAACCACTACTGGATCGACGGCGTCGGGGGTCTGGTGTGCCTGGGCGCCGGCTACGGGCTGGCTCTACTGGTCGAGCACGCCCGCGCCGCCGAGCCGGTCGACGCCGGCCACGCTCCAGCGTCCTAGCGTGCCGGGCTCCGGCCGACCTCCGCGCCCGACCAGGCCTGGTCACACCACTCGACGGGTCGGCCGTGGTAGGCGACCTCAGCGAGCATCCCTGAGTGGTAGCGAGGCCACAGGTCGAGCCTCAGCTCGGCCCTGGGACCCGCTGGCTCGAGGCGCAGCCAGGCCAGCGGAGCAGTCGCACGCGCCCCCCGGCCGGCTGCCCGAACGAGGTGGCCCAGGACCTGGCGGCGGGAGGGCTCGAGGTACTGGAGCACGATCGAGTGCATCACCACGGTGACCATGTCCTCGGAGCGCTCGGACAGCTCGCTCTCGAGCCACTCGATGGCGTCCGCCTCGTCGACACGGACCGCCGTGTGGCCGGCCGTACCGGTGTCTGCCCTGTTCGCGGCCGCGATGGCGGCGTCGAGGCGGCCCAGGCGCTCGAGCTGGTCGGCCCACACGTAGGAGCGCAACCGCAGAGCGCCGATCGGCTCGGCGGGGTCGATCGGCCTGAGGTCGCAGCCCGCCGCCTCGACGACTGGGATCGACGAGGCGAGCTGGGGGGCACGCCGCCACCAGTTCGGGCCGAAGCGGACCGCGCTCGAGGGATCACCGAAGCTCGAGCGACCGGTGTCGAACCAGTACCGGTCGAAGCGGAGGTTGAGACCGGCACTGGCCCCGACCTCGAGGATCCGCAGTGGGAGGCCGCTTCGCCGGGCCACCGTGGACAAGCCGCACATCAAGGCGGCCGAGCGTCCCACCTCGTTGGTCTGCACAGGGTCTCGCATCCACTCCGCCAGGCGCTCTCGCCCGCTGGACACCGCCTCGTCCAAAGCCCCGGCGATTCCCGGACCGAGCTGCCCACCCACGGAAGGGAAGTGCGCGGCGAGCGCAGGCGCCCCGCCCGAGAGCACCAGGCGGTGCAGCGCGGCCATGAAGCGCAGGGGCAGACCCGACGCCACCGGGTCGACCTGTCGACCGGCACCGTACGCGCCGGTGGTGATGACCCATCGGCACGGGCCGCTACGACGCCAGTCGGCCACCACCTCGTCGAGCAGAGCGCCGTAGAGCTTCGACCCCGACGATCGGCAGGTTCGGGCCTGACGGGCCAAGGCGCCCTCGATCCCGTCGGTCACCGGAGTGTCCCGCCTCCCACCGAGTCGCACCGTAGCGTCCCGGTCGCGCGACTCCCGCGCCCGGTGCGCACCAGCCATGCCGCGACGTGGCCGGTGCGCGACCTCCCGGATACGGTGACCGGGCCGCTCGGGGCCGTCCCGGGCCACCGCCCGGAGGGCCATGTACCTCGAACAGGTGAATTGCCCCGACGACCTGCGCAAGCTCTCGCTCGACGAGCTCGACGTGCTCGCCTCGGAGATCCGAGCGTTCATCGTCGGTGCGGTCAACCGCCACGGCGGGCACCTGGGCTCAAACCTCGGAGCAGTCGAGCTCACCCTCGCCCTGCACCGGGTCTTCGACTCCCCCCGCGACGTGGTGCTGTGGGACACAGGCCACCAGGCCTATGTGCACAAGATCGTCACGGGCCGCGCCTCGATGTTCGACACGCTCCGCCAGGAGGGTGGCCTGTCCGGCTACCCCAGCCGAGCCGAGTCCGAGCACGACTGGGTCGAGAACAGCCATGCATCGACGATCATCAGCTATGCCCACGGCCTGGGCCTCGCCCTGGAGCGGGATCCCGCCCGGGCCCACAACCGGGTGGTGGCCGTGGTCGGGGACGGTTCGCTGACCGGGGGGATGGCCTTCGAAGGACTCAACAACGTGGGCCACTCCGGCACCCGGGCCATCATCGTGCTCAACGACAACGGCCGTAGCTACGCGCCCACGGTCTCCAAGCTGGGCGAGTCGCTCGCCCGCCTGCGCGTCAACCCCTCGTACCTGCGCAACCGGGCCCGACTGGACCGGGCCCTGCACGAGGTGCCGGTGTTCGGCGAACACCTCGAGCGGGGCCTCGACGGCTTCGTTGCGGCGATGCGGGAGATGTTCGAGCCTCCCGCCTTCTTCGAGACCCTCGGGGTGCGCTACACGGGCCCGTTCGACGGGCACGACATCGCCGGGCTAGAGCGAGCGCTGCGCAGCGCCGCAGCCTTCGAAGGCCCAATCGTCGTGCACGTTCGCACGCACAAGGGTCGCGGCTACCCCCCCGCCGAGGACGACCCCGTCAAGCGGCTCCACGACATGTCCACGGCCAAGCCGGGCAGCTACACGGATGCCTTCACCAACGCCATGCTGGCCGAGGGCGAGCGCCACCCTGAGCTCGTGGCGATCACCGCCGCGATGCCGGACTCGACGGGCCTGCTCCCCTTCGGGGAGCGCTTCGGCGACCGGCTCATCGATGTCGGCATCGCCGAGCAGCACGCCGTCACATCCGCCGCAGGGATGGCCATGGGCGGCCTGCGCCCCGTCGTGGCCATCTACTCGACGTTCCTGACCCGTGCCATCGACCAGGTGACCTATGACGTGGGCCTGCACGGTCTGCCGGTCGTGTTCTGCCTGGACCGGGCCGGCATCACCGGCGACGACGGGGCCAGTCACCACGGCGTGCTCGACCTGGCGCTGCTGTCCAAGGTGCCGGGCATGACGCTGTTCGCGCCATCGTCCTACCAGGAGGTCGGGGTGATGCTACGCGACGCCCTCGACCTGTGCACCGAAGGGCCTGCCGCGATCCGCTGGTCAAAGACCGAGGCACCGTGGGTCGGACCGGACGAGGTCGGTTCAGGCCTGCGTGGTCGCCGGGTCCGCCGAGGCCGTGACCTGTGCCTGCTGGCTGTGGGCAAGATGCTCGTCGACGTCGTCGCCGCTGCCGAGGCGCTCGCCGAAGAGGGGATCGAGGCAACGGTGTGGGACGTGCGGGTGCTGCCGCCCGATCCCGAGATGATCGCCGACGCGGCAGAGCACCCGATCGTCATCACCGCCGAGGACGGCATCCGCGACGGCGGCGCCGGCTCGGTGCTCGCGGACCGCATCGCCGAGGCTGCCTGCGACCGGGTGGCCCCCCGGCTCCGGGTCCTCGGCACCCCGACGCGGTATCTGCCTCAGGCCAGGGCCACGGACTTGCTCGCCCGTCTGGGGCTCGACGCCGACGGGATAGCGGACCAGGCACGCCAGATGGTGGGCGCACTGCGCAGCTGACCGAGGCAGCTGACCGGCCTACCCGCACGGCAGACGGCGCCCCGTCGCCTGGCACTCGGTCGGTCGCCGACCTAGCGTTGTCGCACAGGTCACACCGCCGCGTGGGGGGCGACGGAGGGGAGGGCCCGGAGCGACGGCTCCGGGCCCCGTCGCGCCCAGCCCAGTCAGGCACGGTACGGGCCCGTGGGTCAGTAGAAGGGGTTCTCGCCGGCACCGTGGTCGGTCACGTCGGCTACCTCGGTGATCTCGGGGATCGCCTCGAGGATGGCCGCGCTGATGCCGTCGCGCAGGGTCATGGCCGATACAGCGCACCCCTGGCAGCCACCACCCATCGTGATGTACGCCACGGGCTCCTCCACCCGGTCGAGCACCGCGAAGCCACCGTGAGCCGCCAGTGCCGGGTTGATCCTCTGCTCGAGCAGCGTGCGCACGCGCTCCGCGGGCGTGCCGACCAGCTCCAGGTCGCCTACAGCCATGGGATCGGGACGGTTCGGGTTGCGCAGGACCAGCCCTGGGCCGGGTCCGGCAGGCACGTCGAGCGTTGCGCCCCGCAGCACCTCCACCGAGCCCGATGGCACGACCACCGGCAGGCCGCCCTGATCGAAGCAGGCATCCGCATCGGTGGCGTCAGCGAGAGGATCGAACGCCAGATCGTAGGTGTACTCCACGCCCTGCTGTCCGGTCACCTCGACACGCAGCGCAAGCGCCGCCGGATCCTCCTCGGCCTCGCGCAACTGGAGGATCCGGGCTATCGCATCCTCGGTCACGGTGAGCACGGGTAGCACTTCGCGCAGCATCCCGTCGGCCATCGCGGAAACGATACCGGCGACGAGCGCCCACTCCGACGTGGTCGTTCGGCCTTCGCCGATTGATCCGAACGGCCCTGGCGCCGCCAGCCCCCAGGTGGTGTGCTGGACAGGTCCTGGCGGGGACTGGTCGAGAGGTCGAGCCCCGGCGGGCGGGGCTCGACCTCTCTGCTACCAGGGTTGCTGACCCCGTGCCCAGGACCTCGGTGGCCAGCACCGTCCTGACTACGGTGCACCCGTGGACGAGGGAATCTCAGCGGTCCGGTGGATGCCGGGCGCGCTCGCCGCCCAGACTTCCCCGCCGTCGAGGCACAGCCCGGGCTGCGCGTGGTCGAGCGAACCACCCGGGTGGCCGGCGGCCTGGTCGCCATCGGTACCGCCGAGGTCGCGCTGCAGGGCGACGACGGGGTCGTCCGGCCCGTTCGGCTGCTGCCCGGACGATTCCTGGTCGAGGGCCGCGATGTTCGCTTCGGGCTCCCACCCCTGGTTCATTGGCGATTCGCCGGGCGCCTTCGGGTTCGGTGATCGGCCCGCCTCGCCGGGCCCGCCCGGCACGAGCCGGGCGGATCCTGGTCGAGGGGATCCACGACGCCGAACTGGTCGAGGAGGTCGTGGGGCGCTGATCGTGACGGGTTCCAAGGAGAGCCGGGCGGCAGAGGAGGTGCGGAGCCCCGACGTGCTCGAGACGGGGACACCCTTCATAGACGTGTGGGCCGCGGTCCGGCCGCGGGTGATCGGGCTGGACGCCTCGCCCCAGGTACCCCCTGGCGAACCCTGAAGGGAGGGTGTGCTGTGCCGGCTCGGGTGGCGCGATGGACCCGGAAGCTTCTGGCGCCGGCTCCCCGGCTCTGTCAGCGGCCACGAGGATCTGGAGCCCGCCCTCGTCGGAGCAGTCGAGGCCCTGATCGACTTCGTGACCGACGGCAGCTGAGAGTCGCAAGCAACGACTGGCGGGCAGGTGCCACGACACCGCCAGGTGTCGGGCCGGGGGCCTTTCGGGTAGCGCAGCCGTCGGCCGGCCCGGGCATCCACGCTGGGGTGTGCCCGGGTCGGCCGACAGGCGCGGTCGAACCGGTCGGCCGGGGCCGGAGGCCCCCGCCGGTCAGAACTTGATCGGGACGCAGCGGGGGCCGCGCACCTGCCCGCCGGTCCAGGTCACCTTGTCGGGATCGGCGAGAGTGAAGGTGGGCACCCGCTCCAGGAACGTCTCCACAGCCACCCGAACCTCCATGCGGGCAAGGTTCGAACCCAAGCAACGGTGGATGCCCGACCCGAACGCGAAGTGACGGTTCTTGGCCCGGTCGATCACGAACTCGTCGGAGTCCTCGAACATCTCGGGATCACGGTTGCCCGCCGGGAACGCCATGAGGACCTTGTCGCCCTCCTTCATCGGGCACCCGTTGTAGTCCACGTCCTTGGTGACGTAGCGGGCCATCGTGACCGGGCTGTACACCCGCAGGAACTCCTCGACCGCCACCGGCATCAACGACGGGTCGTCACGCAGGCGCTGCTGGTCCTCGGGGTGCGTCGCCAGGTGCCACAGGCTCGACCCGATCGAGCTCCACGTCGTGTCGATCCCCGCCACCAAGAGCAAGAAGCACGTACCCAGCAGGTGCATGTCGTCGAGCGGCTCGCCCTCGACCTCGGTCTCGATCAGCATGGTCAACAGGTCGTCGGGCCGCTCGCCCTCGGGCATCGCCCGGTGCTCAGCCACCCGGGCCGAGAAGTACACGACCAGCTCGTCGAGCGCCCCCCGAGACGCCTCCGCGTTCTGGAAGCCCTCCTGCAGGAGCCTGACCACCCACCGGTGAAGCGGTCCTCGTCCTCGAGGGGGATGCCCAACATCATGGCGATGACCCGCACCGGGATGTGCTGGGCGTAGTCGCGAGCCGCGTCGGCCTTGCCATTGTCGATGAACTCGTCGATCAAGTCGTTGGCCAGGCCACGGGTGATCGGGGTCATCCGATCGACCGCGGAGGGCCCGAACGACGGAAGCAGCAACCGCCGCGCCCAGGTGTGCACCGGAGGATCAGACGTGATCGGCGGAGCACTGAAGTTCGCCGAGCCGCTCTCGCCCTCGCGGAAGATCGAGACGACGGCCACGTCGCTCGACGAGAACGTCTCGACGTCGTGGGCGATCTCGGACAGATCCTGGTAGCGCACCGGCAGCCAGGTGCGCTGGCGGCGTTCGGTGAAGGCGATCGGGCAACGCTCGCGCTGCTCGGACCACCGGCGCTCCGGGCTGACGACGTACTCCGGCTCGAAGATGTCGAAGTCTCCGGTCCAGTCCCGCACCGGTTCCATGATGTCGGTCATCGATCCCCCATCTCGCTCGGCACCCAGCGGTCGAAGACCCGACCGCACATGAGACAGTACACGACTCATGTGTCGTAGTCGATGGCAGGACCTGAAGATCCGGAGGTGGAGCTGGCGGCTGCGCCCCGGCGAGAGCCGCGTGAAGCCACGAACCGCGCCCCGTCGGTCAGGCCACGGGCGGGAGGTTCTGCGTGGCCCAGAGCGCGGCTTGAGTGCGGTCGGTGACGCCGAGGCGGGCGTAGATGTTCGTGAGGTGCGCCTTCACGGTCCGCTCGGTTATCCCGAGGCGGCGAGCGATCAGCTTGTTGGCGAGGCCGCTGGCGACGAGCCCGAGCACCTCAAGCTCGCGATCGCTGAGCTGCGCCGCGGGGTCGGGACGTCGTCGGGCGTCGAGCAGGACGCGTGCGGCCTTGGGATCGAGCGGGGCGTCGCCGCCGGCGGCGGCGCGCACGGCGGCGATCAGCTCGTCGGGTTCGGCGTGCTTGAGTACGTAGCCGATGGCGCCGGCGTCGAGGGCATCGGCAATGTGGCGATCGTCGGCGAACGAGGTCAGCACGACGACGCGGACCTCGGGTTGGTCGCGAGCGATCCGCCGGGTCGCCTCCGTGCCGTCGAGCCCGGGCATCGAGAGGTCCATCAGGACCACGTCTGGCAGCAGATCCGCCACGAGGGTCAGGGCCTGTTCGCCGTCGGGCGCGCTGGCCACCAGCTCGATGTCCGGAGCCGTGCCCAGCAGCTGCTCCAGACCGCCGCGCACGACGGCGTGGTCATCGACGATCACGACGCGGATCACGGGACCGGCACCTCAACCCGCAGTGTGGCCCCCGCACCGGGCGTCGACTCGATCGTCAGCGTGCCGCCGGAGTCATGGACGAGGCCGCGGAGGGCGGTGAGCCCGAGGTGCCCGGAACCGGCAGCCGCCGGCAAGGCCTCGGAGTCGAAGCCACGGCCGTCGTCTAGCACCTCGAGGGAGGCGGTCCGGGCATCGGCAGCCAGGGTGATCGTGACCCGAGACGCCTCGGCGTGGCTGAGCACGTTGCGCACCGCTTCCTGGGCGACGCGGTAGAGGAGGCGCGCGACCTCACGCGGGAGCCCGTCGTCGACCCCACTGGCGTGGACCTCGAGGACGACGGACCGCTCGCCGGTGCGAACGACCAGGTCGGCCAGGGCCGACTCGAGCGTGACCTGGTCGAAGTCCGGCGGGTAGATGTCGACGAGGAGAGACCGCAGCGCCCGGATGCCCGACCGCACGGTATCGGCCGAGTCCTCGAGCAGCTGGGCGTCCGTGGCGGGGTCGGCCGGCCGCCGAGTCGCTGCCGAGAGCGCGAAGGCGACGCCGGCGAGGTCCTGCACGACGCCGTCGTGCAGGTCGCTCGCGATCTGGCGCCGCTCGCGCTCGGAGGACTCAAGCGCCCGGAGGAGCAAGCCCTCCCGTTCCTCCTGTCGCTGGCGGAGCCGTCGGGCCAGGGAGACGGCGAGTGGGATCTGCACGACCTCGAGCATGACGAGGGCGCCGATGGCGATCGGGGCGAAGCTGCGCCAGAGGCGGCCGGCGTTGGCGGTGACGAGCTCGTAGTCGTGGTACGCCTCGAAGAGGAGGATCTCGCCGCTCGGGGCCCGGATGGGCAGGTACACCTCGAGGAGCTCGTCGAAGTCGCGCTCGAACTCGTTCTCGGGCTCGGTGAGGTCGCTCACCTGGGCCTCGATCGCGCCGGTCGCCATGGACTCGAGCTCGTCGGCGCCGAGCTCGAACCGCCGGCCGATCAGCGCCGGCTCGTCGGAGTAGGCGATGTTCCCGTCGGCGGTCCAGAGCTTCACGCGCACGAGGTCGTCGTCGACGACAGCCTCGGCCACGATCTGGTCGAGGCGGTCGATGGCGGTCGGATCACCGGTGAGCAGGGCGTCCTCGAGCGCCGGCGCGACGATGCCCTGGGCTCGCAGGACGGTGGTGGCGCGCACGTCGGCGATGGCCTCACGCTCTCCGGCCCGGCGGGCGGCGATCGAGGTGGCGAACCCGACGATCGCCAGGGCGAGCAGTCCCGCGAGGAGGAACTGGCCGACCTCGACCAGGACCGACCGGCTCCGTCGCACGGCGAGCGACGCTACCGGCGCGCGCCGGTGGGGCGACCGGCTCGTGGTCGCCCCACCCTGCTTCGATGCGACCGGCGCTCAGTCGTCGCCCGAGCCGTGACCGGAGCTGTCGTCGTCGGCGCCACCCGAGCCGTGACCGGAGCTGTCGTCATCGTCGTCGCCCGAGCCGTGACCGGAGCTGTCGTCATCGTCGTCGCCCGAGCCGTGACCGGAGCTGTCGTCATCGTCGTCGCCCGAGCCGTCGTCGACGCTGCCGGTGCAGCGCGGGTCGTTGGCGTGCTCCGCCTCGTCGCACGGGCCGGAGATGTCGACACCGCCGGCGGAGCCGGGCGCCGTCGGGACCGCCACGCCGGCGCACTCGGGATCGTTGAAGTGCTCGGCCTCATCGCAATTGCCGGAGATGTCGACGCCGCCGACACCGCCGGTCGTGGGAACGGTGACCGCGGTGGTCGGCGAGGCGGTGGCGCCCCCGCCCGAGCACCCGGGGTCGTTGGAGTGCTCCGCCTCGTCGCAGTTGCCGCTCAGGTCGCCGACGGTCGAGGAGGCGGGCACGGACGTCCCGGAGCCGTCGTCGTCGACGGCCGCGGCGACGCCGAGGGACAGGACCATGGCGCCGAGGGGGACGGCGGCGGCGAGGGCCAGGCGGGTGGCGAGGGTGGAGCGGGTCATGCGGTTCCTCCGGGGGTGCTGCGTCTGGATGCTCCCCAACCTCGGATGGAAGCGGTCTGCTGCGCACCTGGACCTTGGTCGTAGGACCCGGCGCCGAGGTACTAGGACCATTGGACGATGGCGGCTCTTGCCGGCGCCGCGCAGGATGGGAGCTTGCGCACCCCGGCCGCCATCACCGTCGTCGTTGCAGGCGCTACGGCACTCGCGTTCGGCGCCCTGGCGATAGTCGCAGCCATGGCGGTGCCCGATCGTCCCCCGGCCACCCACGTCGAGAACTACGTGGCGGACCTCGTGTCGACGCCCCCCCCGGCGGACTCTGCCGCCATCCTCAACGAGGCGACAGACGAGACGATCCCGGCCGCCCCGCCGGCGTCGGCCCCCACCGTCGACGACGACGAAGACTCGATCGATGCCGCCGGCGACAGCTCCGGCGCCGGGTCCGTGGACGACGATGACCCGCTCGACGACAGCTCGGGATCGGGCCATGGCGACAGCTCGGGATCGGACCACGACGCCGGATCGGAGGACCGATCGGGCTCCGGCTCCAGCGACGGCTGAGCCCAGGCCGTGTGGGAGATCGGCGGACTACCGCTGCACCCTCTCATCGCTCACCGTCGTCGTCGGAGCGCGGTCGAACCGGTCGGCCGGGGCCGGAGGCCCCCGCCGGTCAGAACTTGATCGGGACGCAGCGGGGGCCGCGCACCTGCCCGCCGGTCCAGGTCACCTTGTCGGGATCGGCGAGAGTGAAGGTGGGCACCCGCTCCAGGAACGTCTCCACAGCCACCCGAACCTCCATGCGGGCAAGGTTCGAACCCAAGCAACGGTGGATGCCCGACCCGAACGCGAAGTGACGGTTCTTGGCCCGGTCGATCACGAACTCGTCGGAGTCCTCGAACATCTCGGGATCACGGTTGCCCGCCGGGAACGCCATGAGGACCTTGTCGCCCTCCTTCATCGGGCACCCGTTGTAGTCCACGTCCTTGGTGACGTAGCGGGCCATCGTGACCGGGCTGTACACCCGCAGGAACTCCTCGACCGCCACCGGCATCAACGACGGGTCGTCACGCAGGCGCTGCTGGTCCTCGGGGTGCGTCGCCAGGTGCCACAGGCTCGACCCGATCGAGCTCCACGTCGTGTCGATCCCCGCCACCAAGAGCAAGAAGCACGTACCCAGCAGGTGCATGTCGTCGAGCGGCTCGCCCTCGACCTCGGTCTCGATCAGCATGGTCAACAGGTCGTCGGGCCGCTCGCCCTCGGGCACGGCGCGCCGCTGCGCGACCTTCTCCGCGAAGTAGGCCGTGACCTCGGTAAGGGCGTCCATGGCCCTGTCCATGTGCTGGAAGCCCTCCTGCAGCAGCCTGACGACCCAGTCGGTGAAGCGCTCCTCGTCCTCGAGCGGAACCCCCAGCATGATGGCGATGATGCGCACGGGGATGTGCCTGGCGTATTCGGCCGCCGCATCGCCATGGCCGCCGGCGAAGTGCCGGGTGATGAGCTCCTCGGCCCGGCGGCGGGTGATGGGCGTCATCCGCTCGATCGCGGAGGGCCCGAAGGCGGGCAGCAGCAATCTCCGTGCCCAGGTGTGCACCGGGGGATCCGAGGTGATGGGCGGGGCGGAGATGAAGCTGTCGCCCGAGAGGTTCTCGAACGGCGAGATGACGGCGATGTCGCGCGAGGAGAAGCGCTCGACGTCGTGGCCGATGGTGGCGATGTCGTCGTATCGCACCGGCAGCCATGTGCGTTGCCGGCGTTCGGTGAACGCGATCGGGCAGCGGCTGCGCTGCTCGGCCCAGCGGTGCTGGGGAGCAACCACGTAGTCGGGGTCGAGGATGTCGAAGTCGCTGGCCCAGTCGCGGATCGGCTCGAAGATGTCGGTCACGTGAGGCTCTCCTACGGTCGGGATGCCCGGCCCACTCGCCGGGACGCGCTGCCCAGGTTCGAACCAGGAGGACCTGGGGCAGACGACGATAACCGGACGAATGAGACATTAGACCCGTCGTGTCTCGCGTTGCGAATGGCACCAACCGCTCTGGCCGCCCGCCCACCGCCTTGCCGACACCGAACTCTGCCTGTGTAGTGTCTCGTTCGTGCGAGTTCACGTGGATCAGGACAAGTGCGAGGGTCACAACCGCTGCGCGGCGTTGGCACCCACGCTGTTCGACATCGATGACATGGGACAGGCCTGGCCGGCCGGCGACGGTGTGGTGCCGCCCGAGCTCGAGGACCAGGCCCGCCTGGCCGTCGACAACTGCCCCGAGTACGCGGTGAGCATCACCGACGACTGAGCCCGCTGCTCCGGGGGGAGCGAGGCCAGGGGGAACGGGGGGACCTGTGGTGGACGCCGGTCGGGCTGCCACGCGGCTTCCCGGTCGCTTAGCGTCGGCGCCGATGGAGCTTCGTGCGGATGGACCGGTCCGGGTGAGCGTCGAGGACGGCGTGGCGGTCGTGGACCTCGACGACGGCAAGGCGAATGCCCTTGGTCATGCGACGGTCGAGGCCCTGCACGAGGCCCTCGACCGTTCCTCGGCCGAGGCGCGGGCATTGGTCGTGGCGGGTCGGCCGGGCTGCTTCTCCGGGGGCTTCGACCTCGGCGAGATGCAGGCCGGACCCGAGCGCGCCCGCGCGCTGGTACGCGCCGGTGGCGAGCTCACCATGCGCCTCTATGGCCACCCCCAGCCGGTCGTGGCCGCCGTGACCGGGCACTGCGTGGCCGCCGGGGCCCTGCTCGCCCTCGCCGCCGACGTGCGGATCGGCTCGTCGGGCAGCTCTCGCATCGGGCTCAACGAGGTCGCCATCGGTCTCGCCATGCCGACGTTCGGGGTCGAGCTCGCCCGCGACCGCCTCACCCCGACCGCGGTGCGTGAGGGGCTGCTCGGCGCGCGCCTGTACGACCCGGACGCCGCAGCGGCAGCCGGTTTCCTCGACGAGGTCGTCGACGCCAGGGTCTGCCGCTCACGTGCCATCGAGGAGGCTCGGCGCCTCGGTGGCTTCCGCAGCGGGGCCTACGCCGGCACGAAGGCCCGGCTGCGACGAGAGACCGTGACTCGCGTCCTCGACGGTCTCGCGGCCGACATGGCGGCGCTCAACGAACTGCCCTGACAGGCGGACCGCCGCCCTTCGCGCCCCGGACAGGAATCGAACCTGTGGCCTACCGCTTAGGAGGCGGTCGCTCTATCCGACTGAGCTACCGGGGCGGGGGCACTCAGCGTAGGTGCAACCCGCGCCACCCTCGAAGGAGGCTAGGGAGACACTGGGTCAGGATCGGGGGCGGCCGCGACGGTGGCTACCGTGCCCCGGTCGCTCAGGAATCCCGCGAGTTCGTGCGGATCTCGCGGAAGGGGAGCTGGAATCCACCGATGGCTCCTTGGGAAGGCCCAGGACCCGCTCGCCGATGATGTTGCGCTGGATCTCGTCGGTGCCCCCGGCGATGGACTGCGCCGGGGTCGAGACCAGCACCTCGGCCACGGTGGGATCGGTGGCGTCGGGACCTGCGAGCATGCCCGCCGCCCCCGCTACGGCGCTGTGGGCGCGGTGCGACCGCCGGGCGATCTCGCTCGAAGCCAGCTTGGAGATCGAGCCCTCGGGGCCCGGCTCGCGTCCGTGGCTGCGAGCCGCTCGGGCCCGGCCGGCGGTCCAACGCGCAGCCTGGTCGAAGGCCCACAGGTCAGACGCCAGCTGGCGCACGCGTGGGTCGCCGGCTCGCCCGAGGGCCTGTGCACGCGGCACGACCAGATCGGCCCTCCCGGCGCGCTGGGGGTACCACGCGTAGGTGGCGAGGTAGGCGGCCGCCTCCGCCGCGGCCTCCGACACGGTTCGTCCGCTGCCTCCGCTCGGCAGCGAACCGAACACGTTCGATGCCAGGCCGCGCTCGTGGGCCAGGGTGGTGAGCGCCACCCGCCAACCGCCGTTCACCTCGCCGATCAGGTTGGCTGCCGGCACCCGGGCGTCGTCGAGGAACACCTCGTTGAACGAAGCGCGGTCGTTCATCTGGCGCAGAGGCCGAACCTCGATCCCGGGCCCGCCCATCGGCAAGGCGAAGCAGGAGATCCCCTGGTGCTTGGGCACCGCGTCGTCGGTCCGGGCCAGCAGCAGCCCGTAGGCGGCGTGGTGCGCGCCGGTCGTCCACACCTTCTGGCCGTTGACCACCCACTCCTCGCCGTCGAGCTCGGCGCGGGTCGTGAGCCCTGCCAGGTCCGAACCGTTGCCGGGCTCGCTGAAGAGCTGGCACCAGGTGTGCTCGCCGGTCAGGATCGGCCGCAGCAGCCGCCGCTTGAGGTCGTCGCTGCCGTGCTCGAGCAGGGTGGGCGCGGCCAGGGCCGTGCCCACGCCGACGGCGGTCCCCACCGTCCCTCGGGCGCGCAGCTCGTCGGCCGCGACAGCGGCCAGCTCGGGCGGCAGGCCCCGTCCGTACCACTCGACCGGCCAGCCCGGACAGGCCCAGCCCGAGTCGGCAAGGATCTCGCGCCACTCGCGCACCGGCAGCTCGGGATCCCAGTGCCCGTCGACCCAGGCGCTCACCTCGGCCCGCAGGGCAGCCGCGTTGGGGGGCTCGGGTCCATCGGAACCCTGGCTCACACCTCGATCCCGTAGAGCTCGGCGCAGTTGTCGTGCAGGATGCGGTCCCGCTGGCTGGAGGTGAGGTGCGCGGTGTGCTCGGCCAGGAGCTCCTGGGACCAGGGCCACGTCGAGTCCGAATGGGGGAAGTCGTTGGCCCACATGAGGCGCTCGACGTTGACCAGGTCGGCGACCTTGAACGCGACCCAGTCGTCCTGGAACGTCGTGTAGATGTTCTGCGCGAAGTACTCGCTGGGCAACCGGGAGAGGGTCCCGGCAGGCAGCCAATGGCGATGCCGGTTGAAGGCGTGGTCCATCCGGTACATGTAGTGGGGCACCCAGCCGGCATCTGCCTCCACGCAGACCACCTTCAGGTCAGGGTTGCGCTCGAAGACACCGGAGAAGATCAACGTGCCGATCACGTCCTGGTTGGCCCGGATGATGCTGACGAAGCCGTTGAGCTTCGGGCCCCGCACGGGCGCCAGGTCGCGCGTCGTGAGCACGTGGAACGACAACGGCAGGCCCAGGTCGATCGCCGCCTGCCAGAGCGGGTCGAAATCCGGGTGGTCGTAGTCCTCGTAGCCCGGCTGGCCGGGCATCATCACGCCCCTCAACCCGAGCGCCTTGATCTCCTCGAGGTCGGCGATGGCCTCGGCGGGCGTGCGCACCGCCGTCTGGCCGACGCCCACGAGCCGTTCGGGGTGGGCGGCGCTGAACTCGGCCATCCAGCGGTTGTAGGCCTGCATGCAGGCCCGCTTGTAGTCGAGGTCCTTGTGATTGCACAGGGCCATGCCCACCGTGGGGTAGATCACCTCGGCGGCGACGCCGTCGCGATCTTGGTCCACCAAGCGGGCATCTGGGTCCCAACCTCCGCGGTGCAGTTCCTCGAAGGTCACACCGAAGGTCGTCAGGTGCTCTGGGTCCTTGCCTGCCGCGGCGACCAGGCCCATCGGGACCGGGACCTTCATGCCGGGGATCTCGAAGATGTCACCGACCCCGTCGCGCCGTACGAGGCGGGGCGCGTCGGCTCGGTAGCGGGGCTCGATGTGGGCGCTGTACGTGTCCGGTGGCTCGGTCACGTGGCTGTCGGCGGAGATGACGGTGCTGGGCACGAACACCCTCCTCGTGGGTCAGGCCGGCTCGGCGGCCAGAGCGGCCTCGAGCCTGGAGCGGATGCCGGCGTAGTCGGCCTTGCCGTTGGGAGCGCGGCCGAGGTCGTCGACGATGAGGACGTGGCGGGGCGCTTTGTAGCCCGCCAGGAGTCCCTTGACATGGACGATCAGCTCTTGGGGCTCGACCGACGCTCCATCGACGAGCTCGACCGCCGCAGCCACCGCCTGGCCGAGGCGATCGTCGGGGAGGCCGACCACGGTGGTGTCACGCACCGCCGGGTGCGTCTCGAGGGCCTCCTCGACCTCCTCGGGGAACACCTTCTCGCCTCCGGTGTTGATGCACAGCGATCCGCGCCCGAGCAGGGTGATCGAGCCGTCGGCTTCCACGCGTGCCCAATCGCCCGGTACCGAGTAGCGCACGCCGTCGACGACCGGAAAGGTGCGTGCAGTCTTGTCCGGGTCCTTGTGGTAGCCGAGAGGCAGGTGGCCCGCGACGGCGAGCAGGCCGTCCTCGCCCGGTCCGGCCCGCCGGCCATCCTCGGTCAGCACGGCCGCGTTGGTGCCCAGCTGGAAGCGGGCGGTACCCGAGCCGGTCCCCACCGAAGTCCCCAGCCCGTGCGCCTCGGTCGACCCCAGCACGTCGACGAGCAACGCCGAGGGCATCGCCGCCGACAACCCGGCCTTGGTGGTGTCGCTCCACATGACCCCTGCCGACACCAGCATCGCCACCGACGACAGGTCCCAGCGCCCCGGCGACGCGTCCAGCGCCGCCAGCATGGGCTGCCCGAAGGCGTCGCCCACCATCGCCAGGGCACGAACGCGCTCTCGATCGACCGTGTCGAGCAAGGCGACCGCATCGAAGGACCGCTCGGGCATCGTCACCACGGTGCCGCCCTGGGTGAGCAGGCTGTGGGCGAACATGAAGCCCGTGGCGTGCATCAGTGGCGATCCGGGCAGGCCCACAGCGTCGGCGGGGTCGCCCAGGCGCCCGAGAACGAGGTCGAGGTCGGCCTCGGGTGGGTCACCGGCGGTGCTGAACGCCTGGAACATGTCGTGGTGGGCCCACATCACGCCCTTGGGCATGCCGGTCGTGCCGCCGGTGTAGATCATCACCACGTCCTGGCCGCTACGGCCCCACGGCGCCACGTAGGGCCCGGCGACCGACGCCCCGGCCAGCTCCTCGTACGGGGTCGCCCACGCGGGACACGGACCGCTGCCGTCGTCGACCCAGAGCCAGTCCCGCACGCCCACCTCCCGGCGGACCTCATCGACCAGGGCGGAGAAGGCACCGTGGAACACCACGGCCACCGCGTCGGCGTTGTCCCACAGGTAGCGCAACTCGCCGGCCCGGTACCGGTAGTTGGTGTTCACGGGTGCAAGGCCCGCCTTGTAGGCGGCGTAGCACACCTCGAGGTACTCGGGGCTGTTGTAGAGGTACTGCACCACGCGGTCGCCGCGCCGGGCGCCCCGCTCCACCAGCCCCGACGCCAGCGCGTCGGCACGGGCGTCGAAGTCGGTCCAGGACACACGGCGATCGCCGTGGACGAGCGCCGCCGAGTCTCCCCGAACCCGAGCCACCGCGTCCCAGACGTCGCCGTAGTTCCACTCGGCGCCCGCCGGGCCCGTCAGGCTCATGTCGTCACCAGCGAGGCCCGGGTCACCTTGCCGGCATCGGCGTCGGCGAAAGCCTGGTCGATGGCCTCGAGCGGGTAGTCGACCACCACCTGGTCCAGGGGCAGGTCGTCGACATGTCGCTCGAGGAAGCCCAGCGCCCGCCACAGGCTCGCTGCGTCGTAGGAGGCGACCGCCTCGATGCGCACGTTGGCCATGACCAGCAGGCCCGGGTCCAGCGATATCGACGACCCCGGGTAGAAGGTCCCGATCTCGAGGTAGCGACCGCCCAGGCCGACCATGCGCAACCCCTCGCCGATCGCCTCGGCACGGCCGACGAGCTCGCAGACCACGTCGGCCCCCCAGCCGCCCGTGAGCCTCCTTGACCATCGCCACCCGAGCGTCGGCGTC
The DNA here is from genome assembly GCA_963703565.1 of uncultured Microthrixaceae bacterium. GTDB lineage: Bacteria > Actinomycetota > Acidimicrobiia > Acidimicrobiales > VFJN01 > CAVPEW01. The sequence continues at coordinate 27,088 of CAVPEW010000074.1, read as the reverse complement.
GGGCACGGTGCGCAGATCGATGACGTGATCGGCTCCCATGGCCCGGGCGAGGGCCAGGCGGTCATCCAAGCCGTCGATCACGATGACCTGCCCGGCGCCCCGGTCGCGAGCGACGGCCGTGGCGTACACACCCAGGCCCCCCGCACCCTGGATCACGACGCGATCCCCCATCGAGACCTGTACCCGTTCGAGCCCCATCACGACCTGGGCCAGCGCGCAGTTCACCCCGGCGACCATCGTGTCAGTGACCCGATCGGGCACCTTGAACAAGGCCATCTCGGGCGTGACGTAGAAGTAGTCGGCGTAGGCGCCGCGAAAGTGCGGGAACACGCTCGGCGGCCCCTGGAGGACCTTGAACGACCGCGAGCACGCCTCGGTCACCTGACGAAGGCAGGAGCGGCACCGCCCGCACGGCGCGAAGTACTGGTAGGCGACCCGGTCGCCCACAGCCAGCGGCTGCCCCGCCCAATCCCTCTCCACCCCGTCTCCGAGCGCGTGCACCACCCCGGTCATCTCGTGGCCGATGATCCGACCGTCCTCGCGGGCCATCGCCCCGAGCAGCCCGTCCCCCCGCCAGATGTGCAGGTCAGAGCCGCAGATGTTCGCCCGGGTGACCCGCACCACCACCGCTCCAGGGCCCGGCTCGGGCACGGGCAGATCCACCAACCGCATCGGCTTGCCCGGCCCGAAGAACAGCGCGGCCCGGCCCACCTCCGCCATCACAGGACCACCGGCTCGGGTCGGGCACCCCGGATCAGGCGGCCGGGGAGGGCGCCGGTCGGCTCTCCCTCGGCGTAGACCTCCTCGCCGGCCACGACGGTCGACACGTAGCCGGTCGCGCGCTGGAGAAGCCGGCGGCCACCCGCCGGGAGGTCGAAGTGCATCTCCGGCGGCGACAGTTGCAAGCGTTCGAAGTCCACCACGTTGAGGTCTCCTCGGTAGCCCGGGGCGAGCAGGCCCCGGTCGGCCAGGCCCAGGGCCAGGGCCGTGTCGCGACACTGGGCCCGAACCACGAACGGGATCTCCAGGCGCTCCCCGCGGGTGCGGTCGCGGCACCAGTGGGTGAGCAAGGTCGTCGGGAACGATCCGTCGCAGATCGTCCCCACGTGCGCCCCCCCGTCGCCCAAGCCCGGGATCGTGCGCTCGTGCACCAGCATCTCCCGCACCGCGTCGAGGTCGCCGCCGGCGTAGTTCAGCGCCGGGACGTAGAGCATCGCCTGGCCCTCGTCACCTAGCAGCAGGTCGTAGACGACCTCGACGACGTCACGGCCCTCCCGGGCGGCCCGTGCTGCGAGGTTCTCGACCTCGATGTCGGGCTCGTAGTCGGGCGGGTCGCCCAGCTCGACCATCCGGTCGAACAGCCGGGCCACGCCGCCCCCCAGCTTGGATCGATCGGCGCGACCACCATCCGCTGCGAGCACGGCTGCCTTGACCTCGCTGCGACGCAGCCTGGCGACCCGCTCCGCCAGCGGGAGGTCCGCCAGCTCCCGGTAGACCGGATTGGCGTCGAAGGGGTGGCTCGAGCACTGCAGGCCGAAAAGCAGCCCGATCGCTCGCGTTGCGACCTGGCCCCGGATGTCGAGCCCATCGGCAAGTGCCTCGTCGAGCCAGCCGAGCATGCGGCGGTGGCTCTCGACGTCGAAGGGGCCCTGCACGATCGAGAACGACAGCGGCCGGCCCGACTCCTCCGCCATCGCTCGCACGGTCGCCCATTCGCCCTCGGCATCGCGGAAGTCCGACACGACCTGCAGGACCCCGGTCCCCGTCGAGCCGACCCCCCGGGCGATGGCGAGCAGCTCCTCGCGTCCGGCGTCGAGCGTGGGAGTCGGCTCGCCCCGGCTGGTGCGGTGCGTGCGCGTCCGCGAGGTGGTGACCCCCAGGGCGCCCGCCCGAACCGCGGCGGCCGCCAGCTCGCCCATGCGCTGGTGCTCGAGCGGCGAGGCCGGCTCGCCGGTCGCCCCCCGCTCGCCCATCACGAACAGCCGCAGCGCGCCATGGGGCAACTGGGCAGCCACGTCGATGTCGTGGGGCCGGGCATCGACGGCGTCGAGGTACTCGCCGAACGCGTTCCAGCTCCAGTCCAGACCCTCGTGCAGGGCCGCCCCCGGGATGTCCTCCACGCCTTCCATCAGCTCGATGAGACGCTGGTGGTCCGCGTCGTGCACGGGCGCGAAGCCCACCCCGCAGTTGCCCATGACCACCGTTGTCACCCCCAGCCACGACGAGGGGGCGAGCGAGGCATCCCAGGTGGCCTGGCCGTCGTAGTGGGTGTGCACGTCGACCCAGCCGGGCGTGACGAGCGCACCGTCGGCATCGATCTCTCGGCGGCCTCGCGCCTCGACACGCCCCACCTGGACCACTCGGCCCTCGTGGACCGCGACGTCGGCCGTCCTGGCCGGGCCCCCGGTCCCGTCCACGACGGTGCCTGCACGCACGACCAGATCGCACTGTGACCCAGCAGACACGCTGCTCTACCCCCTTACCGCCCCCCCCGGGACGAGCATGACCATAGCGGGCGCGGGTCGGGCCTGCTCGGGTAGCTGCGCCGGTTGGCACTCACATGTCTCGACCTGGCACCCGAGAGTGCCAGGTCGCCGATCCGCTCGTGCCCGTCCCGCTCCAGGGCTGGTTCAGGCCATCGCCCGGAGGCGGGCGACGCGCTCCTCGGTGCTCGGGTGGGTGCGGAACAGGTTGGCGAACCCGACCTTGCGTCCTGTGAGAGGGTTGACGATGTAGTGGCTGGCCTGCGCTGGCGCCACGTCCATCGGAACTCGCGAGGCAGCGAGCTCGAGCTTCTCGAGCGCCCGGGCCAGCGGTTCGCCCGAGCCGAGCAGTTCCGCGCCGGCCCGATCGGCCTCGAACTCGCGGCCCCGCGAGATGGCCATCTGGATCATGGACGCGGCGAGCGGAGCGAGCAGCGCCGTGGCCAATGCGACGATGGGGTTGGCTCCCTCGTCGTCGTCCCTGCCGCCGAGCATCGCGCCCCACATGGCCATATTGGCGACGAAGGAGATGGCGGTCGCCACGGCCGCGGCGACTGAACCGATGAGGATGTCGCGGTTGCGCACGTGGGAGAAGCTCGTGGGCGAGAACCCCTCGGATCTCGTCCCAGGAGCACACCGCGATGAGGCCCTCGGTGATGGCGACCGCCGCGTGCTCGGGGCTGCGCCCGGTGGCGAACGCGTTGGGCTGATCGGCCGGCGAGATGTACAGCGCCGGCATGGGCAGCTCAGCCCTGGTGGTGAGCTCGCGCACGATCGAGTGGTACTGCGGGTAGCGGTTCTCGTCGGCGGGAGTGGCCCGGGCGGAGCGGATGGCCAGGGTGTCGCTCTTCCAGTACGAGAAGCCGACCGTGGCGAGGGCGAGCACGACGCCGATCACTGCGCCTGTGCGCCCGAAGAGGGACCCGATCCCGACCATCAGGCCGCCCAGGGCGGCCAGCAGCACGAAGGTCTTCGCGGTGTTGCGGAACATCAGCGATCCGTCGCTTTCGCCGGCGGCGCCTCACGCCACGGTGGCGTCGAAGTCGGCGTCGCCTTTCCTCGGCCAGGCTAGCGGCGCCCGTGCCTCCCGGGCCGTCGCCGCCGAGGCGAGCAGGACCCGGGAGCCGACCGGAGGTTGGCTACGGTCTGGAGGTGGCCGGCGGTCAGCACAGCGGCGGGGGAGGCCACGGTTCGAAGGCGGTGCTCGCCGCGCTGGCCGCGAACGTGGGCATCGCCGTGGCCAAGTTCGTCGGCTTTGCCGTCACCGGCGCTGCATCGATGCTGGCCGAGGCGGTCCACTCGGTCGCCGACGCGGGAAACCAGGCCCTGCTGCTCCTCGGCGGTCGGCGCGCCCGACGCCAGGCAGACGAGCTGCACCCCTTCGGTTACGGCCGCGAGCGCTACTTCTGGTCGTTCCTGGTGGCCATGGTGCTGTTCAGCCTCGGGGGCGCGTTCGCCATCGCCGAAGGCGTGTCGAAGATCCGCGATCCCCACGAGCTGGAGTCGGCGCCGGTGGCGATGGCGATCCTGGGCGTGGCCATGGTGCTGGAGGCCACGTCCCTACGCACAGCGCGCAACGAGTCCCGCCCACTGCGAGGAGACGCCGGGTGGTGGGCGTTCGTGCGGCGCAGCCGCACCCCGGAGCTGCCGGTCGTGCTGCTCGAAGACCTCGGAGCGCTCGTCGGCCTGATCCTGGCCCTCGGCACGCTCGTGGTCGCCGAGGTGACGGGCGAACCCCTCTGGGACGGCATAGGCACACTGTCGATCGGCATCCTGCTGACCGTCATCGCCACCGTGCTGGCCGTCGAGATGAAGAGCCTGCTGATCGGCGAGTCGGCCGAACCTCGTGCCATCGAGGCCATCCGTGCCGCGGTGACCATCGAGCCGGCCGCGGTACGGCTCATCCACATGCGGACCCAGCACGTGGGACCCGAGGAGCTGCTCGTGGCCATGAAGGTGCAGTTCGCCGACGGCCTCGAGGTCCACGAGATCGCCGAGACCGTCGACCGCATCGAGTCGAACGTGCGCCGGGGAGTCCCGAGCGCCCGGATGATCTACATCGAGCCCGACATTCTGCGCACAGCGCGGGCGCGAGGCCCCGGACCCGGAGCCGACGTCCCACCGCCAGGCAAGGAAGCAGGCTGACAAGCTTCATCGTCGCGTCACACCGAGGCGCGACGACCTCGGGTTGCATGGGCCGGTGCGACTCGACGTGTTCTTCTTCGGTACCGTTCCCATGCCCGACGCCGGTGACGACGGCCCGCTGCCCACCTCACGCCGTTACGGCAACGACGCGGTCCTGGCCTGCTACGACAACCTCTTCGGCTGGGCTGGCACCGCCGACCGCTTGGGCTACGACACCTTCTGGCTCACCGAGCACCACTTCCAGCACGAGGGCTACGAGGTCGTACCGAACCTGATCCAGTTCGGCCTCGCCCTCGCGATGCGCACCGAACGGATTCGCCAGGGGCAGATGTTCAACGTGGTGCCCCAGTGGCACCCGCTGCGCCTGGCAGAGGACTTCGCCGTGGCCGATCTGCTCACCGGCGGTCGCATGGTGCTCGGGGTCGGGAGGGGCACCGTCCCGCGCGAAGCGGAGTCGCTCGGCTCCGTGGTCGCCAGCGGCGACAACGACATGAGCCGGGCGGCGGACGCCCGCAACCAGGAGGTGTTCCAGGAGGCCATGGAGGTCATCCGGCGGGCGCTCACCCTCGAACGGTTCTCCTTCTCCGGCAAGCACTACCGGTTCCCGCCCGTGGGCATCCCCGACCGGGGCGCCACCGTGAGCGACCTCACCCTCGTCCCACGGCCCACCCGAGCTCTGGAGATCTACCAGCCGATCACGTCACCCGACACGATGGCCTACGCGCCCGCCCACGGCCACAAGGGCATCTACTGGCAGGCGCCGCCCGACAAGATCAAGGCCCGCTGGGACGACTACGCCCGAGTCGCGGCCGAGACGGGACGCGAGGTCGGTCCCGGCGCCGACCGGGCTCTGGTGCTCAACGTGCACGTGGGACCCGACCGCCAGCGTGCCATGGCCCGGGTGAGGGCGGGCCACGACGAGTTCTGCCGCTTCCTCGCCCCCTACGGGCGCTTCAAGGCGATGCGCCTGCCCGACGGGTCGCCCGTGCCGTTCGCCTTCCAGCCGACGCTGGAGGAGTCGATGGCACAGCGGCTGTGGGCGGTCGGATCGCCCGACGAGGTGGCGGAGGAGATCGCCTGGTGGCGCGACCTGCTGGACCTCGAGCACCTCATCGTGTTCCTCGAGGCGCCCGGGCTCGGCCGCGCGGAGATAGACGAGCAGCTCCACCTGGTTGCGGAAGAGGTGATGCCCCGCGTCGGGGCGGGCGTACCCGCGTGATCCGGACCGCCGCCTGCCCCAAGCGGATGGTCCACGGGCCCTGTGGAGGTGTCGACACCCACGGGCGTTGCGAGCTCGGCCACCTTCCCTGCCCGTTCGTCCCAGGCCCATTGGCCCGGCCCGCCACCACGGCCGACCCGGTCCCGTTGGGCCTGTCCAGACGGCCCCTGCTGCTCGCCGACGTGCCGGCGTTGGCCTGCGACCTCGACAGCACCCGCCGAGCCGCAGCTGCCCTGGCGCCCTGGGCCGACGCCGGCCTGACCGGGGACCACGCCGACGCCAGGGTGCAGCTCCCCCCGGTCCTGCGGGCTCAAGCGCTCGCCGGGGAGGGGCTGCCGGCCTGGGTCGGGCTCAACTGCCGCGATCGCAACCGCGTCGCGCTCGAGGGTGAGGTCGCCGGCCTCGCCGCGCTGGGAGTCGCCGCCGTGCACTGCGTGACCGGGGACCACACCCACCTCGGTCACCGCCCCGACGCCGCCGCCGTGTTCGACCTGGACTCGACCGCCTTGGCAGCCCGCGCCGCCGCAACCGGACTGACGGCGTCGGTGGCCGAGAACCCGCTGGCACCTCCGACCGCCGCGCGCCCCGGGCGCCTCGCGGCCAAGGTGGCCGCGGGCGCGGCGGCGTGCATCGTGAACCACGTCGGGCGGGCCGAGGTGGTCGGAACCTTCGTGTCCGAGGCCCGCGCCGCCGGGGCCGTCGACACGGTCTTCCTGGCCTGCGTGCCCGTGGTGATCAGCGCCACGTCGGCTCAGCGGCTGGCCCGGTTCACCTCCCTTGCAACGCCGCCAGGCCTGCTCGGAAACGTCGAGGGCTCGCCCGACCCGTACCGCAGAGGGGTCTCCGCGGCCATCGCCTTCGCGCAGGAACTGCTCGGCCAGCCGGGCCTGGACGGTGTCGACCTGTCTGGCGTGGCCGGTCCCGGCGAGGAGCAGGTGCTGGCGGAGGCCATGGCCGAGGTTGCCCGGGCCCTGCGATGACCCTCCTCTGCGGAGCCCTGACCGCCGACGGGAACACGGTCGACGTGCGCCTCTCGGGTGAGCTCGTCGCCGAGGTTCGCCCGGCGGGCACCATCGCGGCCCTCGAGCACGAGGAGACGGTCGACCTCGACGGGTGGCTGCTGCTCCCGGCGCCAGCCGAGCCACACGCGCACCTCGACAAGGCCCTCACCGCCGACCTGGTGGACAACCCGGCGGGCGACCTGCTCGGGGCAGTGGCCGCCTGGGAGCAGGGCTGTGCCTCCTTCGGGCCCGACGACATCGCCGAGCGAGCCCGCACAGCGCTGCTGCGGCTGCTGGCCTCGGGGGCGACCGCGGTGCGCAGCCACGTCAACGTGAACGCGGCGACGGGCCTGGTCGCGCTCGAGGCCCTGGTCGGAGTACGCGCCTCACTCGCCGGGATCGTCGACCTGCAGCTCGTCGCACTCACCGGGATCCCCACCGACCCCGGCCTGGCCCGCGCCGCGGTGGAGCTGGGCGTCGATGTCGTCGGAGGGTGCCCTCACCTCGACCCCGACCCGTCGGGCTGCATGCGCCACGCCGTCGAGCTGGCGGCCGAGCACGGGCTCATGCTCGACCTGCACACCGACGAGACCCTCGACCCGTCGGTCCTGCACCTCGCCGAGCTTGCCCACCTCGTCTCCGCCCACGGCCTGGAGGGCGCCACCGCCAGCCATTGCGTCAGCCTCGCCGTGCAGGCCCCCGAGGTGCAGGACCGCGTGGCCGCCGCCGTCGCCGAGGCGCGGCTCGCCGTCGTCTGCCTGCCCCAGACCAACCTGTACCTCCAGGCCCGTGGCCGCCGTCAGGCTCCGCCACGGGGGCTCACAGCCCTGCGGACCCTGCTCGCCGCTGGGGTCACGGTGGCTGCAGGCGCTGACAACCTCCAGGACCCGTTCATCACCGTCGGGCGCGCGGACCCGCTCGAGACCGCAGCGCTGGCGGTGATGGCCGGGCACCTGACCCCGGGCGAGGCCTACCACGCCGTCAGCGCTGCAGCACGCGCCGCGATGGGGCTGCCAGCGGTGTCGCTCACGCCCGGGTCACCCGCCGAGCTGCTCGGGGTTCGGGCGAGCTCGGTGCGCTCGGCCATCGCCGACGCCCCGGCCGATCGGATCGTGATCGCCAAGGGCCGGGTCGTGGCCCGCACGACGACCTGCCAGGAGCTCGCCGTTGGGTGAGCGTCTCGCCGGGCGCCGCGCGCTGGTCACCGGCGGCGGTCGGGGTATCGGCGCCGCCATCGCCGCCACCCTGTCGGGCCAAGGAGCGCGGCTGGCCGTGCTGGACGTCGACGCCGAGTCGGCCGAGGCCGTCGCCGCCGACATCGGCGGCGTAGCGGTCGTGGCCGACCTCGCCGATCCCGAGCAGGCGGCGGTCGGGGTTCGCCACGCCGCCGAGAGGCTCGGCGGGCTCGACGTGGTGGTCAACAACGCCGGAGTCTTCGCGTCGACGCCCCTCCTAGAGATCACCGTCGCCGAGTGGGACGCCATGTTCGCCCTGAACGTGCGCGCCATGCTGGTGGTCATCCAGCAAGCGGCGCCGCTGCTGGCCCGCAGCGAGGCCGGCCGCGTGATCAACCTGGCGAGCATGGGAGGCAAGGTCGGAGAGGCCGGCCAGGCCCACTACGCCGCTTCCAAGGCGGCCGTCATCGCCCTGACCCGCGTGGCTGCCATCGAGCTGGGAGCGCAGGGCACCACCGTGAACTGCATCTGCCCCGGCTACGTCCCCACCGCGATGGGCGCTGCCGGGCGCACCGAAGCGCATCTGCGAGCGTGGGCCCGCCGATCGCCGCTGGGACGGCTCGGCACTCCCGACGACGTCGCCGCGATGGCCGCCTTCCTGGCCTCCGACGACGCCTCGTATTGCACCGGACAGGCCCTCAACGTGGCCGGCGGGATGTTGTTCCACTAGTGGTCGTGGGGGACCGTCGCCCCGACCGATTCGCGTCAGCGACGCCACACACGTCGTTCACCCAGGAGCAACCACAAGGGAACAGCACGACCATACGGTCGGCCGATGCTCGCTCCCACGCCTGCGCTACCGGGGCTCGCGCTGGGCTTCAGTGGCGTGTCGATGGTCTATGCCGACGGCACCCACGCCCTGGCCGATGTGTCGTTGTCGGTCTCGAAGGGCGAGATGGTCGGCGTCGTCGGACCGTCCGGCTGCGGCAAGTCCACCCTGCTCCGCCTCGCCTCGGGCCTCGTCGAGGCGACCGGGGGCCGGATCGACGTCGACCGCCACGACCTCGGTTACGTCTTCCAGGACGCGACCCTGCTGCCCTGGCGCACGGTGACGGGAAACGTCGAGCTGTTCGCCGAGCTCCACGGGGTGCCTCGTGAGGAGCGTCGCCACCTGGCCGAGGAGGCGATCGAGCTGGTGGGCCTGACGGCCTTCCGCGACCACATGCCCAAGCGCCTCTCCGGCGGGATGCGCATGAGGGTCTCCCTGGCCCGCTCGCTCACCCTGGACCCCGGCCTCTTCCTGTTCGACGAGCCGTTCGGGGCGCTGGACGAGATCAGTCGCGAACGACTCAACGACGAGCTGCTGCGCCTCTTCGGCGGCAAGCGGTTCGCCGGGGTCTTCGTGACGCACTCGATCGGCGAGGCCGTGTTCCTGTCGAACCGCGTCGTGGTCATGGGTGCCCGCCCGGGCCGGGTCGTCGCCGAGGTCGACGTCCCCTTCGGCTTCCCCCGCCCCCCGGAGCTGCGCTTCACCGCCGAGTTCGCCGCTCTCGCCGGCGAGGTGTCGGCCGCCATGCGGGGAGCGTCATGAGCACCCAGACCCCGTCGCTGCCAATCGCGAGCTCGACACCGTCCAGCGTCGACGAAGCATCAGGCACGTCGGTTGCCACCGACCCCCGGGCCCTGGGCGCGGGGCGGCCGTCGTTCCTGCGTGGAGCAGTGGAGCTGGCGGGGCCGCCCTTGGGCCTACTGGTGATCGTCATCGGTGGCTGGTACGCGTTCACCGCCACGTTCCTCGACGCCGACCAGCGCTTCTTGATGCCCTACCCCCACGAGGTGGTCCGGGTCGGGTTCATGCGCTGGGACAACCTCTCGGAGATCCTGCGGGCCCTGTGGTCCACGACCCAGGTGGCGCTTACCGGGCTCGCCATCGCCATCATCATCGGGACGTCGCTGGCGGTGATGATGAGCCAGGCACGGTGGGTCGAGCGATCGATCTACCCCTACGCCGTCGTCCTGCAGACCATCCCGATCATCGCGCTCGTACCGCTGATCGGGTTCTGGTTCGAGTTCAACTTCCGCAGCCGAGTCATCGTGTGCGTGCTGATCTCGCTGTTCCCGATCGTCACCAACACGCTGTTCGGGCTGAGCTCGGTGGACCGGAACCTGCACGACCTGTTCACCCTGCACGGGGTATCGGCCTGGACGCGGCTGCGCAAGCTCTCCCTGCCAGCGGCGCTTCCGGCGGTATTCACCGGTTTTCGCATCTCGGCTGGCTCGTCGGTCATCGGCGCCATCGTGGGCGACTTCTTCTTCCGCCAGGGCGAACCGGGCATCGGGCGCCTGCTCGACATCTACCGGAACCGGCTCCAGTCCGAGGAGCTGTTCACCGCGATCTTCTTCTCCTCGATGCTCGGCCTTGTCGTCTTCTGGGCCTTCGGCCTGCTGGCCAACCGCGTCCTTCGATCCTGGCACGACTCGGCCGGGCACTGAGCTCTCAGCGGCGCCCCTCCGGTCGTCCGCCGGTCGAGCGGCGCCGCGCGATCCACGACAAAGGAGCACTGCATTGGGCCATCGAAAGTTCGGGCGGCGGGCGGTCGTCGCCATCACCGCCTTCACGCTGATCGCCGCGGCATGCGGCGACGACGACGACGACGCAGCCGACGAACCGGCGGCAGAGCCCGCTGCGGCAGACGGGGCGAGCCTCGCGGACGTGTGCCCCGACCCCCTGGTGGTGCAGACCGACTGGTTCCCCGAGCCCGAGCATGGAGGCCTCTACCAGCTCATCGGAGCCGACGGCAAGCAGAACGCGGGTGACGGCGTCTACTCCGGACCCCTCGGAGACACCGGCATAACGCTCGAGATCCGCGCCGGGGGACCCTTCCTCGGCGGACAGTCGACCTCGGCCCAGATGTACGCCGACACCGACATCCACATGGGTTACGTGGCCACCGACGAGTTGATCAAGGACTCCGGGGAGCAGCCGCTCGTCTCGGTCGTGTCACCCCTGGACAAGAGCCCGCAGATCCTCATGTGGGACCCCGAGGCTTTCCCCGGCATCGAGACCTTCGAGGACATCAAGGCCACCGGCGCGCCGGTGCTGTACTTCGAGGGCTCTGCCTACATGGACTTCCTCGTCGGCAAGGGCCTGATCGACAAAGCCCAGATCGACGCCTCCTACGACGGGTCGCCGAGCCGGTTCGTCACCGAGCACGTGTTCCAGCAAGGCTTCGCCTCCAACGAGCCCTACAAGTACGAGAACGACATCGAGGAGTGGAACAAGCCGGTCGACTACCTGCTCATCGACGACGCCGGGTTCAGGATCTATCCGTCGTCGCTCGCGGTGAAGCCCGCCTTCATCGAGGAGAACGGGCCGTGCCTCGAGGCCTTGGTCCCGCTCATGCAGCAGGCTCAGCTCGACTACATGGCCGATCCCGAACCGATCAACGACATGTTCCTCGGCTACGTGGAGGACATGGCCTCGTTCTGGACACTGTCGGCGGACGGCAATGCCAACGCCGTGCAGGTCATGCTCGACGAGGGGCTGGTGTCGAACGGCTCGGACAGCACCCTGGGCAACTTCGACCTGGACCGTGTCCAGCAGCTCATCGACGACGCGGTGCCCATCTACGAGGACCTGGGGATCGATTCGATCAAGGATGGGCTCAAGGCGGCCGACATCGTCACCAACGAGTTCATCGACCCCGACATCGGGTTGTGAGCCCGTAGCCGCCGGGACCCCGCGGGCGGGCGGGGTCCCGGCGCGATGGGCACGGCCGGGCGCTGCCGATGGCGGGTGGGTCCCTCAGCGGAACCGGAAGTCGCGGATCTCCTCGACGGCCGCGCCCATCTCGGACACCATGGCGTCGAAGCGCGCGCGACCGTGCTCGGCCGTCGCACCGGTCGGATCCCCGATCACGCCCGTGGACCCGAAGTCGTCCGACAGCCAGCCGAACGAGACGCTCCCCCCGAAGCGGACCCGCCCGTTCGACGCCAGATGCTCGGGGACCTGACGTGAGGCGGCGGCGAGGTCGACCAGGTCGGGACGCAGGTGCAGCAGCAACGACGTCTCCTCGTGTCCGGCGTGGATGCCCATCCCGAGCTCGCCCGTCGTCGAGGTCCCGCCGTGGTCGGGAGGAACCGACGGGTGGGCGAGGAACGTGCCCAGCCCGGTGTCGACGCGCAGATCGCGCAAGGCCACGTTGAGCAGCGCGGTGTTGCCGCCGTGGCCATTGGCCAGCACCAGCGTCCGAGCCGGTAGGCGCGCCACGGCGCGACCGACGTCGCCCAGCACGGCCAGCAGGGTGGTGGTCGACAGCGACACCGTCCCGGGCGCCCAGACGTGCTCGGTGGAGCGTCCGTAGCGCAGCGGCGGCAGGACCCACAGGTCGAGCTCGTCGCCGCGGGCCGCGCAGAGGGCGTCGACGACCGCTTCCACCACCAAGCAATCGGTCGACAACGGCAGGTGCGGGCCGTGCTGCTCCACGGCGGCGATGGGTTGCACCACGATGGAGGTGCTCGACAGCCGCTCGGCCACCTCGGGGGCTCGCAGCTCGGCCAGCGCACGGGACATCCTGCGACGATCCCATGCGGACTGACCCCTAGCGAGGCGCGAAACCCCATCTTCACGCGCCCGTGACGAGCCGGCGACCGGGGGCGACCAACCTGCCGCCGATGGTCGACCCCGCCACCCACCGGCTCGTCGTGCACGGCGCCGAACGGGTGTGGACGGGCCGACGAGAGCTGCCCGGTGCGACCGTGGTGCTCGAGGGTGCGACCGTGAGCGCCGTGGGCGACCCGCCCGCTCCGGCACCGCCCCCGACCGTCGACCGACTCGACGCCACCGGCTGCGTCGTGACCCCCGGGCTGGTCAATGCCCACCACCACCTCGTGCAGAGCGCACTGCGCACCCTGCCCGGAACTCGCCACGTACCGATGGCGACCTGGCTGGCAACGATGTCTGAGGCCTACCGGCGCGTCGGGCTCGACCCCGAGATGCTCGCCGCGGCGGCGCGCGTGGGCCTCGCCGAGTCGCTGCTGAGGGGGGTCACCACGGTGGCCGACCACCACCTCAACTGGCCCGATCCCCTGCCCGGCGACGGCGTCGAGCTGGCTACCGCCACCGCCGATGCGGCCGACGAGGTCGGCGCCCGCCTGGTCTTCGTGCGCGGCAGCGCGGGCGAGGACCCCGAGGTCGCGGCCCGCTCGGCCGACGCCGTCGCCACCGCCCTGGGCGCCCGAGGGATCCAGGTCGGCGTCGGTCCCGCGGGAGTCCACAGCGACGCCGCGCGAACGTTCGAGCTGATGGCGGAGGTCGCCGCCCGCCACGGCCTGCGGCGCCGGACCCAGGCCAACGAGCACGTCGACGTCGAAAGGGCCCTGGCCCGCTACGGCCGGCGGCCGCTCGACCTGCTCGAGGATTGGGGCTGGCTCGGACCCGACGTGACCCTGGCGCACCTGTGCGCCGTCGAGCCCGACGAGGTCGACCGGATCGCGGCGACCGGCACGACCGCCACCCACGCCCCGGCCGCCGACCTCGCCCTGGGATGGGGCGTCTCGCCGGTGGGTGAGCTGCGGGCCCGAGGGGTCGCCGTCGGCATGGGAACCAGCGGTGGCGGTAGCAACGACGGCGGCCACCTGCTCGCCGATGCGCGCCTGGCCATGCAGGTGTCGGCCCTCGCCGGCGCCGTCCTCGACGCGCGCACCGTGCTGGCGATGGCCACCCTGGGATCGGCGGCGGGGCTGGGTCGGGTCGGTGAGCTCGGCGAGCTGGAACCGGGTGCTGCCGCCGACCTTTGTTGTTGGGACGTGACCGGCGTCGCCGACGCCGGGGTGGCCGATCCCGTGGCCGGCCTGGTGTGGGCCGATCCCGGCCGACGCCCCCGCCACGTCGTGGTGGCGGGCCGTGTCGTGGTGCGCGACCACTGCCTGGTCGTGTGCCACGAACGGGACCTCGCCGAGGATCTCCGGCGGTTGCTCGCCCGGCGCTCGTCGCCCACCGCCGGTGGGGGGTCCACGACGTGAGCGACGCCGACGTCGTGGTCGTCGGCGGGGGTCACAACGGCCTGGTCTGCGCCACGTACCTGGCGCGAGCGGGGCTGCGCGTGACCGTGGTCGAGGCTCGTGCCAGCGTGGGGGGCTGCGCGTCGACCGTCGAGGCGGTCGGGGCCCGGGTCAACGTGTGCAACTGCGACCACCTCAGCTTCCGCACGACTCCCATCGCCGAGGAGCTGGCCCTGGATCGCCACGGGCTCACCTACCTCGACGTCGAACCGGCCCAGGTCTCCGTCGGATGGGATGGATCGGCGCCCTGGACCCTGCACCACGATCCCGACGACACGGTAGAGGCCCTGCGCGCCACCCACCCCGGCGAGGTGGAGGGCTACCGGCGCTACCTGCGCGCGGCGCGCCCCGTCGCGGAGCTCGTGCTCGAGCTCGCCGGGACCGTGCCGTCGCCGCGGACCACCGCCCGAGCCGTGCTGGCACGGCGCGGCACCGGGGCGGCGACGCTGTTGCGCTGGAGCCGTCGCGGCGCCGCCTCGGTGCTGCGCGACTTCTTCTCCACCGATGCTCTGGTCGGGCCAGCCCTGACCACCGGTCCGGCGGTGTGGGGCGTGCCCGGCGACCGGCCCGGCACAGGTCTGGCCGCGACCGGCTACGCGCTCAAGCATGTCGCCCGACTCGGCCGGCCCCGCGGCGGGAGCGGGGCCCTCCCGGATGCGCTGGCCGGTGCGCTGGTCGCCGCCGGCGCAACGCTGCGCACCAACGCGCGGGTGAACCGGCTCCTCGCCGAGACGACCGGGATCCGCGCGGTGCAGCTCGACGGCGGGGAGACGATCGAGGCGCCCACCGTCGTGGTCGCCTGCGATCCCCGGCGGGCGCTGCTCGAGTGGCTCCGGTCTCCGCCACCGGGCGCAAGGGCCACCATCCGACGCTGGGCCCGTACCGCACAGCCGGAGGGCTACGAATCCAAGATCGACGCCGTCGTCGAGTCCCCGCCCACGTTCGAGGGCTACGACGGAGCCCTCGTCCCCACGGTGGTGGTGTTCGGTTCGCCGGCGGCGCTGGAGGAAGCCCACGCCGCTGCCGGGCGGGGGATGATCGCCTCACGCCCGCCCATGCTGTGCAACGTCCCTTCCGTCCTGGATCCCTCGATGACCACCCCGGACGGTCATGTGCTCAGCCTCGAGGTGCTCACCACGCCCTACTCGCTGAGCGGCGGGTGGCCGGGCTCGCGGGAACCCGAGCGGTGGCTGCGAGCGGTGAGCACCCTCAGCCCCGGGCTGCTCGACTCGGTCCGTCGATGGCGGGTCGTCACCCCGATCGACTACGAGCTGGACTTCTCCCTCGTTCGTGGGCACGCCCCGTCCTTCACCGGGGGGCCACTGGCGGCGCTGCTGGGCCGCTCCCCGGAGCTGACCCGCTACCGCACACCGGTGCCGGGCCTCTACCTGACCGGGGCCGCCACGTTCCCCGGCGCAGGCGTGTGGGGAGCGAGCGGGCGGAACACGGCCGGCGTCGTGACCCAGGACCTCGAGCGGGCGGGGCGCCGATCTGGATGAAACCCGACTCCTCGAGTCGGCAATATCCCTCGGACCGCTACGATCTCCGCGACGGACGATGCGAAGGGACCACGCGATGGCCATCCGATTGGGCGACGAGGCACCGAACTTCACCGCCGATACGACCGAGGGCAAGCTCGACTTCCACCAGTGGAAGGGCGATTCGTGGGCGGTGCTGTTCTCCCACCCCAAGGACTTCACCCCGGTCTGCACCACCGAGCTCGGCCGGGTCGCGGCGCTCAAGCCGGAGTTCGACAAGCGCGGCGTCAAGGTCATGGGCCTGTCGGTCGACCCGCTCGACAGCCACCACGGCTGGAAGTCCGACATCGCCGACGTGACCGGCAACGAGCTCAACTTCCCCCTGGTCGCCGACACCGACCACCACATCGCCGAGACCTACGACATGCTTCCCTCCACGGCGGGGACGACCCTGCCCGAGGTGCTCACGGTGCGCTCGGTCTACGTGATCGGACCAGACAACAAGGTCAAGCTCACGCTGACCTATCCGGCCTCGACCGGGCGGAACTTCGACGAGCTGCTCCGGGTCATCGACTCGCTGCAGCTGAGTGCCGCCCACCCGGTTGCCACACCTGCCGACTGGAAGCAGGGCGACGACGTGATCATCGCCGCCGCCCTGTCCGACGAAGACGCCAAGGAGCGCTTCCCCGCCGGCTGGGAGGCCAAGAAGCCCTACCTAAGGGTGACCAAGCAGCCCTGACCGGACGCCCGGCCGTGCCGCCACACGGCCGGGCTCGGTCGCTACGGTTCGGTGGTGCAGCCAGGCGCGCCAGCTCTCGTCGCCGCGCGCTCGGTTGACGCCACCAAGCTCTACGGCCACGGCGAGGGCGAGGTACGCGCCCTGGACGGCGTGACGGTCGACTTCGCCGCCGGGCGGTTCACCGCCATCATGGGGCCCTCGGGCTCGGGCAAGTCCACCCTCATGCACTGCGTCGCGGGGCTCGACACGCTCACCTCGGGCCGGGTCCTCATCGGCGACACCGACCTCACCACCCTCGACGACAAGCGCCTGACCCGGTTGCGGCGAGACCGCGTCGGCTTCGTGTTCCAGTCGTTCAACCTGGTCCCGACGCTCACCGCGGCCGAGAACATCACCCTGCCGCTCGATCTCGCCGGACGCCGGCCCGACGCCGGCTGGGTCGACGAGATAGTCGCGACCGTTGGACTCGGCGACCGCCTGACACACAGGCCCAGCGAGCTTCTCCGGCGGCCAGCAGCAGCGGGTGGCCGTCGCACGAGCACTCGTCTCGCGCCCGTCGATCGTGTTCGCCGACGAGCCCACCGGCAACCTCGACTCGCGCAGCGGAGCCGAGATCCTCGGCTTCCTGCGCCGTGCCGTGGAGGAGATGGACCAGACCATCGTCATGGTCACCCACGACCCCCTCGCAGCCGCGAACGCCGATCGGGTCGTGTTCCTGGGAGACGGGCGAGTGGTCGACGACCTCGACTCCCCCACAGCCGAACGGGTGATCGACCACATGATGCAGCTCGGCTCCTAGCTCGTGCGCCGCGTCACCCTTCGCAACCTGTGGGCCCACAAGCGCCGCCTGTTGTCCACCGTCGTGTCGGTGCTGCTCGGCGTCGCCTTCCTGTCGGGCACCTTCGTGCTGACCGACACGCTCCAGCGGTCCTTCGACGACCTGTTCCGCGGCGCGAACGACGAGGTCGACGCCGAGGTCCGCGGCCCCGCACTGTTCGAGTCCGAGCGCGGCGGGGTGCGTCGCGGCCGCTTCGACGAGTCCGTGGCCGCGCTCGTGGCGCGCGGCGAGGAAGTGGCCGCCTCGTCACCGGTCGTGCGCGCCATGGACGGCACCGTGGTCGACCGCGAGGGCGACCGGATCGGCGGCCTCGGCCCCCCCACGGTCATGACCAACTGGGTCGAGGTGGACGACCTGAACGCCTTCCACCTGGCCGAGGGCCGAGCCCCCCGTGGCGCCGCCGAGGTGGTCCTCGACCGGGCCGCGGTCGACGCCGGCGACTACGAGCTGGGCGACCAGGTCGGGGTGCTGGCCCCCGACCGGAGGACCTACCGCCTGGTCGGGATCAGCTCCTTCGGTGAGGCCGACAGCGCGGCAGGAGCCGTCACAGCCCACTTCTCCCTGGCCGAGGCCCAGCGCATCGCCCGGGCCCCCGGCCAGCTCGACGCGGTGATCGCCCGCTCCGACACGCTCGAGCCCGAGGCCCTCGTCACGTCGCTGCAAGAGGTGCTGCCTGACGGGCTGGGCGTGGTCACCGGGGAGCAGGCGGCCGACGAGGTCGCCGACGCCGCGTCGCGCGGCTTCGGCTTCTTCCGTCAGATCCTGACCGTCTTCGCCACCGTGGCGGTCCTCGTCGCGACCTTCGTCATATACAACACGTTCTCGATCCTGGTGGCGCAGCGGTCCCGGGAGGTCGCCCTGCTGCGCGCCGTAGGAGCGGGCCGCGCCCAGGTGCTGGGCTCGGTGCTGGGCGAGGCGGTCGTCATCGGCCTGCTCGCCTCGGGCATCGGCCTCGCCGCAGGCGTCGCGCTCGCAGCGGGCATCACCGCGCTGCTCGGCGGGTTGGGCGTCGACCTGCCCTCGACGTCGTTGGTGGTGGCTCCGTTCACGGTTCTGGCCGCGTTCCTGGTGGGCGGGCTGGTCACGACCCTCGCAGCGGTGGCACCCGCCGTGCGGGCCACCCGGGTGGCGCCCCTGGCAGCCTTGCGGGACGTGGCCCAGGACCGCTCCGACCGCTCGGTCAGCCGTGTCGCGGCGGGGATCGCGATCGCTCTGGGCGCCGCGGTGCTGATGCGCCCGGCGTTCGCGAAGGACCCCTCCACCGACGACCTGACCTCGGTCGGGATCGGAGCCGGGCTGCTGCTGCTGGCGCTGATAGTGCTCGGCCCGGCGATCGCCGGGCCGATCGTGGGCGTGCTGGGCGCGCCGGTGGCCCGGTGGCGGGGCACAACCGGCCGGCTGGCCCGCCAGAACGCCCTGCGCAGCCCGAAGCGGACCGCGGCCACGGCCTCGGCGTTGATGATCGGCGTCGGGCTGGTCGGCTTCATCACGGTCTTCGCCGGCTCCGCTCGAGCTTCGATCGAAGCCCAGGTCGCACAGGGCTTCACCGGCGACTTCGTCGTCCAGCCCGCGGGCAGGTTCGGGTCGGGCGGCGCCCCCGCCGGCCTCGATGACCTGCTGGCCGACGTGGACGGCGTCGACGTCGTCAGCGCCGTGCGGGCCGGTGAGGCTCAGGTCACCACCCCGGACGGTCACAGCGAGGTGACCTTCCTCGCCTCGATCGACCCCACGACCTACCCGAGAGTGCTCTCGGTGAGCATGGAGCAGGGATCGCTTCGAGACCTCCGCCCCGGCGGCGCGGTCGTCGACCGCCACATCGCCTCCGAACGCGGCCTGCGCATCGGCGACCCGGTCAAGGTGACCCTGGCGGGCGGGCGCTCGGCGACGGTGACGGTGCAGGCGCTGAGCGACGACGTGGCCCTGCTCGGCGAGTGGACGATCGAGCAGTCCACCTTCGACGCGCTGGCCAGCGAGTCCTCCGACGCGCTGATCGCCATCGGCGCCAGGCCCGGCGCCGACCTCGAGGCGCTCCGTACCCGCCTCGAGAGGGTCACCGACGCGTACCCGACCGTCGACCTGTTGGACCGAGACCAGTGGGTCGGGACGCTGGCCGACCAGATCGACACCCTGCTCAACGTGATCTACGGCCTGCTGGCGCTCTCGGTGGTCATCGCCGGCATCGGGATCGCCAACACCTTGTCGCTGTCGATCCACGAGCGCACCCGCGAGCTTGGCCTTCTGCGCGCCGTGGGGATGGACAGGGCGCAGGTGCGAGCCTCGGTGCGCTGGGAGGCGGTCCTGGTAGCACTGGTGGGGACCGCGCTCGGCCTCGCGGTGTCGGTGTTCGTGGCCTGGGTGGTCGTGCGCGGTCTGCGCGGCTACGGGCTGGACTCGTTCGACGTCCCGGTCGGCTCGCTGGCGGTGGTGGTCGGGCTCGGGGCGGCCCTGGGCGTGGTGGCCTCGTTCCGGCCGGCGCGGCGAGCCGCCAGGATGGACGTGCTGGCGGCGATAGCCAGCGAGTAGGTGCCGCCAGTTGCGCGTTCCCGCCCCCCTGTTCGGACTCCTCACCGAACGTCTGTTCGCTAGCCTCGGGCGGGTGCACTGGCAGCCCACCCTGGAGCCGGTCCCTTTCGACTCCACCCGTCCGAGCTCCGCCGAGCTGCGCCCCGCGAGCGACCCGGGCGGATTCGACAGCCGGCTCCCGACGCGCCGTCGCACTGCGCTGTCGGGCGGCGCATGGGTCGACCACGTCCCCGGCTGGGTCACCGCCAGCGCGGAGCTGTTCGACCGCTTGGCGCGAGTGGCGCCCTGGCGCGCGCTCAACCGCCCCATGTACGCGCGTGTCGTGGCCGTGCCACGCCTGGTCACCGGCGCCTGGGACGACCCGCCGGATCCGCTACCGGCCATGGCCAGGACCCTCGGCGCCGCCTACGGCACTGCTCTGGACGCTGTCTCGGCGAACCTCTACCGCGATGGCAACGACAGCGTCGCCTGGCATGGCGACCGGGTCGGACCGAGGTGCTCGCACAGCGTTGTGGCCATCCTCACCCTGGGTTGCGGCCGCCGCTTCCTGCTCCGGCCGGTCAGCGGCGGCGCCTCCATCGCCTTCGACCCGGCACCGGGCGATCTCCTGGTGCTCGGCGGCACCTGTCAGCGCACATGGCAGCACTGCGTTCCCAAGCGGGCCCGGGCCGGGCCCAGGATCAGCGTGATGTTCCGCCAGTGCCACGACCCGATCCCGTGAACGTGCTCCCGGGGCGCACGCCGTAGATCACGCGGCGGGACCGGAACCGGTCGGCACCGTCGGCACCGTCGGGCGAACCTGACACCGGGCGCACCAGTAGGTGCTGCGGGCGAGGGCTCCCTGGCGAGTCATGCGCACCGGGCTCGAGCATCGCGGGCACGGCAGCCCACGACGGGCGTACACAGCGAGACCGTCGCCCCACGTCCGGCGCCCAGCGCTGCCGAGGTTGGCCTGCAATTGGCGCGCCGCGGTCGCCCAGAGGCGATGACGGTCCGCTTCTGGCACCGCCTCGATGCGGGTCGAGGGATCGACCCCACAGGCGAAGCAGACCTCCGACTTGTAGACGTTGCCGATGCCGGCCGCGATCCGCTGGTCGAGCAGGGCCTCGCCCACCGTCGTGCCCGGCTGGGCCAGCGCAGCCACCCTCTCCACGACGGTGCGCAACACGGCGGGATCGAGGCTGCCCACAGCGCTCAGGTCGGGGCCCAGCGCGGCCAGCGCGGCCGGTTCGGGACCCCGGCGGTCGTAGGTCTCGACCACCGGGGCCGCGAAGCAAACAGCCACCCAACCGGCGGCGGTGCCCAGCACGACGCGAGCCTGGTGCGCCGGGCGACGCCAGCGCTGACCACGGCGGTAGAGGTGCCAAGACCCGGTCATGCGCAAGTGGGTGCGCAGGGTCAGCCCTCCGGCGAAGAGCACCAGCAAGTGCTTGCCGCGGGCTTCGACCCGCTCGATGCGGGCACCGGCCCGAGGTGGTCTCCCGACCAGCCGGGGTGCCTCGAAGCGGTCCAGGGTGGCCCCCTCGAGCGCGGGGGCCAACCTGGCGGCGGTCTTGGCCAACGTGTCGCCCTCGGGCACGTCCACAGTCTCGCGGCCGGCGACCGGCGACCGGACGCGGTCGCCCGCGCCTAACGGCTCGGGCGTCGGACCATCCCCCGGTAGCCCGACTCGAAGCCCGCCGCAGCCAGCGCGTCGCGCGCCCAGCCCGGCGCGTCGTGAGCGTCACGCCCGGCGATCGTGCGCAGCTCGAGCTGGCGGAAGCGACCCGAATCGACCAGCCGGCCGAGCGCTGCGGCCCAGCGAAGGTCGACGGCCGCCGCACCGAAGCAGACCAACCGATGACCCCCGCGCTCGAGGTAGGCGAGCGCCTCGCCCGAGCCCAGCACGACCAGGGCGCCCGCGGCGCGCGCCGGCCGGCCATCGGATTCGGGCCAGGCCAGCGAGGCTCCGAACGGCTGGGCCGGATCGGTGGCGGCGAGCACGAGCACCGGGTCGTGCTCACCATGGCCGGAGGCGCCGCCGTCGTCCCGGCGACCTTCCTCGGCGGCGCCCACTGCGCCACGAGCGGCGCGCAGGCGGTCGACCGCACCCGGTAGGGCGAACTGGGCGGCTCCCAGCCCGGCCACGAAGTAGCCGCGCCGGACCCGGCCTCGTTCCTCGAGGCCGCGCAGCACGGGGTACACACCGGCGAAGCCGCCCTCGACGCCCTCTCCCAGTGCCGCCTCGCGGGTCAGCACCCCGTATCGCTCGAGGAGCTGCAGAGCGCGGGCGTGCGCCACCTCTTCGGGAGCCGGCGTCGGTTCGAGCAGCGGGGCGACCAGCGACCAGCGCCCGGCGCCCGCCGGAGGACCCAGGCGTCCGGCTCGCGCCGTGGACCGGCCCGGGCGGGTACTGCTGCTGCGACCGAGGCGGCTGCTGCGGGACGAACCTCCGGCGAGATGCGCCCTCAGGGGCGCCAGCGAGTCGTTGGTGATCTCACCCATCCACACCAGGTCCCACAACGCGTCGAGGACGCTGCGCTCGTCGTGGGGCTGGCCGGCGTCGGCGACCCCTGCCACGACCTCGGACCAGAACGACGCGCCTCGCACCGCGAGGTGGGCCAGGACCGCCCCGGCCACACCCCCCTCGCGCCCGTCGCTCACAGCTGCGAGAGGCGGTGGGGGCACGACGAGGCGGACCTGATCGCGCCATGCCAGCCTCAAGCGCCCATCCGCGGGCCCGAGCGGGCCGGCCCCGACCCACACGAGCTGCCCCGCGTTGACCAGGGCATCGAGGTCGCCACCCTGGTAGCCGTCGAGGCGCGCGGCGAGCACGTCTCGCTCGAGCTGGGAAGCCACCAGGGGTGCGCCCTGGAGCTGGGTGACCGTCTCGACCAGCGCCTCGGGCCCACGGCGACCGGTCCCCACGCCGTGCCAGCGGGGCAGGAAGCGCGCCAGAGCCGGCGACTCGACGGGTTCGACCTCACTTCGCAACGCCGCGAGGGACCGGCGACGCAGCTGGCGCAACACTTCGGGGTCGCACCACTCCCGCCGCGCTCCCCCGGGGCGGAACTCCCCACGGGTCAGCGTGCCGTCGCGCACCGCCTCGTCGAGCACGGCGCGGACCCTGTCGACCCCCGACCCCAGCCGCTCCGCCACCTCGACGTCGAGGAACGGACCGTGCGTGTGGGCGTAGCGCACGACCAGGTCCCGCAAGGGGGCAGGGACCGGCTCGGTGAACGCGCCGGGCAGGCCGAGCGGGACGGTCACGCCCAGCGCGTCGCGCAGGCGGGCAGCGTCGGACGCCGACGCCCAGCGGGCCTCGCCGGCGATGTTGGCGCGAAGGGCACGGCGCTCGGCGACGAGCTGCTCGGCCCAGGCCTCGACGGGCGCACCTGGCACGGCCCGCTCGACGAGCTCGCCGAGAGACAGAGGGCCCAGGACCCGCAACGCGTCGTCGAGCCCATCGACGTCGCGGGCGAGCCGCGGGGGGACCCGCCGCTGCAGCTCTTCCTCGAGGCGGGCCAGCACCCCGGCGTCGAGCAGCTCCCGCAGCTCCTCGGCACCGATCAGGTCGGCGAGCATCTCGCGGTCGAGCGCCAGCGCGGCGGCCCGGCGCTCGGCCAGGGGGGCGTCGCCCTCGTACACGTAGACCGCGATCCACCCGAAGAGGAGCGACTGCGCGAACGGCGAGGCCCGCGGGGTGTCGACCGCCACCATCCGGACACGACGGGCGGAGACGTCGGTGAGCAGGTCGCGCAGCGCACCCAGGTCGAACACGTCGTCGAGGCACTCCCGGGTGGCCTCGAGGAGGATCGGGAAACCGGGGTGGCGCGCCGCCACCGACAGCAGGTCGGCCGAGCGCTGCCGCTGCTGCCACAGCGGCGTGCGCTGGTCGGGACGACGACGCGGCAGGAGCAGGGCTCGGGCCGCGCACTCGCGGAAGCGGCTGGAGAACAGCGCCGTGCCGGGCAGCTCGGCCACCACCAGGTCCTCGAGGTCGTCGGGTTCGATGGCCAGCTCCTCGAGGGGGAGCTCGTCGACCGCTTCGGGCAGGCGCACCACGATGCCGTCGTCGCTCCACATGAGCTCGACGTTGACTCCCCAGCGGGTCGAGAGGCGGTGGCGCAGCGCCATGGCCCACGGCGCGTTCACCCTCGCCCCGAAAGGGGAGTGCACGCACACCCGCCAATCGCCGATCTCGTCACGGAAGCGCTCCACGACCACGAGTCGGTCGTCGGGCACCACGCCGGTCGCCTCCGCCTGCTCGTCGAGGTACGCGACGAGGTTCGCGGCCGCCCGCTCGTCGAGCCCGCAGTCGCGCAACCACGCCGCCGGGTCCTCGCCCCGGTCGGCCATCGCACGCAGCTCCCTGGTCCGCTCCCCCAGCGCCCTGCCCAGCTCGACGGGCCGCCCTGGCCCATCGCCGTGCCAGAAGGGCATCTTCGCCGGCAACCCCGGCGCCGGGGTCACCACGACCTTGTCGAAGGTGATCTCCTCGATGCGCCAGCTCGACGCGCCGAGCAGGAACGTCTCCCCCGGGCGGGACTCGTAGACCATCTCCTCGTCGAGCTCGCCGACCCGGGCGCCGTCGGGAAGCACCACCCGGAACAGCCCCCGGTCCGGGATGGTGCCGGGGTTGGTGACCGCCAGGCGCTGGGTGCCGGCCCGACCCCGCACGGTGCCCTCGACGCGGTCCCAGACCAGGCGGGGCCGCAGCTCGGCGAACTCCTCGGCGGGGTAGCGCCCCGAGAGCATGTCGAGCGTGGCCGTGAGGGCTGCGTCGCTCAGCTGCGCGAAGGGCGCGGCCCGACGGACCATCTCGGCGAGGTCGTCGACGCGCCAATCGTCGAGCGCGCACGCCGCCACCAGGTGCTGGCTGAGGACGTCGAGCGGGTTGCGGGGGTACCGGGTGGACTCGATCGCGCCCTGGTGCATCAGCGACACCACGACCGCCGACTCGAGCAGGTCGTGACGGTGCTTGGGGAACAGCTTCCCCCTGCTCGCCGAGCCGACCTGGTGGCCGGCCCGCCCGATGCGTTGCAGGCCCCGGGCCACCGCTCCGGGCGACTCGACCTGCACCACCAGGTCGACGGCACCCATGTCGATGCCGAGCTCGAGGCTGGAGGTCGCCACCAGACCCCGCCGGCGGCCGACCTTGAGGTCGTCCTCGATCTGCAGGCGCCGCTCTCTCGACAGCGACCCGTGGTGGGCTGCGACGAGCTCCAACTCCTCCGCCGGCGGACCAGCCCCACCCACCCAGCCGGGATCCTCGCCGGCCCCGCCCTCGGTGTGCAGCTCGGCTCTGCGCTCGGCGTACAGCTCGTTGAGCCTGGCGGCCAGGCGCTCGGCCAGGCGACGGGCGTTGACGAAGATGATCGTGGAGCGGTGGCTGCACACCAGGTCGACGAGCGCCGGGTGCATCGCCGGCCAGATCGAGCGCCGCACGGGACCGGCCGCCGCAGCGCCCGGCACCGGGTCGGCGATCACCGTGCCCAGCTCGCCCATGTCGTCCACGGGCACCACGACCTCGACGTCGAGGGCCTTGCGCACCCCGGCGTCGACCACCGTGACCGGCCTGGCCACCCCGCGGTCGAACCCCCCGAGGAACCGCGCGATCTCGTCGAGGGGTCGCTGCGTGGCCGACAACCCGATGCGCTGTGGCGCGGGCAGGCCGGCGGCGGTGACCCAGTGCTCGAGGCGTTCGAGCGTCAGCGCAAGGTGCGAACCCCGCTTGGTAGCCGCCAGCGCGTGGATCTCGTCGACGATGACGGCCTCGACGCCACTCAGGGTCTCTCGGGCCGCCGAGGTGCACATCAGGTAGAGCGACTCGGGCGTGGTGATGAGAACGTCGGGCGGCTCGCGCACCAGCGCGCGCCGCGTCGCGGCGGGCGTGTCGCCCGTACGCATGCCGACGGTGGGCGCGTCCCAGCGGGCGCCCAGTCGCTCGGCGGCGAGGCCGATCCCGGCCAGGGGGCCGCGCAGGTTCTTGTCGACGTCGACCGCTAGGGCGCGCAGGGGCGACACGTAGACGATGCGGGTTCTCCGCTGCCGCCCCTCCGGCACCGGGCGCGACCCCAACCGGTCGATTCCCCAGAGGAAGGCGCTGAGGGTCTTGCCCGAGCCGGTGGGGGCCAGGATGAGCGTGTGCTGGCCGGCGGCGATCGGGGGCCAGCCCTGCGCCTGGGCGGCGGTGGGCCCCGGGAACGATGCGTTGAACCAGGCCCTCGCGGCGGGCGAGAACCCCGCGAGCGGGTCGTTCACCCGGCCGAGGCTAGGGGCCGGGTGAGAGGCCCGGTCAGGGGCGACCGGCGTGGGGCACCGAGACCGCCGTGGTCCACAACACCGCCTCGCGGGCACCCGAGCGCGAAGCCTCGGCGAAGTCGGGTGCGGTGCACAGCAGCAGCGTGCGCCCCTCCTCACCGCCGAGCATGCACGCGAACACCCCCAGGCCCTCGGGTCCTGGCACCTCGTCGACCACGGCGCCGCCGGGGGCGATGCGCACGCAGCGTCCGCCGAGCGCGTCGGCCGACCAGATGTGGTCCTCGGCGTCGAGCGCGCAGCCGTCTGGCCCGACCGGGTCGCCCGCGGCGCCCATGTCTGCCCAGATCCGCGGCGCCGAGAGGGAACCGTCGGCGCTGATCGAGAACGCCCGGTAGCGAGCCCCCATCGTCTCGCCCACTATGAGGGTGGAACCGTCGGGGGTGATGACCGAGCCGTTGGGGAACTCGAGCCCGTCGGCGACCACGCTGACGCTCCCATCGGGGTCGACGCGCTTGAGCGAGGTCGTCCGCGGGTCCTCGCCGGCCATGAGGTCGAAGCCGAAGTCGCCGACGTAGGCGCGTCCCGAGGCGTCCACGACCATGTCGTTGGCCAGTCCCCCGCAGTGGGCGGCGAGGTCGGCGTGCGTAGCCACCGAGCCGTCGGGCCGACGCCGCAGCACGGCACGGTCCTGCATGGCCACGACCAGCAGGGAGCCGTCGGGCAGCCAGCCCAGGCCCGACGGCTGTGCGGGCACCTCCAGCTCGAGGTGCTCGGACCCGTCCCGGTCGTAGGTGTAGACACCGTGGCGGTAGAAATCGGACACCCACCACCGGTCGTCGTGCCAGCGGGGCCCCTCGAAGAAGGCGCCGCCGGCGGCGAGCAGCCGCACGTCGTGTTCCCCCATGGCCCGCACGCTAACGGGCCCCGGGTCACCGGGCCCGCAGCGTTCCCCGCATGTTCGGATGCAGGTCGCAGCTGTAGTGGTACTCGCCCGGCTCGAGGGTCACCCGGAGCACCTGTTCGACGGGGCCCTCCTCGAGTGGGGTCTTGGGCGAGTCCGGCGCGTCCCGCAGGTGCAGGTTGTGGCTGGTGCCGTCGTCGCGGTTGTCGTGGACGATGACGATCTCGCGCCCGCTGTCCACGGTCGCCTTGCCAGGGTGGAAGGCGATGTCCTGGGACTG
>CAVPEW010000073.1:0-13369 GCA_963703565.1 uncultured Microthrixaceae bacterium | reverse complement strand
GCCGGTCAGCGTCTGTCGGATCATCGCCTTCCGGATTCGAATCGCGTCCGCGGGACGGGGTTCCTTCCCCTTGCGAGTCTTCTCCCAGTCCTTCTGCTCGGGCGATTGGACGTGGTAGCCGTCGTCCCCAGACCGCAGACGGTCGTCGCCGACGAGCTTTACAAGGGCGTCGGCAACGGCGCCCCGGCAACTCTCGGCGGCGATTCGCGGATGGAGAAGCGCGGCGAGATTCGCCTCGGTGAGCGGAAGAGCGGGCACATCAGAGCAGAGCGAAACCGCCTGCATGACTTGTGTCTCCGTTGCCTCCGGGCCGTACTTGTCGGAGACCTGCTCTATCTCTGCGCGCCACGAGGTTGGGATCGCCTCTTCGAGAAGGCGTGATGCGCGATCGAGCGTGACGAGCACACCAACCTCCTCGTCCCCGAGCCCGTTGCCCGGGTCGATGACGAGCTGCTGCGCGAGCTTGATGATCGTTCGGTTCGACCCACCGAGCATCGGCGAGCCACCGCCTTGCGCACGCCGCGCTGAGACCGCGTCGATGAGCAACTGGACCTGATACGGAACGAGCGGATAAAGGCGAACGAACTCGTCTTCGGCGAGGTCGGCAGCGCGCGTCGGAGACTCCAACCGCACGTACGTGTTGAGCTGCGCACGGTGCGATGCGAGGCGCTCGCGCACGATCGTCTGACCGGCGTCGGTCTTGTCGAGCACACGCCTGCTCGTGACCTCATGGATGTCACTCGGAAGAAGGTCGACTCGCAGCGGGAAGCGGTCTTGAACGCGCGCGTACTCAACCTGGCGAGACTCGAGGCTGTCGACGACGTCGCTCAACTTCTCCTGCGAGGTGACTACGAGCCAGATCGGGCCTCGCTTCTTCTGAAACGCCTCAGCAAGCCCCTGGAGATCGAACATGCGGGGGATGCTCCGCGCGACGTACTGGCCGACCTCATCGACGATGAAGACCACGCGCTTCGCGCCCTCTCCTCTCCGACGTAGAAGCTCAATGGTTCGATTCGCCAACCAGTTGTGGTCGATGCTTGGCGCCGTTGCTGCCTTGGCCCACGAGTCGGCGTGCGGGAAGTTGTCCGGATCGATGATGTTGAGCGCACGGCTGGCGTAGTTCTTCGCCAACGCCACGTCGCGCACTTGCGCCCACTCCTTTCCCTTAGTGGCCTCCTGGACGGCGATCTCGAACGCAGCGAGACGTCCCTCGGCTTCGAGCGTGAACTCCAGCTCGGCTAGCAGCTCGTTGGCCGAGTAGTCGAGACGCTTGAGGAGGGCCCGGTACACGGGGAGGACGAGGCTCTCACCCTCCCGAAGCATGTCCCGGCCGCTCGACAAATCGAGGAACACCGTGATCGCGGGTGCGAGCGTGTGCGCCGTCGTGAGAAGCGCTTCCAACTTGATGGAGTTGGTGCGTGCCAGGAGGCGCTCAGTCGATGTCCGGCCGTCGACACTTGGGTTGGCGAGTGCGTAGCCCACCATTTTCGCGAAGCTGCTCTTTCCTGATCCGAAGAAGCCGCTCACCCAGACGTTGGTGGACTCGCTCGGGTTGCGGGCGGTCTCGGCGTACAGCTCGGTGAGTTCCTCGAGATGATCACGGATGTTGTCGGTGACGACGTACTCATCGATCTCGTGGGCGACGACCTGCTCATCGGAGAGGTCGACGTGGATCACTGTCTCGATCGGACGCTCAATGTCTCCGCGGAACAGCTCCTTGATCTTCACGAACGATCTCCTCGGGGGACGATGAGGGCTCGGTAGCCGTACGCCGGCTCCGTCCGATCCATGAACTTCAGTCCGTAGTCACCGACGATGCTGCCGGGATAGAGCAGCGTCACCGGCAACCTGATGCGACCGCGCAGATCGTCAATCAGCGTCGAAGTGCGGTAGGCGGGGAATAGGGCTCCCGCGCGGTACAGGAATACGGCGGTCCGCTCGTCACCGAACTCCTCGACGACGGCGGCAACACGGTCGGGAAGACTTGGGGGCAGTCGAAGGATCTCGCTCACGGACCGGTAGATGTCGGGAAGCACGGTCTCGTCGCCGTTCGCTGCGGTCTCCTGTTCGATGAGCTCATCGATCCACCCCTCGGCCTCGAGTGCCTGCCAGAAGAGGTCAGCGAGCGAGATGGCGGCGCACCGGACGCCCTGATCGGGTGCCTCGAGCCAGAGCTGGAGCTCCTCGAGATCGCGACGGACCGTCCACTCGTCAGAAGGTGGGTAGACGTAGAGGAGGTACGGCGGCTCTCCCCCGCGGTCGTGGAACTCCACGATGCGGCGACCGATTCCCTGCAGGTCCTCACGCAACGACACGGACCACCTCGCAAAGCGAGTCGTGGAGCCAGTCGACTCGGACCGAGCTGCCCGCTGACGAGTAGCGGAGCAGGCCACTGCGCGCGGCCTCGTGGAACAGCTCGACAACACGACCTTCATCAAGCATCCAGTGGCGCCACACGCGACTGGCGAGCAGTGATCGCGAGGAGGCGCCGGACTCGTGCAGCCGAAACGCCACGTAGGCGAACCCCGCGATGCTCAGGGGAGCGCGAGAGAACTCCTTGCGAACGGCCCCGCTGAGTACGCCGAAGTCGCGGAAGGCAGCAAGAAGATGGCGGGCGACTTCGAGGCGCGTATTGCTCGCCCAACTCGGGGTCAGGTCGGCGGCCGCAAGTCGCTCCAGCCACGCTGCCACGCCCTTCACGTCGACACCGACGCGCCCTGCTTCGAACCATCCGAACAGCAGGTCTTCGGCGCACGCCGCGAGGAGCGCGTCATCCCGGGCGGCTTCGAAGTAGTACGCCTCGGTGAAGGCGCGCGGCGACGGCAGCAGCTCCTTCATCGCGCCGATGACGTGCGGCCCAGGGTCGACGAGTCGAGGACGCAGACTCCGCTGAAGCACGACCTCTGCCCGGGCTCGGGACGGCTTGGCCAGGAGGTTCGATGCCTCGATGCGATGGAGATTGCACTCCGCCGTCTCGCCTAGATCCCACACCTCGACAAGCCTGCGGGCGTCATCGAGCAGAGCGCCGCCTTTCAGAATCTTCGAATTGAGCGCGGTCACCGGACGAGATCGAAGTACGGGGGTCGGAGCGGAACCCTCTGGTCGATGTAGGCCCCGGCGAGAGCGAGGGCGACGTTCCGCAGGGCAGCTGGGTCCGAAATCTCGGTGCTAGCGAGATGGCCAAGCCGAAGCCCGTCCCCCAGCCCTTCACCGCGGGTCGAGTCGACTCCGAGGCACCACGCGCGCATCGCCGAGGTCGCCGCGTCGTCTGTCCAGTCCTGGAGCTCGTCGAGAAAGGGTTCAGACTCGACCGCGGTCTTCTGCTCAGCGAGCCATCCGCAAGTCCACTTTCGAAACGGCAGGAGGTCCGAGAACAAGTGCAGAGCGGTCGAGCGCCCGAGGAGCTGGTTGTGCATCGCGGTCGCGGCGGCGACGTCGAGCTCGAGAGCGGCTGGACGCCAAGTTCGGCGGAACATGTTGGAGAGGACGTAGCGCCCGGTGCGGTCCAGAGCGTGACCGCTCCACCAGCCACGCAGGTCGTTCTCGCCAAGGCGTGCGACACCGACCACGAGCCGCACGACGTCGTTCGAGATGGTGCCCTCGGTGTTCATGCCCCGCCGTCCGCGAGTGCTTCGAGCGCGTGCAGCAGTCGGCAGGTCTGCCCGAGCAGTCCCTCGAGGTCGTCTCCTGCCCTTTGGCCTTCTTTCATGCGATCTGGTTCCGTCCTACGTTGACGCGTGGCGCTCATTTGGTCGACTCTCAACTTACGACGGACGTGTGACGCCCGCGCTTGATGCGGGATCGAGCAGTTTGCGTTGAAGGTCGATCGACCAGCGGCATGACCGGTCGGCTCCATGCCAGCAGCGGGGAGGCACAGACTCCTCGGGACGGTTGTCGTGACCGCCGGGTTTGTCACTGATCTGTCAACCGTCGACGTGCCGGCGTGTCCGGAGGTTCCGAACGAGCAGCGGCTGAACGCACTGGCGTGGATGGCCGACCGGGAGCGCATCCCGGCGGTCGTCTGGGAGATGGCGGCCAGCGGCGTCGAGCCGGCGAGCTCGTACGTCGAGACCTACTGGCTGCCGGTGCTCGGGCCATCGGCGACGTGGGCGTTGCGTCGGATCGCCAGCTGGCTCGCCACGGCCGGGCCGAGCGGGCTGTGGATCCCCGTAGAGCCGCTGGCTCGCAGCCTCGGGCTCGGATCGGCCGCTGGCCGCAACTGCCCGATGCGGCGGACCCTGGCCCGACTCGTCGACTTCCGCCTGGCGCAGATCGACGAGGACCGTGACGTGCTCACGGTGCGGACGCTCATCCCGCCGCTCACGCCCCGCCAGGTCGCCCGCCTGCCCGAGCACCTGTGCCCGCATCACGACAACGACCTCCGCCGGGACCTCCGGCGGTTACCTGAGCAGCTCGACGCCGAAGGGAGTCCCCGATGACCAGAACCATCCAACTGACCGGAGCGAGGGGCGGACAGGGAACGAGCACGATCGCCGCCTCGCTGGCGGTGCTCGCCGCCGGCCACGGCCCGACCCTGCTGTGCTCGAACGAGCCAGCCACCGCCGCAACGCTGCTCGGCGTGCCGCTGCCGCTGACCGACGACCCGGAGGTCGAGATCGCACCCAACCTCGACCTCGCCACCTCCCCCGACGGGACTGTCACACCCGAGCGGTACAACATCATCGTGATCGATGCTGGCCGCATCCCCGCCGGGCCCTTCGACCGGACCGACGCGACCTTGGGGAAGGGTGACGGCGTCGGTCCGGTCGAGCACTACGCCGTGCTGCGGGGGCCGTGCTACGTCGGCCTCGCCACCCTCACCGCTGCGGGCGGCGGCTGGTTCGACGGAGCGATCGTGGTGCTCGAGGACGGCCGGGCGTTGACCGAGCGGGACGTCACCGACGTGCTCGGCGTGCCGGTGGTCGCCACCGTCCCCGTCGACGCATCCATCGCCCGAGCCACCGACGCCGGCCTCCTGCTCTCCCGTCTTCACCGCCTCCCGCTGCGCCGCCTCGCTGCCCTCGTCCGCCAGTCCGACGCGCTGACCACCACCCCCATGCAGAACGTCACAGACTTGCTCGGTTCCCTCGGGGAACCGAGCGAAGCGGCCCGACGGTGTCGCGATCGGGTCCGCGCGGTGGCCGTATCAGGGGCGTGGACACCATCTCGGCGGCCGTTTCGTGCTGAACATCGGGCGCCTCGCGCCGGGGGCAGCCGACTACTACGTCGGCGAGGTGGCTACGTCCGCGGAGGACTACTACACCGGCCACGGTGAGGCGCCCGGGCGCTGGGTCGGCTCGCTCGCCGCACAGATCGGCCTCGCTGGGCAGGTCGACCCTGCGCACTTCCGGGCCGTGCTCGACGGCCGCCACCCGTTCACCGGCGAGCAGCTCGCCGCCTCGCGCAACCACCGCGGCCGGGTCGGTCACGGCCCGGACCAAGCCAGCCTGTTCGACGGTGACACGCTCGACGTGGCCCGCGCTGCGGCCCGCCTTCACCTCAGCGTCCAGCATGTCCGGCGTCTGCTCTTCGCTGGGACCAAGGAGCCGGGCAAGCGGCCGGACAACTACCTGCGAGGAACCCGTGAGGGCCCGCGGGGGAACTGGGTGATCGAGCGGTCCGAGATCGAGCGGTACGAGGCCATGCACCTCGGCGGCAAGACTCGTCCGGGCTACGACCTGACCCTTCGCCCACCCAAGTCCGTCTCGATCCTCTGGGCACTCGCCGACGAACCAACCCGTCGCGCGATCCGCCAGGCCCACGCCGAGGCCGTCGACCGGGTCGTCGACTACATCGAGTCGCACGCCCTGTACGCGAGGAAGCGCGACGGGAGCCGGCAGGTCCGGATCATGACCGACGGTGTGATCGCCGCGGCGTTCGACCACCGGACCAGCCGAGCTGGTGACCCGCTGCTGCACTCACACGTGGTCACCGCGAATCTGACCAAGACCGTCGAGGGCCGGTGGCAGGCGGTCGATGGTCGTCCGCTGTTCGACCACGCCCGTCCTGCGGGGATGCTGTACCAGGTCGAGCTCCGCCACCTCCTCACCGAGCGGCTCGGCGTCGCTTGGGGGCACGTGCGCAACGGTTGGGCAGAGATCGAAGGCGTCCCGCGGGAGGTCGTGCGCGCGTTCTCGAAGCGCCGGGACGAGATCGAGGCGATGGTCGCCGAGTCCGGCTACACCTCCGCCCGCGCCCACCAGACCGCCACGCTCTCGACCCGCAGGTCCAAGGAGTACGGCGTCGACCCTGACCACCTTGTCGCGCGGTGGCGCGCGGAGGCCGAGGCGCTCGGCTTCGGGCCCGACGAGCTCGCCGCCTGCTTCGGCCGACTGAGCCGGGCCGACTCCTCGAATTCGACCATCGCCGCCGACGCGGTCCACCGCGTGATCGGAGGGCCGGAAGGTCTGACCAAGCACGCGTCGACCTTCACCCGCAAGGAGGTCGTCGAGGCGGTGTGCGACCTCGTCGGCGTCGAAGCTGACGCTGCCGACGTCGAGCAGATCGTCGAGGGGTTCCTGGACTCTGACCACGCGGTCCCGCTGCATCCGGATCTCACCAACGGGACCGAGTGGGTGTGGCGCAGAGCGGGCTCGAAGGAGCGGGACGTCGACCTGGCCCGATGGACAACACCGGACCTCGTCCAGCTCGAAGGCGACCTCAGGCGATGGTCAGACACCGGCTTCGTCCCCGCACCGCAGGTTCCAGACCCCGCCGTCATCGACGCCGTCATCTCTGGCCGCCCCTCGCTGAACAGCGAGCAGGCGGCGATGGTCAGAGCCCTCGCCTCCCCCGCGGCCGGCTCGATCCAGCCCGTGTCGGGTCGGCCTGGCTCCGGCAAGACCTACGCGACCTCGACCTACGTCCGGGCGCTGGTCGGGTCGGGGGTGCCCGTCGTCGGCTGCGCGCTCGCCGCCACCGCCGCAGCCGAGCTCGAGGACTCGTGCCGGTTCGGGCCGCTCACCGGGACCGAGGCGACGACCATCGCCCGGTTGCTGCGCCGCCTCGACCGCTGCGGGCTCGAAGCGGGCACGGTGGTCATCGTCGACGAGGCGTCGATGGTCGGCACCCGCGACCTCCACCGCATCGCCACACACGTCGCTGCCGCCGGCGGATCGTTGAAGCTGATCGGCGACGAGAAGCAGCACGGCGCGGTCGAGACCGGCGGGTTCTTCAAGCAACTCGTCCTGCGCGCCAGGGACGCCGGCACCGCGGTCGCAGCTCGAAGGCAACAACCGTCAGCAGAACGCGAACGACCGCGCCGCGATCGACGAGTTCCGCAACGGCCTGGTCGAGTCCGCGCTCGCCCGCTACGACACCAACGGACACATCCACCGGGCCGGCACCGCTGTCGCGGCGTATCAGCAGATGGTCGACGACTGGGCCAACGCGGTCGCCGACGGCGGGCTCGACCCCATGATCGCCGGCCCCAACCGGGTCCGCCGCGAGCTCAACCGGCGGGCTCGCATCGCCATGACCACCAGCGGCCGCCTTACCGGGCCGACGGTGACCACCCCAGACGGCGTAGAGATCCAGGCCGGCGACTGGATCGTCACCCGCCGCAACGAGCCACGGCTGCGCTCCAACGCCGGGTGGGTGAAGAACGGCTCCGCCGGAACCGTCGTCGGCGTCGACCCCGATCGGCGAGCCGTCACCGTCGACTTCCGCCGGGACGGGCGCATCACGCTGCCCGCCGCCTACCTCGACGGTCCGGGCCACGTCGAGCACGGGTATGCGCGAACCACCTACGGCGTCCAGGGCGCGACCCTCGACCGGGCGCTCTACTTCGCCGGCGACGAGGCGAGCTTCGAGCAGGGATACGTGGCCTTCAGCCGCGGCCGCCTCGAGACTCGGCTCTACCTCGTTGACGGAACCGCCGTCGCTGACGACGACACCACCAGCCGCGCACACGCCGGCCGATCGACCGGGCTCGACACCGTCGCCTCGGCGCTGGGACGAGAGCGCGCCAACGCCCTCGTCCACGACGCCGACCCGACCATCGACGAAGTCCGGGCTCGCTATCACGGCTGGAAGCTCGACGAGCTGCGCAACGAACGTCTCCGCATCGAAGCCGTCCTCCGAGGCGGACCACCCGACGTCACGCAGGACCACGACGAGGCAACAGCCGCACGCGACGCGCTCCTCGCACAGCGACGGGTCGCATCACTCGATGACAACGCCGCTGATCGGCGGCGACGAGAACTCGACCGCGGCCTCGAGCGTGTCGAGCGAAGACTCGCCGCGCTCGCGCCGGCCGTCGAGGCGCGCGCCGCCTACCTCGCCGACCACCCCGACGAGGTCGCCGACTACCCCTTGGTGCGACGCGCCGAACTGGCACGCGAGCTCGAGCTCCGAGCCGCCACCGCAGTCACGCCACCCCACACCGTTGTCGAAGTGATCGGCGCTCCACCGAGCAACCCGATCGCGCACCGGGCGTGGTCAGATGCTGCTGAGGCAGTCGCTGTCCACCACGAGCGCTACCGGGCCTCGGCCTCGACGGGCGCGGCCACACCCGTCGAGGCCGTGCTCGGGCCGAGGCACTCCGACGTGTACGCCGGCGCGTCCTGGGACCGTGCGGCCCAAGCGCTCAACGTCGCCGCCAAGGCGATCGCCGAGAGTCTCGAACACGAGCGAACCTCGGCGGTCGAACTCGACCTCCCGGCCCGAGCTCAGCCCGAGCTGTCGCTCCTCGATTGAGGACCCGGGCGGAATGCGCGCGAGTGGCGACCGTCGGGACCGTCGCTGAACCGCTCGTGTGCCGCTTGGCGGTTCGTGCCGAACGCCGCGCCCACCTCCCGCCAGGTCGCACCGGCGCGGCGCGCCCGGTGGACCTCGACTCGGGCGAGGTGCTCCGCCACGGTCGCCACCCGCATGGCAACGACGGCGCGTCCGAGATGCCCCTCGGCGGGGTCGGACTGGTCGCGTACGAGCTTCGCGACCAGGTCGTCGACCGCCATCAATCGACCGTCGGGAAGAGGGCGAGCATCTCAGGGTCTGCGGCCAACTCGAGCCGCTTGGCCCAGAACCCGAGCCGTTCGAGCACGCTCCACATCCACTGCAGCGTCTGTTCGTCCGCGCCGTCTGCCGCCCAACGGTCATAGAGCGGGCACAGCTCGGCGGCGATCGCCGTCAGTCCACCGCCCGCTTCGTCGAGCAGCTTGGCCAACAACACCTTGTCCATCGTCGCGGCATCCACGATGCGCCTCCTGCACGTCTGTCGCAGAGGCGACCGGACGGTCGCGAACCAAGCGCCCTCAGCGTACTCCTGCCCCAGGACACAGAACGAGCAAGGGCACGGCTGTCGGTGACCAACGAGATCTGCCCGCTGACGACCACCGACCGCCGAGCGGTACTGACCATGGGGGCGTCGATAGGCAGAAGGACAGCCGCGACGCCGCCTTTCCCCCCAGCTACCGTGCCGGCGATCGGTGATGCGGCACGATGCCGTTGGAGGCGCGCGTTCGGGGAGACCAGTCCCGCGCTCGCGACGTCAGACCAGATCGCCGAATCGGAACGCCGTGCAATCGTGCGGGCGAGCAATCGTGCTCGCGAAAGTCGCCTGCCCGCTACCGGCACCTTGGTGGCAATGCCTCCTGTCGTTATGGACAGATGTTCTCGGACAGCCGACGACGCTCGTGACGCGACCAGAGCACTCGATCTGCCGCGTCGCGAGAGGCGGCAGTGGGACTGCTGGCCTGCTTGATTGCCGTCGCCCACCCGGCGTAGAGCAGATGGTGTCGGGCCCCGCCGACGTGGTCTCACGAGAGGCGGATGCGGGCCACACGTAAGGTTCTGGGTCTTGATGCGTCGCTCGATCAGCGCGGTACTCCTCCTGACGACTCTCGCGGCATGCAATAGCGGGGGCGAGCAGGAGCCGGTGGCCGAGTCGAGGCCGACGACAACGACTACTACCGCAGCGCCTTCGACGACTACGACAGCGGTCCCGACGCTGAGCGGGGAGCAGCTCCCCGAAGCGATGCTGACCATCGACGACCTCGCCACCGGATGGGCCGAGGGAGCGAAGGCCGAGTTCGTCTCGGACTCGACCGGCGGATTCTGTGGAGGTCCGAACCAGGCGGCCCGCTCCGAGGGGAACCAGGCCGTAGCGCAGTTCGATGCCGAGCGCGACGCCACGGTCGGACCCTGGTTCTCCGAGACCGCTGTCGCGTTCCCGGCGACTGAAGGCGCGATCACAGTTATGGGGCGTCACCGAGAAGCGGTCACGACCTGTGACGAGTTCGACGATGACGGAGTTACGTTCTTGGTGCGGCAGCAGGCTGACCCACGCCTCGGAGAAGAATCCTTCGCGTACCGCCAGACCGTGGTCGACCGCCGGGACGGCCGAGAGGACATCTTGAATGTGACGGACACCGTCTACATCCGGGTCGGTGCTGTCGTCCTCACGGTGACGGAGGGAACCGCCTATACGACCCCGGACACGGAGCATCTGCTGGCCATGAGTCGCAACGCCGTGAGACGGATGGAAGGCCAGATCCCCTGAGCCTGGGCTACGGCCGAGGAGAGAATGCCCGATACCGGCGCGAGCGCGCCGACGGCGACAAGGATCGGCGTCGGCAGATGGCCTGCCCGCCGTCGGTCGGTGTCACACCCCGTCTCCATACTGAGGCCACCGGGGAACTCCCGGCCGGAGGAGGTAGGGACGTGGCACCTAGGAACGAGCGGCATGTGACTCCGCACGAGGATGGCTGGCAGGTCGTAGCGCCCGGGAGCGAGCGGGCTTCAGCCGTGACCGGCACGCAGGCGGA
Source organism: uncultured Microthrixaceae bacterium (assembly GCA_963703565.1). Classification (GTDB taxonomy): domain Bacteria; phylum Actinomycetota; class Acidimicrobiia; order Acidimicrobiales; family VFJN01; genus CAVPEW01. The sequence continues at coordinate 2,603 of CAVPEW010000073.1, read as the reverse complement.
AGCAATCGACCGGGCGAGGCACATCGTCGGCAACCTCGGCGGCGGCGAGGTCGTGATCCACGGTCGAGACGGACGGATCCGTGACTCCGACACTGTGGCGCCCGGGAACGACCCGAACCCTCCTCGAGACCGCAGGTAGCCGCGCAGCGGTCCTCGGGAGCTAGCCCCTGTGGGGTGAGTGTGCGCCCCGGGCGGTGAGGTAGGGCTGCAAGTCGGCCCTCGTCAGCTGGGGGATCTCCGGCGCCTCCGGGAGGTCACCGACGCGCTGCTCGAGGCCGGGATCGCCCCCTCGATCGGCACCGTCGGCGACGCCCTCGACAACGCCCTCATGGAATCGACCATCGGCTTGTTCAAGACCGAACTCGTCGATCACGACCGGGCTCGCAGCTGGAGCGGCGCCGCCGACCTCGAACGGGAGACCGCCAGCTGGGTTCACTGGTACAACACCAGCCGCCTCCATCACTCGATCGGCAAGATGTCACCCATCGAGTTCGAGGAGCTCCACGAACTCACCAGCCCGTCCGCCGACCAGGCGGTCGTTGCCTAAACCGACCCTCCATCAAATCCAGGGCGGTTCACTTCTCCACGACCGAGGTCGCCAAGGCAAGCCCGCCCCCGACCTGTTTCTCCACGCTGCGACCCGATGTGGGATGACACCAGAGCGATGGCTCGTCGTCGAGGACAGCAAGTCCGGTGTCGAAGCCGCGCGGTCGGCCGGTATGCGATCACTCGGCTATGCCGGCGGCGTAACCCCATCTGCATGGCTCGAAGGCCCCGGCACCACCATCTTCGACGACATGACGCAGCTGGCCGATCTCATTCATTCGCTCTAACCCAGGCTTGCCCCCTACCGCCGGCAGCGCGCCTGTCGTACCGACTACGTGGGGTCATCGTGGGCATAGCTCCGCCCCGAGGTTGTCCACCTCGGCGCAGGATGGGGGTGGTCCCTACAGGAGCGTGTGAAGGACAGCGACCACGAGGACCAAGGCGATCCCCACAGCGTGGATGCTCATCACGAGCCGCGCGAACGCGTAGACGACGCTGGTTACGTCATCCACAGATCGGCGGGTGCGCTCCAGGCGGGACATGCGCTCGTGGCACATGGCGCCTCCCATGGAGCGGAGGGCGAAAGGCCCTCCGCTGCCCGGCGCTAGGTGGCCGGGACGCGAAGTAGCCGCCCGCAGGGCGGACGGCTACCAATTCTGGAGCAATGTACCGCGGATTTGTGACAACTGCGCGGACGGTCAGCTACGCGCTTCGCCGCTCCCGGTTCGTCTTCCGCTGCACGGCCTGTGAGAGCAGCATCGGCGCGGCATCACGATCGGTCAGATCAGAATGCCGCCGCAGCCAGCGGTAGCAGGTCCGACATGCGGTCAGCTTCCGGTAGGCGGGTCGGTCGAGCCCACACCACTTGCACCAGCCGGCGGTGACGCGGCAGTCGGCGCATGTCCCCCACGGGTCGAGATCCGCTGTCCGGTGACACCGGCCGCAGGGTTCGATCGTCGCGTCCGCCTCTCGTTCCCACTCGGGACTCTCGTCCACGGACGTCGCCCACAGGCGAAGGCGGTCCGATTGCTCGGCGTATTGGTCGTACCCGTCGTGGTCAGCCTCTGGCAGGTCGAGCTCGTCGTCGATCGTCGTGTGATCGACGTCTCGTGACCAGATCCAGTAGCTCATCGGAGTCGATGATGCCCGCGACCGTCCCCGAACGCCGGAACGACGTCGCGCCGTCTCGTGCGATCTACACGCGCCTAGGACTCGACGGCGCCTCCGAAGGCATCGCAGTCGGGGTTCTCGCACACGAAGCCGGAGTCGATGACGTTCGAGGTCTCTGCGGGGAGAGCCGTGACGCCGCAAGAAGAGCAGATCGGCGCTCGCCCGACGTCGGCATCGTCGCCCTCGCTCACGCCGGTCATCATCCCAGGAGAAGCGCGCCCAGCGTCGATCTGCCTCGAACCCGCGAGTGACCCATAACGCCGGCTCGGCGGCACGGTCGGGGGTTCAACCCGCGCCGACTGCTGCCTGACGCGAGCGCGACGGATCGACGGCTCAGGTCACGTCAGGTCGCGTCATGGCGGATGCCGAGCGACACCGAACGCGCACCCATAACGACGTGGGGCATCCTCACCGAGGTGCCGCAGGGGAAGAGTGTGGTTCGACGTGCTGGCCGCTACGACGAGTCCGCCTCGAGGTAGTGCTCATAGCTCTGGCTCGGCCAGTAGCGCACGGCGTCGACAGCGTCCGCGGTTACGAGTTCGTCCCGGACCCGGTCGTAGTCGTAGCAGTTGAGCTCGTATCGGTTCCCCCATGGATCGGCCAGGTCGATCGCCCAGCAGAGGTCGAAGTCGATGAGATCGCCGGGGTGAAGTGGGTGGCCGTCCGGGTGGTCGATCCCACGAGGCAGGGAACGGACGAAGCCGATGAACGAGTCGGCGTCGACGCTGAACGCCACCCCGGTCTGCTGCGGAATCATGGGATGAGCGTCACTTGCCTCGAACAGCGCAAGGCTGGTCTGGCCTCCGTCGGCTGAGACCTGGAGCGGTCCGCCGCTGAACCCGCTTGCCCAGAAGTCGTACGCCTCGACGGGCTCGAAGCCAAGGTGC
>CAVPEW010000072.1:0-72149 GCA_963703565.1 uncultured Microthrixaceae bacterium | reverse complement strand
GGTGGCCACGGCCAAGGCCCGAAATCTGTGCGGCGTCGGCGCGCTGGTCCACGTGGTCGCACCCCGGGTGAGCCCGGAGCTCGCCGAGTTGGCGGTCTCCGTGGAGCGTCGCCCGTACCGCGCTGGCGACCTGGCCCACAGGTGGCTGGCGGTAGCCGCCACGGACGACCCGCGGGTCAACCGCCGGGTGTTCCTCGACGGTGAGGCGGCCGGCGTGTGGGTCAACGCCGCCGATGATCCTGCGAACTGCTCGGTCACCCTCCCGGCGGTCGTGCGGCGAGGTGACCTGCTGGTCACCGTGTCCACCGGCGGGGCCAGCCCCGCGGTGGCCTCCTGGCTGCGCACCCGCATCGACCGGTCGCTGGGCCCTGAGTTCGACGAGCTGGTTCGTCTCGTCGCCGATGTCCGCTCTGCGGTAATGGCGCAGGGGCGACCTACCGAGGGCCTGGATTGGCGGGCGGCCCTGGATTCGGGAATGCTGGACCTGGTCCGGGAGGGTCGTCTGGAGGACGCTCGGGCGCAGCTGGTCACTCTGCTCGCGCCCCCGGAGTGAAGGAGCGAGTTGGCGTGTCCGTCGTCGTCATCGGCTTGAACCACCGAACGGTCCCGCTCGAGCTGCTCGAGCGGATGACCATCGCCGAGGCCGCTGTACCCAAGGCGCTCCACGATCTGGTTAGCAGGGACAACCTCTCCGAGGCGGTGGTGCTGTCCACCTGCAACCGCCTCGAGGTGTATGCCGTGGCCGAGCGCTTCCACGGCGCCTACCAGGACGTCCGCAGCTTCCTCTCCTCGACCGCCTTCCTGCCTCCCGAGGACTTCGGCGACCACCTCTACGTCCACTACGACGCGCCCGCCGTGAGCCACCTGTTCTCGGTCGCTTCGGGTCTGGACTCGGCGGTGCTCGGTGAGAGCGAGATCCTCGGCCAGATCAAGTCGGCCTGGGAGCTCGCCCAGACCGAAGGGGCGGCGGGCCCGACGCTCAACCTGCTGTTCCGCCACGCACTGCATGCCGGCAAGCGGGCCCGTACCGAGACCGGCATCGCCCGGAACATCACCTCGGTGTCGCAGGCCGCCGTCGCCATGGCCGCCCAGCGCCTGGACGGCCTCGAGGGTCGCAGGGTCCTCGTGCTCGGTGCCGGGGGCATGGGCGAGTCGATGGCCCTCGGGCTGGCGAAGGCGGGGGTCGCCGAGATCCGCGTCGTCAACCGCACATGGCAGACCGCAGTTGCGCTGGCCGAGCGCGTGGGGGGCGTCGCTGTCCAGATGTTCGACCTGCCTGCCGCGCTGGCCGACGTCGACGTGCTGCTCACCTCCACCGCCGCCGACTCCGCCGTCGTCGAGGTGGACGACGTGACCTCGGCCATGGCCGGTCGCCCGGACCGGCCGCTGTTGATCGTGGACATCGCCATGCCCCGGGACGTGCACCCGGCGGTTGGTGGCCTAGCGGGTGTCACGTTGCTCGACATGGACGACCTGCGAGCGTTCGCAGACCAGGGAGCGCGTGCCCGGCGGCGAGAGGTCGTGCGAGTCCAGGCCCTGCTCGACGAGGAGCTCGACCGCTACCTGGGCTCGGCCGGGGGTCGTGAGGTGGCGCCCATGATCGTCGCGTTGCGGTCGCGTGCCGAGATGGTCCGCCGCGCCGAGCTCGAGCGCTACAGCTCCCGCCTCGAAGGCCTCCAAGAGCACCACCTCGACGCGGTCGAGGCCATCACCCGCGGCCTGGTCGCCAAGTTGTTGCACCAGCCCTCGGTGGTGCTGAAGGACGCGGCCGGCAGTGCCCGGGGCGATCGCCTGGTCGCCGCGATGCGGGAGCTGTTCGACCTCGACGACCTGCCCGACTGAGTGTGGGTTCGCTCCGGGTCGCCGCCCGCGGCTCGGCGCTCGCCCGCTGGCAGGCCGAGCGGGTAGCGGCGCTGCTGGTCGGCGCCGAGCCCGGGTGCACCGTCGAGCTGGTCGTCGTCGACACCGCCGGTGACCGGCGAGTGGACCTGCCCATCTGGGCCATCGGAGGCAAAGGGGTGTTCGCCACCGAGGTGCAGGCAGCCGTGCTCGACGGGCGGGCCGATGTGGCGGTCCACTCGGCGAAGGACCTCCCTTCGGTGACTCCCGCCGGCCTGGTGTTGGCCAGTGTCCCCGAGCGCGGGGATCCTCGTGACGCCCTGGTGGGTTCGACCCTCGACGAGCTGCCCGAAGGTGCGGAGGTGGCCACGGGCTCGCTGCGCCGCCGGGCCCAGCTGGCGGCTCGTCGGCCTGACCTGCGCTTCGTCGGCCTCAGAGGGAACATGGCCACCCGCCTGGCGGCGGCCTCGGATCACGGCGCCGTGGTCGTGGCCGCAGTGGCGCTCGACCGGCTGGGCCTGGCCGGGCACATCGCCGAGCGCTTCGAGGTGGACGTGATGGTGCCCCAGGTGGCCCAGGGCGCGTTGGCAGTTGAGTGCCGGGAGGGTGACGGACCCGTCGCTGCTCTCCTGGCCGGTATCGAGGATGGCAACGCTCGCCGCCAGGTCGACGCCGAGCGCGGCTTCCTGGCCGAGCTCGGCGGCGACTGCTCCTTGCCCGCCGGCGCCCACGCCACGCTCGAGGGCGGCGCCGTCCACCTGCGGGCCGTGCTCGCCAGCGCGGACGGATCGGTGGTGCTGCGCCACGAATCCACGTCACGGGGCGATCCGGCGGCTCTGGGCTCCGCGGTGGCCCGTCACCTCCTGCTCGAACAGGGCGGGGCCGAGGTCCTCGGCCGCTAGCCGTGCCGCCGCCCCCGCGGTCTCCGGCAGGGACATGGGCGCCGGTGGAGACCCCTACGCTTCGCGTCGATGACCGTGTACCTCGTCGGCGCCGGCCCTGGAGATCCCGGGCTGCTCACCGTGCGCGGAGCCGAGGTCCTCGAGCGGGCCCAGGTGGTGGTCTACGACCGGCTCTCGGTCGCCGGACTCCTCGACCTCGCTCCTTCTGGCGCCGAGCGGATCAGCGTGGGCAAGGCGCCGGGGGCGGCCACCGTGCCCCAGGAGGACATCAACGCCCTGCTCGTCGAGCACGGGCTGGCCGGGCGCCTCGTGGTGCGTCTCAAGGGCGGCGACCCCTTCGTCTTCGCCCGCGGCGGCGAGGAGGCGGCGGCCCTGGCCGAGGCCGGTGTCGACTTCGAGGTGGTGCCGGGGATCAGCTCTGCCCTGGCTGCGCCCGCGTACGCGGGCATCCCGGTCACCCTGCGCAACTACTCGACCTCGTTCACGGTGGTCACCGGCCACGAGCACCCGGGGGCGGGCGCGGACGGCAGCGTCGACTGGCGGGCCGTGGCCGCTGTGGGGGGCACGGTCGTGATCCTCATGGGAGTGGGACGCATCCGCCACATCACCGAGGAGCTGATCGCGGGCGGCCTGCCGGCTGGTACCCCCGCCGCCGCGGTGCGCTGGGGGACACGACCCTCCCAGCGCACCGTGAGGGCCACGTTGGGCACGATCGCGAACGCCCCTCTGGAGGCTCCCGCGGTGATCGTGGTCGGAGCCGTCGCCTCCGTCGACCTGCGCTGGTTCGAGAGCCGGCCGCTGCTGGGCCGCCGGGTGGTAGTGACCCGGGCCCGGGCCCAGGCGTCCTCGCTGCGCGCCCTGCTCGAGCACCAGGGAGCCGAGGTCCTGGAGGTCCCGACCATCGCCGTCACCGACCCGGCCGACGGGGGCGCCACGCTGCGGCGCACTGCGGCGCGCCTCGGCCGGGCCGACTGGGTCGTGCTGACCTCGACCAACGGCGTGGCTCGCCTGGTCGCGGCGCTGACCGCCGAGGGCCTCGACGCGCGGGCCTTCGGCGGGGCTCGGGTCGCCGCCATCGGGCCCGGCACCGCCGCGGCGCTGGCCGACGCGGGCATACGGGCCGACCTGGTGCCGGAGCGCTTCGTCGCGGAGTCACTGCTCGAAGCCTTCCCGGCCGCCCCGCCCGGTGGCGGCACCGTCGTGCTGGTTCGCGCTGCGGTCGCCCGCGACACGCTTCCCGAGGGGCTGTCGGAACTGGGTTGGCAGGTCCAGGTGGTCGACGCCTACGCCACGATCGCCGCGCCCGCGGGAGACGCGGAACGTGCCGGGCTCGCAACTGCCGACGTCGTCACCTTCACCGCCTCGTCCACCGTGGATCGCTTCGTGGAGGCGTTCGGGGTCGGGGCCGTGCCCCCGGTCGTCGCCTGCATCGGTCCGGTGACGGCGGCGACGGCGCGCCGCCACGGGCTGAGGGTCGACGTGGAGGCTGCTGTGCACACGATGGACGGGCTGGTCGATGCGCTCACGACCTGGGCGCGCGGCGGCGCGAGCCCAGGAGGCTGAGTGGCACAACCGGCGGCGCCACCAGCGGGGCTGGTGTGGGACTTCGACGGCCTCATCCTCGACACCGAGTCGGCGCTGTTCGACTCGGCTGCAGGGATCTTCGCCGAGCATGGCGTGCAGCTCGTGCTCGACGACTGGCAGGTGGTGGTCGGCTCGGCGCGCATCCATTGGACCGACTTGCTGGGTCGAGCCCGGGGTCGTCCGGTCGAGCCTGACGAGCGCTCCCGCCTCGTCGAGCTGCGCAGCGCCCGCCACGGCGCCGTGCTCGCAGCCTCGACCGTCCGCCCCGGGGTGGTGGCCTTGCTCGAGCAGGCCGCGGCGGCCGGCGTGCCGAGCGCGGTGGCGTCCTCGTCGACCGCCGAGTGGGTTGTCGGCCACCTCGAGCGCCTCGGTCTGATCGAACGCTTCGCGGCGGTGGTCACCCGGGACATCGTCGGTGCCGAGCGCACCAAACCCGAGCCCGACCTGTTCTTGGCCGCCGCAGCCGCGCTGGGCGCCGCCCCGAGGCGTTGCGTCGCCCTGGAGGACAGCCCGGCCGGGGTCCGGTCGGCTCGGGCCGCTTCCATGCCGGTGGTGGCGGTCCCCGCCGGGATCACCTCCGGGTTGGTGTTCCCTCCCGCCGATCTGGTGGTGTCCTCGCTCGAGGAGGTCGACCTGGCCCGGCTGGCGGCGCTGGTGGAGGTGCGAGACGGCGGCGAGCCCGGCGCGCCCTAGCCTGGTCCGGTGAGCTACCCCGAACGGCGGTTGCGTCGGCTGCGCCGCACACCCGCCCTACGCCGGCTCGTCGCCGAGACCCACCTCAGCGTCGACGACCTGGTGGCGCCGCTGTTCGTGCGCGAGGGGATCACCGAGCCGGTGGCGATCACCAGCCTTCCCGGCGTGGTCCAGCACACGCGCGATTCGCTGCGTGCCGAGGTGGCCCGGCTCGCCGGGCTCGGGGTGCCCGCGGTGATGCTCTTCGGAGTTCCCGCCGGGCGCGACGCGCAGGGGTCGGGCGCCTGGTCCCCGGACGGGATCGTGCCCTTGGCGTTGGGAGACCTGCGCCGTGACCTCGGTGACGACGTGGTACTGATGGCCGACCTGTGCCTCGACGAGTACACGGACCACGGGCACTGCGGGTGGCTCGTCGAGCGTGACGGTCGACTCGAGGTCGACAACGACGCCACGATCGCCGCGTACGCACGCGTCGGCGTCACCCAGGCCGACGCCGGTGCCGACGTCGTCGCCCCCTCGGGGATGATGGACGGACAGGTCGCGGCCATCCGCCGCGCTCTCGACCTGGCCGGCCACACGTCGACGGCGATCCTCGCGTACGCCGCCAAGTACGCCTCGGCCCTCTACGGACCCTTCCGGGAGGCCGTGGACGTCACCATCGCGGCGGGTGATCGCCGCGGCTACCAGCAGGACCCCCGCAACGCCCGCGAATCGGTCACCGAGCTGTTGGTTGACATCGACGAGGGTGCCGACATGGTCATGGTCAAGCCGGCGCTGGCCTACCTCGACGTCATCGCCCGTGCACGCCTAGAGCTCGACGTTCCGTTGGCGGCCTACCACGTGTCGGGCGAGTACGCGATGGTCCGTGCCGCGGCGCAGCGGGGCTGGATCGATGGCGACGCCGTGGCGATCGAGCACGTCACTGCCATCCGCCGGGCCGGAGCCGACATGGTCGTGACCTACTTCGCGGGCGAGCTGGCCGAACGCGCCGATCGCCAAGGAGCGATCGGGTCGTGAGCACCGCTGGGCCGATCAGCGCCGAGCTGTACCGGCGGGCCTGCTTGGTGATGCCGGGCGGGGTGAACAGCCCAGTGCGAGCCTTCATCGGGGTGGGCGGCACGCCCTACTTCGTGGCGTCGGCCGAAGGGCCCTGGGTGACCGACGCCGATGGTCGCCGCTACCTGGACCTGGTGCACTCCTACGGGGCGATCATCGCCGGCCACGCCCATCCCGAGGTGGTCGAGGCGGTCAGCCGGGCGGCCGCCGGCGGGACCTCCTACGGCGCCCCAACGGCTGGGGAGGTCCGCCTGGCCGAGGAGATCGTCGCACGGGTCGGTTCGGTGGAGCAGGTCCGGCTCGTGTCGTCGGGCACGGAGGCCACCATGAGCGCGCTGCGGGTTGCCCGGGGTTTCACCGGCCGCTCCGGCGTGGTGAAGTTCTCGGGCTGCTACCACGGCCACGGCGACGTGTTGCTGGCCGAGGCCGGCAGCGGTCTCGCCCAGCTGGGCCTGCCGGGCTCCGCGGGGGTGACCGCCGGGGCGGTGGGCGACACCCGGGTCGTTCCCTACAACGTCGTGCCCGAGCTCGACGGCGGCGTGGCGGCGGTCATCGTCGAGCCGGTGGCCGCCAACATGGGTCTGGTGGCGCCGGTAGCGGGGTTCCTGGAAGGCCTGCGCGCCGAGTGCGACCGGGTGGGCGCGCTGCTGATCTTCGACGAGGTGATCACGGGCTTTCGGGTCGCGCGAGGCGGGGCCGAGGCGCTCACCGGAGTGCACCCCGACCTGTCGACGTTCGGCAAGGTCATCGGAGGGGGCCTCAACGTCGGGGCCTACGGAGGCCGCCGGGACGTCATGGCCCAGGTGGCGCCCCTCGGCCCCGTGTACCAAGCGGGCACTCTGTCGGGCAATCCGCTGGCCACCGCCGCCGGCCTGGCCGTCCTCGGGCTCCTCGACGACGAGGCGTACGCCGCCCTGGCCGCTCGGGCCGACCGGCTGGCGGCCGGGTTGCGCGTCGGCCTGGACGCCGCCGGCCTGACCGCCACGGTGACCGCCTGGCCCGGTCTGGTCGGGATCCACCTCGGCCCGGGGTCCCCGGTCGACTACGACACCGCCCGCCAGCGCGACGTGGGATCCTACGGCCGACTGTTCCACGCGGCCCTCGAGCAGGGCGTGGCTCTTCCGCCCGGCGCCTTCGAGGTGCTCTTCTGCGGGCTGGCGCACACGGCCGAGGTGATCGACGACATCGTCGAGCGCTTCGCCGTCGCGGCCCGCCTGGCCGTCGAACGGGGTGCGCTGAGCCGATGACCCCGTCACCGCTGGGCGACGGCGTGCTGCAAAGCCTGGGCCGTCTCGCTGCGCCCGCTGAGGCGATCGCCGAGGCGCTCGTGGAACAGGCGGTGCCGGCGAGGACCTTTGCTCGCGACCACACCGTGTGGCGTCGGGATCCCTCCGAGATAGCGGATCGCTTGGGTTGGCTCGATGTGGTCGACACGATCGGCGCGCCGCTCGTCGAGCTGGCGCGCCGCTGCACGGCGTTGGCCGCCGGCAGGGATCGGGTCCTGGTGATGGGGATGGGTGGATCGAGCCTGTTCCCCGAAGTTCTGGCCCGCAGCTTCGAGCCTGCCCCGGGCCGGCCGCGCCTGGTGGTGCTCGACACCACCGACCCACGCACGATCGCGCGTGCGGCCCGGGAGTGCCCGCCAGCTCGAACGGTCCACCTGGCCTCGTCGAAGTCGGGCACGACGATCGAGACCAGGAGCCACCTGGAGTGGGCGCTGGCTCGAAGCGGGGACGAAGGCGGCTTCGCGGTGGTGACCGACCCCGGGTCGGAGCTGGCAGATCTGGCTCGCGAGCGGCGGTTCGACGACGTGTTCGAGAGCCGCCCCGACATCGGCGGCAGGTATTCGGCGCTTTCGTTGTTCGGGCTGGTGCCTGCGGTGCTGGCCGGCCTCGACGCTGGCGCTCTGCTCGAGGGGGCACGGGTGGGCCTGGACGAGTGCGGACCCGGAGTCGCTCCCGGGTCGAACCCTGCCCTCTCACTGGCGTCGGCGATGGCGGCCGGCGTCGGGCACGGCGGTGACAAGTGCACGGTCGAGCCGTCCGACGAGATGGGCCCGCTGGCGGTCTGGATCGAGCAGCTCGTGGCCGAGTCGCTCGGCAAGGACGGCACCGGGGTGGTCCCGGTCGTCGACGAGCGCCCGGCCCGGGCCAGCGCCTATGGGGCGGACCGCCTCTTCGTCGTGGACTCGGCCCGGCGCGACAGGGCCGCAGAGCTGGTCGCCGCCGGCCATCCGGTGCTGGCCTTCGACTTCGGGGGTGGACTCGGAGCGCTCGGCCGGGCCGTGGTCGTTTGGGAGCTGGCGGTGGCCTGGTGCGGCGCCGCGCTCGGGGTGCAGCCCTTCGACCAGCCCGACGTGGCGGCGGCCAAGGCGGCGACCCTCGAGGTGCTCGCCGGGCGCGCCGGGCAGGTTCCCGAACCGGTGGCGCTCGACATGGTGTTGGCGCAGGTGCGCCCCGGGGACCACGTGGCCCTGCAGGCCTTCGTCGATCCCCGCTCGGGCGTCGCCCACGACCTCGAGGTGGCGCGGCTCGAGCTGAGGACCCGGCTCGGCAACGCGGTCACGCTCGGCTTCGGGCCTCGCTTCCTGCACTCCACGGGCCAGCTCCACAAGGGCGGCCCGCCTGGGCTGGTCTGCATCCAGGTCGTCGACGCGGTCACCGTCGACGACATCGCCGTACCCGGGCGCTCCGAGACCTTCGGCGCGCTCGAGCGGGCCCAGGCGGACGGTGATCTGCTCGCGTTGCGATCCCGTGGACGTCGGGCCTGGCGCGTGCATCTCGAGGAGCTCGCGGCGGTGTCCAGGTGAGCCGATGGCGGTGGGCGCCGGGACGAGCTGCAGCGCGGCGACCCTCTCGGATCCGGTCCGCCCGCAGGGCTGGCCCGTGAGGCTCGCGATGGTCGGGCTCGGGCGCATGGGCGCCAACATGGTCGAGCGGCTGGGCGCCGCGGGTCACGAGGTCGTGGGGTTCGACCCGCACGCGGCCTCGAGCACGGTCGCTTCGTTGGCCGAGGCGGTGTCGGCCTTGGCTCCACCCCGGGTGGTGTGGGTGATGGTCCCCGCTGGCGAGCCGACGGAGTCGACCGTCGAGGAGCTGGCCGGCCTGCTCGCTCCCGGCGACCTCGTCGTGGACGGGGGCAACTCCAACTGGCGCGACAGCGTGCGGCGCGCCACCCGCCTGGCCGCCGCCGGGATCGGTTTCGTCGACGCCGGCACGAGCGGTGGCGTCTGGGGACGGACCGAGGGCTACTGCCTGATGGTCGGCGGTTCCGACCAGGACGTGGCGCTGGCGAGGCCGGCGTTCGACGCCCTGGCCCCTGTGGGCGGCTTCGCGCACGTGGGTCCGGTGGGGACGGGTCACTACACCAAGATGGTCCACAACGGCATCGAGTACGGGCTGATGCAGGCGTACGCGGAGGGCTACGAACTGCTTGCCCGCTCGGGCCTGGGCATCGACGCGACCGCGGCGCTCTCGGCGTGGCGCGAGGGCAGCGTCGTGCGGTCCTGGCTGCTCGACCTGCTGGTCAGGGCCCTCGAGCAGCGTCCCCGGCTCGAGGGTCTCGCCCCGGTGGCGCACGACTCGGGTGAGGGGCGCTGGACGGTCCACGAGGCGGTCGAGCGGGGCATCCCAGTCCCGGTCATCGCCGCTGCTCTGTTCGGTCGGTTCTCGTCGCAGGACGACGACTCCCTGGCGCTGCGGGTAGTGGCAGCGCTCCGCGAGCAGTTCGGCGGCCACGCGGTGGTGGAGCCGGGATCGCCAGGGCATCCGGGCGCGCCCGGCGGGGGCGGACCGATCCAGTGAGCGACCGCAGCGATGCGCTCGTGTTGTTCGGAGCCACGGGTGACCTGTCGCGCAAGAAGATCTTCCCGGCGATCTACGAGATGGCCTGTACGGGCTTCCGGGACGTCCCCGTGATCGGGTTCGCCTCCTCGGACTGGGATGACGACACCCTGCGCGTGCACGCCCGCGACGGCATAGCCGCCCGTCGACCCGTCGACCCGGCGATGTGGGAGCCGTTGGCCCACCGGATCAGCTATGTGCGCGGCGACTACCGGAACCCCGAGGCCTTCCGCGCCCTGGGGGTTGCGCTGGAGTCGTGTGGGTCGACGCACCCGCTGTTCTACCTGGCCATCCCACCCGAGCTGTTCGACGAGGTGATCACCGGGATCGACCAGATGGGCCTGGCCCCCGGTGCCCGGGTGGTGGTCGAGAAGCCGTTCGGGCGCGATCGAGCGTCGGCCCGGCGGCTCAACGACATCCTGCACCGCAGCTTCGACGAGGCCGACGTCTTCCGCATTGACCACTTCCTGGGCAAGGAGTCGGTCGAGAACCTGCTCGTGTTCCGTTTCGCCAACTCGATGCTCGAGCCGGTCTGGAACCGCAACTTCATCTCCAACGTGCAGATCACCATGGCCGAGGACTTCGGCGTGGAGGGTCGTGGCCGCTTCTACGAGTCGGTCGGCGCGCTCGCCGATGTCGTGCAGAACCACCTCCTGCAGGTGGTGGCCCTGCTCGCGATGGAGCCGCCGGCGGGCGCCGGCGAGGCAGCACTGCGCGACGAGAGGGTCAAGCTCTTCCGCCAGGTCCGTTCGCTCGACCCGGCGACGGTGGTGCGCGGTCAGTACCGCGGTTACGTCGACGAGGACGGCGTCGCTCCCGACTCCGATGTCGAGACGTTCGCGGCGCTGAGGCTCGAGATCGACTCCTGGCGCTGGGCCGGGGTTCCGTTCCTCATCCGCACCGGCAAGCACCTGCCGGTAACGGCCACCGAAGCGGTCGTGGAGTTCAACGCGCCGCCCAGGCTCTTGTTCTCGCCCGGGACGCGTGCGCCGCACCCCAACCATCTGCGCTTCCGACTGGGTACCGACGACGGCGTCGTGCTGCATCTGCAGACCAAGGCGCCTGGCGACGACCTCGTGAGCCGACCCATCGACTTGCAGGTCGACTTCGAAGAGGTTCTCGGGACCCGCCAGGAGGCCTACCAGCGCCTTCTCGAGGATGCCATGGTCGGCGATGCCCGTCGCTTCGGTCGCGAGGATGCCCTCGACGAGCAGTGGCGGATACTCGAGGCGCTGCAGACCGACGTGGCTCCGGTGGTCCGCTATCACCGCGGGACCTGGGGGCCCAGCGAAGCCGAGGTCCTCGCCGCCGACTTCGGCGGGTGGCACGAGCCCGAGGCCGGGTGAGGATCGTGCGGTCGCCGAACGAACGCTGACTCGTTTGAGCACGTCTGGTTGTATCCCGCGTCATCTAGGGTGCTCCACTACCACGGGTCGTGACGGTGATTGCTCGTAGCGTCACCGCTGTCTAGCCTCTGAGCGTGCAGGGCGCTGAAGCCGGGGGGGCTGGCCGTCGCCTGGGCTCGTTGCTCGCGCCGTTGAGGATCCCGCAGTACCGGCGGCTGTGGACGGCGGACATGATCTCGCTGCTGGGCGACTGGGCCGGGCGGCTGGCGTTGGCCGTGCTGGTGCTGGAGCGCACCGACTCGCCGGCGTGGGCGGCGGCGGTGACCACGGTGTCCCTGGCGGGATTCGTGGGCATCGGCCAGGTCCTGGCCACCACCGCCGACCGCTTCGGGCGGGTCCAGGTGATGGTCGTGGCCGACGTCGTGCGAGCCCTGTGCTTCGTGGCCATGGTGGCTCCGCTGCCGGTCGGAGCCCTGCTGGGCCTGGCGTTCGTCGCTGGGCTGGCCTCTCCGCCGTTCGAGGCGGCGCGGGCTGCCGCGTTGCCGGACCTGGTCCCCGAGCGCAGCTATGGCGACGCGCTGGCGCTGTCGGGGATCTGCGTGCAGATCTCGGTGGTCGCCGGGTACGGGCTGGGCGGCGTGCTGCTGGCTGTGATGTCGCCCCGGAGCGCACTGGGCCTCGATGCCACCACCTTCGTGGTCTCGGCGATCCTGGTGGCCTCCCTGAGGCGCTCGGCGGCTGGTAGGGGCTCGCTGACCCAGACCGCCCGGGTCTCGTTGCGCCGTGCCGCGGCGACCCTGCGCGGCGACGTCTTCCTGCGTCGAGCGATGATCCTGCTCGGCACCACCTCCCTGCTCGGGATCGTGCCCGAGGCACTCGTGGCTCCCTACGCCGACCGCGTCGGGGCGGGGCCGACCGCGACGGGCCTGCTGGCCGCAGCGGTTCCGGCGGGGACGGTCGTCGCGACCCTGGTCGTTCCGAGAGCCGGCTCGCCGTCGCGGTTGCTTCGTGGCGGGAGCCTCGGCGCGGCGAGCGCTGCGCTGGCCGCGCCGGCGCTGTGGATGGAGGTGACGGTCGCTCCGGCCTTGGCCGTGTTCGCCCTCAGCGGTGCCGTCTTCTGCGCGGCGGTGCCCGCCAACGTGGTGCTGGGCACGCGCCTGGACCGCGAGGTGCGGGCCTCAGCGATGGGCATCGCGCTCGGTCTGGTCATGGGCCTCCAGGCCCTCGGCGCCGTGCTGGGCGGGTTGGCGGCCTCGGCCTGGGGGGTCGGGCCGTCGGCGGCGGTGTCGCTCCTCGCTGCCGGGATGGCCTGCTTGTGGCTGGCGTCGACCACGCCGCCGGACGCCGCCCACAGGCGGAGGGCGGCGGGTCACGAGCTCGTCGACCTCACCGAGGCGGGTGGGCAGGCCCATTTCGACCGACCGGCTTCCTCGACAGATGATCCTGAGCCGGAGATCCCGGCTGCCCCTCAGGCGGGGATCGGGTCGGGCGCGATCCGGGCGAGTGAGGCCACGGCCCGATAGGCCGCCTCGGCGGGTCCCAACTCGTCAGGGCGCAAGAGGTTGGCCATGATCCGCAGCACCCATTCCATCAGCGTTCGGGAGCGCACACCCACGCGGGTCAGTTGGGCCATCAGCGCCGGTTGGCCGATGAGGCGCGAGAAGGCCCTCGCCACCTTGAAGTACAGGCCGTACTCCTGGTCGAGCAGGATCGGGTAGCGCGCCAGCGCGGCGGCGGAGCCCTCGGAGATGGCCTCGTGGAGCAGTTCGGCTGCCATGCGGCCGGTCTCGTAGGCGTAGTCGATCCCCTCGCCGTTGAAGGGGTTGACCGAGCCGGCGGCGTCGCCGACCACGAGCCAGTTCGGTCCCGACTTCGGGTGGACCGAGCCGGCCATGGGCAGGCGCCCGCCAGTCGCCGGGGCGAGCATGGCGTCGGGGTCGATGCCCCAGTGCGCGGGTGCTGTGGCGGCCCACTCCCTCATCAGATGGCTGGTGTTTACCTCGCGCCACCCTCTGAACGTCGACAGCAGCCCGATCCCCACGTTGATGGTGCCGTCGCCCAGTGGGAACACCCAGCCGTAGCCGGGGAGGGCATCGCCGTTGCGGTCGCGCACGTCGAGCGCCGACTCGATCCAGGGGTCGTCGTGCATGGGGCTCTCGAAGTACCCCCGAATGGCCATGCCCTGCACCAGGCGGCGGTCGCGGCTGGCGCCGAGGGCGCGGCCGAAGCGCGACAGCGATCCGTCGGCCACCACGACGTAGCGGGCGTAGATGTCGACCACGCCCTCGGGCCCGCGAACGGTGGCGCCGCGCAGGATGCCATCGCGCACGATGGGGGCGAGGGCCTCGTGGCGGGTGCGCACATCCGCTCCTGCCTCGCCCGCACGCGCCGCGACGAGCCCGTCGAGGTCGCGGCGGCGTACGACGTAGCCGTAGTTCGGGTGGACAGGGTGTTCGGGCCAGGCCAGCTCGAGCGTGGTGTCGTGAGCCACACAGCGCAGCCCGTCGTAGCGATGGTGCTGCGCAGCGATGGGTCCTTCGAGCCCCATCGCGCGCAGCTGGGTGACCGCTCGGGGGGTGAGGCCGTCGCCGCAGGTCTTCTCCCGGGGGAACGCCTTCTTCTCCACGGCCACCACGTCGAGCCCGCCGCGGGCGAGCCAGTAGGCGGCAGCGGATCCGCCGGGACCGGCCCCGACGACGAGGACGTCGTGGTGGGGCGCGCCGCCCGGTACGGGCTCGCCAGGGGGAAGCTGCACCCGTGCAGTCTCGCCGGGCAGACCCGGCGGGCCTACCCGGCGCCCAGCTCTGAGGGGTCGATGCCGGCGGCGGTGGAGGCATCGCCCAGGCCGACATCGGCGAAGGTGCTGTCGCCCTGGGCGATGGCGATCAGGTCGGCCTGGTCGGCCTCCTGCTCGCCCCCGAACTGGCGCCGCTCGTAGAGCACGACCTGAGCAAGCTGCTCGTCGGTGAGCGAGGCGTGCGCGGGCATCCCCCCGTTCTTCGGCTTCTGGTTGGCGCCGTAGGTGCTGCCTGGCCAGCCGGTCGAGCCCAGCTTCACCCACATCATGTGGTCTCGGTAGTCGGGCCAGGTGGTGGCCACAGCGTCGAGCGCCGGACCGACCCCGCCCCCGCCGTTGGCGCCGTGGCAGCTCGCGCAGGCTCCGTACTCCTTGGCGCCCAGGGTCACCGGGTCGCTCGCGCCGGCGGGCGGGGGTTCGAGGGTCGCCTGGAACACATATGCCCACACAGGGATCGCAGCCAGTACCGGCATGGCCCAGATGGGGATGCGACGGCGCCGCTGGTAGGCGGCCACCTCGGGTCTAACGGGCACGGGGGCGGGTGCCGGCTCGGGCGTCGCCGGCGGGGTCGCTCCAGCCGGCGCAACGGGCGCCGCCGCCGCGGCCGCGGGCGCCGCCTCGGCGGCAGGCTCCTCGGCTCCCCCACCGTCGTCGCCTCCGCCGATGGCAGCTCGCCGCTCCTTGGAGCGCTTGAGCAGGTGCTCGGGGATCTCGGTCACCGGGCACCTCGCTGGGCCGACCTCGACGCGGTCATCGCGGTCAACCTAGGCGCCTGCGGCGGGCCTCTCCAAGCCGGACGAACCGGTCGTCGTCGATGTGCTGCGCTTCGAGCGGCCGTGGTAGACCAGACCTCGCCGTCCGCGCCGCGTCGTGGTGCCCGGCGGCAAGTGAGAGATTTCACGAGCGTTCGACGAGGGAGCCTCCACGAGTGGTCGCGTTCGCATCAGCGCTGATCGTCGCCCTGTTGGGAGACCTCGGGGTCGTGCTGTACGCGCGGCGCCGTCGGCCCGACGCGGCGCTGTCATGGGGCGAGGCACTCGCGGCCGCCGTCTTCACGTTCGGGATGATGTTCTGGTCCTACGGAGTGGTGCCCCACCAGTGGCTGACCTACGCCGACAACGAGCTGGGCTGGCGATCCGACAAGATCCTGCTGGGCCCCGGTGAGATCTTCGACGTGTTGCCGTTCACGCTGACCTACCTGGTGATCCGCGACCTCATCGTCGTCGGCATCTACGGCCTGGGCCTGACTCGTCACGTCTTCCACTGGGTCCACTGGCAGGACCGGCGCAAGTCGCGTGAGGTCGTCATCCCCGCCTCGCAGTACGGCCGTCCCCTGGTGCGCAAGGGCTGATCGGTGGCACGCACCGACGCCAACCCGCCCATGCCCGAGTTCCGGGACGACTACGTCCTGGCCCAGGTCGACGCGGCCTACCTGTCCAAGGCCGTCAAGCCCAAGCAGTTCATCCACATCGACCAGTCCGAGTGCATCATGTGCGAGGGCTGCGTCGACATCTGCCCGTGGAAGTGCATCCACATGGTCTCGCCGTCGGCGATCGACGAGGCCGTCGAGGTCGACCGCCCGGGGGAGGACCCGAGCGACCACGTCATATTCACGATCGACGACGACGTCTGCACGCGGTGCGCGCTCTGCGTCGATCGCTGCCCCACCGGCGTGATCATCCTCGGCAAGGTCGGCGACCCCGACCCCCAGGGAGACTTCCATCAGCGCATGAACTCCTACGGCTACGGCTACGGGATGCGGCTCGGCTGAGCAGAGAGGCGACACAGTTGGCCAACACGATGGACGGCAAGGGCATGGGGGAGCGGGCGCAGGAGGCCCTGCGCGCCATGCCCGACAAGGTCCAGGGGTCCCAGGCCTGGAACTCGATCTTCCGACCCGGCTCGATCTTCCGCAAGGGCTACACCGACAGCCCCCGGAACCGGTCCTACGTGATCATGAACTCGGTGCTGTACCACCTGCACCCGGTCAAGGTGAAGCGCCATGCGGTCAAGGTCAGCTACACCCTGTGCCTCGGCGGGCTGAGCTTCTTCCTGTTCATCCTGCTGACGGTGACCGGCATCTTCCTGATGTTCTTCTACCGGCCGAGCCGACTGCTCGGCCTGGAACGACATCTACAACCTGCAGACCTCGGTGACGTTCGGGCTGCTCGTGCGCAACATGCACCGATGGGCGGCCCACCTGATGGTGCTCGTCGGTGTTCCTGCACATGGCCCGGGTCTTCTACCACGGTGCCTACAAGCCGCCGCGGGAGTTCAACTGGGTGATCGGCGTGATCCTGCTCACGCTCACCCTGCTGCTCTCGTTCACCGGCTACCTGCTGCCGTGGGACCAGCTCGCGCTGTGGGCCGTCACGGTGGGCACCAACATGATGGGCTACACGCCCGTGTTCGGTGAGCAGGTGCGATTCGTGCTCGCTCGGTGGCGTCGAGATCGGCTCCGACACCCTGCTCCGCTGGTACGTGCTGCACGTCCTGTTGCTCCCGTTCGTGATCGTCATCTTCATGGCGATCCACTTCTGGCGGGTGCGCAAGGACGGCGGCATCTCGGGACCGCTGTAGGAAGGAGGCGAGGATGACCGAGATCCCCGAGCACCTCCGCAAGCGGGCCGAGGAGGCCCGCAAGAAGGCAGCGGCCGCTTCCGGCGCCGAGTCTGCCGACGCGCCTGACGCCGCCGGGGGAGCCGAGCAGCCCGCCGGGGGAGCCGAGCAGCCCGCCGGCGGGGGCGCCTCCGCGTCGAAGATCCCGGCTCACCTGCTGGAGCGCTCCAAGGCTGCTCGGGCCGGCGCCGGCTCGGGTGGTGACGAGGCGGCCACCACAGTCGTCGCTGCGGGCGGCGGCACCGCCACAGCGGTGGCCACTGCGCCACTGCCGTCCGCGACCGGTCCCGGAGGCCACACCCAGCGGTTGCTGACCGTGGTCAAGTCGGGCTCCATCCAAGACGTGAAGGCCGTGCCACAGGACAAGGTGCACACCTGGCCGCACCTGCTCGTGGTCGAGTTCGTCGCGGCTCTGGCCTGCCTGGCGTTCACGGTCGTCTTCTCGGTCTTCGTCAACGCTCCGCTGCTGGCCCTGGCGAACTTCAACCAGACGCCGAACCCCTCCAAGGCACCGTGGTACTTCCTGGGTCTGCAGGAGCAGCTCACGATGTTCCACCCGATGGTCGCGGGCGTGACCATCCCCGGGATGGGCATCTTCGCCTTGATCCTCGCGCCCTACACCGACCGGAACCCGTCCAACAAGCCCGAGGACCGCAAGTTCGCGATCTCGCTGTTCACGATCTTCATCATGTTCTGGGCAGTCCTGGTCATGATCGGGACCTTCTTCCGAGGGCCAGGGTTCAACTTCGTCTTCCCGTGGAACGCGGGCCTGTTCGTCGAGCTCTGAGGCATCGTCATGGCCAACTCCACCATCTTGCTGATCGCCATCCCCATCCTGGTCGTGCTGGCCGGCGTGGTCGCCGTCGCGTCCGCCCGTCGCCGCGACACGGGCGAGGCGATCGGACTGCTCGCCCGTGAGACCCGCCGCCGCGACCGCGACCGGCGCGCGACGACCGCGGCCGCGCCTGTAGCCGCCGAGCCCACGGGCCGCGAGCTGGAGCGCTCCGTGGAGCTCGCGCGCCGCGGCGCGTCCTCCGAGCTCGCGACCACCACTTCGAGCGCCCCGGTGGCATGGGTCCCACCTGACCCGGAGGCTCTGGGCGTATCGCGACGCCAGTTCCTCAACCGCGGGATCGTCAACTTCTTCGGTCTGGCCCTGGCGGGCTTCGGACTATCGGTGCTGGGCTTCCTGTGGCCCAAGCTCGGAGGGGGCTTCGGCTCCAAGATCACCATCGGCTCGCTCAGCGACATCGAGGCCAAGGTCAAAGACGGTGGCGGGTTCGCCTACTACCCGGAGGGCCGGATGTGGGTGACGCTGTACCCCAAGTCCGCGCTGTCCAAGGCCAAGGCAGCCTACGGAGGCGCCCCGGGCGTGCTCGCCGGCATGGAGGCCGGCCTGGTCGCGCTCTACCAGAAGTGCGTGCACCTCGGTTGTCGGGTGCCTTCGTGCGTCACCTCCCAGTGGTTCGAGTGCCCCTGCCACGGCTCGCAGTACAACCAGGCCGGCGAGAAGAAGGGTGGTCCCGCCCCGCGGGGCCTGGACCGCTTCCCCGTCGAGGTGGGCAGCTCCATCAGCGTCGACACGAGCCAGATCATCCAGGGCCCGCCGATCGGGACCAACACCACCGGCCAGGAGGCCGAGGGTCCGCACTGCATCTCGGGCGGGCACTGATGGCTCCCGGCACCCCCCGACGTCCTCGTCGCGCGCCCGGAGGATCGAGCCGCCGATGAACCCTGTCCCCATTCCGCTCCTGGCCGCCAGCACGGTCCGGTCCATGGGCGTCCTGATCGCTGTCGTAGCGGTGCTCGGCTTCGTGGCCTACGTGCTGGTGAACCTGCGTGCTGGCCATGACGAGATCGGCTCGGAGATCGAGCTGGCCCCGAACCGCAAGCCCTACCTCGACGACGAGGCGCTCGAGGGCCCCAAGCTCGACCGGTCGCTGCTCAGCGCGCTGTGCCTGCTCGGCCTGCTGGCCGTGGCGCTACCGCTGTACTGGCTCAACGAGCCCGGGCGCCAGGCCGGTGCGGAGGAGGAGTTCAACCGGATCTTCGCTGGCCGCGGGGAGGAGATGTTCGCGCCCACGGCCGACGGAGGTTTCAACTGCGCCGGATGCCACGGTGAAGAGGGAGTGGGTGGCTCGGCCGCCTACACCCTCACCGACGCCGAAGGCGAGTTCGTGGCCACCGTGAACTGGAAGGCGCCGGCGCTCAACACGGTGCTGTCGCGATACTCGCTGGACGAGGTCACCTTCATCCTGACCTACGGCCGGCCCTTCTCACCGATGTCGGCCTGGGGGACAGCCGGCGGGGGCCCGCTCAACGATCAGCAGATCTCCAACCTCATCGAGTACATCAAGTCGTTCCAGATCACCGCCGACGAGAGCCGTGACGAGGTC
The DNA here is from genome assembly GCA_963703565.1 of uncultured Microthrixaceae bacterium. Classification (GTDB taxonomy): domain Bacteria; phylum Actinomycetota; class Acidimicrobiia; order Acidimicrobiales; family VFJN01; genus CAVPEW01. The sequence goes on along the minus strand of CAVPEW010000072.1, from coordinate 53,075 downwards.
GAGGGCCAGCTGCGCAAGAACCTGGGCCTCGGCGAGGGAGACGAGATCGACTACGACGACCCACGGGTCGGCGAGCTGCTCTTCAACCTGGGTCGTGAGGATGGCTTTGCCGGAGGGGCGTACGCCTGTGGACGCTGCCACACGCGGGGCTGGTCGATGGAGAACGGCAACCCCCAGCCTGCGGGGGCGGACCTGAGCGACTACCTCGGGTACCCCGACGGTTCCGGAGCGCTCGGGCCCAGCCTGCGATACCCAGTCGTGCCCCGCCAGTTCCTCTCCGTCGGCGACCTGAGCTCGTTCCTCGGCATCGGGAGCGAGGAAGGCCTGCCCTACGGTGTGAACGGCCAGGGCAGCGGCAAGATGCCGGGCTTCGGCGACAATCCCAACACCGAGGACGTCAAGGGCGACGGGATGCTCTCGTCCGACATGGTCGAAGCGATCGCCCGGTACGTGCGCAGCCTGCCCTCCACCACCGAGGAGCCCTGAGCCATGACGCTCGTCCCCCTGCTCGCCGGGATCAGCTGGGAACCCCAGATCCGCGGCATCCTCATGGTCGGGGTCGGGGTCGCCGTGCTGATGGGCTCGGTGTACCTGCTGCTGGGCACCAACCTCGGGAACCGACTCGGCTTCATGGTGGCCCTCACCGGCCTGTTCGGCTGGGTCATGCTGCATTCGCTGGTGTTCGTCATCTATCCACCTGCGACCGGGCCCCGGGGGCGCAACCCCGCCTGGGAGGTCCAGGAGGTCAACTTCCAGCTCGATCAGGCCAACCTCGACGAGGCTCGTCGACTCCGCACCGATGCCCTCCCCCCGGTCGACAAGCTCGGTGAGCTCGAGAGCTCCGAGTTCACTCGGGTCGCAGCCTCCTTGAAGGACGATCTGGGTGGCTGGACGCTGATCCCCGAGTCCGATCCCACCTTCGGCGAGGCGAGGGCCGCAGCCGAGGAGTCCCTCGTCAAGACCGGCCTACCCGGGCTCGGGGTCAGCTCGGCCGACGACCTCATCGTGACCTACGCCTTCGAGGAGGGCGGCAAGGATCCGCTCGGCCCCGATCCCAGCCGCTGGGACAGGATCTGGCACAAGATCAAGAGCACGGCCCATTTGACCCACCCGCCTCACTACTCCATCGTCCAGTTCAACGTGACCGTGCCCCAGGAGACCGTCCCGGGCGAGGCGCCGCCGGCGCCGAGGCCGGACACCTCCAAGCCGACCATCTCGGTGATCATGGAGCGAGACCTCGGTCAGGTCCGCCTGCCTGCGACGCTGTCCTTCCTGGGCAGCGGCCTGGTGTTCGCGACGTTGTGCAACCTTCTGCACAGGCGGGACCGCCGGGTGGCCGCCGCCCGCGCGCTGGTGCCCACGGCGGCCGACTGAGGTGCTGGGCCAGTACCTGCCGGTCTTGGTCATGGCAGTGCTTGCCGTGCTCTTCGCCGTCGGGGGTCTGGCCACCTCGCGCCTGCTGGCCCCGAAGCGGCCCACCGCGGCCAAGTCGGCGCCCTACGAGTGCGGGATAGTGCCCTCGACAGATCCGCCCCAGCGCTTCCCGGTGCGCTTCTTCCTGGTGGCGATGATCTTCATCGTCTTCGACATCGAGCTGATCTTCTTGTACCCGTGGGCGACGATCTACCGCGACCTCGGTCCCTTCGGCCTGGTCGAGGTCGGCGTCTTCGCCTTCGCGGTCCTCGTCTCTTTCGCCTACTTGCTCAGCCACGGCGCACTCGACTGGGGGCCTCGGGCCGGGGCGCGACGGCTGGGGTCGATGGTGTCGGCGGATCGCAGAGCCTCCACCACCATCCGCCGCGTCGGCCTCGACGGCCGGGCCGCTCCGGAGCAGGCATCACCCGCCCACCGGGTCGCCGGCGGTCGACCGGGGGAGGCCGCCTAGTGGCCTGGGACTTCAGCGAGGGCCTCGAGAGCCTCGACCACAACTTCCTCACGGGCAAGGTCGAGGAGCTCGTCCAGTGGGCCCGCCGCAGCTCGGTGTTCCCGGCCACCTTCGGGCTGGCATGCTGCGCGCTGGAGATGATGGCGGCCGGGGGCCCCCACTATGACCTGGCCCGCTTCGGCATGGAGGTGTTCCGAGCCTCCCCCCGCCAGGCCGACCTGATGATCGTGGCCGGCAGGGTGAGCCAGAAGATGGCACCTGTGCTCCGGCAGATCTACGACCAGATGATGGAACCGAAGTGGGTCATCTCGATGGGCGTGTGCGCCAGCACCGGCGGGATGTTCAACAACTACGCCATCGTGCAGGGCGTCGACCAGATCGTTCCGGTCGACGTGTACGCGCCAGGCTGCCCACCAGGTCCCGAGACGCTCATCCATGCCATCAACACCTTGCACGACAAGATCCGCACCGGTGAGCTGACGCGGCGCCGATCGGCCAGTGGTGGCGGCGCCGGGCTGGTCGTGGACCAGCGTGACGGACAGGCCGCGCCGGCGCCGGCCTCTCCGGGGGTGCGCTGAATGTCCGACGGGACGGTGCCCGAGGACTCCGAGGTTCCCATCGAGCACGCCGAGGCCGCCGTGGTCGAAGAGCTCTACGGGGTTCCGGCGACGTTGTCGGGAGGTCAGCGGGTGCTGCACCCGGGGCGGGACACGCTGGTCGATCTGGTTCGCCGGTTGCGTGACGACGAGGGGTACGTGATGTGCGTGGACGTCACGGCCACCGACTACCTGACCTATCGCGCGGACAGGGCGCTTCCCAGCGAGATGGCCACCGAGCGCTTCGAGGTCGTGGTCGCTCTGCGCACGGTCGCCGGGGACCGGCTCAGGTTGCGGGTCCAGGTGCCCGAGCACGATCCCGTGTGCCCGACCTTGTTCGAGGTGCACCCCGGCACCGAGGCCGCCGAGAGGGAGGTGTTCGACATGTTCGGCATCACCTTCGTCGGCCATCCCGATCCCAGTCGGATCCTCATGCCCGAGGACTGGATCGGGCATCCGCTGCGCAAGGACGACGCGGCGGCCCGCATCCCGGTCCAGTTCAAGGCCGCGACCAACGTCCGGTGAGGTGCTGATGACCACCTCGTCCGGACCTGGCGGAACCTCGCGCCTCGGTGTGATCACCTCCGAGGGCACCCAGGAGATGGGCGCCCGCAAGGGCTCGGGGCCAGCCGAGCTGCTGCGCGAGCTGGGCGCGACCCTGCGGATGTCGGAGCAGGAGGCCGAACGTCTCGGCGACGGCCCCGGCGACGACGAGACGATGATCATCAACATGGGCCCCCAGCACCCGTCCACGCACGGCGTACTGCGGCTCATGCTCGAGCTCGAGGGCGAGACGGTGCTGCGGACCAAGCCGATCATCGGCTATCTGCACACCGGTATGGAGAAGACGGGCGAGGAGCTCACCTACCTGCAGGGTCCGACGAATGTCACCCGGATGGACTACGCCTCGCCTCTGTTCAACGAGTTGGTCTTCTCACTGGCCACCGAGCAGCTGCTCGGCATCGACGGCGAGGTGCCCGAGCGGGCGCAGTGGATCCGCATGCTGCTGTGCGAGATCAACCGCATGACATCGCATCTGCTGTTCCTGGCAACCAATGGCATGGACATCGGTGCCATCGGGATGATGCTCTACGGCTGGCGTGACCGCGAAGAGGGTCTGCGCCTGCTCGAGTCGATCACCGGGCTGCGGATGAACCACAACTACATCCGCCCCGGTGGTGTCGCGGCCGACCTGCCCGACGGTTGGCGGGACTCGGTACTGCGGTTCCTCGACGGGGTGCCGCCAAGCCTCGACGAGTACGACACGCTGCTCACGGGCCAGCCCATCTACCGCGAGCGCCTGCAGGGCGTCGGGGTGATCACCGCGACCGAAGCCGTCGCCCTCGGCGCGACCGGCCCGATCCTGCGATCCACCGGCATGCCCTGGGACCTGCGTCGCGACCAGCCCTACCTGCGCTACGAACAGGTCGACTTCGACGTGGTGGTCGGTACCTACGGCGACTGCTTCGACCGTTACGCCATCCGGCTCAACGAGATACGCGAGTCGATCCGGATCGTCCGCCAGGTGCTGGACGCGATGCCCCCCGGCGACTACCGGATCCAGGACAAGAAGGTGACCCCTCCCCCGCGGGCCCGTATCAACGAATCGATGGAAGCCCTCATCCACCACTTCAAGATCTTCACCGAGGGCTTCAAGGTCCCCGCCGGAGAGACCTACGCCGCCATCGAGTCGCCTCGCGGGGAGCTGGGCTGCTACATCGTCAGCGATGGATCATCGGTGCCCTACCGCATGCACATCCGCGGCCCGAGCTTCACGAACCTGCAGGCCCTGCCCCACATGATGCGCGGCGGGCTCGTCGCCGACGCCGTGGCCGTGATCAGCTCGGTGGACCCGATCATGGGCGAGGTCGACCGCTGATGGCGCGGCTCTCGCCCGGCAACGAGGCGCTGGCGCAGGAGATCATCGGCCGCTACCCGAGGCCCAAGTCTGCCCTCATCCCCCTGCTGCACCTGGCCCAGGAGCAGGACGGTTGGGTGACGCCCGAGGCCATGGAGCAACTCGCCGAGCTGGTGGGGGTCACCCCCGCCGAGGTGCTCGGCACGTGCTCGTTCTACGAGATGTTCAAACGTGAGCCCGTGGGCGAGTACCTCGTCAACGTCTGCACGAACATCGCCTGCATGCTCACCGGCGCCGAGGAGCTGCTCGAGCACCTCGAGCTGCGCCTCGGTGTGCGCGCAGGTTCGACAACCGCCGACGGGATGTTCACCCTCGAGGACGTGGAGTGTCAGGCGGCGTGCACCGAGGCGCCCTGCCTGCAGGTCAACTACCGCTACTTCTACCGGGTGACCCCGGAGGCGGTCGACGGCCTGCTCGACGACCTGCGTCACGGACGGCGGGCGCACGAGGTCCCCCCGCACGGCACCCTGGCCCGGGTGCGCCAGTCGATCCCGGCGGAACGTCGCGCGGGCAACGCCGTGCCCGGTGCCTCGCAGGAGCCCCGCTGGCTGGCGCGTGACAGCGGTCCGGAGGCGACGAGCTGATGGCGGTCACCGACGCCCCGAAGATCGTCACCAGCCGATTCGACTTCGACGACAGCTTCACCCTCGAGCGCTACGAGGCGACCGGTGGCTACGGGGCGCTGCGCTCGGCGCTGGCCGGGCCGCCGTCCGCGGTGCACGAGGCGATGCGAACCGCGAGTGTGTTGGGGAGGGGCGGTGCCGGGTTCCCCGCCGGGACGAAGTGGGGCTTCTGCCCTCCGGGCGTGTGGCCGCGCTACCTGGTGGTCAACGGCGACGAGTCCGAGCCCGGGACCTACAAGGACCGGATGCTGCTCGAGCGCGACCCGCATCAGCTCATCGAGGGGATCCTGCTGGCGAGCTACGCGATCGGCGCGGCCCAGGCCTTCCTCTATGTGCGTGGCGAGATGGCGTTGGCCCAGGAGCGCGTGGCCCAGGCCCTCAACGACGCGTACGCGGCCGGATACATCGGGCGCGAGATCCTGGGCAGCGACTTCTCGCTAGACATCGTCCTGCACTGGGGCGCTGGCGCCTACATCGTCGGCGAGGAGACCGCTCTCATCGAGTCGCTCGAGGGCAACCGCGGCATGCCCCGGCTCAAGCCGCCGTTCTTCCCCGCCGCCAAGGGCCTGTACATGCAGCCCACGGTGGTCAACAACGTGGAGACGTTGTCGAACCTGCCCTGGATCGTGGCCAACGGTGGCGAGGCATTCGCCGCGCTGGGCGACCAGAACAGCAGGGGCACCAGGATGTTCGCGGTCTCGGGCCATGTTCGCAGGCCAGGCGTCTACGAGGTGGAGTTCGGCGTGACCACCTTCCGCGACCTGCTCTACGCCCCCGTGTACGGAGGTGGGATCCGTGATGGCAACCGCCTGAAGGCCTTCATCCCCGGCGGCGCGTCGGCCCCTTGGTTCTACGAGGAGCACCTGGACCTGCCGCTGGAGGCGGGAGCGGTCGGAGCCGCCGGCTCGATGCTGGGCTCGGGTGCCGTGGTGGTGATGGACGAGACCACCGACGTGGTCCGAGCCGCCTGGCGGGTGGTGCGCTTCTTCGCCCGCGAGTCGTGTGGCAAGTGCACTCCGTGCCGTGAGGGCACCGCTTGGCTGGAGAAGGTGCTGCGCCGGATGCTCGACGGCGAGGGCCGTCCCAGCGACGTCGACCTCTTGCTCGACGTGTGCGACAACATCAGTCCAGGTATCGCCTGGCCGCCCCGGCAGACGACGATCTGCCCCCTGGGCCCCTCCGCGGTGTCGCCGATCGCGTCGAGCGTCCTGCGCTTCCGCGACGAGTTCGCCGCGTACTGCGGCGGCAGCGTTCAGACCTCGGTCTCGATCTTGGGCAAGGCCTACCTGTCACAGCCCGACGGGGTGCCCCGATGAGCGACGTCGCGCCTGAGGCGGGCAGGGTCGCGTTGACCATCAACGGTCGGTCGGTGACGGCAGCGCCGGGCGAACTGGTCATCGCCGCCGCCGAGCGCACGGGCACCTACATCCCGCGGTTCTGCTACCACCCGCGGATGGAGTCGGTGGGCATGTGCCGGATGTGCGTGGTCGACATCGACTCGGGTCGCGGTCCGGCCTTGCAGCCGGCCTGCATGATCCCCGTGGCCGACGGCATGGTCGTGGACACCGAGTCCGAGACGACCCGCAAGGCACAGGACGGCGTGCTGGAGTTCCTGCTGATCAACCATCCGCTCGACTGCCCCGTGTGCGACAAGGGCGGCGAGTGCCCGCTGCAGGACCAGACGATGGCCTACGGCCCGGGGGAGAGCCGCTTCGTGGAGGAGAAGCGTCACTACGCCAAGCCCATAGCGATCTCCGAGCTGGTCCAGCTGGACCGGGAACGCTGCATCCTGTGCGACCGCTGCACCCGCTTCGCCTCCGATGTCGCCGGCGACCCTCTCATCTCCTTCATCGACCGGGGCAGCCAGACACAGGTCAACACGTTCCCGGACCACGAGTTCGCCTCCTACTTCTCGGGCAACACGGTCCAGATCTGCCCGGTCGGTGCCCTGTTGGCCAAGCCCTACCGCTTCAAGGCCCGCCCCTGGGATCTCGACCAGGTCGAGTCGACCTGCACCTCGTGCTCGGTCGGGTGCCGGGTGGTCGTGCAGGCGAGCCGTAACGAGGTCTTGCGCTACCAGGGCGTCGACAGCGACCCGGTCAACTGGGGTTGGTTGTGCGACAAGGGCCGGTTCGACTTCGCATCGTTGCAGCACCCCGACCGCCTTGGTGCGCCACTGGTGCGAGGCCTGGACGGGGAGCTGGCTCCCGCGACGTGGCCCGAGGCGCTCGATGCCGCCGCCCGGGCCTTGTCCGAGGCCGTCGAACGAAGCGGCCCCGGCGGCATCGCCGTGATCGGCGGCGCCCGCGGCACCAACGAGTCCGCGTACGCGTGGGCCAAGCTAGCGAAGGGCTTCCTGGGCACCGACCACGTCGATGCGCAGCTCGGCGACGGTCTGCCGGCGCGAGCGGTGCTGGGCATGCCGCGGGCCACCATCGACGAGGTGTGCGCCCCCGGTGGCACCGTCGTCCTGTTGGCCGCAGACCTCAAGGAGGAGCTCCCGGTACTGCACCTACGGCTCCGCCACGCCGTGCGCCGCGACGGGGTCCGCGTGCTCGCGCTGACCTCGGCCCCGGGAGCCACCACCGATCTCGCCACCCAGGTGCTGGTCCACCAGCCGGCGGGCGTCGCCGACGTGGTCAAAGCGCTCGTGGAGTCGCCCGGCGCTGCGGTGGAGGTGAGCGGCGTGCCCGCCGCCGAGCTGCACCTCCGCCCGGGCCCTGCTGGGTGACGGCCCGCTTCGCGTGGTGCTGGGACGGACCAACCTGGCCGAGTCGCCCGAGGCCGTGGTCGGCGCGGCCTCGCTGTTGGGCGAGGCCCGCCCGGGAACGACCTTCCTCTCGGCGCTGCGCCGCGGCAACGTCCACGGTGCGCTCGACATGGGCCTGGCTCCGGGTGTGCTGCCCGGCCGGGTCGGCCTGTCGGAGGGCCGGGCCTGGTTCGAGCACAACGGCTGGTCGCAGTTGCCCGGTGAGGAAGGCCTCGACGCGGTCGGCATCCTCGATGCGGCCGCCAACGGCCGGATCGACGTCTTGGTGCTGCTCGGCGCGGATCCCCTCGCCGACGTCCCCGACCGCGACCTCGCCGAGCGCGGCCTCGCCGGCGCCCGCACGGTGATCGCGCTCGACACGTTCCGAACCGGGTCCGTCGCGCAGGCCGACGTCGTCCTGGCTACCGCCGGGTACGCCGAGGTGGCCGGGACGACCACCAACCTGGAGGGCCGGGTGTCGACGTTGGCGGCGAGCGTCACGCCGCCTGGCACGGCGCGGCCGGACTGGATGCTCGCCGTCGAGATCGCGGCGCGCCTGGGTCATGACCTCGGCTTCGCCTCGAGCTCCGAGATCTGGGACGAGATCGCGGCGATGGCGCCCGCGTACCGGGGCCTCACCGGCGCGGTCCTGGCCGATGCAGCTGGCGGCGACGGAGTGGTCGTACCGGTGGCCCCGCCATCGGCTGGCGTGCCGGAGCCATCGGCCGACGGCGATCTCGCGGGTGCCGACGGCGGCTCGCAAGCCGAGCCGCCCGTCCCGTCCGTGCCCACGCTTCTGGGGCCTGTTCCCGCGGGGGCCTTCGATTCGCCGGCGCCGGATTCCTACTCGCTGCGACTGGTGGCCGTTCGTCGCCTCTACGACCTCGGTGTGGCGGTCTCGGCCAGCCCCCCACTTGCCGGTCTGCCCCGGCCGAGCACGGTGCGGGTCCACCCCCACGACTTCGAGCGGCTGGGAGTGGACGAGGGGGCAGCGGTTTCGGTGCGCACCGGCCGCGGGGCCGTCTCACTGCCGGCAGAGGCCGACCGCCGGGTTCCCCGCGGCTGTGCCGTGGTGGTCGTCAACCAGCCGGGTGCCGCGGTCACCTCACTGCTCGACGCCACGTCCACGGTGGTCGACGCCCGTGTCGAGGTGTCGCCGTGACGGTCGGGTTGGACCCGCTCCTGGTCGTCGACGTCGGATGGGCCGAGGTCGGGCTGGTCCTGCTCAAGGCCGTGATCGCCTTGGCGTTCCTGCTGATCGCTGTCGTGCTGATGATCTGGTTCGAGCGCAAGCTGATCGGCGATATGCAGAACCGGGTGGGCCCCAACCGTGCTGGGCCCTTCGGTCTGCTCCAGACCATCGCCGACGGCGTGAAGCTGTTCCTCAAGGAGGATCTGATCCCCGACAGGGCCGACCGGTTCGTGTTCGTCCTGGCGCCCTTCCTCTCGGTGGTCCCGGCCTTCGTCACCTTCGCGGTGATCCCCGTGGGCGGCCTGTTCGACGGCGGGGGCCCTGCCGGCGACGGGGTCATCCGCATCTTCGGGCACGACACGTATGCCCAGCTCGCCGATCCGCCCGTCGGCATCCTGCTCGTGCTCATGGCCTCGTCGATATCGGTCTACGGCGTGATGCTCGCTGGCTGGTCCTCGGGTTCGAAGTACCCCTTGCTCGGCTCGGTGCGGGCATCGGCACAGATGATCAGCTACGAGGCGGCGCTGGGGCTGTCGATCGTGACCGTCGTGCTGACCGCAGGGTCGCTGTCCACACACGACATCGTCGCCAGCCAGGCCGGCGACGGCGTCGGTGGGATCGTTCCCGGCTGGAACCTGATCGTGACGGGCTTCATCCCCTTCGTGGTCTTCCTCATCGCCGGGACTGCCGAGATCAACCGACCCCCGTTCGATCTGGTCGAAGCAGAGCAGGAGATCGTCGGCGGGTACCACACCGAGTACTCGTCGATCCGCTTCGGGCTCTTCTACGTGGCGGAGTTCATGGCCTCGGTGACGATGTCGGCCACGATCGTCACGTTGTTCCTGGGTGGCCCCTCCGGGCCCTCCCTCTTCGGCCCCGACTTCGTGTGGGGCCCGATCTGGTTCCTGGCCAAGCTGACGGTGTTCCTGTTCACCTTCGTGTGGTTCCGGGCGACGCTGCCCCGATTCCGCTACGACCAGCTGATGGACCTGGGCTGGAAGGTGCTGATACCCCTGTCGCTGGCGTGGCTCCTGCTCCTCGCTGCGCTGCAGATCGGCAGGGACCGCGACTGGAACCTGGTGCTGGTCGTGGGCTCGGGCCTCGGCGTGGCGGCGATCGGCTACGGGCTGCTGGCTAGCGCCATGCGCACTGCACGTCGGCGATTCGAGCTCGAGGAGGCGAACCACTGATGGGGTACCTCGAGGGCTTCGGCGTCACCTTCCGCAAGCTGTTCAAGAGCACCCGCACGGGGCGGACCGTGACGGTCCCGTACGTCAAGGACGAGGGGCCGAAGCGGGCCAAGGCTGTGCGCCTGCACGGCCGCCACGTGCTGAACCGCTACGAGGACGGCATGGAGAAGTGCATCGGTTGCGAGCTGTGCGCCGGTGTGTGCCCCGCGCGCTGCATCTACGTCCGCGGCGCTGACAACCCCCCCGAAGCGCCCGTGTCCCCCGGGGAGCGGTACGGGTTCGTCTACGAGATCAACTACCTGCGCTGCATCCACTGCGACCTGTGCGTAGAGGCCTGCCCCACCGAGGCGATCACCGAGTCGAAGCTGTTCGAGTTCTCCTTCACGAGCCGGCGAGACGCCATCTACACCAAGGACGAGCTCGTCGTCGGCGACGACGGGCGTCCCCGCCAGTTGCCGTGGGAGGACTGGTCGGATCTGGACCTGGTCGAGGCAGCGAGCTCGGCGTGGGTGCGGGCGACCGCACCTTCGGGTGCGGCGGCGTTCGAGGGCGCGGTGGCCTGGTCCGGCGAGCTGGGCTTCGGCGTGAAGGCCCCCGAGGCCGGCCAGGCGGGCGAGCGCTCGGCGGATGCTCCCGCTGCTGGGGAGCAGGCCGACCATCTGGGTCCCGACGAGGACCTTCACGGCGGGCTGGGGGCGCTCTGATGGTCGAGGTGGTGACGTTCGTTGTCGCGGCAGTGGTCTGCGTTGGGGGGGCGCTGGGCGTCGTCCTGCGATCGAACCCGGTGCACGCTGCCCTGTCGCTGGTCGCGACCTTGTTCGGAGTGGCGGTGCTCTTCGTCGCCCAGGAGGCCAACTTCCTCGCAGCCGTGCAGGTGATCGTCTACGCCGGGGCGATCGTCGTGCTGTTCTTGTTCGTGTTGATGCTGCTCGGGGTGGACGAGGCCGAGGACCTCTCGGTCGAGCCCATCCGGGGTCAGCGCCCGGCCGCGGTGGTGCTCGGGCTGGTGGTGCTGGCGCTGCCTCTCCTGGCGCTGGCCAGCACCGACGGCGAGGCCACCGGCGTGCGTTCGGCTTCGGGGTCGGCCGACGCGCTGTCGGACCGGGTCGCCGACGTGTCACAGCTGGGCGAGTCGCTCTTCACCCGGCACCTGTTCGCATTCGAGGTCACGTCGGTCCTGTTGGTCATCGCCGTGGTCGCCGCAGTGCTCATGGCTCGGCAGGTGCGCCGCGCCGACCTGGTGGACGACCCCCTCGAAGCCGAAGCCGAAGCCGAAGCCGAAGCCGAAGCCGAAGCCGAAGCCGAAGCGGCAGAGAACGCGGCCTCGGCCCACGGCGACCCCGCAGGCGTGAGCCGGTGATCGCCCTGGAGGTGACCGGGGCCTGGTACCTGTCGCTGGCCGCTGTGATCTTCGCCATCGGCGCGACGGGTCTCCTCGTGCGGCGCAACCCGCTCGTCATGTTCATGTGCGTCGAGCTGATGCTCAATGCCGTCACCCTGACCTTCGTGACGTTCTCGCGCATGCTCGACGACGTCGACGGCCAGACGGCGGTCGTGTTCGTCCTCGTGGTCGCCGCGGCCGAGGTCGTTGTGGGTCTGGGGATCATCGTCGCCCTCCTGCGTCGGCGCCCGGGCGCGAACGCCGACGACCTGCGGGTCCTGAAGGGTTAGCGAGGAGCTGGCGTGCTCGACTTGGTGTGGCTGATTCCGGCGTTCCCGCTGGCGGGCTGCTTGATCCTGCTCGTGGCCGGGCGCCGGCTCGGCGATCCGCTGGCGGGGTGGGTGGCGACTGCAATGAGCGGTGGTGCCTTCGTGGCGTCGTGCATCGTCTTCGCCGGCCTGGTGGGCCGCGAGGGCGACGACCGGCACTTCACCCAGACCCTGTTCGAGTGGCTGCCCGTCGGTGGCCTCCAGGTCGACCTGGGCTTCCTGGTAGATCCGCTCTCGATCGCCATGTGCCTCTTCGTCACCGGGGTGGGGACCCTGATCCACCTGTACTCGATTGGCTACATGCGCGGCGACTCCGGCTTCGCACGCTTCTTCGTGTACCTGAACCTGTTCGCGTTCTCCATGCTGATGCTGGTGCTGGGCGAGAACCTCCTGGTGACCTTCCTGGGTTGGGAGGGCGTCGGTGCCTGCTCGTACCTGCTGATCTCCTTCTGGTTCGGAGAGGACGCCAACGCGTCGGCCGGCAAGAAGGCCTTCGTCACGAACCGAGTCGGCGACGTCGGCTTCATGCTGGCCATGTTCGTGACCTTCGGCGCCGTCGGGTCCCTGGACTACGCCACGGTTCTCGAGGGGGCCCACGCCGGCACGATCGCCCCGGTCACGGTGACGGCCATCGTGCTGCTGCTCTTCGCGGGCGCGACGGGCAAGTCGGCCCAGCTCCCGCTCTTCGTCTGGTTGCCGGATGCCATGGCGGGACCCACGCCCGTCTCGGCGCTGATACACGCCGCCACGATGGTCACCTCGGGCGTGTACCTGCTGACCAGGGTCAGCCCGCTGCTCACGGCTTCGTACGGCTGGGCACCCGATGTCATCGCCTGGGTGGGCGTGGTCACAGCGCTGTTCGCCGCCACCATCGCCGTGGCCCAGAGCGACATCAAGAAGGTGCTGGCCTACTCGACGGTGTCCCAGCTCGGTTACATGTTCCTGGCGGTGGGCACCGGCGCCTACGTCGCGGCCATCTTCCACATGATCACTCACGCCTTCTTCAAGGCGCTCCTGTTCCTGGGCTCGGGCTCGGTCATGCACGGCCTCGGCGACGAGCAGGACATGGGCCGGATGGGAGGGCTGCGCCGGTACATGCCGGTCACGGCAGCCACCTTCATCGTGGGGTGGCTGGCCATCGCCGGGGTGCCACCCTTCGCCGGCTTCTGGTCGAAGGACGAGATCCTGCTGTTCGCCTTCGACGCCAACCCTGCGCTCTGGGCCCTGGGGCTGGTGACCGCTCTGCTCACGGCGTTCTACATGAGCCGCCAGGTGTTCCTGGTCTTCTTCGGCCCCGAGCGCTTCCGCGAGGCGCCCGAGGTGTCCGAGGCGCCCGAGGCGCCCGAGGCGCCCGCCGGTCACGTCTCGGACCACGATCCGCACGAGTCGCCCTGGACCATGGGCGTGCCCTTGGTGGTGCTCGCCGGCCTGGCTCTCGTGGGGGGCGGGCTGAACCTGCCCTTCTCGGGTGACCTCAAGTTCCTCGAGCACTGGCTCGCACCTGTCCTGGAGGGCAACGAGCGCGTCATCGACGTCGGCACCGGCGCCAAGGTCACCCTCGCGGTCGTCGCTGTGGTCGTGGCGTTGGCAGGGATCGTGGTCGCAGGTGCGGTGTACCTGGCCCACCGGCTGCGGCCCGTGGAGCCGGAGCTGCTGGCCCAGGGTTGGCGCTACGACGAGGCCCTGACCCGGGTGGCCGGCGGACCGGGGCGAGCAGGCTTCGAGGCAGTCGCCCGCTTCGATGCGGTCGTCGTCGATGGAGCGGTCAACGGCGTCGCCTCCGGGGTCGCAGGTGCCGCGAGGGTGCTTCGCCGCACGCAAACGGGCCTCGTGCGGACCTACGCGCTGGGGATCGCGCTCGGAGCCGCCGTCGTGGTGGCGTACTTCCTGACCCGGGTCACCCTGTGAGCGGCGCGGTGCTCGCCAGAGCTGCCGAGGCTGGCGGCTCGGCAGACGTGGGGTTCGGGGTGCTCACCGCTGCGATCGTCGTCCCGATCGTGGGTGCAATCGTCGTGGCAGCCGTGCCGCGCGCCCGCGCCGAGCTCCACAGGGGCGTGGCGCTGATCTTCAGCGCGCTGACGGGCGCGCTCACCGTCTGGGCGTTGGCCGCGTTCGAGACCGGCCGCTCGGGCTTCCAGTTCGAGACCAATCGCGAGTGGGTGGCGGACCTGGGGATCTCCTGGCACGTCGGTGTGGACGGGATCTCGCTGTTCCTGGTCGTGCTGACCGGTCTCCTGTTCCCCCTGGTGATGGTGGCGGTCGCGCCTCATCACGATCCCAAGCCCTATTACGCCTGGCTGCTGCTGCTGCAGGGCGGGTGCATCGGCGTGTTCTGCGCGCTCGACCTGTTCCTGTTCTTCGTGATGTTCGAGATCGTCCTGGTGCCGATGTACTTCCTCATCGGTGGTTGGGGCTACGCGAACCGCGTGTACGCGGCGCTGAAGTTCTTCCTCTACACGATGCTGGGCTCGGCATTCATGCTGGTGGGGATCGTGTCCCTGGGGTTCTTGCAGCGCGACACCGTCCGCGACGCCGGAGCCGAGCGGGCCTCTGTCCTGGAGAGCCAGGTGGCCTCGCTGCGGGCCGGCACCGGGTCGACCGATGCGCCGCTTCCCGCCGACGTGGCAGTCGAGATCGACCGGCTCGAGTCCGAGATCGACCAGCTGCGCGATCCGGGTCTCGACTTCGACCTGGTCAAGATCGCCAACTCGGGTGCCACCGACGATCACTCCGACGGCGCCAACCCGCTCGACTGGTCCGCGGCGCGCTGGATCTTCCTGGCGTTCGCTGTCGCGTTCGCGGTGAAGGTGCCGCTGTTCCCACTGCACACGTGGCTGCCCGACGCGCACACCGAGGCCCCGACCGGTGGTTCGGTGATCCTGGCCGGGGTGATGCTCAAGCTCGGCACCTACGGGTTCGTGCGATTCGGGCTCTACCTGTTCCCGCAGGCGGCGGCATGGTTCGCGCCCGGCCTGGTCACCCTGGGGGTGATCGGCATCGTCTACGGCGCGGTCGTGGCCACCATGCAACGCGACCTGAAGCGCCTCGTGGCCTACTCGTCGATAGCGCACCTCGGATTCATCGTGTTGGGCACCTTCGCCATCACGCGCCAGGGCCTGACCGGCGGCGTGGTGCAGATGGTCAACCACGGCCTGTCGACCGGGGCCCTGTTCCTGCTGGTCGGGATGATCTACGAGCGCCGTCACACCCGCGAGATCGCGTCGCTGCGCGGTCTGCAACGGTCTGCGCCGGTGATGGCCGGCGTCTTCACGCTCGTGATGCTGTCGTCGATCGGTCTACCCGGTTTGAACGGGTTCGTAGGCGAGTTCCTGGTGCTGAGCGGTTCGTTCCTCACCCGCCGTTGGTTCGCGGTCGTCGCCACGATCGGCGTGGTGCTGGCCGCCCTCTACCTCCTGTGGGCCTACCAGAGGGTCTTCCACGGTGAGCCCGACGAGGCCAACGCAGAAGTGGCCGACCTGTCATGGCGCGAGGGCCTGGTGCTCGCACCGCTGGTCGGGCTCATCGTGTTCCTCGGCGTGTACCCCAAGCCCGTACTGGACCGGATCGAGCCCTCGGTGGTCGCCTTGGTCGACCACGTCGAGCAACGCTCCGACTTCACCGAGCCCGATGTGGCGCAGCGCGGCGTCGCCGTCGCCGCGGCCGACGAAGCGGGGGAGGCGCCGTGATCGCGTTGCTCGGCCAGGCGATCGACGAGGCACCCCGGTCCATCGACTCGCCAGAGGTGGCATGGGTCGCGCTGGCGCCGATCCTGGTGCTGGTCGGAGGTGCACTGGTCCTGCTGGTGCTGTCGTCGCTGTCGGCGCGACGTGGCACGGTACGTGCCTACGCGCCGGTGACCGTGCTGAGCGCGCTGGCCGCCATCGCTGCTGCCATGCCGCTGTGGGACCGGGTCCACGACTTGGGCCGGGGTCCGTTCTCGACGGTCGGCGGCGCGCTGGGGGTCGACGGCTTCTCGGTCTTCGCCACCTTCGCCATCTGCGCGGGGGTTGCCCTCTCGGCACTGCTGCTCGACGGCTTCCTGCGCCGGGAGCGCCTCGAGGGGGTGGAGCCGTACGCCCTGCTGCTGCTGTCGGCCTCGGGTGGGCTGATCATGGCCTCGGCCAACGACCTCATCGTGATGTTCCTCGGGCTCGAGGTGCTCTCCCTGGCGGCATACGTGCTGGCCGCTATGCACCTGCGCCGGGCCACGTCTCAGGAGTCGGGCGTGAAGTACTTCGTGCTCGGCGCGTTCGCCTCGGCGTTCTTCCTCTACGGAGTCGCCCTCGTCTACGGCGGGACCGGCTCGACGAGCCTGCTCGACATCGCCGAGCTCTTCTCGACCACGGTGTTGCGTCAGGACGGCCTGGTGCTCGCCGGGATCGGCCTGATGCTGGTCGGCCTGGCGTTCAAGGTGGCGGCGGTGCCGTTCCACTTCTGGACCCCCGATGTGTACCAGGGGGCGCCGACGCCGTCGGTGGCGTACCTGGCCTCGGGGGTCAAGGTCGCCGGCTTCGCCGGGATGCTACGGATCCTCTTCCTCGGCTTCGACGCCTACCGGGTGGACTGGCAACCGATCCTCTACGCCCTCGCCGTGGCGACGCTGTTGACCGGAGCGGTGCTGGCCGTGGTCCAGACCGACGTCAAGCGGATGTTGGCCTACTCCTCGATCAACCACGCCGGGTTCGTGCTCGTCGCCGTGCAAGCGGCCAACGACCAGGGCGTCGACGCGGCGATGTTCTACCTGGCTGCCTACACCTTCATGGTGGCGGGATCCTTCGGCGTGGTGGCGGTGGTGGGCCGACGCGGCGACATCGGCCACGGGCTCGACGACTATCGGGGCCTGTCGCCGCGCAGAGCCTGGCCTGGCTGTCGTCCTGGCGCTGTTGCTGCTCGCCCAGGCGGGTGTTCCGCTGACATCAGGCTTCTTCGCCAAGTTCTCCGTTCTGACCGCGGCGGTCGACGCCGGGTCGACCCCGCTGGCGCTGGTGGCCATGGTCTCCGCGGTCATATCGGCGTTCGTCTACCTGCGGATCATCGTGTCGATGTACATGTCCGACGGCGACGATGGCGCTCCGGCCGTCGAGCCCGTCGATGGCGGCTCGCAGCGCGCCCGGCTGGCGGTGCCGGGTGGCGCTCGCTTGGCGCTCGCTGCTTCGGTCCTGGTCACGATCGGCGCCGGGGTATGGCCGGGCGCCATCTCGAACCTGGCCGACGACGCCGACCCAGCCCTGGTGCGGCCCCCCGATGCACGCGCCGAGGCGGTCGGCGGCAGCACGGCCGGGGGCTGAGCCACGCCGTTCGGCGCTGTCACGGCCCGCAGAGGGCTGCAAACGGCCCGCAAATCGGGCCCCACCGACCATCTTGGTGCCTTGCGCGACCCTTCACTAGGGTTCACCGACGATGTCTGACCTGCTGCGCGACTACCTCACGGTGGGCATCTTCGGGCTGACGGGGGTCGCCCTGGTGGCCCTGCTGCTGGGCCTCGGTGGGCTCATCCGGCCGACCCGGCCGCAGCCCGAGAAGTACATCAACTACGAGTCGGGTGTGGATCCCGTCGGCTCGGGCTGGTCCCAGAGCCAGGTCCGCTACTACATCTTCGCCCTGCTGTTCGTCATGTTCGACGTCGAGGCCGTCTTCATCTTCCCGTTCGCGACGAGGGTCGACCCCTACGGGTGGTTCGGCCTGGTCGAGATGGTCGTGTTCATCGTGATCCTGGCGCTGGGTCTGCTGTACGCCTGGAAGAAGAAGGTGCTGCGGTGGGCCTAGTCGAGTCCGGCAAGCTGCCCAAGGCGCTCACCAGCCTGCTCAACCTGAGCCGCAAGTACTCCGTGTGGGCCTACCAGTGGGGCCTGGCCTGCTGCGCGATCGAGATGGGTGCTGCGTTCGCCTCCCCGCGCTACGACGTGATGCGCCTCGGCGTGATCCCCTTCCCGGCCAGCCCGCGCCAGGCAGACCTGGTGGTGATCTCGGGAACCGTGACCGACAAGATCGTCCCGGCCATCAGGCGCCTGTACGAGCAGATGCCCGATCCCAAGTACGTGATCTCGATGGGCTCGTGCACCAACTGCGGCGGGCCCTACTGGGACAGCTACTCGGTGACCAAGGGCGTGGACCAGATCGTGCCGGTCGACGTGTACGTGCCCGGTTGCCCTCCGCGGCCCGAGGCGCTGCTCGAGGGGATCGTCCTGCTCCAGGAGCGGATCCGCAACGAGGACATGGCCGCCCGCTGGGCGGGGGAGCCGATCGTCGTTGCCTGAACCCGCCGTCGAGGAGACCGAAGCCGCCGAAGCCCCCCGTGACGAGGAGCGGGAGGCGGTCCTGGCCACGTTGGTCGAGCACCTCGGCGACGCCGTGGTGGGTCACCACATCCGCCCGGATGAGGGCCTGTGGGTCCGGGTAGCCACCTCGGCCTGGGCACAGGCGGCCGAGGTCGCGCGGGACCGAGCCGGCTTCACGTTCTTCGACTTCCTCTCGGCGATCGACTGGATGCCGTCGCCCTTCGGCCGATACGAGGACGCCACGACCGACGTCGAGTGGCCCCCGCCGATGCCGCAGCGGTCCGCCGTCGTGCCGGGCTACACCGGCGGCGATTCGCGGCTCCAGGTGTTCGCCGGCCTGGCGAGGCCGCGAACCGGCCTGCGCCTCGTGTTGCGCGCCGACGTGCCCGACGAGGCTCCCGAGGTGCCCAGCTGGACCGGGCTGTTCAGGGGTGCCGACTGGCACGAGCGTGAGACATGGGAGATGTTCGGGATCGGCTTCACCGGCCATGCCGGTCTGCGCCACCTGTACCTGCCGTCGGACTTCGAGGGAAACCCCCTGCGCAAGGACTTCCCGCTGCTCGCTCGGGTCGTCAAGCCGTGGCCGGGGATCGTCGACGTGGAGCCCATGCCGGGGGAGGCGGCCGAGGACGGCGGTGACGAGCCCGGCGAGGCCGACGGAGCCGCATCGTGACCCTGCTCGACCCCCATCAGCGAGCCTACGTGGACGCCCAGGCCGCCGACGCGCGGGTCAACGTCGAGCTGGCGACCGACGACGGCATGGTGCTCAACATGGGCCCGCAGCACCCCGCGACGCACGGCACGCTGCGCATCGTCGCCCGGCTCGACGGCGAGCAGGTCGTGGAGGCCGAGGTCATCTGCGGTTACATGCACCGCGGCTACGAGAAGCTCTGCGAGGTTCGCTCCTACCCGCAGGTCACCACGCTGGTGAACCGGATCGACTGGCTGGGCAGCTTCGCCAACGAGGTCCCGTTCATCCTCGCCGCCGAGCAGCTGATGGGCATCGAGGCGCCGCCGCGGGCGGCTGCGATCCGCACCGTGCTGTTCGAACTGTCGCGACTCGCCAACATCACCTTGTTCGTGGGCGACCTGGCCCTCCAGCTCGGCGCCCAGACCCCGGCGTTCTACGCCTTCCGTGACCGCGAGTTCGTGCTCAACCAGATCGAGGCGGTCACCGGTGGCCGGTTCCACCCGAACTTCGACCGAATCGGCGGGCTGAAGGACGACCTGCCCAAGGGCTGGATCGACGAGACCCGCACCGCGGTGGGCAAGATCCGGCGCTTCTGCGACACCATGGACGACCTCGTCTTTGGCAACGAGATCTTTCAGAGCCGGACTCGTGGGGTGGGTGTCATCCCTGCCGAGGTGGCCCTGTCCTACGGGTTGACGGGCGCGAACCTGCGCGCCTCGGGCGTCGACTGGGACCTGCGGCGAGATGCCCCGGCCGGTCTCGCCTACCCCGGCCTCGACTTCAAGGTCTGGACCCACCCCGACGGCGACAGCTGGGCCCGGTGCTGGGTGCGGCTCCAGGAGATCCGCGAGTCCTGTTCGATCGTCGAGCAGCTGCTGGGCTCGATGCCCACCGGTCCGATCATGGCCAAGGTGCCGCGCATCATCAAGGTGCCCGAGGGCGAGGCGTACGTCGCCACCGAGAACCCGCTGGGCCAGATGGGCTACTACGTGGTCTCCAAGGGCGATACTGGGCCGTTCCGGGTGAAGATCCGCTCGGCCAGCTTCAACAACGTGTCTGTCGCCCCCTGGGTGCTGCGGGGGGTCTACGTGCCCGACATCATCACGATCCTGGCCAGCCTGTACTTCATCCTGGGTGACATCGACCGATGAGCAACGCTCCCGTCGTGGCCGCCGACCTCGCCTACTGGCAGCAGACCCTGTTCGAGGTGCTCGGTGTGCTGCTCGCAGTGCTGCTGCCCGCCGGGGCGCTGGTCTACGTCTTCCTGTTCAAGATGATGAGCTTCATGCAGAGCCGGCTGGGCCCCAACGAGGCCGGCCCCTACGGGTCCCTGCAGCTGGTCGCCGAGGTCGGCAAGTGGCTCCAGAAGGAGGACATCTTCCCGGCCCGTGCAGACCGGCACCTTTTCGCGATGGCGCCCTACATCGTCGTGACCGCCACGTTCCTGCTCTACGTGGTCATGCCCTTCGGGCCCGACGCCACCTTCATCGATGTCGACACCGGCGTCTTCCTTGCCCTGGGGCTCTCGTCGGTCTCGGTGATCGGTGTGCTCGTGGCCGGCTGGGCCTCGGCCAACAAGTACTCCTTGATCGGGGGCCTGCGCGCCGCCGGTCAGCTCATCGCCTACGAGCTGCCCATGGTGCTGGCGGTGGTCGGCGTCGTCGTGCAGGCCGGCACGCTCAACCTGCAGGGCATCGTCGCCGCCCAGCACGGGGGCGAGATCTTCGGGTCCGGCGCGATCGGTAACCCCTTCGTCCTGACCCAGCTGGCGGGGTTCATCCTCTTCCTCATCTCCGCGCAGGCCGAGCTGACACAGCCACCGTTCGACATGCCCGTAGCGGAGTCCGAGATCGTCGCCGGGTACATGACCGAGTACTCGGGCATGAGGTTCCTGCTGTTCTTCATCGGCGAGTTCGCCTCCGCCGGCGCGTTCTCGGCTCTGGCGGCGACGCTGTTTCTGGGTGGGTGGTCGATCCCGTGGGTCGATCTGGACTCCGACGTGATGAACGTGGTCGGTCCGCTGGTCCTGTTCGCCAAGGTCATGCTCGTGGCGTTCTTGATCTTCTGGATCCGGTTCACCTATCCGCGTCTCCGCGAGGACCAGCTCCAGCAGTTCGCCTGGAAGTTCCTGATCCCGCTGTCGCTGGTGAACATCGCCGCGACCATGGTCCTCAAGGTGGCAGTCTGATGGCGCGTCCCCGGTTGCCGGGCCTCGTGGTGGGCTTGGGCGTCACCCTCCGCGAGATGTTGCGCACGCTGTTCCCCAGCCGGGGCCTCAAGACGCTGATCCCCTCGCCCTCGCGGGGCGCGGCCACGGTGCAGTACCCACGCGAGAAGGAGTCGCCAGCGCCACGGGCCCGGGGGGTCATAGCCCTCAAGGAGGACAACTGCACGGTCTGCATGCTGTGCGCCCGCAGCTGCCCCGACTGGTGCATCTACATCGAGGGCCACAAGACCAAGGCTCCGCCCCGGCGCCCGGGGGGCAAGGAGCGTACGGTGCAGCGCGCTCGACCGCTTCGACATCGACTACGCGCTCTGCATGTACTGCGGGATCTGCGTCGAGGTCTGCCCGTTCGACGCGTTGTTCTGGAGCCCCGAGTTCGAGTACTCCGAGCCTCGCCTGGCCGACCTGCTCCACGACAAGGAGCGGCTGGGCGAGTGGATGGAGACCGTTCCCGACTTCGAGGCCTACGAGGCCGGTTCGTCGGCCAAGGTCCGCAAGGTGCCGCGGTGAGCGAGCGTCGGCGGGGGGGCTGCTGAGATGGTCGCGCAGAACCTGTTCTTCTACCTGTTCGCCGCCCTGATCGTGGTGGGTGCCGTGCGCGTCGTCAGCACCCGCAACGTCGTGCATGCCGCACTGTGGCTGGTGGTGGTCCTGGCCGGAGTCGGCGCGCAGTACCTGCTCCTGGCCGCCGAGTTCGCCGCTGCCACCCAGCTCTTGGTCTACATCGGTGCCATCGTGGTCCTCTTCCTGTTCGGGATCATGTTGACCAGGGCTCCGATCGGCACCGAGAGCGAGCTCACCAACCGCCACTGGCTGTCGGGCCTGGCGGCGGCGATCCTGTTGGCCGGGGTGATGGGGTACGCCCTGATCGACGGCTTCGGCTGGACGCGGACCCCCTTGCCGGCCGACACCCGCATCGCGACCGTGGACGGCTCCAACACCGCCACGATCAGCGACGCGATCTTCCGGGACTACCTGATCCCGTTCGAGGCGATCTCGGTCCTGCTCCTGGCGGCGCTGGTCGGCGCCGTCGTCATCGCTCGCAAGGACCGGGTTTGATGGACGACCTGCTGCTGAACCAGTTCCTCCTGCTGGGCGCCGTGCTGTTCTGCATCGGCGTCTACGGGGTGATCTCCCGCCGCAACGCAGTGCTGGTCCTCATGTCGATCGAGCTCATCTTGAACGCGGTCAACATCAACCTCATCGCCTTCGGGGCGTTGTGGGGATCCATCGATGGGGCGGTGTTCGCCCTGTTCGTGATCGCCGTAGCCGCCGCGGAGGTCGGTATCGGCCTGGCGATCGTGCTGCTCATCTACCGGAACCGCAAGAGCATCGACCTCGACGAGCTCGCCCAGCTCAAGGGATAAGGCCCACCTCAATGCTCGACCATGCCTGGATCATCCCGCTCATACCCGCGGCCTCGTTCCTGATCATCCTCGCGTTCGGAAAGCGCCTGCCCCGAGGCGGCGCCGAGGTGGGGATCGCCGCGGTGGGAGCCTGCCTCGTCCTCGCCGTGGTCACCAACGTGCAGTGGTTCGACCACGTCGACGACGCCGAGCACGCCGCCGAGGTTGCGGCCGAGTCCCACGCTGGGGAAGGTGCCGGTGAGCGAGCCGAGGCCGAGGACCATGGATCGGCCGCCGCCTCCGCCCGAGCCGAAGGCGAGGGCGACAGCGAGGGCGAGGGCCACACCGAGTTCGAGGTGGAGCCGGTCACCGAGCAGTGGACCTGGTGGCAGAGCGGCGGCACGGAGTTCACCGTCGGCACGCTCATCGACGGCCCCGGCGTGATGATGCTTCTCGTGGTGACGCTCGTGTCACTGCTGGTGCACGTGTACTCCACCGACTACGTGCACGGCGACAGGCGGTACACGCACTTCTTCGCGTTCCTCTCACTGTTCACGGCATCGATGCTTGGGCTGGTGATGAGCGAGAACACCCTGGAGCTGCTCACGTGCTGGGAGCTGGTCGGTCTGTGCTCGTTCGTGCTCATCGGACACTGGTGGGAGGAGAAGCCGAACTCCGACGCCGCGCTCAAGGCGTTCCTGACGAACCGCGTCGGTGACGTGGGTCTCATCTGCGGTGTCGTGATCCTCTACTTCGGTGCCGGCTCGTTCGACGTCGTCGAGATCAACCGGGCGGCGGTCGCCGGCGACATGAGCCACCTGGTGCTGCTGGTGGCGTCGTGCTCGCTGGTGGCTGCAGTGATGTCGAAGTCGGGTCAGTTCATCCTGCACACCTGGTTGCCCGACGCCATGGCCGGGCCGACCCCCGTGTCGGCGCTCATCCACGCCGCGACGATGGTGGTGGCGGGGGTGTTCATGGTCGGCCGCCTCTACGGCGTGTTCTTCACAGGCCTGTCCATCGGGACCTCGAGCGTCAACCTGCTCGCCGTGGTGGGCGGGGTGACCGTCATCGGCGGCGCCCTGCTGGCCTTCGTGCAGTCCGACATCAAGAAGGTCCTCGCCTACTCGACCGTCTCGCAGCTCGGCTACATGGTCATGGCCCTCGGCGTGGGCGCCTGGACCGCTGCCTTCTTCCACCTCTTCACGCACGCCTTCTTCAAGGCCTGCCTGTTCCTGGGAGCCGGGTCGGTCTCACACTCGGTGCACTCGTTCGACATGAAGGCCGACATGGGCGGGTTGGGGCGATGGATGCCTCACACGAAGCGAACGTTCCTGGTCGCCACCGCCGCGCTCATCGGGCTCTTCCCACTGGCGGGCTTCTGGTCCAAGGACGAGATCCTTGCGGGCGCATCGCAGCTCGGAGGCGGCTACACGGCGTTCATGGTCGTCGGCGCGTGCGGAGCGGTGCTCACCGCCGCCTACATGACCCGCTGCGTCTACCTCACCTTCTACGGCGAGTTCCGCGGCCACGGGCATCCGCACGAATCGGGGCCTCGCATCGTGGCGCCCCTCTACGTGCTGGCCGTGCTGGCGGTGTTCGCGGGTTTGGCCAACCTCCCCGACACCGGCGCGCTCGATTGGATCCCGTCGGACCTGGCCCTGCGCTTCGAGCACTTCTACGAACCGCGGGGCTCCTACTTCCCCTCGGTGCTGGGCTCCTTCTCCCATCCCGAGTTCTCCCTCGGCATCGCCGTGGGCACCACGGTCGCGGCGCTGGCCAGCATCGGGGTGGCGTACCTGTGGTACTGGAAGCGGATCGGCTTCCACGGCCTGACCGAGCGCAACCGCGTGGCGCGTGCGGGCTACCGGCTGCTCGAGAACAAGTACTACCTCGACGCCCTCTACACCGGAGTGATAGCCGGGGGCGTGAAGGGCCCCGTCGCACGAGGCGTCAACTGGTTCAACCAGAACGTGCTCGACGGGGTGGTGAACGGCACGGCTGCCGGCGCAGTGCGCGGCGGGCGCTGGGTCTATCGCCGCATCGACCAAGGCGTGATCGACGGTGCCGTCAACGGCACCGGGCAGATCGCCGAGGGGAGCGGAGAGGTGTTCCGCCAGGCGCAGACCGGACAGGTGCAGCAGTACGCGGGGCTCTTCTTCGCCGCCGCTGCAATTCTCGCCGGCCTGCTGATCGCCGCCGTCTAGGCCGGCTCGACGAGACAGGACCAGGACCGACAGGACCATGGAGAACGACAACTTCCTGCACGAGTGGGGCCTTGCCCTGATGGTGTTCCTGCCGCTGGCGGGTGCAGCGGTGATGCTGTTCATCCCGAAGGCAGAGGAGCAGCTGCACAAGATCGTCGCCCTCGTGGCCTCCCTGGCCGCCGCCGGGGTGGGCATCGCGGTGCTAGCCGACTTCGACTACGACCGATCCCAGCACCTCCAGTACGTCATCGACGAGAGCTGGATCGACGTGATCAAGAGCCGGTTCATCATGGGGGTCGACGGGATCTCGCTCCCGTTGATCGCGATGACCCTGCTCGTGGTGCCACTGGTCATCGTCTACAGCTGGAAGCACATCCCCGAGCCGGGCAACCCGAAGGCTTTCCTGGCCCTGATCCTGCTGCTCCACACCGGGATGCTGGGCACCTTCGTCGCACAGGACCTCATCCTGTTCTTCGTGTTCTTCGAGGTCGTACTGCTGCCGATGTACTTCATGATCGGCGTGTGGGGCGGCGAGCAGCGCCAGTACGCCTCGATCAAGTTCTTCCTGTACACGCTGTTCGGCTCGGCGTTGATGATCGTCAGCTTCCTCGCCGTGTTCTTCGTGACCGGAGGTGAGACCTTCTCGATCCAGGGTCTCGCCGACGCCGTGGCCACCAGCGACATGGCGCGCTCCACCGGGCTGCTGATCTTCGGCGGGATGTTCATGGGCTTCGGCATCAAGGTGCCGATGTTCCCCTTCCACACCTGGCTGCCCGACGCTCACACGCAGGCGCCTACGCAGGGCTCGGTGATCCTGGCCGCGGTGCTGCTCAAGCTCGGCACCTACGGCTTCATCCGGGTCGCACTGACGATCCTGCCCGAGCCGGCGCACGAATGGTCCTGGTTCATAGGCCTGCTCGCGGTGATCGGGATCATCTACGGCGCGCTCGGGTGCCTGGCGCAGACAGACATGAAACGCCTCATCGCCTTCTCGTCGGTGGCTCACATGGGTTTCGTGATGCTGGGCATAGCCTCGGGCACCGAGTTCGGCCTCAACGCCGCCATCTTCGGCATGGTCGCTCACGGCCTCATCACCGGGATGTTGTTCTTCGTGGCCGGTTCGGTGAAGGACCGCTTCCACACGCTCGAGATAAGCCGCCTGGGCGGTCTGCTGATCCAGGCACCCCGGCTGGGCTGGATCCTGGGCTTCACGACCATGGCGTCGCTCGGCCTGCCCGGCCTGGCCGGGTTCTGGGGTGAGTTCCCGGCGATCCTGTCGTCCTACGACCCGGCGCCGGGCCTGCCGGTGGAGACGTTCCGCGTCTACATGGTCGTGGCCGCTGTGGGGACGGTCCTGGCCGCCGGCTACCTGCTGTGGCTGTACCAGCGCACGGCGTTCGGCACGCCCACCGAGGAGTTCGCCGAGGAGCACATCGCTGATGTGACCTGGCCCGAGTGGATCGCCTGGACCCCCATGCTGGCCCTGATCCTGGTGCTCGGGGTGTACCCGAACCTGCTGTTCTCGGTCACCGACGATGCGGTAGGACCGGTCGCGCAGGCCCTGGCCGCGGTTGGGCGGTAGCCGCTGATGCTGCTGGCGACCCTGCTCGCCCAGGAAGACTTCGCCCGTCCGGCGGTCGACTGGCACGCGCTGGCGCCCGAGGTGGTCCTCGTCGGGACCGTCGTCGTGGTGCTGCTGGCCGATCTGCTGGCCCCGGAATCGGCCAAGGGGATCCTCCCCACCCTCGCCGGCGCCGGGTTGCTCGGAGCCATGGTGCCGGTGCTCACCCTGGCCGTGGACGGGGTCGACCGGTTGCTGTTCGACGGTGCCTACACGGTCGACAACTTCTCGCTGGTGCTCAAGGCGCTCTTCCTGCTCGCCGGCTACGTGGTGGTGCTGTTGTCGACCAACTACATCGCCGAGGGCGACTACGCGGAGGGCGAGTACTACTTCTTGTTGTTGTGCTCGGTGCTGGGCATGACCGTCATGGCCTCGGCGCGCGACCTCGTGTCCATGTTCATCGCTCTCGAGTTGCTCTCGATCCCCGTGTACCTGCTCGCGGGCTGGCGACGGTCGGATCCCAAGAGCAACGAGGCGTCGGTCAAGTACTACCTGATGGGCGTCTTCGCCACGGCGGTGATGCTCTACGGCATGTCGCTTCTCTACGGCACCGCGGGCTCCACCCGGCTGAGCGAGATCCGCGAGGCTCTCGTGGGCACCGACGCGGGCTCCGTGGTGACCCTGGGTGTCGTGTTCACCCTGGTGGGGTTCGCGTTCAAGGTGTCGGCCGTGCCGTTCCACACCTGGGCGCCCGACACCTACGAGGGGGCGCCGACCCCTATCACCGCGTTCCTGGCGGTGAGCTCGAAGGCAGCGGGGTTCGTGGCGCTGATCCAGCTCATCCTGCTGGCCTTCCCCGGCCGTGACGATGTCGTCGAGCCGATGATGTGGATCCTGGCGGCGTTGACGATGACCGTGGGCAACGTGATCGCGCTGCGCCAGACCAACATCGTGCGGATGCTGGCCTACTCCGGTATCGCTCAGGCCGGGTTCATGCTGGCGCCACTGGCAGTGGTGGGAGACAACGGCGACGGCGCGGCGAAGGCCGTGGTCACCTACCTTCTCATCTACGCGGCCATGAACCTCGGCGCGTTCGCGGTCGTCCTGGCCGTGGCTCGCAAGACGCGAAGCGCCGAGATCGACAGCTGGGACGGCTTGTTCGACTACGCCCCGGGCCTGACCCTGCTGATGACCGTGTTCCTGTTCAGCTTGGCCGGTATCCCACCGTTGGGTGGCTGGTTGGCCAAGTTCGTGGTGTTCCGTGCCCTGCTCGAGCCCGACGTCACCGCGAGCGGGGTGGCGTTGGCCGTGGTCGTTGCCGTCAACTCCGTGATCGGCCTCTTCTACTACGCGAACGTCGCGCGCGCGATGTGGATGAACCCGGTGCGCGACGGTGACCGCACGCCCATCCGGATCCCCGTCAGCATCGGTGCGGCGTTGGCCATCTCGGCGGCGGTGACGGTGGTCTTCGGTGTGTCGAACGTGGCGACGCGCTTCGGCGATCTGGCCACGTTCGCCGCCGCCGGCATCGGCTGAGGCAGCGCCGGCGCCCTCCAGGGGCGGCTCTGGAAGTCAGAAGCGGTGGCCGGGACCAGGCGTCGACGATCTCGTCACGAGAGCCTCCCTCCCCCCCGGCCCGAGTCGTCAATGTCGACTGTTCAAGTCACAATGGTCGGGTGGAGCTGGCCGGACTGGACGTCGGGATCGTGGGAGCCGGACTGCTCGGCGGGCTCACCGTGGGGACCACCGGCATGGGCGGGGGGGCGCTCATGACCCCTCTGTTGGTGCTCGTGTTCGGCGTCGACCCGCTCACCGCCGTGTCGACCGATGTCGTGGCCTCGCTGGTGATGAAGCCCATCGGTGGATCGGTTCACCTCCGCCGGGGCACCGTGCATCGCGGCATCGTGAGATGCTTGGCGCTCGGTTCGGTGCCCGCTGCCTTCGCCGGCGTTCTGTTCATCCGCGCGGTCGGAGGCGAGGGTGAGGGCCTCGAGCACGCCCTGGAGCGGTTGCTGGGGGTGACCCTGGTGACGGCGGCGGCGGCGATGACGGCTCGGGTGCTGGTCCAGGCCCGCCGGCCGGCGAAACCCTTGCCAGTCGACCGCGTGGCGGTCAGGCCGTGGCCGACGCTTCTGGTCGGGGTCGGCGGGGGACTCATGGTCGGCATGACCTCGGTGGGGTCGGGCTCGCTGATCATCGTGCTGCTGCTGTGGCTGTACCCCGCGCTCGAACCCGCTGCCCTGGTGGGGACCGACCTCGTGCAGGCCGTGCCCCTGGTGGGGTCTGCATCGCTGGGTCACCTCCTCTTCGGCGACCTCCGGATGGGCCTGACCGGCACCTTGCTGCTGGGCAGCATCCCGGGGGTCTACGTCGGGGCGCGGATCTCCTCGCGGGCACCGGCCCAGGTGATCCGCCCGCTGTTGGTCACCGTGCTGGTGGCCTCGGCGGCCAAGCTGCTCGACGCACCGACCCTGGTAGCGGTTCTGGCGGGCGTCTGCACCGGCGCGACCGCCCTGGGCGCGCACCGGTGGGCGTCGCGCCCGGCGGTCGACGGGCCGCTGCACGCATCGCCGCCCTGAAGCCCGGGTGAGGCCCGTTGGCGTGCCGCGCCCGGCGGTTCGGCTCAGCCGGAGACGGGCAGGTGCGGTTGGAGCCCCTCGGCGTCGAGCGACTGGAGCCGGGCTGCCAGGCGGCCCAGCACGGCGGTCACGACGCGCAACTCGCAGTCGTCGGCATCTTCGAGCAGCCGACCGAACAGTTCCACCCGGGCTCGGCGGTGGGCCTGGACCGCCTGCGCGCCGACCGGGTCCATCACCACCAGCCAGCCCCTTCCGTCGGTGGGGTGGCGTTGGCGGTGGGCGTAGGACGACTCCTCGAGCGCGTCGACCTGCCGGCTCACGGTCGACACGTCGAGGCGTAGGGCATTGGCGAGATCGGACACCCGGACGGGTCCTACCTCCAGGCGCACGAGCAACTCGTAGGCGGAGCGCTCCAGGGGAACCCCCGCGTTGGCGGCGACGAGGTCGGCGAAGCGCGGCAGGGTGGCCTGGCGGGCAACTTGGCCGAGCGCTTCCACCAGGTCTCGCACCGCGGGTGCCGAGGCGGGCATCACCCCGACCCTAATCGAGTCGACCCAGGCTGTTGTATCGAGCAACCACATGCCTCGGTGGCAGGTGGCCGGTGGCCGGTCGTGGCGAGCTGCCGGTGACGTCAGGCCACGATGCCCATCACCCGGAGCTGCGCGACCACCTCCGCGGCCGCCTCCTCGGGCGACAGGGCGGTGGTGTCGAGGTGCACCTCGGGATCCACCGGTGGCTCGTAGGGCGAGTCGATCCCGGTGAAGTTCGCGAGCTCGCCTGCCCGGGCCTTGCGGTACAGCCCCTTGACGTCGCGGTGCTCGGCCACGGCGAGGGGCGTGTCCACGAACACCTCGCAGAACTCGCCAGGTTCCACCAGGTCGCGGGCGAAGCGGCGCTCGGCGCGGAAGGGTGAGATGAACGACACCAGCACGATCAGCCCGGCATCGACCATGAGGCGACCGACCTCGGCCACGCGTCGGATGTTCTCGACCCGGTCCGCTTCGGTGAACCCCAGGTCGCGATTGAGTCCGTGGCGGACGTTGTCGCCGTCGAGCAGGTAGGTGTGTCGGCCGTCGAGGTGGAGGCGCTTCTCCACCAGGTTGGCGATGGTCGACTTGCCGGCGCCGGACAGCCCGGTGAACCAGACCACCGCCGGCCGTTGGTGGGCCAGCGTCGAACGAGCGGTCTTGTCTACCTCGACCGCCTGCCAGTGGATGTTGTGTGCCCGGCGCAGGGCGAACCGCAGCATGCCTGCACCGACGGTGTCGTTGGTCACCCGGTCGATCACGATGAACGAGCCGGTCTCCCGGATGTCGCGGTAGGAGTCGAAGGGCACGGTCCGATCGAGGCCGAGGGTGACGACACCGATCTCGTTGAGGCCGAGGACCTTGGCCGCGCCATGCTCGAGGGAGCTCACGTCGACGGTGTGCTTGAGGTCGGTCACAGTGCCCCCCACCGTGAGGGGGCCCAGCTTGAACAGGTACGGACGGCCGGGAAGCAGGGGCTGCTCCGCCATCCAGACCAGGTCGGCCTCGAACTGATCAGCGACCTCTGCTGGCGCCTCGGCCGCGCTGATCAGGTCGCCCCGGCTGGCATCGACGTCGTCGGCGAGGGTCATCGTCACGGACTGCCCGGCGACGGCGACCGCGAGGTCGCCGTCGGCCGTCACGATCCGGTCGACGCTGGTCTGGGTTCCCGAGGGTTGGACCCGGACCCGGTCTCCCGGTCGGATGCTCCCCGCCGCGATCAACCCGGAGAACCCCCGGAACCCCTGGTGGGGCCTGTTCACCCACTGCACCGGCAACCGGAACGGCGCTGTCGCCGCGGCGTCGTCGACCTCGACGGTCTCGAGGTGCCCGATCAGGCTGGGACCCTGGTACCAGGCCGTGTTCGGGCTGGGCCCGGTGACGTTGTCGCCGCGCAGCGCGGACAGCGGTATGCACGTCACCTCTTCGATCTCGAGGTCGGCGGCGAAGTGGCGGTAGTCGGCGCAGATCCGCTCGAAGACCTCCTGGGAGTATCCGACCATGTCGAGCTTGTTGACGGCGAGCACGACGTGGCGGATGCCGAGCAGCGAGACCAGGAAGCTGTGCCGGCGGGTCTGGGTCAGGAGCCCCTTGCGCGCGTCCACGAGGATCACGGCCAGTTCGGCGGTCGAGGCGCCGGTGACCATGTTGCGGGTGTACTGCTCGTGCCCGGGCGTGTCGGCGACTATGAACTTGCGTCGATCGGTCGAGAAGAAGCGGTACGCCACGTCGATCGTGATGCCCTGCTCGCGCTCGGCGGCCAGCCCGTCCACGAGCAGGGCCAGGTCCAGCTCGCCGCCTTGTGTGCCCATCGTGCGTGAGTCGGCCTCGAGGCTGCGGAGGTGGTCCTCGTATACGAGCTTGGACTCGTACAGGAGGCGCCCGATGAGAGTGCTCTTGCCGTCGTCGACGCTGCCGCAGGTGAGGAACCGCAACAGCCCCTTGTGCTGGTGGGCTCGCAGGTAGCCCTCGATGTCGGTGGCGATGAGCTCCGAGGAGTGCGCCATCAGAAGTAGCCCTCCTGCTTCTTGCGCTCCATCGAGGCCGACGAGTCGTGGTCGATGAGGCGGCCCTGCCGTTCGGAGGTGGTTGCCAGGAGCATCTCCTGGATCACCTCAACCAGGGTCGTGGCCTCGCTCTCGATGGCTCCGCTCAGCGGGTAGCAGCCGAGCGTGCGGAACCGCACGGACCGCATCTGGGGCTGCTCACCGGGCCGTAGGGGCATCCGATCGTCGTCGACCATGATCCAGGTGCCGTCGCGCTCGACGACTGGGCGCGGCGCGGCCAGGTAGAGCGGCACGATCGGGATCTGCTCGAGGTGGACGTACTGCCAGACGTCGAGCTCGGTCCAGTTCGACAGTGGGAAGACTCGGACCGTCTCGCCGGGGCTGCGTCGGGCGTTGTAGGAGTGCCACAGCTCGGGCCGCTGGCGCTTGGGGTCCCACCGGTGCTGGGCCGAGCGCATCGAGAACACCCGTTCCTTGGCCCTCGAGCGCTCCTCGTCACGCCGTGCCCCGCCGAACGCCGTGTCGAAGCGGTTCTCGTCGAGGGCCTGCTTGAGCCCTTCGGTCTTCCAGAGGTCGGTGTGCAACGCCGAGCCGTGGTCGAACGGGTTGATCCCGCGGGCCACGCACTCCGGGTTGCGGTGCACGAGCAGCTCGACGCCGGGCAGCGCCGCCACGCGGTCGCGGAAGGCGTACATATCGCGGAACTTCCAGGTGGTGTCGACGTGCAGCAGCGGGAACGGCAACGGCGAGGGGTGGAACGCCTTGCGCGCGAGGTGCAGCATCACCGAGCTGTCCTTGCCGATCGAGTACAGCATCACCGGGCGCTCGGCCTGGGCGACCGCCTCGCGCAGGATGTGGATGCTCTCGGCTTCGAGGCGTTGCAGGTGGGTCAGCGTCGGGAGGGGTTGGGTCAGGGGTAGCACCGAGCGTTCTTCCACCTACGAGCGGGGCAGGTCGACGATAGTGCCTCGACGGGGGAACCGGCCTGCCTCGACGAGCTCAAGTGGCCCGCGTGGCTGGCGTCGTGGCTTGCAGAGGCGAGGCGACTGGACCGGCCGGCGCGTTCGGAACTGGCTCGAGCGCTGCGTCCCTCGGTCCACCACCCGCCGCGGCATCCCGGATCCCTGCGACCAGCCGGCCGAGGAGGCGGTCGAGCTCGTCGACGGTCCTCTCGTGGTCCGAGCGTCGCTTCCCGGTCGGGTCGGCGACGTCGAAGGCCTCGTCGTAGCCCGCTCCGAGCAGTCCTGCTCGACGTCGGCCCGCCCGTAGACGGCCGAGCCATTCGTCGAGCGACTCCTCGCGGTGGCACCTTGCGACGGCTTCGCTCGCCCGGACCAGCTCTTTGAGCGTGAAGCTGCGGGCGAGAGCCTCGGGCTCGATCACCGCGACCTCGCGCACGTGCTCCCTGGCCATGCAGATGATCAGGTCGGCGCTTCGGATCAGCGCGGCGTCGAGCTGGCGGCTGCGATGGGCCGACAGGTCGAGGCCTCGGGCTGCCACCGTCGCGATGCTGTGGTCGGTGGCGCGCTGTCCGCCGCTGCGGAGGCCCGCGGATGTCACCGTCGCCGAGACGCCCGCCTGGTCCAGGCGCCTGCGCAGGAGTGCCTCGGCGATGGGCGATCGGCACTGGTTGGCGGTGCAGACGAGCAGGATGTCGATGCCCGATCGTAGGTGGCGGTTCATCGGCCGGGTCGTGTCACGAGCGTTCTCCTGCGTCGAGCTCGCCATCCGTGGGATCGGCTGGGTCAGTACGCGCCAGCGGGGCGTAGCACCGCTCGGGCGGTACGGGCCAGGATCACGATGTCGAGCAGGGGGCTCCAGTGGTCGACGTACATGACGTCGAGATAGACGCCCTCGTCCCAGGGCAGGTCCGAGCGGCCCTGGATCTGCCAGAGGCCGGTCAGCCCTGGCTTGACCACCAGGCGCCTTGCGGTGCGCTCGTCGTAGGTGCTCACCTCGCTGGGCAGGGGAGGACGAGGCCCGACCAACGACATGTCGCCCCGAAGCACGTTGGCCAGTTGGGGCAGCTCGTCGAGCGAGTACCGGCGCAGACGGGCCCCCACCGTCGTCACCCTCGGATCGTCGCGCACCTTGAACAGTGGCCCGTCGGCCTCGTTGCAGCCCGCGAGCTTCTCCCAAGCGCGACTCCGCCTCGGGCACCATCGTTCGGAACTTCCACAGGCCGAACGTCTCGCCGCTTCGGCCCACTCGGCGCTGGCGGAACAGGACCGGACGCCCGTCACGCACCAGGATCATCGCCGCGATCACCGCGAGCAGCGGCGACAGCACCAGCAAGCCGATGGCCGCCACCGTTCGGTCGAACGCTGCCTTGGCAGCCCGGTGGGCCGGCTTGAGCGAGGGAGTCTCCACCAACAGCATCGGCGTGGAACCCAGCGGGACGTAGTCGAACGCCACGTTGGACGCGTCGGATCGGCTCGGCGCGATGGCCAGTCCCACCCCCAGCTCCTGGGACCGGCGGGCCAGCGACCACATCTCGTCGGGATGGGGCCGACCGGCCCGCAGCAACAGGTCGAGCCCGTTCCCGGGACGGCGGGTCCAATCGACGATCGCATCACGGTCAGCGAGGCGCGCAACTGCTTCCAACCCGACCGGAGGCGGCTCGTGCGCCCCGACGTCGTCACAGACGACCGCCGCGAGCCTCCACGGCCGAGCCGGGTGAGGAACCGAGCTGGGCCGCGAGGCGGACCAGCTCGTCTGCTGGCCCGATCGCCACCGCCCGGTGCCGCCCGACGCCACGGCGATGGTCGATGCCTGTGCGGACCCTCAACGCCCAGCGCCAGAGCGCGCTGAGCGCGAACACCGTCGGGACGAACACGCCGATGTAGCCACGCGACAGATCCAACGCGAACAGGAAGTGGGCGACGCCCACCGATGCCAGCAACGCAACTCCGGCCCGGGCCACGCGGCGGACCTCCTCGACGCCGAACAGGGCCACCTTGTGGTCATAGGCGCCGCAGAACGCCAGCAGCGCAGGCCAGAGCACCGCGAGCACTACGCCCACGGCCAGGTAGGGCAACCCGGTGGGCGCGCTGGCCTCGTCGAGACCGAAGCGCACCAGGCGGGCAGTGGCCGCGGCCAGCGCCCCGGCGACGACGTCGCCAGTGGCGGCGCGAGTCGCCCAACGGCGGAAAGCTCGGTCACGGGTCGACTCGGCGCTGGCGATGCGCAGGCGGCTGCGTCGCGCTGCTCTGCCAGGCGCTGCGGCCAGGGAATCGGGCGTGTGAGGCACTGCCGTGTGCTGGTCGTGCCCGCTTCCGCCGGTGCTGTTGGTCAGGGTCACGCGCCTGCCTCTTCCCAGCTCGCTCCCACCTGCCCTGCCCCAGGGGCCGCTTCCCCAGCCGCCCTCCTTCAGCCTTCACGACTGCGCTGGCTCGCGGAGAGTCTGTCTCGCTTCCACCGAGCGC
Source organism: uncultured Microthrixaceae bacterium (assembly GCA_963703565.1). Lineage (GTDB taxonomy): Bacteria > Actinomycetota > Acidimicrobiia > Acidimicrobiales > VFJN01 > CAVPEW01. The sequence continues at coordinate 18,371 of CAVPEW010000072.1, read as the reverse complement.
GCCACGTGAAGTGGCGAAAGTCATCCTGGCGACTCCGTGCAGTAACCGGGCCGACCCATGCCAGCGCCGGACCGGCCGCGCCTGTCCGCCGGCACGGGAGGGCCTTCGATGGCGGGCGAAGCCGCGGGCCGGTCGGCGCTGTGTCGGGGACTATGGTCCCGCCGATGCAGGCCGGCTCACCACCCGCAGCGGTGGCCGACGACGAGCTGGACCTGCGGGCCTATCTCGCCGTGCTCCGGCGGCAGTGGCTCGTGGTGGTCGTGTGCGTGGTCCTCGTAGCAGGGGTGGCGGTCGGCCTGTCGCTCCGCCAGGACGAGGAGTACCGCGCCGACGCCGAGATGCTGGTCCGCCAGCGCTCCACGGAGAGCCTCGTCAGCGACAGCGCGGCCCTGCGGAACCCAGCGGACTTCGAGCGCCAGCTCAACAACGAGGTACGGATCCTCGAGTCGGGTGCCATGCAGAAGGCCGTGCGCGACACCTACGCCGGGCCGCTCGACCCAGGGGACGTCGGCGCCTCGGTCAAGAGCGACACCTCCGATGTCGTCACGGTGGCTGTCACCGCGAGCGACCCACGCGCTGCGGCCGACCTGGTCAACCACTATGTGGAGACCTACATACAGGTCCGTCGCCAGCAGCGGGTAGACGAGCTGCTGGCAGCTGGCTCAGAGATACAGACCCAGATCGACTCCCTGACCCAGCAGATCGACGCCGTACGCGCCTCGCTCGCCGACGCCGATCCCGATCAGCGTCCGGCGCTCGAAGCCGGCGTCGCCGGCCAGATCGCCTCCTTCGACAACCAGCGGTCCTTCTACAGCCAGCAGCTCGACGACCTCCAGCTCACCGCCGGGATCGCCCAGTCCGGCGGTGCCCAGGTTCTCACGCCGGCGGGGGTGCCCACCGATCCCGTGTCACCCAAGCCGCTCCGCGACGGCGCCATCGCTCTGGTGCTCGGCGGGCTGCTCGGCGTCGGCCTCGCCTTCTTGCGCGACAGCCTCGACGAACGCATCCGCAGCGTTGCCGATCTGGAACGGGCCTTTCCCTCCGTGCCCGTGCTGGCCCTCGTGCCCGAAGCCGACGGTTCCGTGGATGGCAGCTATGTAGCGGTGCGCGACGACCCACGGTCGCTGACTGCGGAGGCCTTTCGGTCGCTGCGCACAGCGGTCAAGTTCGCCGGCATAGAACGCGCCGTCAGCGTGGTGCAGGTCACCTCCCCGATCACCGGCGACGGCAAGACGACCACTGTGGCCAACCTGGGCGTCGCCCTCGCCCAGGGCGGCGACCGGGTCGTGATGGTCTGCTGCGACCTTCGCCGCCCACGGATCCACGGAAGGTTCGGCGAAGCGCTCACGCCGGGCTTTACCGACGTGCTCGTGGGCGACGCACCACTGGGCGACGCGCTGCGCCGCATCGACTCGGCAACCAGCCTGCTGCCGTCGGGCTCACCGCCGCCGAACCCATCCGAGCTGCTCGCCTCCCAGCGCGCCGCCAGCGCGGTCGAAGCCTTGGGCGAGCAGTTCGACATGGTCGTGCTCGACTCCACTCCGGTTCTTCCCGTGACCGACGCCCTGGTCGTGTCCCGCCTGGCCGATGCCACGGTCGTGGTGGTCAACGTCCAGCGCACCAAGCGCCACGCCTTGGATCGCACCGTGCAGCTCCTGGCCCAGGTGAATGCCCCGCTGCTCGGCTTCGTGCTCTACGGCGTGCCCACCGGCGCCGGCTACGGCGGCTACGGCTACGGCGGCTACGGCTACGGCGGGTACGGCTACAGCGAGGACCGCCGCGGGCGCCGCGGGCGACGGGCCCGCCGCAAGGCCGAGCCTGATCCTGCCGAACAAGCCGGCGGGGGCAGAGCCGAAGACGAGGGCGTCGCGGTCGAGCTCCCGGCGCACCGGTCCTCGGCGTAGTCGGGGCGTAATGGTCGCAGTCGGCCCGCGACCCTTCGGTCGTCGCTGGCAACGTCGAGCGCTGGTCGTGCTGGCCGCTGGAGCGGGAGCTTCTCTCGCCGCCGAGGCGACCGGCGCCGCGGCCATCGATGCGCTGTGGTGCGCTGGCTTCGTCGCTGCCTTGGCTTGGGTCGGCGGCCACGCGCCCCGAACGCCACTGCTGCTGGCCGGCGCCGGTACGGTCTTGCTCGCGGGCAGCGCCACCTCGCTGGCCTTCGCTTTGGCTGCGGTCGCGGTGGGCTTCGTGAACGCCCTGCAGTTCAGCAGTAGGCGCCGTCTGGCCACCCTCGCCGCCGCTCTGACAGGCCTCGGGCTGCTCACCGGTGCCGGGACGGGCGACGCCTGGGCAGACGCGGCGAGCTCCGGCATCGTGGCGATCAGCGTGATCGTCGTCGGCATGACCGGGATGCGCTCGCGCACTCGGCGCATGGCCTTGCGCTGGTTCCTCGGCTCGTCCCTCGTGGCGGTCGCGATCACCGCGCTCGCCGGGTTGGCCGTGCTCAACGCCCGCGGCGACGTCGACCGCGGTGTCGACGCCTTCCGACGCGGCGCGGATGCCGTGCGCTCTGGTGACCTGCCCGCCGCCGAGCGCGAGTTCGCCCTGGCCGACGACGCCCTGGACGCGGCGCAGGCAGCGCTGGGTACCTTCGGGGCGCCGCTGCGGCTCATGCCCGTGCTCGCCCAGCAGGCACGAGCGGTCGACACCGCCGTCGACACCGCCCGCGACGCCGCCGCCGTAGCCCGGCGAACGGTGGGCGCTGTCGACCTGGACCAGCTCTCGCTGCAGGGCGGGACGGTCGACCTCGCCGCCCTCGGCCGCCTCCGTGGTCCCGCCGACGAGCTGACCGCCACGCTGTCGCGAACCGTCGGACGGCTCGAGGCCATGGATCGCTCGTATCTGGTCGGACCCGTCTCCGATGCGCTCGACGATGCCGTGGCGGATGCGGGTGACGCGTTGACCAGCGCCAGTCGGGTGCGCCGAGGCCTCGACGTCGCTCCCGATCTGCTCGGCGCCCAGGGGCCGCGGCGGTACCTGGTGTTGTTCACCACCCCTGTCGAGTCCCGGAACCGCTACGGGTTCCCGGGCGCCTACGCCGTCCTGCGCTTCGAAGGTGGCCGGCTCGACTACGAGGACGCCGGGCCCATCGGCGACCTCAATCGTCCCGGCGGCTTCGACCAGGCTGCCATCGCGGTCCCGCCCGGGGCACGCCCCTACCTGGGCTACGGGGTCACTTTGGACTGGCGCTCGGTCACCGTCCCGCTGCGCTTCGGCGACGTGGCAGAGCTGGCCCGCCAGCTGGCTTCGCAGAGCCCGGTGGGGCCCGTCGACGGCGTGCTGGCCGCCAGTCCCGAAGCGCTCGCGGCCGTCGTCGGCATCGTCGGCGACGTGCGCCTCGACGCCGTCGACTCGGTGCTCACCGCGGCCAACACCGTGGACTTCCTCACCCGCCGCCAATACCTCGAGTTCCCGGAGCTGGGCCGCCAGCGCGACCGCAAGGACCTGCTCGCCGACATGGCCGACATCGTGGGCCGCCGACTCGAGAGCCTCGACCTACCCGAGCTGACCACCCTGATCGACACCGTGTCACCCCTGCTGGCGAGCGACCAGCTCGCGGTTTGGGTGCCCCCCCAACATGACCTCGCCGCTGCCGAGCTGCTCGCGGAGACCGGTGCCGACGCCAGCCTCCCGCCCGCCACCGACGTGCTCCACGTCGGCCAGCTCAACGGCGCCGGCAACAAGATCGACCTGTTCCTGCAGCGGCGGATGCGCTACGACGTCACCATCGAAGCCGACGGCGCGGTCAGCGCGCAGCTCGAGATGGAGCTGACGAACCAGGCGCCCGCCTCGGGTCTTCCTCCCTACCTGGGGGGATCCGCGCTGGATCCGCCCCTTCCCGAGTCGACCAACCGGGCGATCCTGCTCGTCTACGGTGCCCTGCCCTCCGCTGAGGTCTCCCTCGACGGCCGCCGAGTCGCGGCTGCGTCGTTGTACGACAGGGGATTGTTCGTGCGCCAGGTAGCGGTCGACCTCGGTCCCGGTGAGCGCCGCACGCTCAGGGTACGCCAGCGTGGCGGCATGGGCGACGTGCCCTACGACCTGTTGATCCTGCCCAACGGGCTGCCGAACCCCGATGAGGTCACGGTGCGCCTCGAAGACCGTCGCGACGGCTCGAGGGCGACGCGGTCCGGCCCCGTTCGACAGCCGACCCTCTGGCCCCGCTGAGGGCGCGCACGCCCTCTGGGCCAGGTTTCGGCTACGAGAACACCTGCTCACATCAGAGCGAGTCGTTGACCTTTCGAGGCCGTGGCGCGTACCGTGGGCCTGTCTGGGATGGCCGAGTGGTTGTCTGGGGCTGGGCCGACAGGAAGGTGGATCCCTGTGATCGCCAAGAAGCTTGTCTTGGGCGCGGCTGGTGTCGGGACTGCGCTGGTGATGCTCGCGGGTCCGGCGGGAGCGCAGGCCTATCCCCCTCCGATCCCACCGGTGGTCACCGTTGATGTGTCGGACTCCCGGGTCGCCGAGGGTGACCTCTTCAGCGTCACCGCGTCGGGTCTCGGCCCCATTTCCTCCGCCGAGATCTACGTCACTCGGGGTCGTCAGCACGGTCTCACCGATCTCGCCGGTTCGGTCAACGTCGACTCGAGCGGCGTCGCCAGGTTCGACCTGGTGGTGCCCGAGGGCATTCAGCCCGGCCTGTACTTCATCACGGTCGAGGGTGTCGACGGAGAGGGCAACCCCGTGGTTCTCCACGGCGTGTTCGCGGTGCTGCCGGCCCCGGCTGCCTCGGCACCCGCCAACGGGCGGACCGGCTCGGCCAACGTGTCGCCACTGGGGTTGACGCCCGCCCCCACGCCGCCGTCCACGGCGGGTCTGCAGGTCCCGGCCGCCGAAGAGGAAGCGCTCCTGTCCGACCTGGTGGTCGACGAGGGCTCCACCGTCGTGCTCGACGGGAGCGATCTCGTCGTGGCCCGAGGCCCGGCGGCCTCCCCGGCGCGAGATGCTGCCTCTGAAGACGACTCGGGCGACCTCGTGCTCCAGGTTGCGGGGACTGGCATGGCTGCGGTCGGAATCGTGGTGGTCACGGCTCGCAAGCGCCGTCATTCGAACGTCTGAGAGCGGGCAGACCGGCGTCGTCCGATCGACGACCGACAACCAGGAAGGAACCCACTTGAGGGGGATCTCACCCAAGCGCGGCGGCCTGTTCGCCCTCGGGGCGGCATCCGTAGGAGCGATGTTCGTCAACGTCCTTCCTGTCGGCGCCCTCGACGAGGCGCCGCCGCCGCGAGACATCAGCGAGTTCGCCTGTCCGGTCGGCGTGCCCGACGCCGGCTACACCGACGTCTCGCCCACCGATCCCGCTGCGCCGGCCATCGACTGCATCACCTGGTGGGGCCTGGCGCAGGGCATGACTGCCACCACCTTCGCGCCCAACGGGTTGGTTCGTCGCGACCAGATGGCCAGCTTCGTCGCACGGTTCATCGACTCGATCGACGAGGCGCTGCTGCCCGCCGACGCGATCCTCTCCTTCGTCGACGTCTCGCCCGGCAGCGTCCACGCCACGGCCATCGCTCGGCTCACGGAGGCCGGCATCGTGCAGGGCACCGGTGGTGACACCTACAGCCCGTCCATGTCGCTCACCCGGGAGCAGGCAGCGAGCCTGCTCGCCCGGGCGCTGAACTTCGTGTTCGGAGAATCCCCGGTGTCCGGTCCGGTGTGCTCGCCGGTGGGCGACTTCTACACCGACGACGACGGGCGTACCGGGGAGGACTGCGTCAACGGTCTCACCGACGTCCAGGTGATCACGGGCACCGCGCCTGGGCTGTTCGCTCCGACGGGCACCCTCAGTCGTCGTCAGATGGGCACCCTGTTGGCCCGGGGCCTCGACCTGGCCGTCGAGCAGCTCTCTCCTCCGCCGCTCACGTGACCACGGCCAACTGACCCCGGCCAACTGACCCCGGCGCTGGCTCGCGGTCGGGCCAGGCCTAGTCGAGCGGTACGCGAGAGGGGCACGGAGCCCGGTCCCGTGCCCCTCTCGCACGCGCGGACGTCGAGGTGCTAGCCAGGACCGCGTAACGTCCAAGAGGATCACGGAGGCCGTACATGCCCGATTCCCCGACCGATGTGGTCCGCGCCTTCTGCGCGGCGTGGCCCGACGGTGACCTCGATGTCATCATGGCCTTCTTCACCGCCGACGCCGTCTACCACAACATGCCCGTGGAGCCCGTGACCGGCCTCGATGCCATCCGGGCCACGATCGAGAGCTTCACCACCGGCGCCGACCGCATCGAGTACCGCATCCACAACATCGCAGCCGAGGGCCCGGTCGTGTTGACCGAGCGGACCGACGTGTTCTTCCTGCCGGGCGCGACCATCGAGGCTCCGGTCATGGGGGCCTTCGAGGTCCGTGACGGCAAGATCGCCGCGTGGCGCGACTACTTCGACATGCAGCAGTTCTTCTCCCAGATGCCCGCCTGAGGGCCTCGGTTTGCGCCCCCGCCCCGGGCGTGGGCGACGCTGGGCCTTGATGGGGGCGGCACCGTGAGAGCGCTGGGTCCTGTCGTCGATCGCGTCGCCGAGATGATCCGCCGGCGCGGTCCGGTCCCCTACTCGCTGGTGGTCGAGTCGGCCCTGTACGGCCCCGGGGGCTTCTACGAGGCGGGAGGTAGGGCCGGGGGCCGCGAAGGCGACTTCGTCACCAGTCCCGAGACCGGCCCCCTGTTCGGCGTGATGGTGGGGCGGGCGCTGGACCGCGAGTGGGAGCGACTCGGCAGGCCCGACCCCTTCGTGGTGGTCGAAGCCGGGGCCGGGCCGGGAACGCTGGCCCGCATGGTGCTCGCCGGGCGGCCGGCATGTGCCCCCGCCATGCGCTACGTGCTCGTCGAGCGGTCGGCCCGGCAGCGCTCCCTGCACGGCGAACGTCTGTCGCTGGAGCAGCCGGCCCTCGCCTTCGCTCCGCGCCTGGGCTCCGACGGAGAAGGCCCACCGGCGTCGGGCCCGCCCGGGCCCATCGTGGTGAGCGTCACCGAGCTCCCACGTCTCGACGCCCCCGCTGTGGTGCTGGCGAACGAGCTGCTCGACAACCTGGCCTTCGATCTCGCCGAGAGGACGACCGACGGTTGGGCGGAGGTGCGCGTCGCGCTGGGCGGCGAGCGTTCCGACCTCGGCCTGGTCGAGCTGCTGGTCGAGCTGGAGGCGGGGCGGGCGGAGCTGCTCGACCGGCTCGCGCCCTCGGCGGTGCCCGGGGCGCGGGCGCCACTGCAGGAGGCGGCGCAGCGATGGCTGCGTGACGCGCTGGACACCGCGGGCGCCGGAGGTGCCGTGCTCGTGGTCGACTACGCCGCGACGACTGCCGAGCTGGCGGGTCGGCCGTGGCTCGAATGGGTCCGGACCTACCGGGCCCACCGGCGCGGAGGGCATCCCCTCGAGGCGCTGGGGCTCCAGGACGTCACCTGCGAGGTGGCTTCCGACCAGCTCAGCGTGGTCCGGCCGCCCGAGCGGTCCACTACCCAGGCCGAGTGGCTGACCGGGCTGGGCATCGAGTCGTTGGTGGCAGCGGCGCGCGAGGAGTGGTCGGCGCGTGCGGGGGTGGGCGATCTGCGAGCCGTGCGGGCCCGGTCGCTGGTCGGTGAGGCGGCGGCGTTGACCGACCTGGGCGGCCTCGGCGCCTTCCGCGTGCTCGAGTGGCGCTGAGCGCCGGGGTCCGGCGGGTTCACCGAGCCGGCCGGCCCCGGTCTAGGTTTGGCGCCGGGCGGAGCCGACGTGGCGCAGGGTCGCAGAAGGGGAGCGAGATGGCGCAGGACTCTCACGAGCAGGTCGCCGGAGCGGCGATCGAGGACTACCTGGTCGAGGACCGGTCGTTCCCGCCGCCGCCGGGCTTCGTCGCCGGTGCACTGACCACGGGCCGCACGCTCTACGACGAGGCGGAAGCCGACTGGGAGGGCTTCTGGGCCCGACAGGCCTCGGAGCTGTTGGACTGGTACCGGCCGTGGGACACGGTGCTCGAGTGGGACCTGCCCTTCGCCAAGTGGTTCGTCGGAGGCCGGCTCAACGTCTGCCACAACGCTGTCGACCGCCACGTGGCCGCCGGCCGCGGCGACAGGATCGCCTTCCATTGGGAGGGTGAGCCGGGCGACACCCGCACGATCACCTACGCCGATCTGCTCGCCGACGTCGCCCGCTTCGCCAACGTCTTGAAGGGCCTCGGCGTGGCCAAGGGCGACCGGGTGGCGATCTACATGCCGATGATCCCCGAGCTGCCGGTGGCGATGCTGGCCTGCGCTCGCATCGGCGCTGCCCATTCGGTGGTCTTCGGCGGGTTCAGCCCCGACGCCCTGTCGGACCGGATCAACGACGCCGAGTGCAACGTCGTGGTCACAGCGGACGGCGGCTTCCGCCGCGGCGCACCCTCGATGCTCAAGCCCAACGTCGACGTGGCCGTTGCCGACTGCCCGTCGGTGCGCTCCGTGGTGGTGGTGCGACGGGTCGATCAGACCATCGACATGGTCGAGGGACGCGACCTGTGGTGGCACGAGGCCATGGCGAAGGCCGACCCGGAGTGCCCGTGCGAGGAGATGGACGCCGAGGACCTGCTGTACCTGCTGTACACGTCGGGCACCACCGCCAAGCCCAAGGGGATCATGCACACGACCGGGGGCTACCTCACCCAGGTGGCGTTCACGCACCGGTACGTCTTCGACCTGCACCCCGACGACGACGTCTACTGGTGCGCCGCCGACATCGGCTGGGTCACCGGTCACAGCTACATCGTCTACGGGCCGCTGACCAACGGGGCCACCTCCGTCATCTACGAGGGCACGCCCGACACCCCGGCGAAGGACCGGATCTGGGACATCGCCGAGCGCTACGGCGTGACCATCCTCTACACGGCCCCCACCGCGATCCGCACCTACATGAAGTGGGGTACCCAGGAGCCCGAGCGCCACGATCTGACCAGACTGCGCCTGCTCGGGTCGGTGGGCGAGCCCATCAACCCCGAGGCGTGGATCTGGTACCACACCCACATCGGGGGCGGTCGCTGCCCGGTCGTGGACACCTGGTGGCAGACCGAGACCGGGGCCATCATGATCAGCCCGTTGCCAGGCTCGACGGTCCTCAAGCCCGGTTCGGCGACGCTGCCCCTGCCCGGGATCGGCGCCGAGGTCGTCGACGACGAGGGTCGGCCGGTGAGCCGTGGCGGGGGCTACCTCACCCTCACCAGGCCGTGGCCGTCGATGCTGCGTGGCATCTACGGAGACCCCGATCGCTACCGCGAGACCTACTGGTCACGATTCGAAGGGCGCTATTTCGCCGGCGACGGCTGCAAGATCGACGACGACGGCTACCTGTGGCTGCTCGGGCGCGTCGACGACGTGATGAACGTGTCGGGCCACCGCATCTCGACCACCGAGGTCGAGTCCGCCCTGGTCGACCACCCCGCCGTGGCGGAGGCGGCAGTGGTGGGAGCGAGCGACGCCCTGACCGGACAGGCGATCATGGCCTATGTCACCCCCCGGGGCGGCAACGATCCCACGCCTGAGCTGGGCGAGGAGGTTCGTCAGCACGTAGCCCGCAAGCTGGGCGCCATCGCGAGGCCCAAGACCCTGATCTTCACCGAAGAGCTGCCCAAGACACGTTCGGGCAAGATCATGCGCCGGTTGCTGCGCGACGTGGCCGAGGGTCGTCAGCTCGGCGACACCACCACGCTCGCCGACCCGAACGTGGTCGAAGAGATCCGCCAGCGGGCCAGCGAGGCACCGGCGGAGGACTGACATCGGTGCCGACCGATGGGTGTCCCACCGTCGGATGGGACCTCAAGCGCCGGCGCGGCTGAGCGCGGCCACCACCGCTCCCAGCAGAGTCGCTTCGTCGAGCGGCTTGGCCAAGACAGCTCGGCACCCCAGTTCCTGCATGCGTCGTCGACGTGCGGGCGTGGCCGCGGCAGTGGCCATGAGCACGGGGATCTCGCACAGCTCGGGGTCCTGGGTCAGCGCGACGATGAGCTCGTCGCCGCTCATGACCGGCATGAGCGCGTCGGTGAGGACCACCGCGGGACGGATCTGACGGATCAGCGCCAGCCCGGCAGCGCCGTCTGCAGCGGTGCGTACGTCGTAACCCGCGTCTTCGAGCCAGAAGCGCACCAGACGTGCCACGGAGGGTTCGTCCTCGACGTGGACCACGACCGGACGGGACATCGTTCTCATCCTGCCCGAACAGCGCGGAGGGGACGTGGAGGGCTAGTCCCGGAAGTTGGTGAACTGCAACGCGATGCCGAAGTCGGCCTCCCGCAGCGAGGCGATCACGGCCTGCAGGTCGTCGCGCTTCTTCGCGACGACGCGCAGCTGGTCGCCCTGCACCTGGGTCTGGACTCCCTTCGGGGCACAGGCCTTGACGTGCTTGTTGAGCTCGGTCGCCTTGTCGCGCGAGATGCCAGCGACGAGCCCGATCCGTTGGCGGGCGGTGCCTCCGGCGGCGTCTTCGACCGAACCGGGGTCGAGCGACTTGAGCGACACCTTGCGCTTCACGAGCTTCTCCTCGAGCACGATCCGCAAGGCGTCGAGGCGGTCACGAGTCGAGGACCGCAGCACGATCTCCTGGTCGACAAGGTCGACCGAGGAGTCGGTGCCTTTGAAGTCGAAGCGCTGCGCGACCTCCCGTGCCGCCTGATCCACGGCGTTGCGCACCTCTTGGCGGTCGAGCTCGGACACCACGTCGAAGCTGGGCATGGCGACACGCTTACCACGGCCGGTACGCTGCCCGCCCCTGGGTCGGTGCCCGAGTGGCCAAAGGGAACTGGCTGTAAACCAGTCGGCATTGCCTACGGAGGTTCGAATCCTTCCCGGCCCACCCTCGGCATCGGCGCCCCGCCAAGGCGGGGCGCCGATGCCGCGGCCGGGGCTTCGCCCGCCGCGCTGCACCGGCGCCGAGAGCAGTACGGTCGGTCCCATGTACCGATGCCGGGGGGCCGAGTGGCGCGACGGTTGAGCCTTGCCGTCCGTAGCGCGGCTGTGGTCGCCGGGGCCGGTCTGCTCGTGGGAGCGGGCGCGGCGCTGGCGGCACCGCGCCGTTGGCGCGCCCGTGACCTCGAGTTGGCCCCGGGGGACGATCCGCTGCGTCTGCCGGGTGGTGAGCAGCGCGTGGTCGACACAGACGACGGTGCCGCTGTGGCTGTGTCGTTGCTGGGCCCCGCCGACGGTCCAGTGGTCGTCCTGGTCCATGGCTGGACCAACGCCCGACAGGTGTGGGGCCCGGTGGCTCGACGTCTGATCGAGCGCGGTCACCGTGTCGTGGTCTACGACCAGCGCGGCCACGGCGCGTCGACGGTCGGCTCCGGGGGTTGGTCCATGGCCCGCCTGGGCCTAGACCTGGCTGCGGTGCTGAGCGACCTCGACCTCCACGACGTCGTGCTGGTCGGTCACTCCATGGGTGGTATGTCGATCCAGGCGCTGGCGGTGGAGCGTCCCGACCTGCTCGTCGATCGGGCCCGCGGCGTCGTGCTCGTGGCGACCGCGGCAGCCCTGCCTCTCGCCCGCATCAGCGGACCGCTGGCCGGCCTGCTGCACGGCGTCGACCTGCGGCTGGTGTTCGGCGGACGCCTCGCCCCCTTCGCGGCCAGGGCGGCGTTCGGGCGCCGGGTGCGCTGGAGCCACCTGCAGGCGGCGTCGCGGATGCTCGACGCCACCCCCGCCGAGGTGCGCGACGGCTTCCTCGACTCCATGCTGGCGATGGACCTGCGGCCGGGGCACGCGGCCATGGACGTGCCCACCGTGGTCATCGCCGGCCGGGTCGATCTCCTGACACCGCTGCCCGTCAACCGGGCGCTGGCCGCCTCGATAGCGGGGGCGGAGCTGGTCGTGCTGCCTGGCGTCGGGCACATGGTGCCCTTCGAGGCGCCAGAGGTCGTCGCAGCGCGAGTCGACGCATTGACCTGACCGGGCGTGGCCCCGCCGCCGCTCAGGCCGGCTCAGCGGGCCCGGGTTCCACGATGCCGAGGGCCTCGCGCAGGAAGTCGACCTGGAGCAGTAGCAGGTTCTCGGCCACGTCCTCCTGGGACGCCATGTGGGTGACGCCGGTCAACGGCAGCACCTGGTGGGCGCGCCCGGCTCCGACCAGCGCGGCCGACAGCGACAGGGTGTGGGCGGCCACCACGTTGTCGTCGGCCAGGCCGTGCACCAGCAGGAGCGGTCGGCGCAGCGTCGCTGCGTCGTCGATCAGGGAGCTGGTCCTGTAGCGGTCCGGGTGACGGTCCGGTAGGCCGAGGTAGCGCTGCGTGTAGTGCGTGTCGTAGAGGCGCCAGTCGGTGACGGGGGCCCCGGCGACCGCGGCGTGAAACACGTCGGGTCGACGTAGGACCGCCAGCGCGGCCAGGTAACCGCCGAAGCTCCACCCCCGGATCGCCACCCGCGTCAGGTCGAGACGGGGCTCGACGGCGGCCCAGGCCTCGAGGGCGGCGACCTGGTCCTCGAGCACGGCGGTGGCGAGGTCGCCGGCCACGGCCCGCTCCCAGGCGGTTCCCCGCCCCGGAGTGCCGCGGCCGTCGGTCACCACCACGGCGAAGCCCTGGTCGGCGAACCACTGCGAGGTCCAGAATGCCGATCGCGCCTGCAGCACCCGCAGCGCGTGGGGGCCGCCGTAGGGGTCCACCAGCACCGGGAGGCCTTTGCCGTCGCCTCCGAGGTTGCCGCTCGGAAGGAGCAGGGCGCTCGCCAGCCGCCGCTGACCGACGAAAGCGACGCGCGGCTGGGTTTCGATCCCGGGCTCGGGTTCGGTCGAGCCGAGCGTCGGACCGCCCAGGACACGCGTCACGGCGCCGTCCCGTTCGAGGCTGGCGGATCGTGCCACGGCTACGCCGTCGGCCACGCCGCACAGGTGGTGCACCCCAGGGGTGTCGATGACGGGGCGGCAGCCTCCGGCGTCGTCCCAGTGCCACAGCGCCACCACAGTGGAGTCCTCGATCGGGTTGGCGGCGTACCAGACCCTGGTGCCGTCGATCCCACTGACAGCACGCACCTGCTGGTCGGGGGCGGTGACGGCGTGGCCGTCCACGAGCAGGGCCCTCGCCCCGCCGCGCTCGGCGGTCGTCACTAGGCGACCGTCGTCGAGGCGCGCAGGAGCACCGGCGACGAGCTCGACCCAATCGGTGTCCTCGTCGTGGGCCAGCAGCGTCGTGGTTCCGTCGACTGGGTCGACGGCGTGGACCTCGGTTGCACGCTGATCCTGGGACTGCACTGCGATCCACGGCCCGTGGCGGTCCCAGCCGGCTGCGACCAGGTAAGGCCAGCGCCGCAGGTCGCGTGGAACCGGGACCGGGTCGCCTTCGAGGGGCACCAACCACGCCTCGACCACGGCGTCGGCCGTGCCCGCCGCCGGATAGCGCACAGGGCGCGGCGTGGCCGCCGGTCGGGCCGGGTCCGCGATCCACCAGATGCCCACGGGCGTCTCGTCGACCCGGGTGGCGAGTACGGCGTCGCCTTCGGGGGACCACCAGTACCCTCGTTGGCGGCCCATCTCCTCGGCGGCCAGGAACTCGGCCCGGCCCCACGAGACCGCCTCGCCGGGATCGTGAGCCCAGGGCCGAGCCCGGGCGGGATCGTCGAGTGGCGCGACCCACAGCGACTTGTCCAGCACCCAGGCCACCCATCGGCCGGTGGGATCGCAGCGCGGGTCGAACACCGGTCCCGGGATCGCCACCGGGCGGGCCTGGCCGCGGTCGAGATCGGCGACGATCAAGGTGCCGTCCAGCGCGGCGACGGCGCGGTGGCCGGCGGCGTCGCAGGAGTAGGCGACGATGCCGGTGGCGGCTTCCCGCGTCTCTCGCGGCGTGCACGTTCGTGGTCGTCGACTTCGCCGGCTCGCTCGCCGCCGCCCGTGCGCCCCTCGCCACGCAGGGCTCGAGGATCGGCGACGAGTGTCTCGGCCCCGGTGGACGGGTCGAGGGCCCACAGGGCGTTGACCGGGTCATGTGGGCCCGACGAGCGCAGGAAGGTGATACGGGTCCTACCGGGGTGTACGACCACATCGCGCGGTACTCCCAGCGTGAACCGTTGGGTGCGAGCGGATCGGCGGGGGAACGAGGTGGGCACGGCGGCCGAGGCTAAGGGGCGCCGACCGTGTTGCCGGGGCCAGCGCAGGAGGGGGCCCTGGTGGTCGGCCAGGGCGGGTTCGGTCACCCGGGTCGGTACCGGGGGCTCGGGGGCCGCTGGCAGGGTTCCGCCGTCAGCCGGTCCGGTCGAGGCGGATCCGCCAGGCGCACGGCTCGTTGCCGCCTGCGGGAGTGTGGAGCCGATAAGCGAGGGGTTCGGAGTGGCCCAACGGTGCCTGCCCCGGCGCAGGTCCCACCCCGGCCGGCAGGATGATGCGGTCGGCCTCGGGGTCGACCGGCTCGAGCGACGGCCCGTAGTAGCAGTCCCCGAGGTACTCCCAACTGGCGGCGTACTGGCCGCTGCGGAGTCGGAAGGGCGCCGAGGCCGCTGTGCCGGTGCCTTCGAACGAGGCGTGCTCGACCGGGACCTGGGTGGCGCCGGACTGCACCGCGAGGCCCAGGGCCCGCACGGCGAACGCGGCGGCCTCGTCTCGCCGTAGCGCCCGCTCGGGATCGAAGCGGCCGTCGCCCACCCCGGCGACGAAGCCGGCCAGGGCTGCCTTGTCTATCTCGTCCTCGTGGACCGAGTCTTCGTCGTCGGTGAAGTAGTCGGGCCCGGTCGGCAGGGCCATGCCGCGCGCGTACTCGTAGGCGTGGACGACCAGGGTCGCCATCTGGGCCCGGGTCATCGAGCGGTCCGGATCGAAGTTCCGGTCGCCGGTGCCCTGCGCGATGCCGACGGCGGTGATCCGGGCGATGGCGTCGACGTGCGGGCTGCCGGGGTCGACGTCGCGGTAGGGGTTCGGCGCATAGCCGGGGAGGACGCCACCGAGGCGGTCGACCAGTCGGGCCACGATGCTGGCCACCTGGTCCCGCCTGGTCGTGGCGGCGGGCTCGAACCACCCGTCGGTGCCGCCGATCGCTACCTCCCACCAGCTGGCGCAGCCGACCTCTCGAGCGTGGGTGGAATCGTCCGGGACGTCCTCGAAGCTCACGTGGTCGAGCGGCCCGGGGCACGCCGTCGACGGATCCACGGTGGTGGCGCCGGCCACCGAGGCCGTGCCCAGCAGCCCTGCCGCCGGGCCCCCGGCGAGCAACGCGACGGCGATGGATCCGACCCTTCGCCGCCGCCGCCGCCGGCGGGCGCTCACGGGCGACGGCGATGACTGCCTTGACGGCGCTGACGGTGGTGACTCCATGTGGAGGACGTTACAGACTATTTCATACAATTTCAATGTGTTCCAAGTAGGAACCTACAGAGGTCAGCGATCGACGAGGAGGCGCTCCATCACGACCACGTCGAGCCAACGACCGAACTTGCGACCCACCTCGCGCTCGATGCCCACCTCCTCGAAGCCGCACCGTCGGTGGAGGGCCAGAGATGCCTCGTGACCTGCCACGATCCGCGCGAAGCAGGCGTGGAACCCATGGCTGGAGGCGGTCTCGACGAGCGCGTCGAGCAGGGCCCGGCCCATCCCCTGCCCCTGGGCGTGGGGCGTGACGTAGACGGAGTCCTCGACCGAGGTCCGGTAGGCGGGCCGGTCCCGCCAGGGGGACAGGGCGGCGAAGCCGACGACCGTGCCGTCTGCCTCCGCCACGAGCACGGCGTGGGCCCCCGAACGATCCTGCAGCCAACGCCGCTGATCTTCGGCCGAGCGCGCGACGAGGTCGAAGGTGGCGGTGGAGCCCTCGACCTCGCGGTTGTAGATCGAGCGGATCGCGTCGGCGTCGGTGATCCTCGCCGGGCGCAACTCCATGATCGGCGACCCTAGCGATGCAGGCTGGTCGCCCCGTCGCCGCTGGGTTCGACGACCCCGAGCTCACCGGTGAGTGCTTCGAGGCGGGCCCAGGACGCGACCTCGTCGTCGCTGGTCAGCAGGATCACCTGCTGATCGCGCGAAGCCTGACCCACGAGCTCGAGCAGCAGGGGCTTCAGCGACCCGTCCACGGCTCCGAAGGGGTCGTCGAGCACCAGTGGGAGTCCCTCGGCCCCGGCGTGACGGGTGCGCACCAGGGCTTCCACGAGCGCTCCGGCCAGCTCACCGGCCTCGTCGTCGCCAGCGTCGGGCACGGTGCTCGAGATCAGCTCGAGCGCGGCGAGTCGCCGGCGCAGGGAAGCGCCGGCCTCGATCTCCTCACGGTGGGCCAGGGCCCAGTCGACCTCGACGTCTCCGGCCAGCTCGTGCCACCGCTCGGCGGGGTCCGGTGGCGCGGCCGGAGGTGGCAGGTTCTCGCCGCGCCCACGTCGCCGCCGGCCGCGGCGGCCCGTGGGCTGCGACGCGAACAGGTGCCGAGGGTCGTCGGCAATGCCGTTGTCGGGGCCCGGTCCCGGGTCGGGCACGCGGTCCGGGTCCGACTCCTGGCCGCGTGAACGGCAGACGCCGCCGGCAAGCTCCCACAGCTCGATCTGGTCGAGGCAGGCCAGCCGCCCGATGGCCGCGTCGATCCGCGTGGCGTCGACGAGGTCCTCGGGCCCGAGGCGCATCGTGGCGGTGGCGCTGGCCGGGTCGAAACCGAGCGAGCTCAGTAGGTCGATACGACCGAGGGGCCCGCGGACGGCCTCGCTGAGGTCAGTCCCGTCCCCGACGTCCACCAGCCGGGCGGGGGCCTGCCGGGGGTGCAGCAGGGCCAGGTGGGTGCCGTGGCGGTCGACCAGCTCCACGTGCACCCCTGCCCGGTCACCGGCCAGGGCGTGGACCACCTCGTCGAGCAACGCTGTCCGTGCGGCCGCGCCGATCCCGGCGATCACCGTCAGCGCCGGGTGAAGGGCGAGCGTGCGAGCGGTTTCGCCGTCCTCGACGATGACCCGCCTGATCCGCATCCTGTGTGGATCGGTCGGACGGGGCGGGGCCTTGAGCCCGGACCGTGGTGCTGCGCCCCGGCACCGGATCCTGCCTCGCTGGAGCCCGGGGCCCGGGGTCGGTATGCTGGTCGGCCGTCCCTGGTGGCCCTCGGCCATCCTGGCGGCCACGCCCTCTTAGCTCAGTCGGCAGAGCACAGCCATGGTAAGGCTGGTGTCGTGGGTTCGATTCCCACAGAGGGCTCGCCCTACGAGGCGGCGTAGCTCAGTCGGTCAGAGCACTCGGCTCATAATCGAGGTGTCGCCGGTTCGATCCCGGCCGCCGCCACCAAGCCCTAGATCGGTACGAGGAGCGAGTTTCATGGCCAAGGAGAAGTTCGAGCGGACCAAGCCTCATTTGAATGTGGGGACGATGGGCCATATCGATCATGGGAAGACGACGTTGACTGCGGCGATCACTCGGGTGTTGGCGGATGCGAATCCGTCGGTGCAGGTGATGGCGTTCGATCAGATCGACAAGGCGCCGGAGGAGCGTCAGCGGGGGATCACGATCAACATCTCACATGTGGAGTACGAGACGGACAATCGTCACTACGCGCATGTGGATATGCCGGGTCACGCGGACTACATCAAGAACATGATCACTGGTGCGGCGCAGGTGGATGGGGCGATCTTGGTGGTCGCGGCGACGGACGGGCCGATGCCTCAGACGCGCGAGCATGTGTTGCTGGCCCGTCAGGTGGGTGTGCCGGCGATCGTGGTGGCGTTGAACAAGGTTGACATGGTCGACGACGAGGAGCTGCTCGAGCTGGTCGAGATCGAGGTTCGGGAGCTGTTGTCGGAGTACGAGTTCCCTGGGGATGACACGCCGGTGGTGCGGGTGTCGGCGCTCAAGGCGTTGGAGGGTGATTCGGTTGCGGCGGGGCAGGTGTTGGAGTTGATGGCGGCGGTGGACGAGTTCGTGCCTGAACCGGTGCGCGAGTTGGACAAGCCGTTCTTGATGCCGATCGAGGATGTGTTTTCGATCACGGGTCGGGGGACGGTGGTGACGGGCAAGGTGGAGCAGGGTGTGATCCACACGGGCGACGAGGTGGAGATCGTCGGGATCCGCGGCGACGCAAAAGACGACGTGCACGGGTGTGGAGATGTTCCGCAAGTTGTTGGATCAGGGTCAGGCGGGCGACAACATCGGGGCGCGTTGTTGCGGGGCACGAAGAAGGAGGAGGTGGAGCGGGGTCAGGTGTTGGCAAGCCGGGCAGCATCACGCCGCACACGAACTTCGAGGCTCAGGTGTATGTGTTGACCCAGGCTGAGGGTGGTCGGCACAAGCCGTTCTTCTCGAACTACCGGCCGCAGTTCTACTTCCGTACGACGGATGTGACGGGGTCGATCGTGTTGCCGGACGGGACCGAGATGTGCATGCCGGGTGACAACACGACGATGACGGTGGAGTTGATCCATCCGATCGCGATGGACGAGGGGTTGCGGTTCGCGATCCGGGAGGGTGGTCGTACCGTCGGCGCCGGCCACGTCACCAAGATCAACAAG